>JACBYF010000200.1 GCA_013415235.1 Gemelliphila palaticanis
CATCAGCATCTGAGTCAGCAAGTACATCAGCTTCTGAATCAGCATCAACAAGTGCGTCAGAATCAGCAAGCACATCAGCTTCTGAATCAGCATCAACAAGTGCAAGTGAGTCAGCAAGCACATCAGCATCTGAATCGGCATCAACAAGTGCAAGTGAGTCAGCAAGCACATCAGCTTCTGAATCGGCATCAACAAGTGCGTCAGAATCAGCAAGCACGTCAGCTTCTGAATCGGCATCAACAAGTGCATCAGAATCAGCAAGCACGTCAGCATCTGAATCGGCATCAACAAGTG
>JACBYF010000201.1 GCA_013415235.1 Gemelliphila palaticanis
ATCCTCCGTGCGCTCTTTTCTACTTAATCGTGTGTAGCTTTTACGCTTCGTTTTTTCCTTGAACTCTTGTGAATAAGTTTTTTACAACTTACTACTTTTCTCGGTTTTTTCTTTGTAAATCTTGTTTCTCTATAATTTTGTATTTAGTTTTCATTGTGCTTGAGTGTTTGAACACTCAAAACTAAACGAATTGTCAATGTTATTCCTCTATCCTTAGAAAGGAGGTGATCCAGCCGCACCTTCCGATACGGCTACCTTGTTACGACTTCACCCCAATCATCTATCCCACCGTG
>JACBYF010000202.1 GCA_013415235.1 Gemelliphila palaticanis
GAAAGTTAAATAGTGCTAGAGTTCAGTTAATGAATACTTATACTGGTATGAATTATACCTTATTTAAAAATAATTGGAAATTGATTTTAGAAGATGTAGATAATATTACTCATGATAAGTTTATATA
The DNA here is from genome assembly GCA_013415235.1 of Gemelliphila palaticanis. Lineage (GTDB taxonomy): Bacteria > Bacillota > Bacilli > Staphylococcales > Gemellaceae > Gemelliphila > Gemelliphila palaticanis. The sequence continues at coordinate 128 of JACBYF010000202.1, forward strand.
CAATAGAAGTTTTAAAAGTTATGTTACTAGACGAGATATTCTTGAATATTTATTGGAACTTGATTCAGTGTTTAAAGCTAGTTATGAGCGTGTTCATGATATACGATACGCTGTAAAAAGTAGAAATGTACTTGAATTAAATAGGTTAATAGATGCATCTA
>JACBYF010000203.1 GCA_013415235.1 Gemelliphila palaticanis
ATTGACGAAAAAAGTTTTATAAGTAACATAGGCACAGTTTATTAGATATTTATTGAGTATCCGAAAATAAATATCAATAAACCCCTGCAAAGTCAACAAAAGATAGTAAAAATGGAATGAGTTTTCTTTTTTCTAATGCATTAACTCATGAGTTAATCGATATAGTAGACGGTAGAACTGAAAGTATATTAAATACATATTTCTCTAGATTTTCAAAAGAAGCAAGATTTAATGTAAAAGCTATTTGTATTGATATATATACCCCATATATGAAGTTAATTAAAC
>JACBYF010000204.1 GCA_013415235.1 Gemelliphila palaticanis
AAAAAATAATATAACGAAAGGATATTTGCCATGAATAATTATAACACAGAAATAGAAATAATAAAAGGAGAAGACATAACAAAAAGCTTACTCCAAATAAAAGATAATAATATACAAGTAGAAAATGCTCATAGGATTGTTAAAATAAACAATCAAAAACACTTTATATTTAAAGGAATATTAACATATACTCCTGAAAAATGTGATTGTTGTGGATGTGATAATATCAACAATACAATAGTAAAAAATGGATTTAACGAATTAACTAAAGTTAACCTATTAA
>JACBYF010000205.1 GCA_013415235.1 Gemelliphila palaticanis
CAAGTGAGTCAGCAAGTACGTCAGCTTCTGAGTCAGCATCAACAAGTGCAAGTGAGTCAGCAAGTACGTCAGCTTCTGAGTCAGCATCAACAAGTGCATCAGAATCAGCAAGCACGTCAGCTTCTGAATCAGCATCAACAAGTGCATCAGAATCAGCAAGCACATCAGCATCTGAGTCAGCAAGTACATCAGCTTCTGAATCAGCATCAACAAGTGCGTCAGAATCAGCAAGCACATCAGCTTCTGAATCAGCATCAACAAGTGCAAGTGAGTCAGCAA
>JACBYF010000206.1 GCA_013415235.1 Gemelliphila palaticanis
TTCTAGAAATATTACAATATTTTTTTACGAATGGAGTAGTAGCTACAAATTTTTTATTACAAGATTTACACTTGAATCTTTGTTTTTTTAATTCCAATATAGCTGGAATACCTGATATTTTTAATAGGCTAACTTTAGTTAATTCATTAAATCCATTTTTAACTATTGTATTATTGATATTATCACATCCACAAAAATAACATTTTTCAGGAGTATATGTTAATATTCCTTTAAATATAAAGTGTTTTTGATTGTTTATTTTAACAATCCTATGA
>JACBYF010000207.1 GCA_013415235.1 Gemelliphila palaticanis
TTTAGAAGGGATTAATAATAAAATAAAACTTATTAAAAGAGTATCTTATGGGTATTCATCATTTTATAATTTTAGGTTAAGAATTTTAATTGTATTTAGATTATTGGCGAATTATGATAAGAAAAATTACATTAAAAATAACCGGCTCTAAGTCAAATACGGGGCATGGAGAGAAAATGAGATAAATAACTAAGCGGCAAATTGCTGCTTAGTTATTTTTTTATCAACCAAATCTTCAATAACTTTACGATCAGAGACAAATAATCTAAA
>JACBYF010000208.1 GCA_013415235.1 Gemelliphila palaticanis
TTTTGCTGGTGTTGTCCAGTTTCCATCTTCACCTTTTGTTACTACTACTGTTTCTGGTTCTCCGTTTTCGTTTGTATACGTTACTTCGATTGTTGTTGCAGTATCATCTTTTGGTGGTACTACTGTTACTGATCCGTCTCCTTTAGCTGTTACTGTTGGTTTTCCTGGTTTGTCTGTTGTTGGCTCATCGTTTCCTGCTGTTACTTTTGTTGGTTCTGATGGGTTGTTGTTTCCATCTTTTGTTGTTGCAGTTACTTCTGATCCG
>JACBYF010000209.1 GCA_013415235.1 Gemelliphila palaticanis
CTGACGTACTTGCTGACTCACTTGCACTTGTTGATGCCGATTCTGATGCTGATGTGCTTGCTGATTCACTTGCACTTGTTGATGCCGATTCTGATGCTGCTGATTCAGAAGCTGATGTGCTTGCTGATTCTGACGCGCTTGTTGATGCTGATTCAGAAGCTGATGTGCTTGCTGACTCTGACGCACTTGTTGATGCTGACTCAGATGCTGACGTGCTTGCTGATTCTGACGCACTTGTTGATGCCGATTCTGATGCTGACGTAC
>JACBYF010000020.1 GCA_013415235.1 Gemelliphila palaticanis
CCTATAAACAGAAATATATAATAAAATAAAATTTTATTTAAAGTTATAATTTTTTTATTAAATTTTATTTTGTTGATATAACTTTCTTCGTGTTTTATAATATACAAAAATTGAAATATAAATCCCATTATTATAAAGTCAATTTTATTAGAAAAAATACTTATATTTTGAATATATATAATATAAGAAAATAGTGTAATCATTGAAATAAAGAATGAATAAATAAATGAAATTTTTTCATTATTCCCTTTATCTAAAACATATACTGCTCTTAATTTATTAAATAAATTTACCATAATATCACCCCTATTTTAATAAATTTAAAACAATATCCTCGATACTATTAATATTATTTTCTATGTTTTTATACTTGTTTTCTAAAGTTACTACATCTTCTTTTAAAATAAGTTTACCTTTATCTAATAACAAAATATAGTCTGCAATTTTACTAACTTCCCCTACTATATGAGTTGAAAATATAATTATTTTATTTTCATTTTGTATATAATCTCTCAAAAGATTCATCATAATGTCTTTTCCTTTTAAATCTACATTGGCAGTAGGTTCATCTAATACTAATACTCTACAATCAAATGAAAGACCTATAGCAAATATTAGTTTTTTTACATTTCCTTTTGAGAGTTTTTTTACTTTTTGATCTATGTCTATTTCAAATAAATCTAATAATTCATAACATTTCTTTTTAGAAAATCTTTCATCCAACGTATCAATAGCTTCAGCTACCCTACTTACTCTTGCTGTATAGAAACACTCATCAGGTACATAAGCATATTCTCCCTTAATCTCTTCTTGATTTTTTGAAAATGAAAAATTATCGTAATAAATTTCTCCTGATTCAATATCTAAAGTTCCTAATATGCTATTGATTAGTGTAGTTTTTCCTGCTCCGTTATTACCTATTAGTGCATAAACATAACCATTTTCCAATTCAAAATCTATAGGCCCTAACTCAAATTTATCCCTTTTTACTACTAAATTTTCTACTTTAATACTCATCTTTATAGACCTCCTTTAAAACTCTTGAAAATATTTCTTCTACGTCTGCTTTTCCTATTTTATTTTCTTTGCCCTCGTTTACTAAATAATAAATATTTTCATATATTTTTTGTTTATTTTCCAATAACAATTTATTGAAATCAATTTTATTTACAAAATATCCTACTCCACTTTTGCTAAAAATATAATTTTCTATAACTAATTGTTCATAAGCTTTTTTTACAGTTATTATTCCTATCTCTAACTCTTTTGCTAAAGCTCTTATAGAAGGCAATTGCTCACCTTCAACACTATTAGTTATTATATATTTCTTTATTTCTTCTACTATTTGTAAATAAATTGGTACTGAGGACATAATAGAAATTTTAATATTCATTTCATCACCTCTTCTGTATCTACTGTAATTATACGATAGATACAGTCAATTTGTCAATATTTCTTTTAAAACACTTTCATGATATAATAATATAAATTTAAAATTTAGGAGATATATATGATTTCAATCATAGTACCGACATATAACGAAGAAAAAAATTTAAGAAATTTTATATATAATCTTTACTGCATAGATGAAATAAATAACTGCGAAGTTATTATAGTAGACGGTGGTAGTTCTGATAAAACATTAGATATTTTAGAAGAGTTAAGTTATTTTGGATATAAACATTTTATTTCAAATAATAAAGGTCGTGCCAATCAAATGAATTTTGGTGCTAGTCTATCTAAAGGTGATATTTTGTGGTTTATTCATGCTGATAGTATTTTACAAAAAGATGTTATTCAAAAAATTGTAAATAGCAACTATGATGTTGGCTGCCTAAAAATACAATTTTATCCTAACAATTTTAAAATGATAATTAATGCTAAAATGTCTACTAACAGAGTAAAATATTCTAATATAGCATTCGGGGATCAAGGAATATTTTTAAAAAAAGATATATTTAATGCTATTGGAGGATACTCTAATATTCCTATAATGGAAGATTATAAATTATCACAAGATTTAACTAATTTAGGATTTAAAATAAATATATTAGATAGTGTAATTTCTACATCAAGTAGGCGCTATAGAAACAATACTCTCAAAACAATGTTACAGATGAAAAGACTTCAAAAAATGTACAGAGATGGAGTAGATATTAACTTAATTGCTAAGTATTATAAAGACATAAGATAAGTATTGTAAGTGTTATATTTTAGTGTTAAAATTAAGAAATAAATAAATTTTAAAGGAGAAGGTAAGATGACTGGATATTATAAAAGAATTCATTTACAACAATTTGGTGAAGGTAAATTAGGAGAAGATGCTCCAGAACTTTGGAAAAAATTTTTAGACTACTATGCTAGTACAATGGCTGAAGGTGAATTAACTACTAAAGAAAAAGCACTTATAGCATTTGGTGTCGCAATTGCCGAATCTTGCCCTTATTGCATAGAAGCATACACTACTACTTTACTAGAAGAAGGTTGTGATCAAGATCAAATAGCTGAAGCAATGCATGTAGCAGCTTCAATGAAAGCAGGAATGACTTTAGCTATGGGATTACAAAGCAAAGAGCTTTCTGATAAACTTACAAATTAGAGGTAATTTATTTGGAAAAATTTAATTCAAATATGATTCCATCTTTTTTTGAAACTGTAGCTAACAAAGAGTATCTATATACTGAGGATAATCCCGCAACAATGCAAATTAATGTAGGAAGTTTGTGTAATATTGTTTGTAGCCACTGCCATGTAGATGGTGGTCCTACAAGAACAAATAACATGACTAAGGAAACTTTTGAGCATATTATAGAAGCATTTAAAATAGGGGGCTACTCTATTATGGATATTACTGGTGGCGCACCAGAGATGAATCCAAATTTTAGATGGTTTTTAGAAGAAATTAGTAAGTACGCTAAAACTATTATAGTTAGAACTAACTTAATAATTTTAGTAGTTAGAGGTTATCAAGATATACCTGAATTATATAAAAAATTAAAAGTGCAAGTAGTTGCGTCACTTCCTTATTACAATGAAAAAGTAGTTGCTAAACAAAGAGGTAAAGGGGTTTTCCCTAAATCTATACAAGTTTTAAAAAGATTAAATGAGTTAGGATATGGAACAGACCCTGAGTTAGTTCTAAATTTAGTATATAATCCTAATGGAGCTTATTTACCTCCTAAACAAGAAACTTTAGAAAAAACATATAAAAAGAAACTATATGATAATTTTGAAGTAGTTTTTAACAATTTATTTGTAATAACTAATAATCCTATAGGTAGATTTTCTGAATTTTTACACAGAGAAGAATTATATGATGGTTACATGAAAAAATTGTATAATGCTTATAATGAAGATACTGTAAAAAACGTTATGTGTAGATATATGATATCTATAGGCCCTGATGGAAAATTATATGACTGTGATTTTAATATGATAGAAAAATTACAAGTAAATGGAGAAATTAATAATGTTAAACAGTTAGCTAAAGTTCCACTAAATAGAAGAAGAATCGTTACAGGAATGCATTGCTATGGATGTACTGCTGGTAGTGGATCTTCTTGAGGTGGAGAGATTTCATAGCTTAGTTTAAGCTTATAGTTAAAAGGGGCTGACCAAAAAATATAGAAAAATAGATATTAAATATATTTTTCTATATTTTTTGGTCAGTCCCTTTTTCTAATTATGTCTATTTATTTTGAGTTCTTTTTCCTCGTTTATCAAAAAACTTTTTATCTGTTACTTTCTTTTCTTTACGTGGTTTTTCATCTCTACGTTTACGATCTCTCCTATTATTATCCCTATTTCTAGATCTTCCTCCACGTTTACCTTTTTCTTGTTTTCTAGAAAGTGGTTTTTCATAAGATAACTCAACATCAACATCTTTTTTATCGTTAATAAGTTTATTTAAAAGTATAGTTATAACTTTTTCTGCACTTGCTTGAGAAGTTAGTCTATTAGCTAAAGAATTTAGATTACTATAATCTTCTTCTACTTCTGAAATAATAGATTCATATACTCTATTGTTTCTAGCTTTTTTAACTTCATCATCGCTGAAAGGTCTTAACATTTTTAGTCTTTCACCTTTCATTTCTTCAATATCTCTTAGATAAGGCATTTCTACAGGATTTAAAAATGTTATTGCAACACCAGATTTTCCTGCTCTTCCTGTTCTTCCTATTCTATGTGTATAGCTTTCAGTATCTTGTGGCATATCAAAATTATACACATATTCTACATCACTAATATCTATTCCTCTTGCCGCAACATCTGTAGCAACCAATATTTGTAGTGAATTGTTTTTAAACTTACGTAAAACTTCTAGACGTTTTGATTGTGTAATATCTCCATGTAAACCTTCTGCTAAGTATCCTTTAGCTATTAATGCACTTGTAAGTTCATCTACACGACGTTTAGTTCTACCAAATATAATAGCCAAATTAGGATTATGAACATCTAAAAACCCTACTAAAGTAGATAATTTTTCATTTTCTCTAGTTATCGTAGCAAATTCTTCTATATTAGGGTTTAAATCTTCTACACTCATAGTTTTTATTAGTTTGTAGTTATTCATAAATTGTTTAGAAAGCTCTAATATAGCTTTAGGCATTGTAGCTGAGAATAGTAATGTTTGATACTTACTTTCTATTTTTGAAAGTATAAATCTTACATCATCTATGAATCCCATATTTAGCATCTCATCTGCTTCATCTAAAACTAAATGTGATATGTTATTAAGTTTTAAAGTTTTTCTGTTTATATGGTCTATTACTCTTCCAGGAGTTCCTACTACTATTTGTGGTTTCTTTTTAAGGTCTTGAATTTGTCTTTCTATACTCGTTCCACCAAATATTATACTTATTTTAAGACCTTTATGTTTTGACATTAATCGTAATTGCTCTCCTACTTGTTGAGCTAATTCTCTTGTTGGGGCTAGTATTAATGCTTGTAAATTTTCATTTTTTAAAATACTTTCTACTATAGGTATTCCAAAAGCTCCTGTTTTACCTGATCCTGTCTGAGCCTGAGCTAATATATCTATACCTGATAATACATAAGGAATAGTTTCTTCTTGAATTCCTGTAGGATTTAAAAATCCCATTGCTGTTAAAGAATTCAAAGTCTCTTTACTTACTCCTAATTGTTCAAATGTTGTCATTTATTTCTCCTTAATCATCTTCATATACGAAGTTTTTATTGGTTTATCACCTGCCATGTAATTTTATTTTAATGGCTTTTATAAATTAACCAAATTAAACAAGCCGTTTTTAAGCTTTTTCATATATAAAAAATCACATAACTTATCTATTATATAATATTTTTTGAAAAAATACTATAATTTAGCATATATATATACGAAACTTATGACAACTATTTTTGTTTTAATTATAAATTATCTCTCCATTTGATTAGTTCTATTATATCTTCTTGTTGTATATAGCCCTGATTTTTTGCTTCTTCTATTAAAATATCATAGTTAGTTAAACTATAATATTTTATATTTTCAGCAGAAAAATCTTCTTTAGATTTATTTATTAAATAATTAAAAATTGAAACGACTCCAAGAACTTCACATCCTGCTTCTTGTAATGCTTTAACTACTTTTATAGAAGATAAACCTGTTGATATTAAATCTTCAACTACTACTACTTTATTATTATTTTTTATAGCACCTTCTATTTGATTAGTTTTCCCATGCTTTTTCTTAGAATCACGAACATATATCATAGGTAATTCTAAGATGTCACTAACCCATGCTGCATGAGGTATTCCTGCAGTAGCAGTACCTGCAATTACTTCAACTTCTGAAAATTGTTTTTTTATGAGTTCTGATAACCCTAATGCTATTTTTTTTCTAATTTCTGGATAAGACATCGTTAATCTATTATCACAATAAATGGGTGATTTTATACCAGATGTCCATGTAAAGTAATCATTAGGTCTTAATTCTACAGCTTTTATTTCTAATAAATTTTTTGCTATATCTTTGCTTATATCTATCATTTATTTCTCACTTTCTAATTATTAAAAAATTTTTTAAACTTATTATATTCTTCCAAAGGATTTTCTGATTGTGTTATTGGTCTTCCTACAACAATATGACTTGAACCTTGCTCTTTAGCGTATTCTGGAGTAGCTACTCTTTTTTGATCACCTACTGAATTTTTATGTAATCTAATACCCGGTGTTACCTTTAAAAAGTCGCTACCACAAAATTCATTTATACTATATACTTCATAAACAGATGATACTACACCATCTAATCCTGCTTTTTTCGCCAACGTAGCATAATTAATAACACTATCTTTTAGCGATACTTCTATTAGTTGCTCTTTTTTCATATTATCTTCACTTGTAGATGTAAGTTGTGTTATCCCTATAACTTTTGTATCGAAACTTCCTCCATCTAACATACCTTTTTTAGCAGAACGTAGCATTTCTTCTCCCCCTGCACAATGAACGGTCAATATATCTATTCCGAATTTTGCAAGACCTTTAGCTGCCCCATACACTGTATTAGGTATATCGTGTAATTTTAAATCTAAAAATATTTTATGTCCTAATTTTTTTATTTTTTCTATTACTACTGGACCATTTTGTAAATATAGTTCCATGCCTACTTTTACAAAAAGTCGTTCTTCTCCAAATTTTTCTAAAAAAATAATTGTTTCTTCTAATGTAGGAAAATCTAAAGCTATTATCACTTCTTTTTTCATATTAAACTATCTCCAATAACTTTCTATTATTCTAAAATTATTATTTCTTTATATATATTAACTTTATTTTAAAAATTATGTTTTTTATTCTATTATTTACTAAATTTGTTATATTCTTCTAAACTTTTAATTTTTCCAAGATCTATCTTTTAACTCTAATATGTGATTAACTCCTAACTCATCCAAAGCAGAAGGTAGAGCCTCTATTATTTTTGGGCATATATATGGATCAGTAAAATTAGCAGTACCTATCGCTACTGCACTTGCACCTGCTGATATATAATCTATAACATCCCACTCATTCATAATTCCACCCATTCCAATAATTGGAATATTAACATTTTGAGCCACTTGATAAACCATCCTTAGCGCTACTGGTTTTATTGCTGCACCTGATAATCCTCCTGTTACATTTGCTATTATAGGTTTTCCTGTTTTCTTATCTAATCTCATTCCTACAAGTGTATTTATCATTGTTATTCCATCAGCTCCACCTTCTTCTACTGCTTTTGCCATAGCAACTATGTCAGTAACATTAGGTGATAATTTTACATATACAGGTACACTAGAAACTGCTTTTACTTTCATGGTTAAATTTTTTGCAGTTTCTGGATCGGTACCGAACTGTATACCTCCTGATTTTACATTAGGACAAGATATATTTAATTCTAATGCTTTTACATTAGGTGCTTTAGAGATATGTTCTGCTACATACACATAATCATCTATTTCACTCCCAGCAACATTTGCTATTATAGGAACATCATACTTTGCTAATTCTGGTAATTTATCACTTAAAATTTTATGTACTCCAGGGTTTTGTAAACCAATGGCATTTAACATTCCACTTGATGTTTCTGCTACTCTAGGGGTTGGGTTCCCTAGCCTTTTCTCTTTCGTAGCTGCTTTTATCATAATTGCTCCTAGTTTTGATAAGTCATAAAAGTGCGAATATTCTATACCAAAAGCAAAACACCCTGAAGCTGGCATTATAGGATTTTTCAAATCTAATCCAGGTAATTGTACTCTTAATCTATCCATATTTTTCTCCTATATTAAAATTTGTTCTGCTTTAAAAACAGGCCCATCATAACAAACTCTAGCCGAATCATCAAACTCTGTTTTACAAACACAAGCATAACATGCTCCTATCCCACAAGCCATTCTTTCTTCTAATGAAAGGTAACCTTCTTTTTCAAAGTTAATACTTTTTAGTGCTTTAAGCATAGGAAGTGGTCCACAACTATAGTATTTATCATAGTTGATATTATAATTTTTAATCACATCAGTAACATAACCTAATTCTCCATAACTTCCATCTGCTGTGGCTATATATGTTTTACCTAATTTTTTGAATTCTTGCTCATAAAATACATCTTTTTGTGAATTAAATCCTAATATGCTAACAACTTCTACTCCAGATTCTTTAAATCTTTTTGCCAATTCATACAGTGGTGGAACTCCTATACCTCCACCAACTAAAAGGGCTGTTTGTCCTTCTTTTAAACTATTTATATTATATCCCTTCCCCAAAGGTCCTAAAACATCAATTAAATCACCTGATTTTAACTTAGATATTTTTTGTGTTCCTTCTCCTTCTGCTCTATAAATAATTACAAAAGTATTGTCTTCTTTATTTATTTCGCATATAGATATTGGTCTACGGAGTAAATATTCATTAGAATTGCTTACTCTTATATTTATAAATTGTCCTGCTTGATTCATACTTTCTACAATACTTCCTCTTACAGTCATTTTATAAATATTGTGAGCTATATTTTTATTTTCAACTACAGTAGCTAATTGTACTTGCATTTAATTCCCCCTATTGTTATTTACTTAACTTCTACTATACTAAATGACAGAGATTCTAAAACTTTTAATAAGGCACTAGCTGTATCTAATGATGTAAGACATAAAACATCTTGTTCACTAGCAGCTCTTCTAATTTTAAATCCATCACTAGTACTTCTTTTTTCTTTAGAAGTTGTGTTAACTATTATGTCTATTTTCCCTGAATATATAGCGTCTAACACTGTATTTTCTTTATCTGATATTTTTCCTACTGTTTCTACTCTTAATTCATTATTTTCTAAAAATTTTGCGGTACCAGAAGTAGCTATTATGTTATATCCTATATCTGAAAATCTTTTTGCTATTGATAATGCTTCTTCTTTAGAATCTTCACTTATTGTAAACAGAACATTTTCTGTATCTTTTAACTTCATACCTGCTGCTACTAAACCTTTATAAAGTGATTTTTCTAAAGTTTTATCTACACCCATTACCTCTCCTGTTGATTTCATTTCAGGTCCTAAAGTAGTATCTACATCTTTTAATTTTTGGAAACTGAACACAGGAACTTTAGTATAAACTATATTAGGTTCATCTATTAGTCCTGTTTTATATCCTTTATCAGCTAATTTCTCTCCTAATACTGCCTGCATTGCCAGTTTTGCCATAGGCACATTGGTAATTTTACTTAAAAATGGTACGGTTCTAGAACTTCTAGGATTTACTTCTAAAACATAAACTTCGTTACTACTTATTACATACTGGATATTTAGAAGACCTATTATGTTAAGACCTTTAGCTAATCTTATAGTATATTCTATAAGTTTTTCTTTTTGTTCTTTTGTTATATTTTGTGGAGGATACACAGCTATAGAATCCCCTGAGTGAACTCCTGCTCTTTCTATATGTTCCATAATTCCTGGTATTACTACAGTTTCACCATCACATATAGCATCTACTTCTACTTCTTTTCCTACTAAATATCTATCTACTAATACAGGGTGCTCTGGAGATACTTTTACTGCATTTTCCATGTAGTGTTTTAATTCTTCTTCTTTATAAACTATTTCCATTGCACGACCTCCTAAAACATATGAAGGTCTTACTAAAACTGGATAACCTATTTCTTTAGCATGATTAACCGCTTCTTCTGCTGTAAATGCTGTTTTCCCTAATGGTTGTGGAATTTCTAACTTTCTAAGTAACGCTTCAAATTTATCTCTATTTTCTGCATTATCTATTTCTTCAAGAGCTGTTCCTAATATTTTCACTCCATTATTTGCAAGTTTATCTGCTAAATTTATAGCTGTTTGTCCTCCGAATTGAACTACAACTCCTTTCGGTTTTTCATGTTCTATTATTCCTAAAACATCTTCTTTAGTTAAAGGTTCAAAATATAATTTATCAGAAATTGAAAAATCAGTAGATACTGTCTCAGGATTATTGTTTATTATTATAGCCTCATAACCCGCTTCTTTTATAGCTAATACAGTATGAACAGTAGCATAATCAAATTCAACTCCCTGACCTATTCTTATAGGACCAGAACCTAAAACTACTATTTTTTCTTTATCACTTACTAATGATTCATTTTCAAATTCGTATGTAGAGTAAAAATAAGGTGTATCTGATGAAAATTCTGCTGCACAAGTATCAACCATTTTATATACTGGTAATATATTATTATCTTTTCTTATTTTAAAAACTTCATCTTCTGTCATTTTCCAACGATGAGCTATTACTTTATCTGAAAAACCGTATCTTTTAGCATAATGTAGTAATTCTACATTGCCAATATTCTCTTTCAATTCTCTTTCTATATTAATTATATTTTGCATTTTGTTTAAGAAAAACAAATCTATTTTTGTTATTTCGTGAATTTCTTCTGGTGTCACACTTCTTCTTAAGGCTTCTCCTATAAAGAATAATCTTTCATCTCCTGCTTGTTTTATTCTTTTTATAATATAATCTAATTCAAAGTCCTCTCCATTAGGTAGACCTAAATGGTGTACACCATATTCTAAAGATCTTATAGCTTTTAGTAAACTTTCTTCATAAGTTCTTCCCATAGCCATAACTTCTCCAGTTGCTTTCATCTGTGTTCCTAATTTTCTATCAGCGTGCTCAAACTTATCAAATGGGAATCTCGGTATTTTACTAACTACATAGTCTAAAGCTGGTTCAAAACAAGCATAAGAAGTTTTTGTTACTGGATTTATTATTTCATCTAGCGTTAAACCAACAGCTATTTTGGCTGCTATTTTGGCTATAGGATAACCAGTTGCTTTAGAGGCTAATGCTGACGACCTTGATACCCTAGGATTAACCTCGATAATATAGTACTTAAATGAATGTGGGTCTAAAGCTAATTGGACATTACAACCACCCTCTATTTTTAATGCTCTAATTATTTTTAGTGACACATCTCTTAACATGTGATACTCTCTATCAGTTAGTGTCTGTGAGGGTGCTACTACTACAGAGTCTCCTGTATGTATTCCTACAGGATCTATATTTTCCATGTTACAAACAACTATTGCTGTATCGTTGCTATCTCTCATAACCTCATATTCTATTTCTTTATATCCTGCTATAGATTTTTCTAATAGACATTGAGTTACAGGCGAATAGTGAAGACCATTACTTACTATTTCTTCTAATTCTTCTTCGTTATGACAAATTCCTCCACCTGTACCCCCCATTGTAAATGCAGGACGTACTATTACCGGATAGCCTATTTTCTCTACAAAATCATAGGCTTGCTCCAAACTATTAATTATTTCCGATTCAGGTACTGGTTCATTTAGCTCAAACATCAACTCTCTAAAAAGTTCTCTATCTTCTGCTTGCTTTATAGATGATAATTTAGTCCCTAAAAGCTCTACATTATACTTTTCTAGTACTCCTTGGTTATGAAGTTCTACAGCCATATTAAGTCCTACTTGTCCTCCTAAAGTAGGTAATAAAGCATCTGGTCTTTCTTTCCTTATGATTTTTGTGATAAATTCAGATGTTAACGGCTCTATATAAACCTTATCGGCTATTTCCTTATCTGTCATTATAGTTGCAGGATTGGAATTCACTAAAATAACTTTATATCCTTCTTCCTTTAAAGACAAACAAGCTTGTGTCCCAGCATAATCAAATTCTGCTGCTTGACCTATAATAATTGGTCCTGATCCTATAACTAAAATAGTATTTATATCTGTTCTTTTTGGCATAAATTTAACTCCTTATTTTCTATTTTCTTTGAACTCTCTCATATTATTTATAAACTCATCGAACAAGTAATTAGGATCATGCGGTCCTGGAGAAGCTTCAGGATGATACTGAACTGAGAATACTGGATATTTTTTATGTCTAACTCCCTCACAAGTTCCATCATTTACTGCTATGTGTGTTAATTCTAAATCTGTATCCTTTAAAGATTCTATATCCACTGCATAACCATGATTTTGAGAAGTTATATCTACCTTGCCTGTAATTAAGTTCTTGACTGGTTGGTTTGCACCTCTATGCCCAAATTTTAACTTATATGTTTTAGCTCCACTTGCTAAAGAAATTAGTTGGTGCCCCATACAAATTCCAAATATAGGAACCTCTGAAATTAAATCTTTTATTGTTGCTATAGTTTCAGGTACATCTTCAGGATCTCCAGGTCCATTACTTAACATAATCCCATCTGGTTTTTGTCTTAAAATTTCTTTAGCTGTTGAGTTATGTGGCATCACCACAATATCGCAGTTTCTCTCATTTAATTCTCTTACAATTCCTGCTTTAGCACCACAATCTAATAGCACAACTCTATAACCTCTTCCTGACGAATTAAAAGCTTTTTTAGTAGATACTTGCTCTATTTGATTTGTTGCTAATTCTGTATTTTTTAGTTCTCTAACAACTTCTTCTACATCTCTAGATATATCTACTATTATTCCTTTAACTGTTCCGTATTGTCTAATCTTCCTAGTTAGTGCTCTAGTATCTATACCTGCTATTCCTGGAATGTTTATATCTTTTAGTATTTCATCCAAAGTAAACTCCGTTCTAAAGTTAGAAGGTTTATCACAAAGTTCTCTTACTATCATTCCTTTTATACTAGGTGTTATAGTTTCATAATCATCTTTATTTATTCCATAATTTCCAATTAAAGGATATGTAAAAGTTACTATCTGACCATTATATGAAGGATCTGATAAAGTTTCTTGATATCCTGTCATTGCAGTATTAAAAACTACTTCTCCTGCCATCTCTATGTCTGATCCAAAACCATATCCTTTATAAACTGTCCCATCTTCTAAAATTAATTGTTTATTATATTTATACATTTTATTCTCCTTTTATTTATCTGGAAATTCTACTTCATCTTTATAAGCTATTTTTCCTTCGCATATAGTTAATACTGGAATACCATAGACTTCTTGACCTGAATAAGGTGTGTTTCTGCCTTTTGATAAAAAGTTGTTAGGATTTATATTCTCTTTACGATCTAAATCTATTACTACTAGGTCTGCATATCCAGACTCTTTTATATCTCCGTAAGGTAAATTAAAAATTTCTGCAACTTTTTTTGACATAAGATTTACTAATTGCTCAAGTGTTAAAATACCTGTTTTTACAAAGTATGTATATAGTTGAGCAAATGCAGTTTCACTTCCTACAATACCAAATGCAGATTCTGCCATAGGTACTTCTTTTTCGTGTGGAGCATGTGGGGCATGGTCTGTAGCAATAATATCTATAGTTCCATCTAAAATACCAGATATTAAAGCTTGTCTATCTTCTGTAGCTCTTAATGGAGGATTCATCTTCCACATACCTAATGCTGCTGGTATATCATTTTCATCACTTATCAAGTGATGTGGGCAGACCTCACAAGTAACTCTAATTCCTGCTTTTTTAGCATCTCTAACTAACCTAACAGACTCTTTAGTAGAAACGTGACACACATGATAATGGCATCCTGCATCTTCTGCTAACAATATATCTCTTGCAATTTGAACCGATTCACAGACAGAAGGTATTCCTTTTTGACCAAGTTCTTTACTTCTTTTACCACAGTGCATACATCCACCTAATATAAGAGAATTTTCTTCACAATGTGCAACTATTGCTTTATTGAGTTTAGCTGCTATTTTCATTGATTGATACATCATATTAGCATCTTGAACACCTCTACCATCATCACTAAATGCAAAA
Organism: Gemelliphila palaticanis; assembly: GCA_013415235.1. GTDB lineage: Bacteria > Bacillota > Bacilli > Staphylococcales > Gemellaceae > Gemelliphila > Gemelliphila palaticanis. The sequence continues at coordinate 13,707 of JACBYF010000020.1, forward strand.
ACGTGATTTGCTAATTCATCAAATTCTGCATATTCTTCTCCTAGTTCACCCTTAGTTATAGCTCCGTAAGGTATAGCTCTAATAACAGAATCTTTTTCTATTATATCTAATTGTTTTTTTAAGTTTTCATAAGTATCTGGTACAGGATCTAAATTAGGCATTGGCATAGCTGTAGTAAAACCACCTCTTGCTGCTGCTCTAGAAGCATGATATATTGTTTCTTTATATTCAAATCCAGGTTCTCTCCAGTGAACATGAACATCTATAAAACCAGGAGCAATAAACTTACCTTTTAGATCAATTTCTATAGCATCAGAAACTTTTATATTTTCCCCTATTAGCTTTATTTTTTCATTCTCTATTAAAATATCCTTATTTACTAACTTTGAATTTTCTAGTATTTTTCCATTTTTTAAAAGTATCATTAAATTTTCTCCTATAATTTATTATCACTTATAACTTTTTCAAGCATTGCTTGTCTCATATACATTCCGTTTGTCATCTGTTTAAATATTAAAGACTGTTCAGCTTCAACAAGTTCGTCTATTATTTCTACACCTCTATTAATAGGTGCAGGATGCATAACTATAGCATTTTCTTTTAACTTATTGTATCTTTCTACGCTCAATCCATAATTTTTATTGTATTCTTCTTTACTAAATTCGATATCTCCTTCGTGCCTTTCGTGCTGTACTCTAAGTAGCATACATACGTCAATTTCATCAATTACTTCATCAAAATCTACAACTTCTCCTAAAGTATCATCTCTAAAAATATCTGGACAAGAAAATCTAACATTTGCCCCTAATCTAGTAAGCATATTGTAATTACTTCTCGCAACTCTAGAATTTTTAATATCGCCCACTATTAATACAGAAAGGCCTTCTATAATACCAAAGTGTTCATATATAGTCATAATATCTAATAAACATTGGCTAGGATGCTCCCCACTTCCATCTCCTCCACTAATTATTGGTATAGATAAATTTTTTAGTCTATTATAATATTCATTTTCTGAATGTCTTATTACTAATAAATTACAGCCTAATGACTCTAGAGTTTTACAAGTATCATACAAACTTTCTCCCTTGTTTATAGAAGATGTACTAGTCTCAAAATTAATCACATTTAATCCTAGTTTATGCTCTGCTATCTCAAAACTGTGCTTAGTTCTTGTAGAATTTTCAAAAAATAAATTTGCTACATATATATCGTTTCTTAATATTGGTTTCTCTCCGTTTTTTAATTCTAAACCTCTTTTTACTAATGAATATACTTCATCATTAGTTAAGTTATCCATCTTTACAATATTTTTTAGCATATTATCCTCCTTATTTATAAAAAAATAAACCTACCTTTGCTAACAAGGTAGGTTTAAATACAATTCACCTATATAAGATGAATTGTTAATCTCTTGTTAGCCTCTCTGGACTATCTTAAAAAGATATTTTATTTATTTTATTATTACTTTATCCATACTATCAACTTCAGATAATTGGACTTTTATATTTTCTTTAATAGATGTTGGAATATTTTTACCTACATAATCTGCTCTTATTGGTAATTCTCTATGTCCTCTATCTACAAGTATACAAAGTCTTATAGCTTTTGGTCTGGCATTATCCATTATTGCATCAATAGCTGCTCTTACTGTTCTGCCTGTATATAAAACATCATCAACTATAATTACTATTTTATTTGTTAAATCTAATTTGAAGTTTATATTCTTAACTAAAGGATCAACATTAACTTTTTCTAAATCATCTCTATAAAAAGTTATATCTAATGTTTCTACTGCAACATTTATTCCTTCTATTTCCTTTAATTTTTCTTTTATTCTTTTTGCTAGAAATACACCTCTAGTTTTTATACCAACTAAAACAATTTCTTCTACAGAAGAATTTTTTTCGACAATTTCATGAGATAATCTTTTTATTATTCTTGATATATCATCTTCGTTTAAAAGTATTCTTTCTTTCATAATTTTCTCCAAAAAAATACTCTGACATTAGTCAGAGTAGTAATTTCAATATTCTATAAATAAACATAGTTATACTATGCACTAAAACAATTTCCTTACTAGCCTCTCTGGACTATTTAAAAGAACTTTATATTTACTTAATAAGTATTATAAAATATTAACAGTATATTGTCAAATAAAATTTTAAAAAAAGTTTAGTATAGTAAATAAAACTACTATTATGAGTGCGGGTAGCATATTGGCAACTCTAAATTTTACATTTGCAAATAAGTTAAATCCTAGACATATAATCATAACTGAACCTACTATTGATATATTCGCTAACATATTAGGAGTAACATAGTCATGTATAGCAAAAGACATTAATGTTATAACTCCTTGATATACTAATACACTAAATGCAGAAAATACTGCTCCTAATCCATAAGTAGATGCAAATATAATTACTGTTATGCCATCTAATATTGACTTTGTATATAATAATGTAGGATCAGCATTTATACCATCTTGAATAGCCCCTAATATCCCCATGGCTCCCACACAAAATAGTATTGAAGACGTAACAAAGCCTTCTATAAAATTATTATCATTATTACTTTTAATTAGTGACTTTAAAATTCTTCCTAGTTTATCAAACCTTTTTTCTATATCTATTATTTCTCCTATTATGGTACCTATAACCAAGGATAAAATAACAAACATAAAATTTTTAGTTTCTAACGTACCATTATTTATTTTAAAAGTATTTTCTACTACTCCTACAAAACCCATAACAACTACAGATAACCCCATAATCATCATTATGGAATTTTTTAATTTTTCTGGTAGTCCTTTTTTTAACATTAGTCCTATAAAACCACAAATTAATATAGCTATAAAGTTGACAATTGTACCTAATCCTATCATATTAACTCCTTATTATTAACTACAATTTTTTTATTTCTTCTATCATTTTATCTACTTCATCAACTTTAAAAACTTTACTTTTTCCTGTTGTGTCATGATTAGTTACATCAAATGCAAATACAGGTTTATTCATACCATTACATTTAGATACTATATTATTAACTTCATTATAATGATTTATATCAAGATATGCCACACATTCATCTAATAGTTCATCAACAACTGGATTTAATATTTGTTGATAGACTTTAAAATTTAAATATTTCTGCATTCCTAAAATATTATCTGCAAAAAGTGTATATGCTCCTACAACTATTTCGTATTCTGGCATAGATTTTATAATATATTCTAATTTTTCTATATTGGCTGTATTCGTCAGTATAAATAGTTTCTTTTTTTGATTTATTTTATTATTAAATTTTAATATATCACTCCATTCAGAAGTGTAATCTTCCCACCATAATTCTCTAAATATACCCGAACTATTGCTTATCCATGGCTTATGAGATGTAGTATAATGTATTATAAGTGGATTATTTTTTGATAATTTGTAATAATTGTTAAAATCTTCTTGCTTATTATGGTGTTGAAAAATAAACAATGCTCCCACTTGATAATTATATTCTGAATCTAATTTTATCCACTTATCTTTAAAAATAATATTTAATACAGATTGATCTACTAAATCTAAATTCTTTCCATATTCATTTGTATATTTTATTAATTTTTCTGATATATTATCTTCTCTCCACTTTAAATTATTTATAAGCATTACCCCAGAATTAAAATAATCACCTAATCCTATGTCGTAAACTGCTGCACAATAATTATCCTCAAAATTAAAACTACTCAAATGAGTAAGGTTTCCTTTAACAATTATATCTATATCTAAATATAAAACTATATCACTACCTATATAGTTTGGGATGTAGTATCTAAAAAATGCTTCCTTTGTTATGTGATTTTCTGCAATATGAAAATCAAATTTTTCCTTTATTTTAATATCAAATATTTTTGAATTGAAAGATTTTAAATTAAAATCCATATACTTAAACCACTCTTGAGGGTAATCATCATTTAAAATATAAAAATCTATATTTTGATTATATTTGCATATAGACTTTATAACAGTACCCACTTTGTCTATAGACTTATAATCTGCTGCCAAAACAATAGAAAAATTATTCATAATTCACCTCTAATCTAGTAGTCTATTTCCTAAATATTTCTTTATAAAATACAAATATTCATAAAAATCAAGCTCAAATTTATTTTCAATACGCAGATGTTGCCAAGGCATAGAAAGTCGTCCAAATTCTATAAAATGTCTTATTTTAACATTTTTTCTAGCTTCTAATATATCACTTGCTGATTCTCTATGCCTATTTAAAGCCCAATTATATAACCATTCATCATTTTTTTGATAGTTATATTGTAAGGGTAAATAAGATATATTGTCAACACATATTCTATTTATAATTGTTTGATCAGGCCAACTATATGTATTTGATAAAATTGTATCTATCAAATATTCTTCTGAAAATGATGATACATAATTATCAACATTAAAAACAATTATTCCTGAATTCACATAATTTTTAAGGTTTTCTAATCCAAAATTACCTGATAAATTAACTACTTCACTATCTACATAAAAATAAAAGTCTCTTACTGCTCCTATTAGTTTATTAATATCTGTATTATCAAACAATTCACTTATATCACAATATATTATAGTATCATTATCTAAATAAAGTATTTGTTCGTACTCCGGATATTCTAGTGGTAAAAATAATCTCCATAGTGTCATATCTCCTATTTCTGTCTTTACAGCTTTAATTTTATCACTAATTTTTGGAGGTTTATTAAACTTAATGTTTATATTATGTTTATTATATATTTCAGGTAAAGATAATATAATCTCTTTATCTCTAGTATCTAAATCATCTTCAATAATAATTAAATCTATTTTTTCATCTGAATTATAATTTCTTAACAATGATGAAATAGATACTGTCATTAACTGTATATGTGCGCCTCTTACTACATATATTACAGCTTTTCTTTTCGCCATATAAAATTTTACTCCTTTTAAATATTCTTTATTTCTTCTATCATTTTATCTACTTCATCAACTTTAAAAACTTTACTTCTTCCTGTTGTATCATGATTTGTAACATCAAAAGTTAGTACAGGTTTATTTAAAGAATGGAATTTAGACACTATATTTTCTACCTCTATTCCATAGTTTATGTCAAGATATATATCAGATTCTGAAATTAATTTTTCTAAAACAGGATATATAAAACTTTTATATACCCTAACATTAGGGTATCTTTGTAGTAGAATTAGCTTATCCGAAATCATCGTAAATGCTGCTATATGAAATTCAAAATCTTTCAAATTTTGTAACAGTTGGTTTATTGATTCTAAGCTATCTGAGGCAGTTAAAATAAATATTTTCTTTTTATTATTTATTTCAATACTTGGTTCTATATTATGTAACAATTCTGACCATTCTAAATTATAATATTCCCACCATAAATTTTTAAAGATACAACTAGATAAATGTATCCACGGTTTTTGACTTGTAGTATAGTGAATAATTTTAACATTTTCTATAGTGTTATCTTCATAAATTAATTTTTCTAATTTTCCTTGTATTTGCCAAGAAAGATTGCCACCTACTTGATAATTGTATATTCTGTCAATAAATAAAACTCTATTTTTGAATACTTCATTAAGTACATATTGATCAGCTAATATATGGCTTTTTGCTTCATTGTTAGTAAATTCAAAAAGTTTGTCTGATATGTTATGCTCTTTACAAAGTTTATTATTAAGTAATAATACTCCTGCATTGAAGCCTTGTTGTAAATCTTCATCTAATATTGCAGCACAGTAATTATTTTCTAGATCCAAATCAAAAAGATCTTCTATATTATCTTTAACTATTATATCAGAATCTAAATATAGAACAATATCTTCATCTATTAATTGTGGTATTAAATATCTAAAAAATGTTGCTTTACTTATATGTGAATACGTACTGTATTCTGATAAATCTAGCCTTATTTGCAAATTATTTATTTTACTATTAAATTGACCTAATTTTTTATTTGTATATACAAACCACTCTTGTGGGAAATCTTCGTGAAGAAGGTAAAAGTCAATATTTTTATTATGTTTTACTATAGATTTTATTGTAGTTTCTACTTGTCTTACATAATTGTAATCTGAACCTAATACTATTGCCATTCTTTTTCCCATAACTATTCCTCGTTTCCTATTTTGTACAAATTTATTTTTGTTAATATATATTTATAAACATCTAAATCTTTTAAATTATTATCTTCTAGTAAATTTTTATAAATATTTAATAATCTATACATTTTATTCCTAGTATCTTCTAAATATTTTCCATTACCATATAAAACTATGTCAGAAAGTTTTTCGTTTACTATATAAATTAAATCTTCTGCCTTTTTTGCTGAAAAATTTTCTGTCATTATGCTATTATTTCTAATTCTATAACAATAATAGCTAGCGTCTATACTTATTATTTTCTTACTGTTCATAAATAATTTATGTGTAGTTGCCTCATCTTCAAAAATTCTCCCTTTAGGATAATTTATATTATTAAATAATTTTTTCTTATAAAGTTTGTTTTGGGCAATAATATAAGATGGCGTATTATATTTCCATTTACTTTGTCTAATAATTGCTTCAAAAGGATGAACATCATCTATCTTAAAATCTTTATTCATAATATAATAAGCAAATGTATTGTCACTTTCTATATAATTAAAATAGTTAGAAAAAACTACGTCAGCATTATGTATTACTTGCTGATTATACAATGCCTTTATACAATTTTTATCTATAAAATCATCTGAATCTAGAAGGTATATTAAATCAGCTGTAGATTTTTCTATTCCAAAATTTCTAGCATCTGATAATCCACCATTAGTT
>JACBYF010000210.1 GCA_013415235.1 Gemelliphila palaticanis
ATTTCATCAAAACATAGATACTCAGGTAGTGTATTAAAATTAGTTATATCTACTTGTGTTTTACATTCATAAAGAGATCTTATTACAGTAGTATAAGAAACATCGTGTGCCTTAGCTATTTGTTTAAATGATACAGTATCAGCTAAAGAACTCATTATTGATAACACTACGTTTCTAGAAATATTACAATATTTTTTTACGAATGGAGTAGTAGCTACAAATTTTTTATTACAAGATTTACACTTGAATCTTTGTTTTTTT
>JACBYF010000211.1 GCA_013415235.1 Gemelliphila palaticanis
GTTTTCCTGGTTTGTCTGTTGTTGGCTCATCGTTTCCTGCTGTTACTTTTGTTGGTTCTGATGGGTTGTTGTTTCCATCTTTTGTTGTTGCAGTTACTTCTGATCCGTCTTTAACGTTATCTTTATCAATTGTTACTTCCCCAGTTTTTGGATTTACTGTTACTCCTGGTTTTGCTGGTGTTGTCCAGTTTCCATCTTCACCTTTTGTTACTACTACTGTTTCTGGTTCTCCGTTTTCGTTTGTATACGTTACTT
>JACBYF010000212.1 GCA_013415235.1 Gemelliphila palaticanis
CTTCGGTTGCGTTCCTTTTTCGACAACGCGTGGTCTTCCAGGAGTTACTTCTGTATTTGTACTTGGTGTTACATTACCTGTATCCGGATCTACTTCATATGTTGTTGTTGTCGTTGTTACTTTTGGCTCTCCTGGGTCTGTTTCGTTTTCGCTTCCTTCTGGTAAGTTAGGATTTGATACATACGTTACTGTTGGTGGCTCCTCGTTTCTTTCTACTTTAGGTTGTGTTCCTTTTTCGACAACGCGTGGTCTTCC
>JACBYF010000213.1 GCA_013415235.1 Gemelliphila palaticanis
GCACTTGTTGATGCTGATTCTGATGCTGATGTGCTTGCTGATTCTGACGCACTTGTTGATGCTGATTCAGAAGCTGACGTACTTGCTGACTCACTTGCACTTGTTGATGCTGACTCAGAAGCTGACGCGCTTGCTGATTCTGACGCACTTGTTGATGCTGACTCAGATGCTGATGTGCTTGCTGATTCTGACGCACTTGTTGATGCTGACTCAGAAGCTGATGTACTTGCTGATTCTGACGCACTTGTTGATGCT
>JACBYF010000214.1 GCA_013415235.1 Gemelliphila palaticanis
CTTCGGTTGCGTTCCTTTTTCGACAACGCGTGGTCTTCCAGGAGTTACTTCTGTATTTGTACTTGGTGTTACATTACCTGTATCCGGATCTACTTCATATGTTGTTGTTGTCGTTGTTACTTTTGGCACTCCTGGGTCTGTTTCGTTTTCGCTTCCTTCTGGTAAGTTAGGATTTGATACATACGTTACTGTTGGTGGCTCCTCGTTTCTTTCTACTTTAGGTTGTGTTCCTTTTTCGACAACGCGTGGTCTTCC
>JACBYF010000215.1 GCA_013415235.1 Gemelliphila palaticanis
AAATATTGTAATATTTCTAGAAACGTAGTGTTATCAATAATGAGTTCTTTAGCTGATACTTTATCATTTAAACAAATAGCTAAGTCACACGATGTTTCTTATACTACTGTAATAAGATCTCTTTATGGATGTAAAACACAAGTAGATATAACTAATTTTAATACACTACCTGAGTATTTATGTTTTGATGAAATAAAGTCAACAAAAGATAGTAAAAATGGAATGAGTTTTATATTTTCTAATTCATTAACTCAT
>JACBYF010000216.1 GCA_013415235.1 Gemelliphila palaticanis
ATGACGGAAAAGACTGGTATTTCTTTAAAGAAGGTAAGAAGTTAACAGGGTACGGAAAAGATAATTCAGGAGAAAAATATTTTGTAAATGGAAAATATGCAAACTGGTGGTATGATGACGGAAAAGACTGGTATTTCTTCAAAGATGGAAAGAAACTAACAGGGTACGGGAAAGATAACTCGGGAACAAAATATTTTGTAAACGGAAAATATGCCAACGGGGTACATAACGGAAAAACATACAAAAATGGACAAG
>JACBYF010000217.1 GCA_013415235.1 Gemelliphila palaticanis
GTTGATTCTTTAAAAGTGGACCTGCTTAGTGACAAAATATATGTTTTTACACCTAATAGCGATATAATAGAGTTGCCTAAAGGTTCCTGTGTAGTCGATTTCGCATATGCAATACATAGTGAAGTAGGAAATAAAATGATAGGAGCTACAATAAATGATAAAATAGTTCCATTTGATTATGTTCTTTCTACAGGAGAAATATGCGATGTTAGAACAAATAAAAATTCTTCGGGACCAAGTCGTGATTGGTTAAAT
>JACBYF010000218.1 GCA_013415235.1 Gemelliphila palaticanis
TCAGGGTGAAGATATCTCAAAGATGTATCTTCTAATTCCCATTTTATAGAACTAATACCTAATCTATGAGCTAGTGGCGCATAAATTTCTAAGGTTTCACTAGAAATTTCTCTTTGTTTTTCTTCTCACATATGTTTAAGAGTTCTCATGTTATGTAATCTATCAGCAAGTTTTACAAATATAACTCTTAAATCACTAGCTATTGCAATAAAAAGCTTTCTATGGTTTTCTGCTTGTGATTCCTTTTTAGAGTGG
>JACBYF010000219.1 GCA_013415235.1 Gemelliphila palaticanis
GATACAAGCATATCTCGGGCATGATCTCCGACTCTTTCAATATCCCTAGTTCCATCTAATAAAGCTGAAGCTACTACCCCTTCTTTATTACTTAGTTTTTCTCTAAACAACAAAGTTAAGTAATTTGCCATTTCTTCATCAATAGAATTTATCGCTTCTTCTAATTTATTCCCACGTTCATTTAATTTTTCATCTCGAGTTTGGAAGAAGTTAACTGCATTATCAAAACTTTTTCTTGCCATTGCTATCATATCT
>JACBYF010000021.1 GCA_013415235.1 Gemelliphila palaticanis
ATATTTAACTAATATAATAATAACTTTTAAGACTAATTATATCACATTTCAAATTACACTTAAAAATTTTTTGTTTTTATTTATTACAATAATTAATTATAACCTCATTATAAAATTATAATATTATTACTATAATTAATGATATTTAAACTTTAATTTTATTAATAAGATGCAGAAGAAATTTATTTATGTCTATATCATCCATCTTACTAGATGCATACGCAATAAATTGCTCGTTACTTAAAAATAGTGCTGTTAAGTGGTCGAGCGATATTTTTTTATCGTTAGTTAAATTACCTATACTTTTATTGTCCGAACAAACTATAGGTTTATATTTATCAACAAAATCATCATTGTCTACTGCTACACCTAATAGTATATTTTTTATAATATCACCTTTATTAATAAAACCATTTATAGAATGCAGTCCTGCATCTTTTAAAATATAGTCTTTACTTATATAAACAGCTTCATCACCTAGAGTTCTCATTATTCTATTTAACATATCTTCTTCTGATGATATTTGAATAACACTTCCTGTAAACTCTAAAATTTTTCTGTCTATTTTTGCTACATTACGCTTATACCTAATTATTCTTTTGTTATATAAAGTTCTATTTTGTTCATCTATATTCATAAATAAATCCACACCATTTTTTATGTATAATGGCGCTGAATTATAAATAACTGTTCTAGGAACATTAAACTCCAATGCAACTCTTTGAGCAATATTGCCACCTAGAGAATGCCCCGTTAAAATTATATTATTTCCGTATTTATCAGAAACTTTTTTATAAAAATTTATACAACTTTTGTAATGCTTCCCTTGACCTAAACCTATATCATATATATCCGTGTCTAAATCTTTAGATGCATCTGCATAAGGATTTGTTCCTGCATAGGCTAAAATATATTCATCTTCTTTTTCGTTATTTTTAAAAAGCGAACCACTACTTCCTGTTTTGTTATCATAAAAACTAGTTACATATGTTAATTCTTTCGGAAATGTATTTAGTTTTTTAGCTGTTTCTATATAATTATTAATTAAACTTTTTTTAGTTTTTAAAATTTTCATAGCTTCAATTTGATAAGACATTTTTGAAGCACTAGAGGTTATTTCTAAATTTGAATTAAACATATTATGTAACATCTCCTTAGTTATTTATTATCTCATTTATTATACTATATTAATTGTACAAAAAGTTATTTTATATAAAAAAATCTAGTAAAAAGAGAATTTCTACCCTCTAGTTACTAGATTTTCTATCTATTTATTTTTTAACATTTTAAAGAAACTTAATTTTTGTCCGTATCTTAGTGTTGCTCGTCTATATACCGTAATAGAGATGTATGCAATAAAAACAGTTGTTGCTAGTAATATTAAGTATGACATAATTACTTGGCTAATAGGCATATTAACTACTGCATATTTTGAAACCATACTAAAGTACGATGTTAGCGGGAAATAAGATAAAAAGTCTACTAAAACACTATCTCCTGCTTTTCCCATTGTATAAATATTTGCAAAAAATGCCACCATAAATGTCATAATAGGTAAAGTTAATACCGTATTAAGTTCTTCTATTCTACTTACTAATGAAGCACAAGCAGAAAATAGGAATAACATCATTACAAAACCTGTTATAGCGAATATAAACCACACAAAAATTAAATTGTAGTCTACATTTTTTACTATCATTTTAAAACTTTCTGAATAGTTTTCAAAGTTAATTTTTAATCCGACTAAAAATGTTCCTATTAAAACTGCTACTTGTAAAATTCCTATGACAGCAAACGCTAAAACTTTTCCTACTATTAATATAGAAGGTTTTACGGTAACTATTAATAGTTCCATAGCTCTGTTAGTTTTTTCTCTAGCTACATTGTTAGCTGTAATAGTTCCAAACATAAATACTAAAATATAAAGTATAAACGCTAAGAAGTAAACAACTCCTGTTTTTACAGCAACAGCTTCTAAATCTCCGCTTCCACCAACAGTTACCAATTTAGCTTTTGGCGAAGTAGTTTCTAACTCTTTTATTTTAAAGTAGTCAAAGCCTTGTGATTCATAATAAGATTTTTTTAAAATATTATCAAAAATCATATTAAACTCTGAATCATCTACATATAAACCACTTTTCGTTAAATATTCGTAACTATCTTTTGATAAGATTATCGCCTCGTCTATCTTATCATCTTTTATATCTTTTTCTATTTGCTCTCTATCGGTATATTGTTTTGCTTCTTTTAAATATGACTTATCTACTTCTATATCTTTAATAATATAGGCACTTCTCTGAAAGTTGCTATTGTCTTCTTTAGAAAAAACATTTTTCAAAGCTCCATTTTCTCCAAATAGTGACGGTACGAATGTTCCCCCAAAGGCTATTACAAAGTATATTATAAACATAACTATCGTTGATTTTTTCTTTAAGTATTGTTTAAATTCAAAATTAAAAACTGTTAATAATTTATTCATCATTTCCACCTACTCTTTCTACAAATATTTGTTCTAGGCTAGGTTTGTAAAGTTTGAATTCTTCTATATCCAAATCATTTTCTGCCAGGTAATTTAATAGTTTATGTTTTGCATCGTTATCTTTAAAGTCAACCAGAACTAACTTTTGTTCAACACCTAAATCTAAATTCAAATTAGCTTCTTGTAACTTAGCTATAAGTTGTTCTGAATTATGATCTGCTACTGATAGAAGCATTTTTTTATTTCCTAATTCTCTTTTTATATTTTCTAAATTACCTTTTAAAAGTATTTCTCCTTTTTCTAAAAGATTGATATCCTCGCAAAAAGTTTCTACTACAGGCATTTGGTGGGATGAAAATATTACTAATTTATCTCTACTTATAAAATCGTTAATTATTTCTTTTAACTTTCCTACATTGACCGGGTCTAACCCACTAAAAGGTTCGTCTAAAACTAAAATATCGGGGTCATCTATTACACACTGAATTATTTGAATTTTTTGGGCATTTCCTTTTGATAGAGTTTTTAACTGTTTTTTATTATCTTCTAACTCAAAAAATTCTAACCAACGTTTAGCTTCTCTAGTAGCATCTTGCTTGCTCATACCTTTTAACATACCAAAATAAACTAGCTGATCTACAAGCCCTACTCCATCATACATTCCTCGTTCCTCGGGTAAATAGCCTATTTTTAACTTATCTCTATCTATCGGCTTACCATCTAACAAAATTTCTCCACTATCTGGTCGAAATATATCTAATAACAATCTAAAAGTAGTAGTTTTTCCACTCCCGTTACGACCTAAATAACCGTTGGCTATTCCACTTTTAGCAGTAAAACTTATTCCTTTTAGAACTTTTGTATCGCCAAAACTTTTATACACATCTTTAAATTCTAAAATCATAAAATACTCCTTTCTGTTCTATAACTTTATTATATCATATATATTGTTAAAAAAATAAAAGAAGTTATACATTATTTTACTCTCTTATCGATAAAAATTTTGAGTAAAACAAAATAACTTCTTTATTATATTTATTTAAAATATTTTATAAAAAATTTTATATAAGACATAAACGCAAATGTTACTACAAATACTGCTATTACTAATTGTACTAAGTATAGTCCACTAAATATAGATTGATAACTCACAAAATATTCAGCCATTAATCTTGATACAAAAGCCCCTGTTACCATAGGGAATGTTGTAGCTGATAATGTAGGATAAAAATCTTGTTTTAAAATTCTCGGTAATAAAAATAGTGCAATTACATAAAACAATATAGATAGTACAAATAAAAATATTAACATAGCACTACTTTTTTCTGTTACAGAAAAATAATAAGATAAAAATAGTAGTGACGCCGGTGCTGCAAGTACTATTAATGACGGTCTTTGTAAATCTGTAATATTAGGATATTTTACAGCTCGGTAGCATATTATTGGTAGCAATATTAAAAACGTTACAAGACCAAACCAAAAAGTAAATTGTCCAACTATATAATTATCAGACACTCTTGAAAAAATCCCGATAATAGCAATACCCACATAAACTATGTACCAAGTAGCAAAGACATTAGTTATTTTAAAGCCTTTTACATAACGATAAGTAAAATAAGGCATATAAAAAGAATAGAACACTAATGCAGCGTACCATAGAAAATTAGCTATTTCACTACTAAAAGGCTTAATATAAGAACTAAGCACTACACTTGCCATCGCTATTACAGGAAAACTACTAGCAACTAACGTATTAGTGTTAACTGCATTCATAACATCTGAAAAACAAAAAATCAACTTTAGTATGTAAATAATATACAGTAAAAATATAACAGTCCCTATCATTACTCTAATAGAATTAGAGTATGTTTGCAAAACATTACCTAATGTTAGCATGGATAAAAAAAGACCACTTATAGGTAATGGATAATCTTTTAAAAATTTCATTATTTCTCCTTATTTCTTTTGAATATATCTTCTTTAAATAGAGGTACGTTATCAAAGTACTCACCTTTATAAAAAGGATGACATTTTAATAATCTTTTTACAGTTAAATACCCCCCCAAGAAAAAGCCAAATTTTGTAAAACTTTCTAAAGCATAAGCTGAACAAGTTGGCGAAAATCTACAACGTGGCTTCGTATAGGGCGAGATAAACTTTCTATAAAACTTTATAATTAAAACTACTAAATATGACATACATATCCTCCTAACGATTTTATTATATAACAAATATATTTTTTAGACAATCAAATTAAATAACAATAAAATTGTTAAATGCATTTAATTTTGCTTTTATTTTTTTTAGTAGTATAATACTAATATAACTTATTTGAAAGGATTTAAAACAATGACAAAACAACATGAAGAACTAAATAAATTAGTAGCAAATTTAACAGTTTTATATACAAAATTACACAGCTTCCACTGGTATGTAAAAGGAACTTCTTTCTACACTTTACATAAAGTATTTGAAAAATACTATGATTATGTAACTGAATCACTAGATGAAGTAGCAGAAAGATTTTTATCAATCGGTGGGCGTCCAGTTTCTACATTAAAAGGATCTTTAGAAATAGCTACAATTAAAGAAGCTACAGAAAAAGAAACTACAAACGAAATGGTTGAAGCTGTACTTGCTGACTTCAACTTATTAATAGCTGACCTTTCTGAACTTATGGAAGTTTCAGAAGAAGCTAACGATCAAGGAACTGCAGATTTAGCATTAGGATTAAAAACAGAATTACAAAAAAACGTTTGGATGTTAAACGCATATCTTGATAAATAATTTAGTTTAATAAATATTCATACACTATACAAAAAGTACTATAAAGGTTTAAAATTGACCTCTTATAGTACTTTTTCTTTATAAAAATTTTCCATTTAATAATTTATAAGATATAAAAATCGTTATTCTAACATCTCTAAAAATTTATTTTTACAATCTGTTAATACTAGTTTAATGTTACTCTCTGAATAATTAGTTATTTCTGCTACTTCTTTTATAAGTTTGCTTTTTAAAAATCTCAGTATCATTATTTCCCTTTTTATAATATCTAAACTTTCATAAAAATTTATCGCTATAGTTATATCTTTTATTAAATCTCGTTCTTCATCTTTATCTAAAAAATTAACTAAACAAATTCCTCTATCTTGTTCATCTTTTGAAAATTCTTCTTTTAATCTGTAGCAGTTGCGTAATAAATATTCTATATACTTTTTCTTATCCATAATAAACTCCTTTTGTAACTTTTTAAGTTACCTGTGTTCTAAAAAAATTTTTAACGAAATTCCCTATGACTAAATATTAACATTTAATTTGTATCTTGTCAAGTTACTTTTTATCGATTAAAAGTTGCTTAAAAAGTTATTTTATGATAATATTTTTATAAGGAGTGATAGTTATGACTATAGGTCAAAAAATCAAAAATTTACGTCTTAAAAAAAATTATACATTAGAAGAATTAGGAAAATTAACAAACAGTTCAAAACAGACGTTACACAAGTACGAACAAGGTATTATAACTAATATCCCCAAAGAAAAAGTAGAACTTCTAGCCAAATTTTTGGAATGTAGTCCTGCTTATTTGTACGGTTGGGAAGAAGATAATTATTATATAAATGATGATACTAGAGAAATTGCCCAATCTATATTTGAAAATAATGATTTAAGAATTTTGTTTGATGCTAGTAAAAATGCTACTGCTGAAGATTTACAATTAGTTACAGGAATACTGCAAAATTTAAAAGATAGGGAGAGGTAATATGGATACACAATATATAAATGGCATTTGTATAAACACAAAAATTATAGATTTTCCTACGAGTAGAGTTAAGGGATGCGTTACTAAAAATGAAGATGATAGTTACACAATATTTTTGAATGCAAAAATGGGTTATTGGGAAATGAAAAAAACTTTTGATCACGAAATTAGCCACATTATTAACGAAGATTTTGAAAAATACAACGTTGATGAAATAGAGTATGCAAGACATTCAATATAATTTACTAAAGAAATCCCCGAAAAATTTATTATATCTTAAAGTGGAAACATCATAAATTTATAATTAATATTTATATTTATAAAAATAAAAATTCAAGATATTGATATTTCTCGCTATCTTGAATTTTTTAAAATTTTGATAATTATTTTAATTTTCTTTATTTACAGTAAGTTCTATTATTTTTGTTAAGTCTATTATATTTTTAGATATATCTTTTAATGTATTATCAAGTCGAACTAAAAAATATACTGCAACAAAAATAGGAAAACCGACCGTATTTATAAAATTTACTATATCCATTACGCTACCTCTATAATATATTTTTAACATTGAAGTTTTATAATCATGCTAGGAAAAAATTGTTTATTTTATTTTATTTTTATTTAGTTAAAAATAATACTACAAAAAGTGTTAATGCAATTTATAGCTATACTTATTTTTTATAGATGTATTGAGGAAAAATCCTCAACACATCCTTTCTAAAATGATTACTCAACTACATTTTCATCTCTAGTAACATACGCTACTTTTTTTAGAGATTTAACTACTCTTTTGGAATTGTTGAAAATTCTTGTAGAAACAATTTTTTCTGCAACTTGATTTATAGTTGAACGTTCAAGACTATCCTTAGGATTTTTAATAGTTACTCTAAAAGTTTTATTGTCTTCTGTATTAAATGTCATTACTAGTTGTTTTGTCATAATTTGTTACCTCTCTTTTTATTATATAGTTTCTGATGTTGATAGTGTGTATTCTTCAATATTATCTTTAACTAGAGTTGCTAAAGCTTCCCCTACTTCTTTTGCTGTAGTAGGTTCTACATCTTTTGCTACTTCATAAGAGTAACCTTTTGTTACTGGTTTTCCTTTAACATCTACTGTGTAGTTTAGTTTTATTGCTTTATGTTTTACTGTCATTTTTTATTACCTCTTTTTTTATTTTTTTGTCGTTGGCCTCTGACACTATATATATCGTAAAAAATTTAAAATTTTCCATAAATTCTTAAAAAAATTTTTTAATAGCTAAAAAACTATGATATAATTGTAATTGCATAAAATATTTTTAGAGAGGAGAATAGAATGTTAGCCGATTATTTCGCAGATTTTCAATTAATTAAACTTGTTATATCATTAATTGACATACTTTTAGTTTGGGTTCTTGTTTATACAGCACTAAACCTACTTAAAGGTACTAGAGGAATTCAACTAATTAAAGGTATACTTATTATATTAATATTAAAAGTAGCATTTAATATAATAGGTTTTAAAACCATGAGTTACATTATTGATCAACTTGTAACTTGGGGGGTTTTGGCTATCATTATTATTTTCCAACCAGAAATTAGGAGAACGTTAGAACATATTGGTAGATTTGATATAATGAATATTTTATTAAAAAATCAAAAAGAAGAAAATAAAGAAAAATCAAAAATTATTTCTATGATAGCCTCTTCTACTAAATATATGGCAAGAAGACGTATCGGTGCCTTAATAGTTCTTCAAAACAATACAGGTCTTGATGAATATATAGAATCAGGTATCGATATAAACGCAGAAATGAGTAGTGAATTGTTAACCAATTTATTTATACCGAATACACCTTTACATGACGGGGCTGTAATTATAAATAACAATAAAATTGTTGCCGCTAGTTGTGTTCTTCCTCTATCTGACTCTCGAGATATAGCTAGTAACTATGGGACTAGACATAGAGCTGCTATAGGTTTATCTGAAATAACAGATGCTATTACAATAGCAGTATCAGAAGAAACAGGAAATATTTCTGTTGCTACGGGTGGAGTATTAATTACTGAGCTAAGCGAAGAAAAACTAACTAATTTTTTAGAGAAAAATTGGTTAACATCTAAAAAATTAGGAGGTTTTAATAATGAATAAAGACAAATTACCTTTAATTCTAACATCTTTTTTAATATCTCTGTTATTATTTTTCTCTGTAAATGATATTTTTTCTAAATATTTTAGCCCTAATAGCAAAGGAGCAACTGCTACTACTTGGTTAAATGATGTTCCATTAGAAGTAACTTATGACAGAGATAAATATTACGTTCTAGGTGTACCAGATACTACTGATGTTAAAGTATCTGGGGAACAATCAACTGTACAAAAAATATCTTTAGAAAAAAACTTAAAAGCTAGATTAGATTTAAGTAAAGTTGAAGTTGGAGATGATCAAAAAATTAAAATAGAGATTATAGGTGTAGATGATAAAAATACACAAGCTGTCAGTGAACCAGAATTTATTACTGTTTCAGTTAGAGATAGAGTTACCAAAGAATTTCCTGTTATTCCTAAAGTTAAAAATGAAAGACTGCTTCTTGGTTACACTATAAAATCTCTCTCTCTGAATATGCCAAAAGTTAAAATTTCTGGAGCAGAGGAAACTATTAATAGTATTTATGAAGTTAGAGCTGAAAGTGATTTAAAAACAAAAATTAGCAAAAATACTAGCGAAGAAGTTAAGTTTGTAGCTTACGATAGAAACTTTAATAAAATTGAAGATATAGATATAGAGAAAGTTACAACTACAATGAATATAGAATTAGAAAGTATCGAGAAAACTTTAGAAGTTAGTATAAATAAAGTAGATAATCTTCCTAGTGGATTTACTTTAGATAGTATAATTATAGAGCCTTCTTCTATTATTTTAAGAGCAGAAAATAAAGATATTTTAGATAGTATAAAAGAAGTTTTTGTTGACGTAGAATTATCTAGCCTAAAAGAAGAAACTACTGAACTTAAAAGTTTAAAAGTTTATGCAAATACAACAGAGAAATATTCTATTGATTCTCCAACAGTAAATGTAACTATTAAAATAAAAAAAGATAAGTAGGTACTCTTTATGACAGAAAAAGATTTAAAATTTACGGTTATTAGTACTATTGTTTCTATTATTTCTATGTCTCTTATTATAGGATCTATATTCTTAGATGATAAGAAAACTAAAATAATAGTAATAGCTGTTTCAGTGGGAATTTTAATATTACAAAAAATTATAGAAATTATAGTAGTTAAAAAAACTAGAAAAATAAGTATTCCTATTTTGATAATACTTATTTTGGTATTAATATATTTATTAGTTAATAAATTATAATAAAAAAGCAGATGAATTTTGTAAAACTTTTACAAGTTAGATTTTATCTACAAGTTAAAAATTTACATTATTCTTTCTGCTTTTTTTTCTTCTAGTTTTTCTTTTTATTTATCTATACTATATGGTTCTTTTATTGTTAATTTTCTCCTGTCATATCCCTAATTAATCCTAACAAAATGTGTTCAATATTTGGACTTGTTAACATTTTTTGAATAGTAAGTCATTGGTTGGATAGTATTTTCTTTATTTCATATTTATTACTACCATTAATTTTAATTTATCATATTTGTTAAAGAAATTCAATAAAAAAAGTCATTCTTTCGAATGACTTTTATTTTAATAATCTTAAATTATTTTACAGCTGAAGTTTTTGGTAAAGCTTTTTTACCAGCTTTGTTAGCTGCTTTGTTTTCAGTTTTAGCTACTGGTTTGTTAGCTCCAACTGTTGCATCTGGTCCTTTTGGAAGGATTACGTTGTTACCTTTACCTTCTTTAACTGAAACATAAACTCCGTTTCCTAGTGGTTGTAACTCTCCTTTATTTTCAGCTAATCCTTTTTCTACTAAATCTTTGATTTCTGCTGCTTCTGCTGCTTCTCTAGCTTCTTTAGCTGCTAATTCTGCACGAATGTCTTCTGCTATTTTAGCTCCTTCAAATGGAACCTCTTCTGCTAAAGCTGCTGCTGATGGTAATACTAAACCAGCTGCTAATACTGATAATAATAATTTTTTCTTCATGATTATAAGTCTCCTTAAAATATATATTTTTTATAATTATATGTTATCACTTATATTTTAATATGTCAATAGTTTTTTTAAAAATTTTTTTAAGTTTATTTAAAGTAAAGTTAACATAGCATCTTTTTATTACTTAATTATAAAATATTTTTTTATTCTTTTACTATATCTTCGATTTTCGCAGATATTTTTTCTACTAATACCGTAGGATTTATTTCTACTTGATGACCAACTTTTCCTGCAGAAACTATTATTGTTTCTACTAACTCACATTTTTTATCAACAAATGTCGGAAAAAGTTTTTTCATCGCAAATGGAGAACATCCTCCTTTTACATAACCCGTTGTCGCTGTTAAATCTTTTAGTGGCAACATACTTAAAGATTTTACTCCTGCTACTTTAGCTAGTTTTTTAAAATCGATATTATCATCACTCATTACTACTGCAACGTAGCAATTTTTTTTATCATCAACAGTAAGTATCGTTTTAAAAACTTGGTTAAAATCTTTTCCTATTAAGTTCGCTACTCCGACACCCGTTCTTGCTTCTTCACTAGTTGCATCAAATTCATAGTGTTTATACTCAACTTTATTATCATCTAAAAAGCGCATAGCATTTGTTTTTATTTCTTTTTTCTTAGCCATGTTTAATCCTTTCTATTGTAATTATTTATAATTTCAAATAGTTTTTCTTTTATTTTTTCTTCTGATTTCTCTTCATTAATTACTTTTTCTAAAGATAATAGTTGTTGATCTAAAGTGCTCTTATCTATAGATAGAGTAGTATTTTTAAATATCATTTTATTGTCTGTAGGTTCACTATTTTCATAATCAAGAGTTAATTCTTCGTACATTTTTTCTCCAGGTCGAAGTCCTATCTCTTTTATTTCGATATCCCTATATGGCTCTAGTCCTGCTAGTTGTATTAAGTTTTTAGCTAAATCAATTATTTTTACAGGCTCACCCATATCTAATAAAAATATTTCCCCAGAATTAGCATAATATCCTGCTTGTAAGACCAGCTGTGCCGCTTCGGGTATTGTCATAAAGTACCTTATTATTCCTCGATGGGTTATAGTTACTGGCCCTCCTTTTTTTACTTGTTCTTTAAATATAGGTATTACTGAACCATTAGAACCTAGTACATTTCCAAATCTTACTGCTGCAAATTTAGTTTTATACTTACTTCCTTTAGATTGAAGAATGATTTCTGTTAATCTTTTAGATGCGCCCATTGCATTAGTTGGATTTACTGCTTTATCTGTTGAAATCATTATAAAGCGTTCTGTTTCAAATTCAATAGCAGTATCCATAACATTTTTTGTCCCAAAAACATTATTTTTTATAGCTTCTTGAGGGCGTCTTTCCATTAAAGGTACATGCTTATGAGCCGCTGCATGAAAAACTACTTCTGGTTTGTATTTTTCAAATACTTCTTTTAATGCTTCTTTATCTCTAATACTTACTATTTCAGATATATAATTTACATTTTTTAAAGATTCATTTTCTAGTTTTTTAAAATCAAAATCTCTTTCTAACATATAAAGTGAATTTTCGTTTATATCTAGTAAAACTAGATTTTCCGGTTTAAAGTTAAATACTTCTCTTGCTAGTTGACTACCTATAGAACCCCCTGCTCCAGTAATTAAAACTCTTTTTCCTGTTAGATAAGATTGTATCTCATCTTGAGAAAGGTCTGCAACTCCTCTACCTAATAAGTCTTCAATAGAAACATCATCTATATGATTAGTAATATTACCTCCATCTAATAAAGAAAGACCTGGTTTCATTACTTTAACTTGCACATGTTTGCAGTTTTTTAAAATATTTAATATTCTATTTTTATCATGATTTTTTATTGATGGAATTGCTAAAAAGACTAATTCTACATTGTAACGTTCTATAATTTTTGGTAAGTCATAAGTTGTACCTAATACTAATACACCATTAACCATAGAATCTTTTCTTTTATCGTCTATAAGCCCTACTATGTGAGCATTAAAACGATTATTTTTATTAAGTTCTTTTAATAATACGTATCCAGCATCACCTGCTCCTATTATTAAAGTATTTTTGTAATTGATAACTTTTTTATGATTAACACTTTCTCGTAAAGCTCTATATAAAACTCTAAAGAACA
Source organism: Gemelliphila palaticanis (assembly GCA_013415235.1). GTDB lineage: Bacteria > Bacillota > Bacilli > Staphylococcales > Gemellaceae > Gemelliphila > Gemelliphila palaticanis. The sequence continues at coordinate 12,471 of JACBYF010000021.1, forward strand.
TTACCCCTGCTATTATAGCTAAAGGAGAGAAAATAAAAAACCTTAATTTTGAAAATGTTTCCGGGAAAATAAAAGCATATAATATTGAGCAAATAAAACTAGAAGTTAATACTGCCATACATATGTTTATTATTTCTTTTATCCCCAAATATGACCATAGTGCTTTATTTACACCTGATATTTTAAAACTGAAGTAATATATAAAAACTGATATTAATAAAAATATAGCTATTTTATCGCTAAATTCTCGTATCATATCTGTTATATAAATATTTCTATCTAAAAATATGGTAATCAAAGTACCTATAACAACTGTAATTAGGTCCAAACACATAATTAATTTAAATCTGTGGTGCAAATAAATTTTTGAGTTAAATAATTTATCCATAACTCCTCCAATTAATTTTATAATCAAATTTTATCACAGTTATTTATTTTATTCAATTAGCTAAAAAATGCGATAGTATAAAAATAAAATTTATACTTCGCATTTTTTATTATCTTTTTTATATACTTTATTTATATATTGAATCTGTAAAATCGTTTGTTAGATTTAAGTAAGCATTGTATACTCTCTCTTTTAATAGATTTACCCAGCTTGCTGGCGCGTGTTCGGTTGCTCTTTGTATGTTAGTCATATCTTTTTCTACCGCTGCGTCTATTAAAGCTTGAAGTTGAGCATAATTTTCTATTGTTACTGTTTTTGTACTATTAGGAGCTCCTAATTCGTATCTAATAGTTATAGGTTTTAATAACTCTTTTTTGTTTATTCTTTCGTTATACATTGCTTTTTTAAAGTCTGCCCAACTATTATACTCAGATTTTAATATATTATTAAATACATGTGTATCTGTTATTAATGGTAAGTATCTTCCATACCAATTAGACCAAGTTTGTGATCCTCCGGCTTGTGCTTCTTTTCCGTATTTTCCTGATACATAAGGTACAAATGCTTCTTCGTATCCTTTTGCAGCAAGTAACTCAAATGCCATTCTTCTAAACATTATATCACCTGGAGAACCTTTTTCATTAGATAATGCTGCATACAGTGGCGCATGTAGTGCTATAGTGTAGTATCCATTTCGTTCTTTTTCTCCTTCACTATAGTTTCTTCTCGTTAAAATATTGTTATCTATTAAACTTTCAAAAGTACTCAATTTAGCTACGTCTTCGCTAGTTAATGCTTTAATTACATTTCCTGCGTGAGTTTCTTTATTATCTTTATCTACTATATATTTATTTTCTATTTTACGGAACCACTGTTGTTTTACATCATTAGATTTACTTAATAAACTTTGTGCTTCTGCATATTCTAGTGTGTATATTACATCAAACATACCGTGGAAGTAATTTTTCAGGTCTGTTGCATTATTAAACCTAGTGTTTGGTTTGTTTGTGTGCATACGTTTTTCTGTATCTGGATCTCCATCAAATATATGATTTATTCCTATAACTGGCTGTTCAATATAGTCTGGTGATTGAAGAAGTCCTTCTGCAAAAAGTTCAGCTCCCTGTCCTTCTCGTCGTCCATAACCTCCAAAGTAAATATTACCATCAAAGTTATGTACCATCTCATGCGTATATGTTGCTGATCCATATCTGTCTAAAATTCGTCCTACTGCAAAGTGCGTAAATACACCATTAGCATAAGCTATTGCCCCAGCAGATTGATACCATTTTCCTACTGGTCCGAAGAAATCTTGAATAGATTTTTCTGTATCATCTAATGTTTTCCATGAATTTTGTTTTGGAGCGTCCATATATCTAAATCCATCATAGTTCAACACACTCTTAGCTAGTTTAGCCCTATTTTCTTCAGATAAAATTTTGTACCAGAAGTCAAAGTGATTTCTTTGCCATTCAGAAGCTCTGTCTACTAGAGATCTAACATAAGTTTTAACATCTCCGTTTGGTATATCTGCATCATATCTATATCTCTCATACCCTCCGAATGAAATAGTTGATAATGTAGTTATTGCATAGACACTTTCTTCTTTCATTGTAAGAAGTGGTAGCACCATATTTCTATATTGCCAATTATCTTGTGTTATTCTATTGTAAAGTCTATGTGTATAAGGATTTTCTCTAGCTGCCGTTTGTTGTTTATTTCTCAATTCTTCTACATTAGATAATGTTTCTACTATATAAGCTTTACTATTTTCTTTAAACCAATCTGCATTATCTTTGTTAGGTAAGAATAATGCTCTATATGATTCTATATATTTGAATAAATCATCTTTATTTTTAGATTTAGCTAATAAATTACTATAGGCTGTGTAATTATTAGACGCTTGAATGTTATCATATCCAGATTTTCCTATTTTTATTAATTCATCTATAGTATTAACTAGATTATTTCCAAAGAAGTCAAACTTGAATGTAGACATATCTTTTGTATTAATATCACCATAGTTAATATTATACCAACGTTGCATATAACTTAGTCCAATCATAAATGCTTCTTTATCTTTTTTAATTTTATCTAATATGTAACTTTCTACAGCTACTCCCCTAGTATTAATAGAGTTATTCATAGATAAAACTTTTAGTAAATTAGAATTTAGATTAGCTTTAACTTCATTAAATTGTTCTTCTAAGTATAATCTTGATAATTTCTTATTATCTGTGTCGGTAGCTAGCCCCACTACAGCTCTAACCTCAGGTGAATCGAAGTTAACAGCTGATAATATAGGAGTTAATTTTGATATTAAACTACCATAGTCAGATATCATTTCTTCTGGAGTGTATATTAAGTCTGTTCCTGATAAATTGTATTCTGTAACATGATTATTTTTAAAGTCCTCTTTAAATGATACATTCATATAGCTTACTGTATTATCAGCATAATGTAACATTATTTTATCTATATTATTTTTATTTGTAGATATATCTGTAACAATATTATTTCCACTCATAGAAACAACGTCTATTAATTTAGTATTATAAAGTTTACTATCTGTTGATACCTTATTTCCATAATAAACTATTAATTCTTTATTATAGAATGGCATTAATTTTTCTATATTATGATATGCTACTTCTCTACCTGATTGCGCATCAGCTACTGAACTATAATCAACTGTATATAAACTTTCTTTTTGAGATTTACTACTATCTGATAGTGTAGTAGTTATTCCTAAAGCCTGTACTAAGTTAGTTGCTTCTTCTTTAGAAATTGTATTAGTGCTCCATTTATCATCTTTTCCAGAGGCAACACCATTTACTAGTTTTACATTAGTAATATTGGCTCTACCATAATTACTATCTCCGTGTACTTTATTAGCATTTGTAGCTACTTCACTTACGATATTATTAACATTTCCTCCGTAATAAGTAGACCCTACTACTCCACCAACTTGACCTGCTTTACCTTGGTTTGTTATGCTTCCTTTAGCATAGCTGTCTGATAAAGTTGAACTTTCTACAGTTCCAACTAAAGATCCGGCTTTATGTTTTCCTTCATTAGCTGTTATGTAGGCCTCTATATCTACTTTGGCTTTTGTTATTGAAGAAGATGATTTTAGATTAGCTGCTATACCTCCAAGTGTATTGGCAATATTAGCCGTATTGTTAGCTCTAACAATTCCTTCAAAAGATACATTAGAAACTATACTGTTATTTTCTACTCTACCAAATATTCCTCCTACATCTGACTTACCTACAACACTTCCTGATACAGATACATCTGTTATGTTTGAATTGTTTGATACTTTAGCAAGAGCTCCTATAAGAGAATCATCTGTTTTTATATCAACAGATTTTAAGTCTAATTTGCTTATTGAAGCACCATTTACTTTATCAAATAATGGTTTCACAAGATCGTGAATAGCATAATTTTTATCTGCTATACTACCTATTAATGTTCCTCTAAATTCTACTGGTATGTAACTTGTTGCAGATTTGTCAAGCTCTACTTCTGAAGCACTCATATCAGAAGCTAGTTTAAACGTTCCTGTTGGATTCGCTTTTATTGCATCTATAAGAGATTTAAATGAATTATAGCTTCCTACTTCACTAGGGGCTGCTTTATCTATTTTTAAAGTAAAGTCTTCTTTATATGCTGAATTTTTATCTTGAACCAATTCAGGTATAGATGCTACTACATTGTAATAACCTGAATCTCCTTCTACTACTGATTTAACAGGTAATAATACTTCCTTAAATTTATCTGATTTTATTTTTATAAAGTAGTTATCTACATTATTAGGAATAGAATTTAATGAGAATCTCTTAATATAATTATTCCCTTCTTTCTCATACAGTCCGATTTCATCAATATCTTTAATTTCTATTTTTTTGTAATCTAATCTAAAGTTTTCTACATCTATTTGCTCTTCACTAACTTGACCATTTCCTAAATCGTACGTAAGCACTGTTTTTAATGTGTAGTCTTTGTAGTATTCTAGATTATCTATTATTAAATTTTCTTTTATGTTAGATATATCTAATTCTCTAACTAATTCATTGCCTTTGTATAATCGTGCTTTTGAAGATAATGCTGTGTTTGACGTATCATTTAAGTTAAAACTTGCTGTTACAGCTTTTGCATCTATATCTTTTTCAACAGTAGAAATTTCAAGAGTAGGTTTTACTCTTTCTTTTGTTCCTACTTTTATTACTTCATTAACTGGATCTTTTGTTGTTATATTTGTTGTTGGGGTTACAGCTCCAGTATCCTCATTTACAGTATAGGTTGTTGTTGTTGTTTTTAAACCTTTTTTTCCAACTACAAGAACTTCATTTGGAGTATCTTTATATTTGTTAGCATCTTCCCTGTATTCTGTTTCAAAGTTTATTTCTTCTGTTACTACAGTAGGTTTTGTTCCTTTTTCTACAACTCTAGGACTTCCTTCTTCTACTTGAACTTGTGGCTCATTAGATGTTACTTCTCCTGTTGTTGGATTTACATTATATGTAGTTGTTTTTGTTGTAACTTTAGGGCTTCCTGCTGACACTTCTTGTTCTTGCCCTACTGCCAAGTTATCGTTAGCTTGATATGTAACTTTTATTGGTTCTTCTGTTCTTTCTACTTTTGGTTGTGTTCCAACTTTAATTACTCTTTCTTTAGGCTCAACAGTAACTGTAGATGTTTGTTCTGTTACGCTACCATCTGTTGTGTTTAATGTATAAGTAGTAGTTTTTGTTGTAGATCCATTTTCTCCTTCTTCTTCAACTACTTGCTGATCTAAAGGTATATTATTGTCTGCAACGTAACGTACTGTTTTTTCGATAGATGTCACAACTATTTTAGGTTTTGTTCCTACAGATACTACTTTTGTTGTTGGCTCTGTTCTTGTTTCTGTTGTTGTTGGTGTTACAACTCCAGTTTCTCTGTCTACTGTATATGTCGTTGTTCTTACTACTTCTCCAGTTTCTCCGGATACTTTGTCTGTTCTTGTTCCGTTTTCTGCTTCTGGATTTGCTTCATATACTGTTGTGTAGTCTAACTGTTCTCTTTCTTCTGTTGGTTTTGTTCCTACAGATACTACTTTTGTTGTTGGCTCTGTTCTTGTTTCTTTTGTTGTTGGTGTTACAACTCCAGTTTCTCTATCTACTGTATATGTTGTTGTTCTTACTACTTCTCCGTTTATTCCGGATACTTTGTCTGTTCTTGTTCCGTTGTCTAATTCTGGATTTGCTTCATATACTGTTGTGTAGTCTAACTGTTCTCTTTCTTCTGTTGGTTTTGTTCCTACAGATACTACTTTTGTTGTTGGCTCTGTTCTTGTTTCTGTTGTTGTTGGCGTTACAACTCCAGTTTCTCTGTCTACTGTATATGTTGTTGTTCTTACTACTTCTCCGTTTACTCCGGATACTTTGTCTGTTCTTGTTCCGTTTTCCGCTTCTGGATTTGCTTCATATACTGTTGTGTAGTTTATAGGTGTTCTTTCTTCTGTTGGTTTTGTTCCTACAGATACTACTTTTGTTGTTGGCTCTGTTCTTGTTTCTTTTGTTGTTGGTGTTACAACTCCAGTTTCTCTGTCTACTGTATATGTCGTTGTTCTTACTACTTCTCCAGTTTCTCCGAATACTTTGTCTGTTCTTGTTCCGTTTTCTGCTTCTGGATTTGCTTCATATACTGTTGTGTAGTCTAACTGTTCTCTTTCTTCTGTTGGTTTTGTTCCTACAGATACTACTTTTGTTGTTGGCTCTGTTCTTGTTTCTGTTGTTGTTGGCTCTGTTCTTGTTTCTGTTGTTGTTGGTGTTACAACTCCAGTTTCTCTGTCTACTGTATATGTCGTTGTTCTTACTACTTCTCCAGTTTCTCCGGATACTTTGTCTGTTCTTGTTCCGTTTTCTGCTTCTGGATTTGCTTCATATACTGTTGTGTAGTCTAACTGTTCTCTTTCTTCTGTTGGTTTTGTTCCTACAGATACTACTTTTGTTGTTGGAGAGGTTGTTATTTTTTCATCGATAACTAAATTGTTAGATTTAGTTATGGTTTTTTCCCCATTAATTCCTTCTACATCAACATTAACATAACCATATTCTTTTTCAATATTTTCTATATATTCCGTAGTATAAGGAACAACTTCTTTTTCTGTCGTTACAGTTTCTTTTTTCTTTGTTCCTACTTTTACTATTTGGTTTACTACTTCTTTTGTTATCTCTGATGATATTTCTTCTGTTTTTTCTACTTTTCCATTTAGTATGTAGTTCTTTGTAGTTATTGTTTTTTCTCCTGCTACTCCTACTACTTTTATTTCTCTTTCGCCTTCGTATAATTCATCAGTTTTTTCTTCTAACTCTGTAAATGGTATTGATTCTATTCTTGTTGATAGTTCTTCTACGAAATCTACAGTCGGTTTTTCTTCTGTTGTTAAATTATCTGTTGGTTTTGTAGTTTCTTTTTTCTTTGTTCCTACTTTTACTATTTGGTTTACTACTTCTTTTGTTATCTCTGATGATATTTCTTCTGTTTTTTCTACTTTTCCATTTAGTATGTAGTTCTTTGTAGTTATTGTTTTT
>JACBYF010000220.1 GCA_013415235.1 Gemelliphila palaticanis
TCTAGCAATTCTTTATATGCATTATGCGTTTCTATATCTACATAATCATCTATATTATCAAAGCTAGGATTTGTCATCCCTATTTCTTCTCCTTGATAAATATAAGGAGTTCCTCTTAGAAGATGTAATGTTTGAGCTAACATAGTTGCAGATTCATAAGGATATTTTTTTACATCTCCAAACCTTGAATTAGAACGTGGTTGGTCGTGATTATTCCAAAATAATGCATTCCACCCATCTCCATTTGACATTCCT
>JACBYF010000221.1 GCA_013415235.1 Gemelliphila palaticanis
TAAAAAATTAGCTGAAACTTTTGAAAAATTAAATGTAGGAGATGTAGTAGAAGGTGTAGTTAGAAGAATTACTAACTTCGGAGCATTTGTAGGATTAGGAGATATAGACGGACTAGTTCATATTTCTGAAATTTCACACAATAGATTCTCAAAAATTTCTGATGTATTATCTATAGGAGATACTGTGAAAGTAGCCATAATAGATTTAGATCAGGAAAAAGGTAAAGTAGCTCTTTCTATAAAAGCTTTACTTCC
>JACBYF010000222.1 GCA_013415235.1 Gemelliphila palaticanis
CGTTTCCTATCTAAAGGTAGCTTAATAGGGGTTCAAGGAAGAATACAAACTAGAAGCTATCAAGGAAAAGATGGAAATATGGTATATGCTACGGATGTAGTAGCAGATAATATACAGTATTTAGAGTATAGATCTACTACAAATAATAGATATCAAGATAATGGATTTGGAGCTATGGACTTCAACCAACCAAAACAAAATAATTTTTCTAATTTTTCTGCAAATCAATCGAATAACAATTTTGAAATGCATGAT
>JACBYF010000223.1 GCA_013415235.1 Gemelliphila palaticanis
CTTGTCCTTCTCTTACTGCATCGTCGTATGCTTTCTTAGCTTCTTCTGTTGCATTTGTGTATTTTGGACTTTGTTGTACTGTTGGAGCTTCTTCTACTTTTGCTCGTAGTTCTTCTTTGTTTGTATCAACTCCGTTTAATGCTTCTTTTGCTCTTTCTATTTTTTCTTTTGCTGCATTTACTTCTTCTTGTGTCGCATTTTCTTTGTCTAGTACTGCTTGTCCTTCTCTTACTGCATCGTCGTATGCTGATTTT
>JACBYF010000224.1 GCA_013415235.1 Gemelliphila palaticanis
TGATTCTGACGCGCTTGTTGATGCTGATTCAGAAGCTGATGTGCTTGCTGATTCACTTGCACTTGTTGATGCTGATTCAGAAGCTGATGTACTTGCTGATTCACTTGCACTTGTTGATGCTGATTCTGATGCTGATGTGCTTGCTGATTCTGACGCACTTGTTGATGCTGATTCAGAAGCTGACGTACTTGCTGACTCACTTGCACTTGTCGATGCTGACTCTGAAGCTGACGTGCTTGCTGATTCTGACGCAC
>JACBYF010000225.1 GCA_013415235.1 Gemelliphila palaticanis
TTTGCTCTTTCTATTTTTTCTTTTGCTGCATTTACTTCTTCTTGTGTCGCATTTTCTTTGTCTAGTACTGCTTGTCCTTCTCTTACTGCATCGTCGTATGCTGATTTTTTATCTGGTGTTGCATTTTTGTATTTTGGACTTTGTTGTACTGTTGGAGCTTCTTCTACTTTTGCTCGTAGTTCTTCTTTGTTTGTATCAACTCCGTTTAATGCTTCTTTTGCTCTTTCTATTTTTTCTTTTGCTGTATTTACTT
>JACBYF010000226.1 GCA_013415235.1 Gemelliphila palaticanis
TTTGCTCTTTCTATTTTTTCTTTTGCTGCATTTACTTCTTCTTGTGTCGCATTTTCTTTGTCTAGTACTGCTTGTCCTTCTCTTACTGCATCGTCGTATGCTGATTTTTTATCTGGTGTTGCATTGTTGTATTTTGGACTTTGTTGTACTGTTGGAGCTTCTTCTACTTTTGCTCGTAGTTCTTCTTTGTTTGTATCAACTCCGTTTAATGCTTCTTTTGCTCTTTCTATTTTTTCTTTTGCTGCATTTACTT
>JACBYF010000227.1 GCA_013415235.1 Gemelliphila palaticanis
TTTGCTCTTTCTATTTTTTCTTTTGCTGCATTTACTTCTTCTTGTGTCGCATTTTCTTTGTCTAGTACTGCTTGTCCTTCTCTTACTGCATCGTCGTATGCTGATTTTTTATCTGGTGTTGCATTGTAGTATTTTGGACTTTGTTGTACTGTTGGAGCTTCTTCTACTTTTGCTCGTAGTTCTTCTTTGTTTGTATCAACTCCGTTTAATGCTTCTTTTGCTCTTTCTATTTTTTCTTTTGCTGCATTTACTT
>JACBYF010000228.1 GCA_013415235.1 Gemelliphila palaticanis
GCACTTGTTGATGCTGATTCTGATGCTGATGTGCTTGCTGATTCTGACGCACTTGTTGATGCTGATTCAGAAGCTGACGTACTTGCTGACTCACTTGCACTTGTTGATGCTGACTCAGAAGCTGACGTGCTTGCTGATTCTGACGCACTTGTTGATGCTGACTCAGATGCTGATGTGCTTGCTGATTCTGACGCACTTGTTGATGCTGACTCAGAAGCTGATGTACTTGCTGATTCTGACGCACTTGTTGATG
>JACBYF010000229.1 GCA_013415235.1 Gemelliphila palaticanis
CTGATTCAGATGCTGATGTACTTGCTGATTCTGACGCACTTGTTGATGCTGACTCAGATGCTGACGTACTTGCTGATTCACTTGCACTTGTTGATGCTGACTCAGAAGCTGATGTGCTTGCTGACTCACTTGCACTTGTTGATGCTGATTCAGAAGCTGATGTACTTGCTGATTCACTTGCACTTGTTGATGCTGATTCAGAAGCTGACGTACTTGCTGATTCACTTGCACTTGTTGATGCTGATTCTGATG
>JACBYF010000022.1 GCA_013415235.1 Gemelliphila palaticanis
ATATATAATAAATGTATAAGAAATATAAATATTAAATATGTAATAATATTATTTACTTGTATACAAATTTTAATGGTATATAGCTATTATTTTTTAGTAGGATATGATTTAACTACCTTAATAAAAAATAGTTTTGAATTACATAAAAATAACACTTTAATAGATAATTGGTATTTTTCAACTTATCCTAATAATTTATTATTACTTTCTTTATATTCAAAGATTATTTATATAGTGAATATTGTAGGATTAGAAAAATATAGTTACTTTCTTTTATTAATTGTATTATGCATAAATTGTAATTTTGCAGGATTTTTAATATATAGAATAGTTCAAAAAATAACAGGTAGAAATATATTAAGTTTTTTATCATATATCTACTTTTTATTATTAATGTATATATCTCCTTGGTATTCTATTCCTTATTCTGATGCTATTGGAACTTTATTTACAACACTTACTATAGGTATTTATATAATTTATTTTAATAAGCATATTTATTTAAAATATGTAATGTTAGGGATAATAGGTATAATATCATTAAATATAAAACCACAAGCTAGTATAGTATTTATAGCTATAATAATTTATGAGTTGTTATTAAAAATTGAAAATATAAAAATAAGACTAAAAAATATATTATTAATTTTTTTAGGAATCATTATTTCACTACAAATTATAAGTATATTTAATAATAACATTAGTGTGCAATTAAATAGTGAACAAAATATAGGATATTATCATTATTTTAAAATGGGTCTTAATCAAGGAACGACTGGATTATACTCTTCACAAGATTTTGATGATAGTTATAGTATAAAATTAAGAGAAGAACGTGATAAATTTAATAAACAACAAATAGAAAATAGAATAAAAGATTTTACATTAACTTCTTATAGTCAGCATATTTTGAAGAAAACATTAATTAATTTTAATAATGGAACTTTTGGTTGGTATTGGATGGCAGAGTTTCCTAATTTAGAAAATTATATAGAGAATAAAGAGTTAAACATATTACAAAACATATATTATGGTTATGGAAACTATTATAAATATTTTAATTGCTTTCAACAAAGTAATTGGCTTGTTATATTATTATTAACATTTATAGGTATTTTCAACAATAGATATATAGAATATAAAATTATGTTTTATTTATCTATAGTAGGTATATTTTTATTTTCTATAATATTCGAGTCAAGTGCAAGATACTTATTCACAAATGTTCCAATATTTATAATATGTTCAATGTATGGATTACAAAATTTAATAGAATTTAAAAATAGAATAATTTATAAAAAAAGAACTAGAAATAAAATCTAGTTCTTTTTTATTTGAAAAGGGGGAAACAATATCATTAGTATTTTTAGAAATAGCATTATTAAGTCCTACAAAAGTAGGAATAATAAATCAAGATAAATATATAAAAATTTTTACAAACGCCAAAGTAAGATACCTAAAGCTAATATCAATATTATCAACTAAAATTTTTTTGATACATTATTAATAGATAGTTGACTAATCATAATAATTTCCTTTCAAATAAATTTAATTTAATTATAGCATAAAAAGGAGAAAGAAAAATGAAAAAATTAAATACAAAGAATATAAGAGCACCTAGTAATAGGTTTTTTTTATATTACAAAAATTAATAAATAAAAAAATATACTATAAAAAGGAGACAAAATATGTCAAATAATTTAAGAGAAACTAAACAACGTTTTACGCTAAGAAAGAATAAAAAATATAAAAATCTAGTATCAGTAGGTCTAGGATTATTTATAGTCGCAGGAGCAGGTGTAGTCGCAGGTGGAGAAGCAAAGGCAAGTGAAGCAACAACAAATACAGTAGCAACTACAGAAAATCCAGCAACCAATGCACCAGAAGCACAACCAGTAGCTACAGTAGAAGCAATATCTAGTATAGAAAAAACAGGAGAAGTTGCAGGAACTTTAGATGTTACTTTAGATAAATCAAAAGTAGATAAAGCTGTAGAGAATGCTAAAAATTCTGGATTAAAAGTAGAAAAAGAAGCTGATAAAAATCTAGGAACTGCGAAATCTATAGAAGAAGCAAGACAAAAACAAGCTGAAGTAAATAAAGACTATAAAAACCAGGAAACAGAAATAAACAAAAAAACAGAAGAATTCAAAAAAGAAGATGAAAAATATAAAGAAAAAAAGAAGAAAGTAGATGACGCAAATAAGAAGCTTAAAGAAGATTACGAAAAAGAAAAAGAAAAAGCAGACCAGAAATACAAAATAGAAGATGCAAAGTATAAAGAAGAAAAAAAGAAAATAGACAACGCAAATAAAAAACTTAAAGAAGATTACGAAAAAGAAAAAGAAAAAGCAGAAAAATTGGCTAAAGAAATAGCAGATATTAATAAATTAGCATCAGACGAAAAGCGAACAGAGTATGAAAGAAAGCTATCTGAATACAAAAAGTTAAAATCAGAGTACGAAAAAAAAATAGAAGAATTAGAGCTAAACAAAAATAAAGATGGATATTTGAGTGAAGTTGTTTCTCAAAATTTAGTCTATTCTAGCGAACCTGAAGCTAAAGTTAGTATTGAAGCAGGAAGCAATACAATTACTTATAATCCTAATAGAACTTTAACTGAAGTTTATTCTACAGAATCTCACGATATAAATTATATAGGTAACGATGTTATTACAGCAACATACACTAATTTGAAGAATAGTACTTATAAAGGGAAACCAATTTCAAAAGTAATATATGAAATAAAAAGAGAAAGTGCGGGTAATAATCCTATAAACCTATCTATATTAAAAGATCCTACATCTGGAATTGCATTTGACTCTGTGGATCCATTACAAAAAGTTAGCATAAAAATAAAAATGTATGATAATAATAACGATATAATTACATTTAGTGAAGATGCTCCAGCTTTAATAGGTCTATCTAGTATAACTACTAATGGTTATCCAGGGGATGCTTGGAGAGAAGTTATTCAAGACTATAATTTTGATTTTGTAAAAATAACTGGGTCATCTGTGGAAGAACATTCTGATGGTATATATTCTTTATCAGATAATAAATTTATTTCTAAAGGAGCTAGATTTTCACATGAAGAATCTGACTTTGAAGGAAGTCCGTATTTTTGGTATTTAGGAGCAGCTGGTAAAATATCTAGAGGAGATTTTATAAAAATGACTTTTTACAGTCAAGTGGATATTAGAAGTCAATTTTGGATGTCTATAAATACTAAAATAGCTACAATAACAGATATTCCTGATACACCATTTCCACCAGAAGAACCTAACTATGAACCAGAAAAACCAGAAAAACCAAAAGAAATAAAACCACCTAAATATAACCCATATCCAGACCCACCAAAACCAAGAGAAGTAACACCTCCAAAGTATGAAGATGATCCTAAAGCACCAGAAGTACCTACAGTTAAATATCACTATGTTACTTTTGATGTAGAGCCTAATGTATATAAAGAAGTTAAAAATTCATCTAATATAGATATTAATAAGAATTTAGTTCCGAAATTATCTGAAGTGACATGGGAACTAAAAACAGAAGATTTACCAAGTAATAGAGAAGAAACAACGGTATTTGAAATAACAGATAATCTTCCTACAGGATTTGATTTTGACTTAGAAAAATCGAGAGAAGCAAGTAAACTATTTGAAGTATCATATAATAAGGATACACACACAGTAGTTTATAAAGGAAATAATGAACTAATCAAAAAAATAAATGCAGACTTAACAAAAGAACTTATAACACCATTCCCTGTTGCAATAGGAAAAGTAGTAAATGATGGTGGGACTTATGAAAATAATTTCAAGTTAAACATAAACAATAAATATACGAAATATTCGAATACAGTTGTAGTTTACACACCTGGAAATGATCCTAAAAAGCCACGTCCACCATATCCAACAGTACCAGGAGAACCAGGAGAAAATCCTACACCACACGATAACTTAATAAAACCAGAAAAACACAATACAAGTAAAGATGGAATGATAATAGATGGAAAAACTGTTGCTCCAAAATCAATAAATTACTACAAAAAATTATGGGATTTCGATCAATATAAAGGAATAAAAGCTACAAAAGAAGATGTATTAAAAGGATTCTTAAAAGTAGATGACTATCCAGAGGAAGCTGTAGAACCTAACCTAGAAGCGATAACAATGGTAGATAGTAAAGGAGAAGCAGTAGAAGGAGTAAAAGTAGAGATATTTGAAAGTTTAGAAAAAGCAACAGAAGAAGTAAAAGCAACTTTATCTTCAGCAAAAATAACTCCAAAAGGAGCTTTCCAAATTTTTACAGCAGTTAATCCAGAAGAATTTTTTGAAAAATATATAGTAACAGGAAACTCAATAACTATTACAAATCCAATGACATTAAAAGAAGGATTTATAGGTAAATTTATAAATAAATCTTGGCAAATAGATTTTGGTAATGGCTATGAAGCAGAACCTGTGGAAAATAATGTAACTAGACCAGAACCTAAAAAACATAATGAGAATGACTCTGGAGTAAATATAGATGGGAAAACTTTATTACCAGGAAGTATGAATTACTACAAACATCTAATGGATTTCGACCAATATAAAGGAATATATGCTTCAGAAGAAGCAATATTAAAAGGGTTCTTAAAAGTAGATGATTATCCAGAAGAAGCACTAGAACCTAACCTAGAAGCGATAACAATGATAGACAGTAAAGGAGAAGAAGTAGCAGGGTTAAAAGTAGAGATATTTGAAAGTTTAGAAAAAGCAACAGAAGAAGTAAAAGCAACTTTATCTTCAGCAAAAATAACTCCAAAAGGAGCTTTCCAAATTTTTACAGCTATAAATCCTAAAGAATTCTTTGAAAAATATGTAGTAACAGGAAACTCAATAACTATTACAAATCCAATGAAAGTTAAAGAAACTTTTGTAGGAGATTACGTAAACAAGGCATATCAAATAGATTTCGGAGTAGGCTATGAAGCTGATTTAGTAGTAAACAACATTCCAAAAATTGACCCTAAAAAAGCTGTAGTTGTAGACGTTACAAACAAAGACAAGAGCCTTGACGGAAAAGAAATTGAGCTAGGAAAAGTATTCAACTATCACTTACTGGGAGCTAAATTACCAGCTAATAGAGGAGATGAAATAACACAATACGGCTTCTATGACGACTACAATCAAAAAGGAGACCAATATGACGGAGTATATAAAGTATTCGCAACTACTAATATAACTTTAAAAGATAAATCAGTAATCGAAAAAGGTACAGAAGTAACAAAATATACAACACAAGTTCTTGATACAGAAAACGGAGTAGTAAATATAGAAGTAGATAAAACGTTCTTGGAAAAAGTAGCACAAGATAGTGAGTTCCAACTAGATGTGTACTTGCAGATGAAACGTATAGCTTCAGGAGAATTTACAAACACTTACGTTAATACAATTAACGGAGCAAAAGTAAATTCAAACACAGTTAAAACTAATACACCTGAGCCGAAAAAACCAATACCACCAGCTCCAGTTGTACCTGAAAAACCAGAACAGCCAAAACCACAAGAGCCAGTAAAACCTGAACCGAAACAGCCAACACCACCAGTACAAGAAAAAGTATTACCAAAAACAAGTGCGGCAAAAGGAAACGTAAATAATGCAACAGAAGATAATGGAGCAGGGGCTTTAGCAATAGGAACAATTGCTTTAGGAACATTGACATTAGTTAGAAAAAGAAAAGTAAAATAATTTTTATGAAGACCTTTAGAGATTATTCTAAAGGTCTTTATTTTTTTATAAAAGGAGAAATTAATTGAGAATATTAGTGGAAGAAAAATATAATATATTTGAAGAAAATAAGAAGAAAGTATTAGAAAATAATGAAGTAAATGTAAATGATAAGCACAAAGTATTAAATAAATTAAATATAGGAAATATAGGTAAAGGGAAAAAATATAAATTTAAAAAATAATGATTATATATTATTAATAAAAGAAAATTTAGAGTAATCATGTTCATCAATGATATTATTATGTATTAAATGATGAATATTATGAATATCGTGAATAAATAAATATAATATAAAATCAAATTTAGAAACGAATAAACTTTCATTAATATTATTAAAATCAATAAATATACAATCTATATGTTTTTTATTTATATCTAAGTAGTGAGATAATCTTTTATTACCATCAATAACTAAATATTTCATACTTTCTCCTAATATAAAATTAATAATTACTATAGGATTATTAAAGGTAATAAATTTTCTAAAGGATTTATCAACATAAGAATAGTCAAAAGTATTAAGATTGTTATTAAATAAATGTAGAGATAATGTATAAATATCAAAGTTATTAATTACTTTTAGAGTATTTGTAATATTAAAGTGGATAATTAAATCAATTCCACAAAAATCAAAACAATATTGATAAAATTCATTATTATTTAAGAGGCTATGTATTTTAGTATTGTCATATTTTTTTAATATATTAATCCAAGTAGATAAAAATTCTAAATTCAAAGAATAGTTTTTAAATATGGGGAGTTTTATTAAGCTATTAAATAATTTTGAATAATCTATATTGTAATGTGTATTATAGTTGAAATTTATAGGCATAAAAAGTCCTTTCAAAATAAATACTATTATATCACAAATAAGCAAAAAGCAAAATGCAGTGTAATAAAATAATATTAATACTATAAGACTTTTAGATAATGAATCTAAAGGTCTTTTTTATTTAGCTATAATAAAATTCAGATAAAAAAGAAAAAGTTTTTTTATTTCAACTCTATTGACACCAATACTATATTTATAGTAATATATAAATATAGGAGATGATTTAATGGAAAATAAAAAAAGAGAATTTATAGAAACAAGAAAAGGTAAGGTTATAATAAACAAAGCAGGAGGAAATGCATCTAAAAATGCTATGAAATACACTCTAACTCTTCCAAATGCTTGGGCTAACAATTTAAAAGTTGAGTATTGGGATAGAGATATAGAGTTAATATATGATATTCAAGAAAGAGAAGTTATCATAAAAAAAATTGAAAAAACAGAAGAAGAAAAAGAACAGGCTTTTTTAGAATATATGGAGAAAAAGAAAAACCAGTAGTAATAGGAGGATAATATGGCAGTAGTAAATACCGTGCAGTTATTAGGAAGACCTACAAAAGAATTAGAACTAAAAAGTAGTAATAATAAGGATTATATAAAGTTTACATTAGCATGTAATGAATTCTACAATGGAGAAAAAATCACAAATTTTTTTAATATTGTTGCATTTGATAAATTAGCAGTATATATATTACAAAATTTAAAGTCTAAAGGAAGAATTTTAATAAAAGGAGTACTTAGAAATAACAATTATAAAGATGAAACTGGACGAAACGTTATAAGTGTAAATATAATAGCTCAAGAAGTTGACATAATAGATTATATGTATGATAAAGATATAGCTGATAAAGAGATGAGTTACGAACAAAATAATGAAGTAGACTATACATCTGAAATATATATGCCTAGTGATTTTAATGATGATTTGGGAAAGTAAGTAATTATGATGAAAGTTTAAAAAAAGATATAGAAATTCAATTAAATAAAATAAATTATTTAGAAACTAAAAATATTAGTCTTACTAATTTAGTAGAAGACCTAAAAAAAGAAAATGAAACTTTAAGAGAAAAAAATTTATTGTTTAAGTATAATAGGAATTTAATAATAGACAATATTCTAAAAAAAGATATTAATTATGATTTCGAAGAAATTGATGATCAATATGTAATAGAAAATACATTGAAATCTAATTATGAACTTAGAACTTTAAGTAGTGATGAAGCAGCATTATTTAAATTGAATTTTGAAAAAAATAAAAATATTAATTATGACCAACTTTCAAAATTATCATCAGGAGTTTTAGTAATAGAGGTACAAAATGATAACTAAAGAAGATTTATATATAAAGAAACTTTCTGAAATATTAGATCTAGATAGTAGTGAATTAGAAGATAGATATAGAGAAGAATTAGAGAAATTAAAAGAAATAGTAAATAGTAGAACAGATTACATTATTTTAAAAATAGTAGAAGATAACTTATATACATCGGTAAATAATAACTTATGTATAAAAAATGTTGAATTTAAGTCAGCTGATAATACTTATATAATCGAAGAAATAGAATTAAATAAGTTTTTTATCTTTTATGAAGTTTTAAAAAGCAATGATGTTAAACTACTTATTGAACTAAATAAAGAACTACAAAACATAAGTTATAAAGATTATGAAGAATTGTTTAATTGTTTTACTAAAGAATCATTAACAGAAGAACACATAAAGATAATTAAAGATTTTTCAATTAAAAATGCTACACAGTTCAAGGTTTTAAAACATTTAGATACACAAATGGACAAATACAAAAGATATACGCTAAATACTATAAAAAGTTTATTGTAGGAGGTATAGATGACAGAAAAATTTTTATATTTTATAGAAGAAGAAATTAATATAAACACAAAGAAAAAGTTCTTTATAAAGGCAAGTGATACTTATACATTATCTTTATATAAATTAGACGATGAAGATTATCAATTTTATGAAGAATTAGGAAGTGATGATTATGCAGCAGTTGTTTATTTAGATGTTAATAGAGATGTTATGGAAAAAGCATTGGATAAAGATAGCAAATTAATTACAGATACAGTTGCTTCTGTTTACTTAATTAATTTACCTAGAGAATTTAACTCTAATGATACAAATTTAGAGGATTTACTTAAACTATTCTTTTTATATGCTTTTGAAAATAATGATTTTTTATTTGATAATTTTTTAAGTATAGTAGAAGAAAATGGTTGGTATAGTAGTAAAGAAGAAGCTAAAAATATTTATATAGAAAATAAACAGTTTTTCGATGAATTGGATAAAATTATACTTGAAGATAATTTTTTAGAAAAGTATATAGATAAAGAAAATTTTTTTACTATTGAGTATTAAAATTATATAAGGTACGAGGTGTGTTATGGTTAATAAAATTACAGGGAAAATACGAAGTAATCCATTTGAAAATTATGTAAGTAGCCCAGAAGATGTAACAGAAGAAGTTATAGAAAGATATAGAAAAGATGGAATAAGGATAGGGACTTTTTACAACGCTGAAATTAATAAAACAGATGTATATAAAATTACAGATAGTGGTAGTATTTTTGCAGAAGAGCTTGGAGATGTCCTACATTATGATATTGTTGAAGATTATGAAGAGTTACCTAAATATGCTAGATTAAAGTATGATTATTTGTATTATTATAATCCAAGTTACTTTATGGAGTTAATATATAATAATAAATTAGAAAAGTATTTAAGAGATTTTAGTGATAGAGCAATAACATATTATGAAAATACAAAAAAAGATCTTGAAGAAAAATATCCTAACAATAACAGTTTAGTAAAAGAAATGTTAAATGAATATATGAAAGAATATATAAAACAACATTAATTTATATTTGAGAATTGGCTTACGTCAATTCTTTTTTTTTTAGGAGGAATTATGAAATTTAAAAGATTAAACATATATGAATATCATAAACACTATAATAAAGTTGAATATTTATTACAAGCCCAAGAATATGAAAAAAAAGTAATACTTTCAAGTAATGAAGAACTAAGTAAATTTGTAGAATTTGCAGGAAATAACTATATGTACACTTCAGAACAACTTTTAAGCCAATATCATTTTAATTCTGAGGCTACAGCAATGACTACTTATGATGAGTGGCTAAAAGTAGGAAGAGTAGTTAAGAGAGGAAGAAAGCATATCCCTATACTTGTTAAAGGAGAAGATGGTAGTTTAAAAGTAGATAAAGTTTTTGATATAAGCGATACAGTAGAAGTAACTATAGGAGATTTAAGGTTTGAAAGGTGGGAATATGAAGAAAAATATGTAGATAAAAGTTATATAAAAGACAAAGTAGAAAAAGAATTATTACATCTTGATGATACTAATGAAAATAAAGCTATTAAGTATTTTGTATATAGATTTGTAGATGCCAGAACTAACTTAAAGTATTTACGTGAATTTGATGATTATAAAAAACTTTTAAATGAAATACCAGTACAATATGTTAAAGAAAATTTTTTTGATGTTTTAGATAATAGCTTAAAAATAAGTACAATTATTTTAGATGATATAAACGACATTATTGATAACTATAAAAATAATGAATTAGAAAATAAAAAACATATAGATAACGATGTTGTAACTAATATAAAAAATGTATTTAAAACTAATGGTATTGAAATTTTAAATAAAGATGAATTTTTATTTGATAATGGAAAAAGAATTGCTAAAGATGAAGTTTTTAATCTTATAGGAGATAAAAATTTAAAAGAGTTATCTATAATAGTAAATAATACCAATTTATCATTAGAAGATAGATATAATATTATTGGGGAAAAATTAGAATTACTATTTTATGGTTTAGTAAAAGATTCTAAAGTTTTAAATTATAACAAAGTATTAAAAAAGTACATATTAGAATATGTTTTAAAACAGTTAAACTTACCTCATAATAAAGATTTAGCAAAAGAAGTTGAAGATAATTTTAAAAATATAGATATAGAGAAAAATAAAAAACAAGTTTTAAATACTACAGAAAATGAAATTTTAGAAGGGAGTTCAAAACAAAATATAGGGAGAGTAGAATTGCCTACTACTCAAAGTAAGAATGAAAGTATAAAAAATTATTTATCAAATCCTATATTCGCAACTTCTTTATCTGTAAAAGTAGATGAGAAAGATTATAATACAGAAATTTTAAAAGAATATTTTAAAGGTTTTGAATTTGCAGATGGAAAAACAATAGATAATTTCAATCCATTTACGGATGACAATAGTGTTTCAGATTTGATCAACTTAAATTTTTATAAAAACGCTGATGGAGAATATAGAGCAAGTTATTCAAATAGTAACAGTTTGCTATATACTTCAGAACTAAATAAATTCATTAAAAATATAGATAGAGAATTAGAGAGTTATAGTAAGTTTGCATTTGTACAAGAATTTAAATTTTCAAAAGAGTTTGAAGAAGAATTAAAACAAAAAGAAGATAAAATAAATAAAAGTAAAATTTTAGATTTTTCTACTTATAATGGAAAAGAGGAATTTATAAAAAATTTAGAAGAAAAACCCCAACAAAAAGAAACAATATCTACTAATGAAGATTTTTCTAATACGAAAGAAATTTTCAATAAAAATTTTGTAATTACTGTAGAAGTACAAGCTGAAAAATTAAAACCTAGTGAAAGATTATTAAATAATCTAAATGCTATAAAATTATTAAAGGAATTGGAAAAAGACAACAGAATTTTAAATACTGAAGAAAAGAAAGTATTGGTAAATTATGTTGGCTGGGGAGGATTAGCTGATGTTTTTGATGAAAGCAAAAAAGGACAATGGGAAGTTGCAAGAGATGAGCTAAAATCACTACTAACTACTGAAGAATATAGACAAGCCTCAGAGAGTACTTTAACAGCTTTTTACACACCTAAATATATTATTGATGGAATATATAAAGCCCTAGAAAACTTTGGTTTTAATGGTGGGAAAATACTAGAACCCTCTTGTGCTACAGGTAATTTTATAGGTAATTTACCTACTAGTATGAGTAATTCAAAATTTTATGGAGTAGAACTAGATAGTATATCAGGGAAGATAGCTAAAAAATTATATCCTGAAGCAGATATTAAAATAGGAGGATATGAAGAAAGTACATATAAAAATAATACTTTTGATGTTGCTATAGGAAATATACCATTTGGTAATTATAAAGTATTTGATAAAGAATATAATAGTAAAAATTTACTAATACATGATTATTTTTTCGCAAAAACTATAGATAAAGTTAGACCTGGTGGAATAATTAGTTTTATAACATCTACAGGAACATTAGATAAGAAAAATAATGAATTTAGAAAGTATATATCAGAAAGATGTGATCTAATAGGTGCTATTAGGCTGCCAAGTGGAGTTTTTAAAGGGGTAGCAGGGACAGAAGTAGCAAGTGATGTTATATTTTTACAAAAAAAAGAAAAATTGGAAGTAAATGAGCCGAGTTGGCTAAATTCAACTAATGTAGTACAAGACGGAAATAAAATATATAATAATTACTTTATAGAAAATAGAGAAAAGTTGCTTGCCGAAGTAAAATCTGGTGGATATATGGGAGGAAATGACTATATATTTAAAGATTATGGAGAAAATGATAATTTAGAGGCATTTAAAAAAGATTATATAACTCAAATAAATAGTCTAACTACGAACTATAGGGAGGTAAATATAAATAATGCAACACTTGGTTTGGGAATTGATATTGACTTGTACAAAAATTATTCTTTCTTTAATTATGAGAATAATATCTATTATAATGAAAATTATAATGTTGTTGTTCCAGAACTTAATGAGAAAGAGAAAATAAAAGTAAAAAATTATATAACATTAGATAATGCTTTAAAAGAATTGATACAAATACAAAAAGAAAATTGTACAGATGAAGAATTAAGTAAAGGTCAAGAAAAATTAAAAATTATTTATAATAACTTTCTATCAAAACATGGAAATATAAATAGTAAACAAAATGAGAAATTTTTTAAAGACGATAGTAATTACTTTTTATTATCTACGTTAGAGAAAGTAGATGATAGAGATCGATATAAAGTAATTGGTATTAGTGATATTTTCACGAAAAGAACAATTAGAAGTGATATTGAAGTTATGTCAGTAGATAACAGTAAAGACGCTCTTATTTTATCATTAAATAACTATGCAGGAGTAAACTTACAATATATATCTAAATTAACTAATAAAGATATTGATGAAGTTATAGAAGATTTAAAAGATGAAATATACCTAAATGTTGATGAAGAATTTTTAAGTACTATTTCTATTCAAAATTTAAATCCTTTAAAAGAATATAGTAGCTATATAGTCAAAGATGAGTTTTTAACTGGTAACATAAAAAATAAAATAGATAATGTTGATAAACTATTAAATATGATTAATTATAATATTAATATTGGTAATGATTTTGAAGAGTACAAAATTATTTTTGAAGAATACAAAGAAAAATTATTATCTGTTCTACCTAAAAAAATAGAAGCAGGAGATATTGATGCTAAAATAGGAGCTAACTGGATACCTATAAAATATTATAATGAATTCATTTTAGAAAATTTTACTCCTAACTTTAGAAGTTATTATTGTGAAGTGAAATATAGTAGATATACAGCTAGTTGGAAAATAGAAAATAAAAAATTTGAGAATGATAATACTACAAAATGGTTTGGAACAGATAAAATTACTGCAGGAGAATTATTCGAAGATTTACTAAATTTAAAAGCTAGTAAAGTTATGGCTAAAAAATTTGAAAATGGTCAGGAAATAAGTTATGTAGACCAAAAGGAGACTTTTTTAGCTCAACAAAAACAAGAAGAAATAAAATTTAAATTTAAAGAGTGGATATTTTCTGATAAAGGTAGAAGAGATGATTTAGTAGAAATTTATAATAACAGGTTTAATACTACTGTTAGTAGAAATTATGATGGTTCGAATTTAACATTTTCTGGAATGAATCCAGAAGTTAATCTTAGAGAACATCAAAAAAATGCTATAGCACGTACACTATTTGGGGGTAATAGTTTACTTGCTCACGTAGTAGGAGCAGGAAAAACCTATGAAATGGTGGCTAGTGCAATGGAGAGTAAAAGAATAGGTTTAGCAAGTAAATCTATGTTTGTAGTACCTAACCACTTAACAGAACAGATAGGTAGAGAATTTTTAGATCTTTATCCTAGTGCTAATATATTAATTGCTACTAAAAAAGATTTTGAACCAGATAATAGAAAGAAATTTACAGGTAAAATTGCAACAGGAGAATACGATGCAGTAATTATCGGTCATACTCAATTTGAGAAAATACCTTTAAGTAAAGAAAGAAAAATACATTATATACAGTCAGAAATTAATAACTTAAACATGATAATTAAAAATGAATCTTCAGATAAATTCACAACAAAGGAAATAGAAAAAGCGAAAAAAAGACTTTCTAATAAACTGACTAAATTAATAGAGAGTAAGGAAAAAGATGATGTTCTTAATTTTGAAGATTTAGGAATAGATAAACTGTATGTTGATGAAGCACATAGTTTTAAAAATTTATATACACCTACAAAGCTAAATAATATATCAGGAATATCACAAACAGAAGCTATGAAAAGTAGTGATATGTATATGAAATGTAGTTATATGAATGAAAAAACTAACTATAAAGGAGTAGTTTTTGCGACAGGAACAGCTATATCTAATACTATGGTTGAAATGTTTACTATGCAAAGATATTTACAAGGAAATAAACTAGAAGAACTTGGATTATCTAATTTTGATGATTGGATAGCTGCATTTGGAGAAATAAAAAACTCTATGGAACTTAGTCCAACAGGAACAGGTTATCAAGTAAAAACGAGATTAGCAAATTTTTCTAATTTACCTGAATTAGTAACAATATTCAAAGAGTGTGCAGATGTAAAAACTAAAGATGATTTAGATTTACCAATTCCAAAAGCTAATTATCATACAGTAATTACAAAGGTTAGTGATGAACAAAAAGAAATTTTAGAAACATTTGTAGAAAGAGCTGAAAGAGTAAAAACAAGAAGTGTAGAGCCTACAGAAGACAATATGTTAAAAATAACTAATGATGGTAAGAAGTTAGCGTTAGATATTAGACTATTTAATCCAAATGCAGATGATTTACCAGGAAGTAAAGTTAATAAATGTGTAGATAATGTACTTAATATATACAAAGAAACCGAAGAAGCAAAATCTACACAAGTTGTTTTTTGTGATATGTCTACACCAAATAAAGAATTTAATTTATATGATGATATTAGAGAAAAATTAATAAATAAAGGTGTAAAGGCTGAAGAAATAGCATTTATTCATGAAGCTAAAAATGAAACACAAAAAACTAGTATGTTTGAAAAAGTAAAAAAAGGAGAAATACGAATTTTATTAGGCTCAACAGCTAAAATGGGAGCAGGAACTAACATTCAAAATAAATTAATAGCACTGCATGACTTAGATGTTCCTTGGCGACCGTCAGACCTTGAACAGCGAGCAGGAAGAATAGTTAGACAAGGAAATGAAAATAAAGAAGTAAACATATATAGATACGTTACAGAAAACACATTTGATAGCTATTTGTGGCAAACTATAGAAAATAAACAAAGATTTATTTCTCAAGTACTTACTAGTAAAGAAATAGGTAGAGTTTCTGAAGATATAGATGAAGTTACTTTAGATTACGCTGAAATTAAAGCACTTGCTACAGGAAATCCACTTATTAAAGAGAAAATGCAAGTAGATTTAGAAGTACAGAAGCTAAAAATGATGTACGCTAACTATAATAAAAATATTTATAAACTAGAAGATGACATTAAAAATTATTATCCTAGAGAAATAAAAAGATTAGAAAACTCTATATTTAAATTAAAAAAAGACTTTAATTTATATTCTAGTAATAGTGTAAAAAATACATTTATAGTTTTAGGCAAGGAATATAGTGATTTAAAAGAAGCTGAAAAAACTATGATTAAATATATAAAAGATAAAGGAATAGTAAGTCCGACAAAAGTTGCAGAATATAAAGGATTTGATATAATAATATCTCATAACCTAATGAAAGGTACTTATGAATGTAAACTAAAAGGAGTTAATGAATATTCTGTAAATGTAGCATTTAGTAAATCAGATGTTAATATAGGAAGAATGAAAGAAAAATTAGATTCTATCGGAGAAATTTTAAATAGTTATAAAGATAGACTTAATAGTGTAAAAAGTACATTATTAGACGCCAAAGAAAAAGTTTCTCTACCTTTTGAAAGAAAAGAAGATTTAAAGACTCTTATAAATAGACAAACAGAACTTAATTATATTTTTAATAACGGTATTGAAGATAGGGAGAGATAGTATGTTTGACTTGTTTAAAAAAGGTGATAATAATAAAGTTTCAGAGTTAGAAACAATAATAAAAAAAATAAAATTAGATACTAGATACTTTGATAAAATAGATGAAAAATACAAAAGGAATAAAAGTGTAATTTCTACACTTTTAAAAAAAGAAGACTTTAGGTATAAAAATTTATCGAAAAAAGATAGAAATAATAAAAAATTATATCAAAGTATAGTCTATAATAAAAAAGATGGTATGATACTAAAGTATGCTGGAGATGATATAATAACAGATTTTAACACTATATTAATGTCTGTTTACTATAGTCCATGTAGTATTGATTATGTAAAAAAAATAAATGGGATTTCAAAGTTAGATTTAGAAGAACTTTTATTTTGGATACTAAAAAAAGATGAAAAATTAATAAATTTTATACACAATGATTTGCTACAGATAATTAATAAAACCAAAGAAGATATAAAAAAACTCAATTTAAATTTTAATAATATTCAAAATAAGTATGAACTGATATTAGGTATAACTAATGGAGAAAAAAAAGAATCAAAAAGCAAAGAAAAATTTAATTTAAGTACATTACTTAAAAAATAAAAGCGTTTTATTTTGAGTTTTAAAGAGAGAAAAAATTTTTTTAGGGGTATTTATCCAAATTAATATAAAAGTACGAAAATCCCCCTTTATTTCTTCTAATATAAAAGGAGGTAAAAAATGAAGTTAATTATATGCGAAAAACCTAGTTTAGCTATGAATGTTGCTAAAGCTATAGATATATTAAAAAGAGAAAAAGGTTATATTGTATGTAAAAATAATTATTTAGTAAGTTTTGCATATGGACACTTGCTAACTTTAAAAGAGCTTAAAGATTATACTGAAAATAAAGGTAAAAAATGGAATGAATATATATTACCATTTATACCTAATAAATTTGAAGAAGAAATAGGAAAAAATCCTGATAGAAAAAGTTTAGATAAAGGAAAAAAAGAACAATTAGAAATTTTAAAATATCTATCAACAAAAGTAGAGTGTATTATTAATTGTGGAGATGCTGATAGAGAGGGTCAAATAATAATAGATAATATTATTAAATTTATAGGTTATAAAGGAACTGTTAAAAGATTATGGTTACCAGAACAAACAGAAGAAACTATAGTAAACCAATTAAAAATACTAAAAGACAATGATTATTATAAAAATCTACGTAATGAGGGTTATGCTAGAAGATATATAGACTGGCTTTACGGAATGAATATTACAATATTTTTAACAACAAAAACCTCTACTATTTTTAACGCAGGACGTGTATTAATACCTATTGTCAAGTTTATTTATGATAGAGATTTAGAAATTAAGAATTTTGTTAGCGAACCTTACTTTACTTTAGAAAGTAATACGAATGATATTATTTTAAAATTTAAAGAAAATTTTAAAGAAAAAAAAGAAGCAGATCTAAAAGAAAAAGATTTAAATAGATACAAAGCTGTAGTAAAAGATATTACAAGTAAAGATGTAAAAAAATTCTCTAAAAAATTATTTAGTTTATCAACATTACAAAGTGAACTTTCTAAAAAATATAAAATTAGTTTTTCTGAAAGCTTACCTATTATTCAAAAGTTATATGAATCAGGGTTTATTACTTATCCTAGAACTAATACAGAATATTTATTGAGTAATGAGTTTGATAAAGTGAGTTCTATTATAGAAAAATTATTAAGTAGTGGATATAAAAATTTAGAAAATAAAAATAAAAAATCTATATATGACGATTCTAAAATAGAAAGCCATTCAGCTATTACAATAACCAATAAATTACCTAAAAGTAGTGAGATTGATGATAAAGAAAGAATTATTTATAAAACAATTTTAATGAGATTTTTATCTAATTTTACAAATGAAGATACAATAGTAAGTGAAAGAACTATGCTTATTTTAGTAGGAAATGAAGAATTTAAGTTAAAAGGAAATACTATATTAAATTTAGGATTTTATAGATACGAGCCTAAAGAATTTAAAGATAAATTGCCTAACTTAAAAATAGGTGAGAGTTTTGATGTTAACTTTAAAATATTAGATAAAATGACCCAACCACCTAATCACTTAACAGAGAGTGAGTTGTCTAATTTACTAAAAAATCCTTTTAGAAAAGAAAGTAAAGAAGAGACAGATGATGATGAATATAAAGCTATTATGAGTGGTATAGAAATAGGAACAGAAGCTACTAGAACAGGAATTATAGATAATGCTATAAGAGTAGGTTATATTTCAAAAGATAAACAAAGTTTTAAAATTACTGATAAAGGAGTAGATTTTATAGAACTACTTAAAAAATTGAATATTAATTTATTCAAAGAAAAATCTGTAGAAATAAGTATGCTTTTAAAGAAAATATACAAAAATGAGATAACTATCAAAGAAGCTATAAATAAAACAGAAATAGAATTGAAAAATATAATTAATAACGAAGTTGAAGTAGAAAAAATAAATTATAGTAAAGATAATAGTATTGGAAATTGCCCTGAATGTAGCAATGAAGTTGTAGAAAATAGTAAGGCTTATACTTGCAAAAATAAAGAATGTAGATTTGTAATTTTTAAAGAAAATAATTTTTGGGCGATAAGAAACTCTAAATTAACTAAAAGTATGGTAAAGGATATTTTAACTAAAAAAGTAACGAAAACTACTAAATTTAAAACTAAAGATGGTAAGGAATATCCAGCTAAAGTTAAGTATTTAGGAATTAATGAAAAAGGATATACTGAATTTGCTTTAGAGTTTAGTAAGAAGAATTATGGGATTAAAAATTAATTTATAGATAATTATTAATTTTTATAAAATATATTAATAATAAATTTTAATAAATGATAAAAAAAATTATAAAATAGTATTA
>JACBYF010000230.1 GCA_013415235.1 Gemelliphila palaticanis
CACTTGTTGATGCCGACTCAGATGCTGATGTACTTGCTGATTCTGACGCACTTGTTGATGCTGATTCAGAAGCTGATGTACTTGCTGATTCTGACGCACTTGTTGATGCCGACTCAGATGCTGACGTGCTTGCTGATTCTGACGCACTTGTTGATGCTGATTCAGAAGCTGATGTACTTGCTGACTCACTTGCACTTGTTGATGCTGACTCAGAAGCTGACGTACTTGCTGATTCTGATGCACTTGTTGATG
>JACBYF010000231.1 GCA_013415235.1 Gemelliphila palaticanis
ATGCTGATGTGCTTGCTGATTCACTTGCACTTGTTGATGCCGATTCTGATGCTGCTGATTCAGAAGCTGATGTGCTTGCTGACTCACTTGCACTTGTTGATGCTGATTCTGAAGCTGATGTACTTGCTGATTCTGACGCACTTGTTGATGCTGACTCAGATGCTGACGTGCTTGCTGATTCTGACGCACTTGTTGATGCCGATTCTGATGCTGACGTACTTGCTGATTCTGACGCACTTGTTGATGCTG
>JACBYF010000232.1 GCA_013415235.1 Gemelliphila palaticanis
CAAGTGCGTCAGAATCAGCAAGTACATCAGCATCTGAGTCAGCATCAACAAGTGCGTCAGAATCAGCAAGTACGTCAGCATCTGAGTCAGCATCAACAAGTGCGTCAGAATCAGCAAGCACGTCAGCTTCAGAATCGGCATCAACAAGTGCAAGTGAATCAGCAAGCACATCAGCATCTGAGTCAGCATCAACAAGTGCGTCAGAATCAGCAAGTACGTCAGCATCAGAATCGGCATCAACAAGTGCGT
>JACBYF010000233.1 GCA_013415235.1 Gemelliphila palaticanis
GAGCAAAAGTAGAAGAAGCTCCAACAGTACAACAAAGTCCAAAATACTACAATGCAACACCAGATAAAAAATCAGCATACGACGATGCAGTAAGAGAAGGACAAGCAGTACTAGACAAAGAAAATGCGACACAAGAAGAAGTAAATGCAGCAAAAGAAAAAATAGAAAGAGCAAAAGAAGCATTAAACGGAGTTGATACAAACAAAGAAGAACTACGAGCAAAAGTAGAAGAAGCTCCAACAGTACAA
>JACBYF010000234.1 GCA_013415235.1 Gemelliphila palaticanis
TTGTACTGTTGGAGCTTCTTCTACTTTTGCTCGTAGTTCTTCTTTGTTTGTATCAACTCCGTTTAATGCTTCTTTTGCTCTTTCTATTTTTTCTTTTGCTGCATTTACTTCTTCTTGCGTTGCATTTGCTTTGTCTAGTACTGCTTGTCCTTCTCTTACTGCATCGTCGTATGCTGATTTTTTATCTGGTGTTGCATTTGTGTATTTTGGACTTTGTTGTACTGTTGGAGCTTCTTCTACTTTTGCTC
>JACBYF010000235.1 GCA_013415235.1 Gemelliphila palaticanis
CTGATCCGTCTTTAACGTTATCTTTATCGATTGTTAATTCTCCAGTTTCTGGATTTACTGTTACTCCTGATTTTGCTGGTGTTGTCCAGTTTCCATCTTCACCTTTTGTTACTACTACTTTTTCTGGTTCTCCGTTTTCGTTTGTATACGTTACTTCAATTGTTTTTGCAGTATCATCTTTTGGTGGTACTACTGTTACTGATCCGTCTCCGTTAGCTGTTACTGTTGGTTTTCCTGGTTTGTCTGT
>JACBYF010000236.1 GCA_013415235.1 Gemelliphila palaticanis
ATTCTGACGCACTTGTTGATGCCGATTCTGATGCTGACGTACTTGCTGATTCTGACGCACTTGTTGATGCTGACTCAGATGCTGATGTGCTTGCTGATTCACTTGCACTTGTTGATGCTGATTCTGATGCTGATGTGCTTGCTGATTCTGACGCACTTGTTGATGCTGACTCTGATGCTGACGTGCTTGCTGATTCTGACGCACTTGTTGATGCTGACTCTGATGCTGACGTACTTGCTGACTCAC
>JACBYF010000237.1 GCA_013415235.1 Gemelliphila palaticanis
ATGCTGACTCAGATGCTGACGTGCTTGCTGATTCTGACGCACTTGTTGATGCCGATTCTGATGCTGACGTACTTGCTGATTCTGACGCACTTGTTGATGCTGATTCAGAAGCTGATGTGCTTGCTGACTCTGACGCACTTGTTGATGCTGACTCAGATGCTGACGTGCTTGCTGATTCTGACGCACTTGTTGATGCCGATTCTGATGCTGACGTACTTGCTGATTCTGACGCACTTGTTGATGCTG
>JACBYF010000238.1 GCA_013415235.1 Gemelliphila palaticanis
ATTCTGACGCACTTGTTGATGCCGATTCTGATGCTGACGTACTTGCTGATTCTGACGCACTTGTTGATGCTGACTCAGATGCTGATGTGCTTGCTGATTCACTTGCACTTGTTGATGCTGATTCTGAAGCTGACGTGCTTGCTGATTCTGACGCACTTGTTGATGCTGACTCAGATGCTGACGTACTTGCTGATTCTGACGCACTTGTTGATGCTGACTCAGATGCTGATGTACTTGCTGATTCTG
>JACBYF010000239.1 GCA_013415235.1 Gemelliphila palaticanis
CAGCAAGTACATCAGCATCTGAATCGGCATCAACAAGTGCGTCAGAATCAGCAAGTACATCAGCATCTGAGTCAGCATCAACAAGTGCGTCAGAATCAGCAAGTACGTCAGCATCTGAGTCAGCATCTGAGTCAGCATCAACAAGTGCGTCAGAATCAGCAAGCACGTCAGCTTCAGAATCGGCATCAACAAGTGCAAGTGAATCAGCAAGCACATCAGCATCTGAGTCAGCATCAACAAGTGCG
>JACBYF010000023.1 GCA_013415235.1 Gemelliphila palaticanis
TTCTGAAATATATTTATTAGCTATTTCTAGACTTTTATCTGTAGATTCTGCATTTACTAGTATCAATTCTATATTTTGGTATGTTTGTTTTAATATACTTTGTATACACTCATCCAAATATTTTTCTACGTTATGAAATGGTACTACTACAGAAATTAGCTCTTCACTATATATATTGTTTATGTTTTTCATCATATCACCTAATAAGCATAAAATTAAAACTTATAAAACACTTTAATTATTTCCTATATTATATAAATTTATTTTTGTTAGTATATATTTATAAACATCTGCTTCTACTAAATTGTTATTTTCTAGCATTTTTTTATAATCAAGCAATAATTTGTAAGCTCTATTTCTTGCATCGTATAAGTATTTTCCATTACCATACATAGCTATATCTGAAAGTTTTTCATTTATCATATAAATTAAATCATCTACTCTTTTTAGTGAAAAATTAGAAGTCATAACACTATTTTTTCTAATCCTATAAAAATAATAATTTGAATTTACACTAATGATTTTTTTACTTTTCATTAATAATTTATGCGTAATTACATCATCTTCAAATATCCTACTTTCAGGGAATAGAATGTCTTTAAACAACTCTTTTTTGTATAACTTATTATTTGTTATTATATAATTTGACACATTATGATGCCATGCACTTTGTCTGACAACCGCATCATAAGGAGTGACTTCTTCAATTTTAAAATCTTTATCTAAAACATAATATTCATAAGTTCCATACATTTCGATATATTTTAAATAATTTGCTGATACTGTGTCTGCATTATGAATAATGTGTTGATTATACAATACTTTAATACAATTTTTATCTATAAAATCATCTGAATCAAGAAAATATATTAATTCTCCAGATGATAATTCTATTCCTTTATTTCTTGAATATGCTGCCCCTTTATTTGCTCCGCCAAAAACTTTAAATCTATTGTCTTTTTCTACAAATTGCCTACATATTTGTTCTGAATTATCAGTAGAACCATCATTTATTAATAAAACTTCTAAATTTTTATATGTTTGATTTTTTACACTTTCTAGACATTCAACTAAATATTTTTCAGCATTATAAACTGGAATTATTATTGATATTAGATTATCTTCTGGTACATCCTTATTATATGCTAACTGCCCTTGTTTTTCTAAACATTCTCTTACTGCATAAAGATTTTCATTCACTAATGTTATATTCTTACATTTATTGTATAGCCACTTCATTATTTCTTTTTCTTCTATTGTGAAGTGCCCAAATTCTTCTAATATCCACTTTTTATACAATTTCCCATTTAAAAAGTTATATAAATTATTGTTTAACAGCTTTCCATTTTTAATCCATCTATCTTGTCTTAGTACGGCTTCTTTAAATTCAAAACTCTCTACACCATAATCTTCTTCAAAATTATGAAAATAAAATAATCCATCTTTTTCTGAATATTTATAATAATTTGATAGTGCCATATCGCAATTATTTTTTTCTATATTTTCATATAGTTTTTCTATAAAATCTTCTCTAATAAAGTCCTCTGCTTTTATTATAGCTACATACTCAGCTGTAGATTTTTCTATTCCTTTTTTTAATGCAAAGCATAATGTATTATATTTTTCATTATAAATTTTTACATTTTCTGAAATATATTTATTAGCTATTTCTAGACTTTTATCTGTAGATTCTGCATTTACTAGTATCAATTCTATATTTTGGTATGTTTGTTTTAATATACTTTGTATACACTCATCCAAATATTTTTCTCCGTTATGAAATGGTACTATTACAGAAATTAGCTTTTTATTATTAATAGCAACAATTTGATTATTGTATTCCAAATCGTTATCAAAAACTATATTTTCATCATAATTATGCTCAGCCGTATGTTTATTTTTTAATTTAACCTTATGAGTAGCCCCCATTTTAAACCATTCATACTCAGAATCAATATGTCCTATATCTATTAACCAAAATCCTTCTTTACTCAATTCATAACTAATAACTTTTGCTGTTGGACCTAACATTAATAAAACTAGTTTATTTTTTCCGTATCTCTTTATTTCAGATTTTATCCATTCTATTTCTGAATAAGCATTTTTTGAAGAACAAATTATTCTTTCTATAGATTTTGCATTAGAAAATAAGTCATTTCCTACTCCTGATCTTGAATTAAATCCTTCTACTATCAATATATCTCTGTTATTCCATATAGATTTTAATTTTTCAAAATAGAAACTAGATTTAGATTTATCTTCTAAATCTATATAAGGTCTAGATAAAAATGTGCTACCATACCAATCTGCAGTACACACATCTTTATATAATTTTTCAAATTTTTCTAAATGTCCCTGCCAAAAAAATTTAAAATTACTATTATATCTATCTTGATTTTCAAAAATATCTGATAAACACACTAAAAATTTTTCATTACTTTGTTGATTTAAAATAGTTCTTAATTTATTTGCTAATTGCTCATTATATTCTTGATAAGGTATGCTATGACCTGATATTATATCAATTTCTCCATCACCAAATCTTGATACAGAGCACTTATTTTCTATTATAAAATCTAATGTTTTTTCTATATCAATTACTTTAATATTTAAATTTCCCATGTTATCTCCATTTTAAATTTTAATATATTTATTTTTGATAAATAAAACTAATATTATTATAAGTTATTTCCAATATCGTATAAATTTATTTTAGTTAAAATATATTTATATATGTCTTCATTTTCTAGGTTATTATATTCTAATATTTGTTTATAATCAAGTAATAATTTATAAGCTCTATTTCTTGCATCCTCTAAATATTTTCCGTTACCATACATAGCTATATCTGAAAGTTTTTCATTAATCATATAAACTAAATTGCGTGCTTTATTTATCGAAAAACTAGAGGTCATTATGCTATTATTTCTAATACGATAGTAGTAGTGATTTGCATTTATATTAATTATTTTATTGCTATTCATGAACAACTTGTGTGTAGTTGCCTCATCTTCAAAAATTCTTCCTTTAGGATAATTTATATTATTAAATAATTTTTTCTTATAAATCTTATTCTGAGCTAAAATATAATCTGCTGTATTATATATATGATTACTTTGTCTAATCACAGCTTCAAACGGCTCTACCTCTTCTATTTTAAAATCTCTATCTAAAATATAGTATCCAAATGTATTATTTAATTCTATATATTCCAAATAACTAGAAAAAACTATGTCAGCATTATGTATTATTTGCTGATTATACAATGCCTTTATACAATTTTTATCTATAAAATCATCTGAATCTAGAAGGTATATTAAATCAGCTGTAGATTTTTCTATTCCAAAATTTCTAGCATCTGATAATCCACCATTAGTTTTATTAAATAACTTAAATCTATTATCTTTTTCTACAAATTGTCTGCATATTTGTTCTGAATTATCAGTAGAACCATCATTTATTAATAAAATTTCTAAATTTTTATATGTTTGATTTTTCACACTTTCTAGACATTCAACTAAATATTTTTCTACGTTATAAATAGGTATTATTATTGAAATTAGATGATTTTCTGGTATATCTTTATTATATGTTAGTTTTGCTTGTTCTTCTAAACATTCCCTTACTGCATAAAGATTTTCATTCACTAATGTTATATTCTTACATTTATTGTATAGCCACTTCATTATTTCTTTTTCTTCTATTGTGAAGTGTCCAAATTCTTCTAATATCCACTTTTTATACAATTTTCCATTTAAAAAGTTATATAAATTATTGTTTAATATTTTTCCATTTTTAATCCAGTTATCTTGTCTTAATACGGCTTCTTTAAAATCGAAAATTTCTACATCATAATCTTCTTCAAAATTATGAAAATAAAATAATCCATCTTTTTCTGAATATTTGTAGTAATTTGATAGTGCCATATCGCAATTATTTTTTTCTATATTTTCATATAGTTTTTCTATAAAATCTTCTCTAACAAAGTCTTCTGCTTTTATTATAGCTACATACTCCGCTCTAGATTTTTCTATTCCTTTTTTTAATGCAAAGCACAGTGTATTATATTTTTCATTATAAATTTTTACATTTTCTGAAATATATTTATTAGCTATTTCTAGACTTTTATCTGTAGATTCTGCATTTACTAGTATCAATTCTATATTTTGGCATGTTTGTTTTAATATACTTTGTATACACTCATCCAAATATTTTTCTGCGTTATGAAATGGTACTATTACAGATAGTAATTTTTCATTTTTATATTGCACTTTAATATTAGACATTAACCTGCACACCTACTAATTCATTAAAACTTTA
Source organism: Gemelliphila palaticanis (assembly GCA_013415235.1). Classification (GTDB taxonomy): domain Bacteria; phylum Bacillota; class Bacilli; order Staphylococcales; family Gemellaceae; genus Gemelliphila; species Gemelliphila palaticanis. The sequence goes on from JACBYF010000023.1 coordinate 4,321, forward strand.
AAAACTGCTTCCATTAAGTTTCTTTTACTTATTAGACCATCTACAACTAAACTTCTAAATTTCCAAACATTGTTTAGTAGTTCACTATATTCGTGCTCTGAAATGTTTTTTACTTTTTCTGCTGCTTCTTCCAAGCTATCAACTACAAAACCTAGATTATTTTTTAAAATTATGTCTGCATTTGACAAAGTTTTTGGAACTATTACTGGTAAGCCTGCTGCAATATATGTACTTAATTTATAAGAAACATTTATATCATAATATTCAGAGTCTACTGTTTGATTCCAAACTAACCCAAATCCCCCATTTTGATTAAGGTTTATTAGTAATTCATTAGAGAAATACCAACCTTTGTATTCCACGTTAGCTGAGCTATCTTCTTTTATTTTGTCAGTATAAATACTTATTTTTACTTCTTTATCCCAACTATTTAAAAATTCAAATCTGTCTGGATTTCCTGCAAAGTTAATAATCTTCTTAAATTTAGGTTTTTCTAAATATAAGTTTGCAGTATGATCCCACATATTTTGAACAACAAAATTATTTACTTTTAAACCTTCATTTTTTAAAACATCAATCATTTTTTCCGAAGGAACTATTAATAAATCAGCCAAGTTATACATCTCTATAGTTTTTTCGATTAAAAAATAATTGTATTTAAACATAAGTGGTACTACATCATGTATAAATATAATAACTTTAAGATTATTATATATTTTTAATCTCTTAATATATTCTAAATCAAAATGAGAACCGTTCCAAGTAGGAGACTGGAATATTACAATATCACCATTACTTATAGCTGCATTCATTCCATCAAATCTTATAGATAAATCTCTGACACTTTCATTATCTGCGTTAAAGCTATACACTCCTATTTCTTTAAAGCCTAAACTTCTAGAAATTTCAGCTACCATGTTTTGTGCCATTAAAGCAACACTATATGGAGATTGTCCATATAAATTTGTAATATGTATCTTCATTTAAAAACCTCTAATAAATTTTATAGTATACTTAATATTAATCCTATAAGAACAGAAATACCTAATAGTATCATTATAATATTGATTAATTTAAAACTTTTAGGTTCATCTTCTGGAAATTCATATCTTTCATCATTTATAGTCTTATTTATTTTTTTTGTTAAAATATCGTCTTTGTCCATAATAACTCCTAGTGTTTAAAAATATTTTTATATTCTCTTTTAGTAACGTTATTAGCAGTATTTTTTTGATTTTTTATTAATTCTTTTTTATAATCTTTATTTTTAATACTATTGTTTAATTTCTTAATTAATTCATCAACATTTGATGTATGATAAATATTTTCATCTGAAACATACTTTCTATTATGAATAGTGCTATCAAATGCTAAAATAAGCATATTATTTTCAAATGCTACTCTTACTGCATTCATAAGTTCATTTTCATAGTTTATATCTAAATACGTATCACATTTTTTAAATAAATCTTCAATTTTTTTGTATGATGCGTTTGGATGTAATGTTACATTTTTAGTTGTATTTAATAAATTCATTAGTTTTGATGACATCTCTGTTATAGCTGCTATATGGAACCAACAGTCATTACTGTTGTTTATAATATACTCTATATTTTCTATGTTATCTGTATTAGTTAATATAAAAACTTGATTATTAAAACTAATACTTCTCTTGAAATTATATATATATCCTGAGCATTTAAACATAGGTTTTTTATCTTCCGGAGCTATTTCCATTATTTTATTGTATACTTGTTTATTTGGAACAACTATTGTTTTTGCTCGTAAATCGTTATTCAAAATAAAATTCATATTTCCTGGTAATTCTCCATAAATATCCTCTTGCCAAACAAGTATATCCTCCCCTTTATTAGGATTTCTATTAGATATAAAGAATGAATCGGATAAAGTATTGAATATTATATTTTTATCATAATATCCTACCTCTTTTAAATAATATTCTACAAAGTCTAGTTTAGACTTAAATATTTCAATAGTGTTATTTTTTTTATTTAATATTATATCTTTTGTTACATAATTTTCTACTAATATTTCTATTCCGTTATTATCAAAGTATGAAGTATTTAAAATTTCTCCATTAGTTCCATAAACTGAATTAGCATATTTATTACCAAATTTATCATAATGATCCGTGCTAAATATGTTACCTTTTCTATCATACCATTCTACATAATGAATTAACCTATTGTGAGTCGGTTCTACATAATTAATTTTACCTCTTAATTGGTCATATTCATATATTTCTGCAAAATTGTTATTTGCCTTGATTTCCCAATATTCTGGGATATTTAGTCTATTAAAGTATAAAGTATTTTCTGTTAAGCCATCAACTCCTAAATAATAAGAATAAGGAGATTCTACATCATCTGGTAAAAAACCATTGTAATTAATAGCTACTGTCTTGTTGATTATACCTGCTGATTTTAAAGAATTATGCAGATCAACGCTATCATTGTTGTAATTGTCAAATAAATTAATCATTATTTAGTACCTCCTTAATCAAGTTATCCCATAGAAGATTTACCTTTTTTGTTAAAAAGTTTTCTGCTACTTTATAAGATTCTTCAATCATTTTGTCTATGTTATTTTCAAAATAAACTTTTCTTAAATATTTTGTAAATTCTTCTATTAATATCGTACTATCATCATATTTTTTAGGAACTAGATAGCCATTTTTATTGTTATTTATAAATGTAGGATTACCATAATTAACATCAAAACCTACTATTGGTAAACCTGATGATATAGCTTCTAATAAAGTTAATCCAAATCCTTCGCTACCTGAAGCAGAAACATATAATTCATAATTTTTATATACATCTTTTAAATTTTGATGTCCTTTTAAGTGTATATAATCAGTAGCTCCTAATTTTTTTATTAATGCTGATATTTTATTTTCTTCTGGTCCCGAACCATATATATCAAACGTAATATTTGGAATTTCTTTTTTTAATTTACTAACAGCTTCTACTAGCCATGTAATATTTTTTTCTCCTGCAAGTCTTGAAGCAGTTATTAAAGAATATTTTTTTCTATCTGATATTGGATAAGTAAGCTGGTCCACACTACCTACAGGGATTGTATATATTTTTGGGCTTACTCCATAATATTTTTCAAATTGACTTTTTAATATATCTGACTGTAATTGTGTAGAAGTTATATAAAAGTCTATTTTATTTGTGTTTGAGAATGTATATTCATAAAAATTATTCCAAAGAATATTTTTTTCATCTGTAGCATTTTCGCTAAAATGTTCTGCGTGAACTACTACTCCAACTTTAGCTGGTTTTACATTTTTTAAAATTGGTTGCCCTATTTGCGTAGTTCTATCTAGAATAACTATGTCTTTAGAGTTTAAATTTAATTTTTTAATAAAATATTCTACTAACTCTTCTTTTGAATATATTATAGCATCTTTAAATACAAATATAGAATTATTACCATCTACTCTTTCTTCATAGGCCGTACTTCCATCACTATTAAAATATCTTCTTTGATAAAGATGCGCTCTGTTATCTTTTGGGATATAATATTCACTCATGAATTTTTTGTCCATATAAAAATCTTTTCTAATTAGACAATTTCTAGAAACATACTCTGCCCTATTTACTAGATCACCTTCTCCTCTTGCTAAATAAGCAGTTATCATATAATCGTCTTCATATATATATCTTACTACATCAAGATTTCTTTCTACTTTTATTGGTTTTAATTCAAAAGTATCCTCTAAATCTGCTAATGTGAAAGTCGTTGGTTTTAAATCCATATCTGTAAAATAATTATATAACCATATTATTTCACTATCTTTATAGTCTAAATTTCTTGTAAAATGTATTATATTTTCATCAAGTATTAAGTCTGTAAATACAAATTTACTGTCAACACCTATACTTCTCAAATTTTCCGCTCTATACTTTTGAGCGTATTCTACTCCACTACTTGCCCAGCCTATTCCTAAATTAATATTATAAACAGTCATATTATTTCCTTTCTAAAATACTATTTTTATATTGTTTTTTTCATCATATTCTATTGTACTTAAACAAACATATTTTAAAAAACTAGATTTTATATTTTCTTTCATAAAATCAAATGATTTATCTGCTTCTTTGTAAAATTCAAAAAGAGGATTTTTACTTGCTACACTTCTACTCATAACAATATTTCTAAGCTGTTCTAAATTATCAACATGTTCTAACCAAGAAATATCTATAGCTTTTAAGAAACAAAAATTAAAAAAGTTATTAAGTTGATAGTCCTTTTGTAAATATAATTTCTTTTTATCTATTTCTTCTAACAATATTTTATTTAATTTTTCTTTAAGATCATTTTTATTAGAATAACTTATATCATACTCTCTATAATCATAAGTTAAATTGTCAAGAATATATCTAGTTACAGTATGAAAATCATCGTCTTCTAAATTACTAACATCATTAGAAATTGCTTCAAATAAAATATTGTAAAATTTATCAATATTTTTATTTTTTTCAAAAATCACTTTATCTCTCTCTTTGTAGATAATCGATCTTTGTAATCTAAGACTTTCATCAAATTCAATAGCCATATTTCTAGATGCCTCGCCACTACCATCACTTATTTTTTGTGAATTATTTACTAGTCTAAGAAGTTTTTTATTAGTAATTTCAATAGGATTATAATAATCACTATTTTTAGCATACTGATAAAAATACTTTTTAGTTTTATAAGTTTCATTTTTTGCAAGGAGAGAATCTTCTAGAGAAACAAAAAATTTACTAGTTCCGGGATCTCCTTGTCTTCCAGATCTACCTATAAGTTGCAAATCCATTCTTCTACTAGCCATTCTTTCTGTCCCTATTACTACTAAGCCACCTAGTTCAGCAACGCCTTCTCCTAGCTTGATATCAGTCCCTCTTCCTGCCATTATTGTAGCTACTGTTATAGCTCCTTTTACTCCAGCATCTTTTATTATTTCTGCTTCTTTAGCTACGTTATGTGCGTTTAATACGTTATGTACAAGACCTTCTTTTAATAATATTTCAGAATAAACGTTCGATAATTCTACATTTCCTGATATTAATAATACTGGTCTTCCTTCTTTATGATATTTTTTTAACATTTCAACAGAAGCATATATTTTCTCAGGTAATGTTGCATAAACAGCATCTGGTAAATCTTCTCTAATCATTTTTTTATTTGTAGGTATAACTACTACTGCCATATTATATGTTTTTATAAATTCTTTTTCTGAAACCTTTGCTGTACCTGTCATACCTGCTATTTTTTTAAATAATTTGAAAAAGTTTTGATATGTTATTGTTGCCATAGCTCTTTGGTTGGGTGTTATTTTAACACCTTCTTTTGCTTCTAATGCTTGATGCTGACCTAATTGTAACTTTGTGTTTTCTAATATTCTTCCACTGCTTCTATCCAACAATTTAACTTTATCATCATCTACTACATATTCTTTCCCTTTTTCTATAGTTTTATTTGCTCTCAAAGCTAAAAGAGTATGACGTAAAAGTTCTTTATTTTTTATTGAAAATACTTTTTCTAAATCAAAAAACTTTTTGAGTTCAAAAAATCCATCAGTTGTAAACCAAACTTCGTTTTTCTTTTTGTTATACTTATAATGTATATCTTCCTCTAATGTTTGAAAGAAAGTATTAGAAATTGAATAAAAATTTGACTGTAATCTAGGAAAACCTGAAATTACTAATGGTGTTTGTGCTACATCTAAAAGAACCTCGTCTACCTCATCTATTATTACATAATTAAAACTCGGCATATATTTTTCTTCAGCGGAAGAAGCTAAATTATCTATTAAATAATCAAATGCTAGTGCTGAATTAGTTGTATAAACTATATCTGCACTATAAGCTATTCTTTTATGAATTGGCTTAACTTTTTTATCTTCAGAAACACCGTATTCTACTGCTTCAGAAACAGTTACTCCTAAAAAACTATAAACCTGCTTCATTTCTTTATAATCTCTTAGTGCTAAGTATGAATTAGTTGTTACTAAAATAGTTCCTTTTTGTTCTAGTGCATTAAGGTATAATGGCATTACTGCAGTCAAAGTTTTTCCTTCTCCTGTTTTCATTTCTGCAATATTACCTTGATGTAAAACTATAGCTCCCATTATTTGAACATCATAGGGATACATTCCTAAAACACGCTTACAGGCTTCTCTTGCTACTGCATAAGCTTCCGGAAGTAAATCGTCTAAAGTTTCTCCATTTAATAAACGTTCTCTAAAAACTACTGTTTTATTTTTTAACTCATCATTAGATAAATTAGCAATTTCTTGGGCATAACCATTTACTTTATTTAATATTTTTTTTATTACTCTTAGTCTTCTTTTATCTATCCAAAACCAATCTATATTATTCATAAATAATTTCCTCACAAACAAATTTTAATCTGTAATTATAATCTATAATATTTCTAAATAGTTTTTCTGTATTCAAATTTTTAAATTTATCAAAATATAAAATTAAACGGTTGCTTTTATTTAAAAATTCTATATCTCTACCAAAGTCATCATAAATTATTTTGTCATAAATTGATTTATCAGAAAAATCGTCTATAATATAAATTTTAGAATTGTAAATACTGCCATAATATATTGCGGCTACATTGGTTAAAGGAGTATAACCTATAAAATTAATTTTAAAATTGCTATATTTTTCTAAAACTTCTCTTAATTTCATTTTGCTAATATCATAATTATAATAATCATTATTTGATAAATTATTTTTATAAATATATATATTTTTTATATTATTTAGTATTTCGTTAGGTATTAAATTATCTAAATTTAACGTAGGATTTTGAAATATAACATTAATTGTTTTGACATTAAAATCAAAATTTAGCAATCTATCTTTTATATCATTATTTTCTTTTGTTTCTGTGTATTCTTTTATTTTAAAATAATTAAAATAAATTTCTGTTAATCCTGCACTAAATAACTGAACGGTGTATTTATATGTTTTTTCTGGAAATATAAACTTTCCATTTTTATTTTTTATTATAGTATATTCTATTAATTCGTCATAAAGATTATAAAAATTTATTCTCAGATAGGCAGAATTTAACGGATATTCCCTACAATTAAGTTCAACAATATACTCTTTATTTTCTTGAAGTAAAGGTAATTCAGACAATATTCTATCTGCTTGATAATTAGTAATATATTTCCATTCCTTTATAACTATTCCCGTATTAGCCATAACATTTTTAAAATAAACTTCTTTATTTTTTAAAAATTTTAGAGTCGATCCATATAAGTAACTGTTGGATCCAAAATTATTCCAATAAATCTTATTTGAACTACTCATCATAATTTTTTCCAAATCCTTTCTTAATCAACTCTCTGTATTTCATAATAAACCAACTATTTATATTTGAACTAGCATCCATATGTCGACCTTCTAACCCTCTACCTATTACTATAGTTTTCTTACCTTTTAGCGATTCTACAATATCATAGTAAGCTGTCCTATCATAATCATCATCCTTCATATATGAAGCTATAATAGTAGTATTATCTAGATTAGATTTTTCAAAAATATTCCAAAATCTTCGGTTTAATAAATCAGCTGAACTTTCTCCTAATTTTCCTGTGTAATGCCTTAAAACATCCAAAGAAGTCGGAAAAACGTCCGGTGCTAAAAGTTTTAAATTTTTTGCTATATTACCTATACTAGCAAGTGGTAACCCTAGGACTATACCATAAGGAGAAAGCCTAGAACCATAATATAAAGCACCAAAAGTTCCCATTGAAAGCCCAGATAGTATTAATTGTTCATTTGTAAAATTAAGATAATTTAACTTTTCTTTTATTTTATCAAGAACCATACTTTCTAATTTTTCAGAAGCAAAATAAAATGCTCCACCTTCTAGCCTAGGATCAGTAATCAATATAAATGATGAGCCTAAATTTTTTATCATTGAATACCCTTCAAAACCTTCTTGTGTCCTGTATCCTGAAAAGTAAACATTTAAAGGCGGTTTTAAATTAGCTGGATCAAAATAAAATAATATTTCTTCTCTAGTATCCTCATCAACTAATCTTTCTGCTCCAAGTGTCATATTTCCATAATCTTTTCTTGAAAATCGATAATGACCTATACCTATTTTACAATTACCTCTTCCTTTTAAATGAACAGATATGTGAAAATACGTATTTACGTCATTTTCAATATATATTTTATCTTGTAAATTTTCTTCAGATATCGTTAACTCTGAACATATATCATCTATAGATCCTTCTGTTATAGATCTTATTTTATATTCTATATCAACAGTATCATCTTTTATAAATTCTGGCCAAAATTCTATCACTGAATCTTTATATGCTATTTTATTAATTTTCCAACTAGCTAACTGAATAAAATCATTCCCAAATTCTCCTGATAATTTTAAATAGCTATTTCCTAAAAATTCAATATCTCCTGAAAAATTAGGAGATACAATTAGGTCTCTAACTAGAACTCTATCTCCATATTGACTTTTAAAAAAACATTTATAAATATCTTTTATTAACTTATCTTTTTCTTTAAAATCACTTTGGAATGGAATATATTTTTTCATATATTCACTAAATAAATTTTTAATTTCTGAACCACTATGATTATAAATTATACTGTATGGTTTAGATATTTCACTCAATATGGATAAACCTTCTTCATTAATTAAATTTATATCTTCTATTACAATGGTATTAAAACTAATTTTTTTCTTTTTAGATTCTAAAACATTTTTTTCTTTGTTTAAAACTTTTATTTCTTTATAGATATTTAGTTTACTTAAATCATTATAATGAATATAAGTAACTTTAAATTTTTCTAAATTATGTTCTTCAAATTCTTTCCATTTATTATTTGCTATATACAATAATTTTTTCAATTTTCTAATCCTTTAGTAATAATTTCCAATCATTAACTATTCTACTGCTAGTGTATTCTAATAACTTTTCTACAGAATATACTAATGATCTATTCCAATTTTCTAATCCTTTAAAATAATAGTTAATAGCCACAGGTAATTCATCTAGATCTTTAATAATTATGCCATTCTTGTAATTTTCTACATAATCATTATTTACTAGGTTTATTTGAGGAACTCCCGAACTTATTCCTATTATACTCGTCAAAACATCTGGGTAGTCTGATAAGTCTACAATTAAACGTGTATATTCTAAAGCTTTAATCAAATCTAATTCTGTATTTATAATTTCAGTTTTTATATTTAAAGCTTTTCTTTCATCTTCATCAGAATCTATAGAGTTTTCATAACTATTTTTATCTTCTTCTTTTATATAATATTTATCTTCAAAGTCATACAATAAAATATCTTCTACAATACTATTAAGAGATTTTTCATCTATAAATTTTTTGTATGTCCCTAAACATAAATGTATTCTACTATCCTTTTCCATACATTTTATTAATTTTATTATAATATTTTTTAAAAATTCTTTATCTGATATATCAGAAAGTAAATATATTATAAGCTCTTTTTTTCTCTGGCTTTTTCCTAATAATAATCTGGTATCATAAGGAGTTATTATATTTAATTTGTTTTTATCTTCTTCAGGTATAATACTTATTAATTTATCGTATGTACTTTGAGTATCCGCAACTAAAATTTTTGATTTTTGCACAGATGAACTTAAAATATTTTTATCTAAATAATTAAATCTGTTCTCAAAAAAAGAAAGTATTACATTTTTATTTTTTAGATTATTAAGTAATATTTTTGAATTTATATTAGACGCTGCACATATTATTTTATCTTCTAATAAGATATTATTATTCATTATTTCTATTATTAATTCTTCAATATTGTTATATAAATTTTTATTGAAATTATAATCTGAATATTCATTTACCTCTACTTTTTTGCTTGATTGTAAATGTTCTCTTATTTGCCATATTCCATGTATATTCAAATATTCTTGATATTTTTCTAAACCATTCTCATAATATAATATACTTGATAAAAATCCTCTATCATCCATTACATATTTTTTTAAGATTACGTCATTTTCAAAAAAATCTATAAACATTATATTTCCTGTATGAGTAAAGTTTATATTAGCATATTTTTTATTTTCTTTTAATACCATAATTAAAAATGGTGTATAAACAAACTCTACATCCTCATCCCATAAAAAATCATTTATCTGCATCAATCTAGAATTTATATTTTCTGTATTTTGAATTACATCAAAAACAGAAATATAATCTATTCCGTAAATGTTATGTCTATTCAAAAACTCCCTTAAATTAGGACTATAATTTAGAACAAACAAATTGAATTTTTCTTTAGCTGATCTAAACAATTTTATTTGATGTATTGTGTCATCAAATTCTCTATTTACTGTTGCTCTATAAAAAACTGTAGAACTGTCATACCACGTTCTATCTTCGTTGTACCATGAAGGTATAAAATGAAACATAAAATTCTCCTCATATTTTATTTTTTGAAAAGTCCTTTTTTATACTTTTTAGTTATTTTTAAAACCTCAAATTCCCTACTTATAGAAATTACTATAGCAGACGTCATCATAATTATACCAGGAACCATAAATAATTTTAAAGCATCTTTATCTCCATATAAAACTATTAATGGTATAAAAGATATCATAAAAATATATATTGAAACTATTATTGCTATTACTGATACCCTATTAAATAAATATTTTTCTGTAACTGCACCTGGAGTTACCCCTTCAATAAAATCCCCAGAAATTTTTAAATTTTTAGCAGTATTTTCTATATCAATATTTATAAATGTAAAAGCATAAGAAAGTATAAGTAATAAAATATTGTACAAAATTATACCAGGTATTTTATTAAATTGTAAATTGCTTATCCACCACATTATACTTTCATTGTTTGGAAATAAATTACTTACTAATCTTAAAATATATACAGGTAAGGTCATAAGTGGCATGGCATACATAAAAGCCATTCCCCCTGCTGAATTTAATTTTAGTGGTATGTAAGTCTCTTTGCTAAATTTGTTGTTAAATAAAACTTTGACTACTGGTATTCTGTATTCTGATAATTCTAGAAAAATTGTTATTATCAATGAAATTAATGAAAATATCATTAAAAAATAAATAATATAAGATGATACTTCTATTTTGTTTCCTTCACTATCTGGTGAAAATAAATTTATATACATTAAAATAAAATTAACTAACATAATAACAATCATTCCACCTATACCATATTCTGAATTTATATTAGCTAGCCAAATAATTACAAATGTCCCTGCTATTAACATAATTATACAAATAATTCTTAATATAATTGTATTGTAATTAAAATTATTAGTATCAAATTCGATAGCCTTTGTAAAAATTATTGATTGTAAAAGTGCAATAAACAAAGTTAGTATATTTTGTCTTCTATTAGAAGCTTTAACAGAAAGTTCATCAGCTCTAAATAATTTCAAACTTACAATTACCCTCCATAAAATCATAGAAGACATCCAAGGTGTTATTCCTAAAGAAAGAATATATATTTTTCTACTTTCAAATATTGTGGTTATATCGTTGCTTATATTGTTATTCTGTATAAGTGGAATTTCTATATTATTCCCTAATATATATACAAAAATTACTAAAATTGTACATAAAAATCTTTTTTTACTTACCATTTTTTCTCCTTACAATTATATTATTATCTATATTAATTGTATAAAACAAACCTTTTATACAATTAATATAGATAATAATCGGCACAATTGTGCCGATTATTATTTTACTTTATTAATTTACTTCTTCTCTTTTTTTCTTTTTATAAAAGGTATAGCTAATAATAATCCTAAAGAAGCTAATGTCGAAGAATTATTTGTTAATCCTGTAGATGACAATACTTTTGAAATTCTACTAGAATTTTCTATAGCTGATTGTATATGATTTGTTGATTCACTTACTGAAGAAGTACTTGTTGAATCATTAGTTAAATCAGAACCTGTAATACTTGTTGATGCTGACGTACTTGCTGATTCTGATGCACTTATTGATGCCGACGTGCTTGCACTTACTGAAGCTGATGTACTTGCTGATTCTGACGCACTTATTGATGCCGACGTACTTGCACTTACTGAAGCTGATGTGCTTGCTGATTCTGATGCACTTGTTGATGCTGATTCAGAAGCTGACGTACTTGCTGATTCTGATGCACTTGTTGATGCTGATTCAGAAACTGATGTACTTGCTGACTCACTTGCACTTGTTGATGCTGATTCAGAAGCTGATGTGCTTACTGACTCACTTGCACTTGTTGATGCTGATTCAGATGCTGATGTGCTTGCACTTGTTGATGCTGATTCAGATGCTGACGTGCTTGCTGATTCTGACGCACTTGTTGATGCTGACTCAGATGCTGATGTGCTTGCTGATTCTGACGCACTTGTTGATGCTGATTCAGATGCTGATGTGCTTGCTGATTCTGACGCACTTGTTGATGCTGACTCAGAAGCTGATGTACTTGCTGATTCTGATGCACTTGTTGATGCTGATTCAGAAGCTGATGTGCTTGCTGATTCACTTGCACTTGTTGATGCCGATTCAGAAGCTGACGCACTTGTTGATGCTGACTCAGAAGCTGACGTACTTGCTGATTCACTTGCACTTGTTGATGCTGACGTGCTTGCTGATTCTGATGCGCTTGTTGATGCTGACTCAGAAGCTGATGTACTTGCTGATTCTGACGCACTTGTTGATGCTGATTCAGATGCTGATGTGCTTGCTGATTCTGATGCACTTGTTGATGCTGATTCAGATGCTGACGTACTTGCTGATTCTGACGCACTTGTTGATGCTGACTCAGATGCTGATGTGCTTGCTGATTCACTTGCACTTGTTGATGCCGATTCAGATGCTGACGTACTTGCTGATTCTGACGCACTTGTTGATGCTGATTCTGAAGCTGACGTACTTGCCGATTCACTTGCACTTGTTGATGCTGATTCAGATGCTGATGTGCTTGCCGATTCTGATGCACTTGTTGATGCTGACTCAGATGCTGATGTGCTTGCTGATTCTGATGCACTTGTTGATGCTGATTCTGAAGCTGACGTACTTGCTGATTCTGAAGCTGATGTACTTGCTGATTCTGATGCACTTGTTGATGCTGACTCAGAAGCTGATGTGCTTGCTGATTCTGATGCACTTGTTGATGCCGATTCAGAAGCTGATGTACTTGCTGATTCTGATGCACTTGTTGATGCTGACTCAGATGCTGACGTGCTTGCTGATTCTGATGCACTTGTTGATGCTGATTCAGATGCTGATTCAGAAGCTGATGTGCTTGCTGACTCACTTGCACTTGTTGATGCTGATTCAGAAGCTGACGTACTTGCTGACTCACTTGCACTTGTTGATGCTGATTCAGATGCTGATGTGCTTGCACTTGTTGATGCCGATTCAGAAGCTGACGTACTTGCTGATTCTGATGCACTTGTTGATGCTGATTCAGAAGCTGATGTGCTTGCTGATTCTGACGCACTTGTTGATGCTGATTCAGAAGCTGATGTACTTGCTGACTCACTTGCACTTGTTGATGCTGACTCAGAAGCTGATGTGCTTGCTGATTCACTTGCACTTGTTGATGCCGATTCAGAAGCTGATGTGCTTGCTGACTCACTTGCACTTGTTGATGCTGACTCAGAAGCTGACGTACTTGCTGATTCTGATGCACTTGTTGATGCTGACTCAGATGCTGATGTGCTTGCTGATTCTGACGCACTTGTTGATGCTGATTCAGAAGCTGATGTACTTGCTGATTCTGACGCACTTGTTGATGC
>JACBYF010000240.1 GCA_013415235.1 Gemelliphila palaticanis
TTGTACTGTTGGAGCTTCTTCTACTTTTGCTCGTAGTTCTTCTTTGTTTGTATCAACTCCGTTTAATGCTTCTTTTGCTCTTTCTATTTTTTCTTTTGCTGCATTTACTTCTTCTTGCGTTGCATTTGCTTTGTCTAGTACTTCTTGTCCTTCTCTTACTGCATCGTCGTATGCTGATTTTTTATCTGGTGTTGCATTGTAGTATTTTGGACTTTGTTGTACTGTTGGAGCTTCTTCTACTTTTG
>JACBYF010000241.1 GCA_013415235.1 Gemelliphila palaticanis
GCACTTGTTGATGCTGACTCAGATGCTGACGTGCTTGCTGATTCTGACGCACTTGTTGATGCCGATTCTGATGCTGACGTACTTGCTGATTCTGACGCACTTGTTGATGCTGACTCAGATGCTGATGTGCTTGCTGATTCACTTGCACTTGTTGATGCCGATTCTGATGCTGATGTGCTTGCTGATTCTGACGCACTTGTTGATGCTGACTCTGATGCTGACGTGCTTGCTGATTCTGACGCAC
>JACBYF010000242.1 GCA_013415235.1 Gemelliphila palaticanis
GAAAGTTAAATAGTGCTAGAGTTCAGTTAATGAATACTTATACTGGTATGAATTATACCTTATTTAAAAATAATTGGAAATTGATTTTAGAAGATGTAGACAATGTTACTCATGATAAGTTTATATACAATAGAAGTTTTAAAAGTTATGTTACTAGACGGGATATTCTTGAATATTTATTGGAACTTGATTCAGTGTTTAAAGCTAGTTATGAGCGTGTTCATGATATACGATACGCTGT
>JACBYF010000243.1 GCA_013415235.1 Gemelliphila palaticanis
GCATCAACAAGTGCGTCAGAATCAGCAAGCACATCAGCATCAGAATCAGCATCAACAAGTGCGTCAGAATCAGCAAGCGCGTCAGCTTCTGAGTCAGCATCAACAAGTGCAAGTGAATCAGCATCAACAAGTGCAAGTGAATCAGCAAGTACATCAGCTTCTGAATCAGCATCAACAAGTGCAAGTGAATCAGCAAGCACATCAGCTTCTGAATCAGCATCAACAAGCGCGTCAGAATCA
>JACBYF010000244.1 GCA_013415235.1 Gemelliphila palaticanis
TTCTTCTACTTTTGCTCGTAGTTCTTCTTTGTTTGTATCAACTCCGTTTAATGCTTCTTTTGCTCTTTCTATTTTTTCTTTTGCTGCATTTACTTCTTCTTGCGTTGCATTTGCTTTGTCTAGTACTGCTTGTCCTTCTCTTACTGCATCGTCGTATGCTGATTTTTTATCTGGTGTTGCATTTGTGTATTTTGGACTTTGTTGTACTGTTGGAGCTTCTTCTACTTTTGCTCGTAGTTC
>JACBYF010000245.1 GCA_013415235.1 Gemelliphila palaticanis
CTGATGTACTTGCTGATTCACTTGCACTTGTTGATGCTGATTCTGATGCTGATGTGCTTGCTGATTCTGACGCACTTGTTGATGCTGATTCAGAAGCTGACGTACTTGCTGACTCACTTGCACTTGTCGATGCTGACTCTGAAGCTGACGTGCTTGCTGATTCTGACGCACTTGTTGATGCTGACTCAGAAGCTGATGTGCTTGCTGATTCTGACGCGCTTGTTGATGCTGATTCAGAAG
>JACBYF010000246.1 GCA_013415235.1 Gemelliphila palaticanis
AATCTTGTAATAAAAAATTTGTAGCTACTACTCCATTCGTAAAAAAATATTGTAATATTTCTAGAAACGTAGTGTTATCAATAATGAGTTCTTTAGCTGATACTTTATCATTTAAACAAATAGCTAAAGCACACGATGTTTCTTATACTACTGTAATAAGATCTCTTTATGAATGTAAAACACAAGTAGATATAACTAATTTTAATACACTACCTGAGTATTTATGTTTTGATGAAAT
>JACBYF010000247.1 GCA_013415235.1 Gemelliphila palaticanis
TTAAACAAATAGCTAAGGCACACGATGTTTCTTATACTACTGTAATAAGATCTCTTTATGAATGTAAAACACAAGTAGATATAACTAATTTTAATACACTACCTGAGTATCTATGTTTTGATGAAATTATGTTAATTATTAAACTTTTAAGGAAAGAATTGACGAAAAAAGTTTTATAAGTAACATAGGCACAGTTTATTAGATATTTATTGAGTATCCGAAAATAAATATCAATAAA
>JACBYF010000248.1 GCA_013415235.1 Gemelliphila palaticanis
TTAAACAAATAGCTAAAGCACACGATGTTTCTTATACTACTGTAATAAGATCTCTTTATGAATGTAAAACACAAGTAGATATAACTAATTTTAATACACTACCTGAGTATTTATGTTTTGATGAAATTATGTTAATTATTAAACTTTTAAGGAAAGAATTGACGAAAAAAGTTTTATAAGTAACATAGGCACAGTTTATTAGATATTTATTGAGTATCCGAAAATAAATATCAATAAA
>JACBYF010000249.1 GCA_013415235.1 Gemelliphila palaticanis
TTGCTGACTCACTTGCACTTGTTGATGCTGATTCAGAAGCTGATGTGCTTGCTGATTCTGACGCACTTGTTGATGCTGATTCAGAAGCTGATGTACTTGCTGACTCAGATGCTGATGTGCTTGCTGACTCACTTGCACTTGTTGATGCTGATTCTGAAGCTGATGTACTTGCAGACTCACTTGCACTTGTTGATGCTGATTCAGAAGCTGATGTGCTTGCTGACTCTGACGCACTTG
>JACBYF010000024.1 GCA_013415235.1 Gemelliphila palaticanis
TTTCTCCGTTAACTCCACCTACCTCTGTATTTTCTCCGTAGGCTTTGTTTTCGTCTGCTACATACTCTGTCGTATATTCTACTTCTTTTCTTTCTACTTTTGGTTTTATTCCTTTTGTTACTACTTTATTTGTAGGAGCTGTTATTACTTTTTCTTCTCCTACTACTTCTCTTACTTCTCCTGTTGATTTGTCTAGTTCGTATGTAGTTTTTATTTCGTTTTCTCCGTTAACTCCACCTACCTCTGTATTTTCTCCGTAGGCTTTGTTTTCGTCTGCTACATACTCTGTCGTATATTCTACTTCTTTTCTTTCTACTTTTGGTTTTATTCCTTTTGTTACTACTTTGTTTGTAGGAGCTGTTATTACTTTTTCTTCTCCTACTACTTCTCTTACTTCTCCTGTTGCTTTGTCTAGTTCGTATGTAGTTTTTATTTCATTTTCTCCTTTAACTCCACCTACCTCTGTATTTTCTCCGTAGGCTTTGTTTTCATCTGCTACATACTCTGTCGTATATTCTACTTCTTTTCTTTCTACTTTTGGTTTTGTTCCTACTTTTTCAACTCTATTTTCTGGTTTTTTTGTTATTTCTATTTCTGGAGTATTTTTTATTATTTCTCCACTATCTGAAACTCCATAACTTATAGTTGTTGTTTCTAATCCATTAGAACCTTCTTTTATTACTTCATTTTCTGTTCCGTATGGTTTTTCTTCATCTCCAATATAACTTATTCCATGTGGTACTTCTTTTGTTGATACTTCCGGAGAAGGTATATTAAATAAAGGTTTTTCTTCTACTGTCGGATAGTTATTTGGTACTTCTGTCTTAACTTCTTCTTTTGCTTCTTCTAGTTTTGATACATCATATTCTGGTTTTTCTTCTACTGTCGGATAGTTATTTGGTACTGCTATATGAAATTCTTCTTTCGCTTCTTCTAGTTTTGATACATCATATTCTGGTTTTTCTTCTACTGTCGGATAGTTATTTGGTACTTCTGTCTTAACTTCTTCTTTTGCTTCTTCTAGTTTTGATATATCATATTCTGGTTTTTCTTCTACTATTGGATAGTTTTTAGGTACTGCTACTTGACTTGCTTTTTCTAATCCTGTAGCTAATTTATCCTCTAATAAATTTTTTAGAATACTACTATCTGGAATTTTGTCGCCTTTTATATAACCAACATAATCATAGTTTTCTATATGTAGTTTTTCTAAATTACTATTTTTTTCATATACTTTTATTTGACTAGCTATAGTTTTTAATACAGCTTCAGCTTGGGTACCGTTAAGTCCAAGCCCACTAGTAGCTGTAAGTATCGCTATTCCTAGTAATGTACTTTTCTTCTTCCCTAATCTATATACTAAAACTAATATTCCCCCTGCCAATATTAGATTTAGTATATTTTGTGATATTCCTGTATTAGGCAATACTTTTTTTAATTCTTCTTTTTGTTTATATACTAAAATATAAGTATCGTTTTCTTTAGCTACTTCTTTTGAAATGTCTTCTCTTGTTACTAATTTTTTTTCTATTTCTGTTAAATCTTTTTCATCAACAGCTACATAATTTATTGCTACTTTTTCTTCTAATTTATTAGAAATCTCCGTCTTTAATTCTTCTGCTTTAGCTTCGGTATTCCCTAATAATAAACTTGTCCCTAATAATACAGATGCTGTTCCTAATGTTAATTTTCTTATTGAAAATCTTTGTTTTTTCTTAAAGTCCATATATTTCTCCTTAATTTCATTTATCACATTAATTTTAACATGTATTTTTTTTATTTTAAAGATTTATGCAATAAAAAAACCTAGAAACTCTCTAGGTTTTTAAATAAATTATTTAATTTCATCTGTTAGTTTATAAAGTTCGTCAACTAAATAACCTACATAGCTTATAGCTTGTTTTAAAGGTTCTTCAGTTGAAACATCACAACCGCCTAATTTTGCTAAATCTAAAGCTGACATACTACTTCCTTTTGATAAAGCATTTAGCCATACTTCTGCTGCTGAACTATCTTCTTCTATTTTATTAGCTACAGCAGTACCTATAGTTAATCCTGCTGAATAAGTATAAGGATATAATCCCATGTAATAATGTGGTTGACGCATCCAAGTTAATTCTGCACCTTCATTAACTTCTAAACTATCTCCAAAGAATTGCTCCATAACTTCTTTTTTAGTTTGCGATAGTATCTCTGCTGTTAACATTTCATTGTTATCTAATTTTTTGTATATTCTATCTTGGAATACCGCTTCTAGATAGTGTGTAACCATATTATGGAAATATGTTCTACTTATCATATTACTTATTACCCAACGTTTAAATCTAGCATCTGTACTATTGTTAAGTAAATAATTAGAAACTATTACTTCGTTACATGTTGATGGTGCTTCTACAAAGTAAAGTGGACGGTCATTATTAAGCATAGTTTGGTGTTCACTCATATTCATAAAATGATAAGCATGACCTATCTCATGAGCTAGAACAAACACTTCATTCATTTTACCTGTCCATGATAGTAATATAAATCCTGCTATCCCAGGAACTGTCGCACAGAATCCTCCTGTTGATTTACCTATATTCTGTGGGAAATCTGTCCAACGTTTATCATAGCTTTCATCTATTAATTTTTTGTAATCTTCCCCTAAAATACCTAATGCTTTTTTCAAGTAATCTCTAGATTCTTCGATAGTCATGTCCACTTCATAATCAGGATCTAAATTAATTTTACAATCAGCAAATGTCATATCTTCTATTTTATGAACACGCGCTAACAATTTAATATATTTTTGAATGTGTGGTGCTAAATCTGTCATTAAAACATTTATTTGTCTATCATAAAGTTCTCTGTTACCATCTTGTTGATCTAGTAAATAGTCTATTACACTGTCATAACCACGCATAGTTGCTATCATTTTTTCTTTACGAATATGCGATATGTACTCATTAGCTGTAGTATTTTTATATTTATTTAATGTATTATAAAAACTTTTGGCAGCTTTTCTTCTTATTTCTGTATTGTTATCCATTTCGTGTAGATTTTCATATAATACATAACTATTTTCTATAGTTTTTCCATCAACTTCAAAACTATCAAAAGTCATATCTTCAAACTTCGTAACTTCATACAAGTTATAAAAATCTGGTAGACTACTTAAATTAGATAATACTTGCTCTGTATCTTTCGATAAAACATGCTTTTTATTTCTTATAACTTTTTCAAAGAAATATTTTAAATCCGGTCTTTTTTCTGTTACGAATTTATTTATTAATTGTTCATCTAAGCTAGTAAGCTCACTATTTAAAAAACTTGTATATGTAGCAAAAATACCGTTATAATTATTAAATAAAGTATCATTTTCTATTACAACAGGATTAGATCTGTCTACTGATGTAGGTAAAAACGCATAATGGCTAAGTTTTGAATAAATATACATAATATATTCAAACTGTTTTAATGCACTATCTAAAACCTCAATATCATTTAACTTTCCTTCGAAATCTTTATAAAATTTTTCTAAAACTACTTCTTGCTCTTTTAACTCTTTTTTGTAATCTTCATCACTTTTATAAATTAAAGAAATGTCCCAAGTATATTTTTCTTCGACATCTTTTCTATTTACTAATTTTACTTCACTCATATTAATTCCTCCATAAAATTTTATAACTATTATTATATATTATTATTAATTTTTATGCTATGCTAATATATAATTAATATAATAAAATTTATAGGAGAAATAATATGCATAAATCTTGGAAGAATATTTTTAAAAATTATCCCGAAAAAGAGCATTTAAGTAAAATAGTCGATAAAATAAACTATGCTAGAAAAAATACTACTATTTTTCCGCCAAAAGAAGAAGTTTTTAAAGTTTTCGATTTAGCTATTGATGATATAAAAGTAGTTATATTAGGTCAAGACCCTTATCATAATGACGGTCAAGCATGTGGTCTTAGTTTTTCTGTTAAAGATGGTATTGCTATACCGAAAAGTTTAATTAATATTTATAAAGAATTAGAAGATGACTTAGGTATTAAATCTAGTAAAAGTGGTAATTTAGAAAAATGGCATAAACAAGGGGTATTTTTATTAAACGCTGTTTTAACAGTTGAAAAGAATAAACCTGCTAGTCATAGCAAAATAGGTTGGGAAAATTTTACAGACTATATTATTAAAGAAATTTCAAATAACTGTTCTAATGTTGTCTTTATTTTATGGGGGACATTTGCAAGAAGTAAAAAAATATTAATTGATAAAAATAAACATTTAATAATAGAATCTGCTCATCCTAGCCCATTATCTGCCTATAGAGGATTTTTCGGCAGCAAACCTTTTTCAAAAACAAATGATTATTTAGAACAAAACGGAAAAGAAAAAATAGATTTTCAAATTTAAAAATAAATTCTAAAATTAATATTGTTTGATTAATACAAAAAAGTAAAAAGGACTGACCAAAATATTAATAAAGTAAATTTTTAAAACCTTTATTATATTGATTTTATTTCATAGAAAAATCTATTTTATAGGTATTCTTCTAGTTTTTTGGTCAATCCTTGTACTTTTATTGTTTTTGCTCTATATTTTTCTTTATATCTTCTAGTCTAGAGTTTATATTATATAAAGTTTTTAATATAAGTAATAATACTATAAATAAAAATATTAATATTAACGCTATTATTATCATAAATGTCACATCCTTTTTTCTTTAAAAATTAAATAACTATTTTTATTCTGTTCTAAGTGCCTCTACAGGTTTTTTCTTAGCTGCTATTTTAGATGGAATAATGCTGGCTATTAAAGTTAAAAATAGACTAAGTATTATTAAGTAAGCTATTTGTTCTAAAGGAATACTCGCTTTGAAATAAGGTGCATTTATTGTTTCTCTTACTGCACTACTCAGTGGAATAGATAGTAGCGAAGCTACTCCGACACCTATCACACCTGAAACTACACCTATTATTCCCGCTTCTGCATTAAAAATTCTAGTTATATCTTTTTTTCTAGCTCCTATTGCTCTAAGTATCCCTATTTCTTTCGTACGTTCAATAACAGAAACATAAGTTAATATACCTATCATTACAGATGAAACTACAAGTGATATAGCTGCAAATGCTGTAAGAATTATAGTTATTGTATTTATCATATTAGATAAAACGTCAGTTATATTTTTTACCATATCTAAATAGCTTATTTTATATTTATTATAATCTTCACTATCTAAAGTATATTTATTAGCTATTTCTTTATTATAATTTTCTATTACTTTTACTATTTGTTCTCTGTTCTCAAAAGTACTTGGATAAATATGAATAGCACTAGGTTTCGTACTTCCTCCTAAATTAGATAGCAGTTCTTCATAATTATCTTCATTTATTTTAGATTTTGTTAAAACATTCTTACTGCTATCATCTTTTTGAGCTTGTACTATTTTAGAATTTTTTTCTATATTTATTAATTTTTCTTCTAATTCTGTAGTATAACCTATACTAGCTAGAGAATCACTAAAAACATCATCATTAGGTTTTACTATTGCCACAATTTTAGCTTTAACACCTTTATCATATAACTCTTCATTAATTGGTGCTACAGTAAAGTTATTATCTTTTTCTGTGTAATAATTATCATTTGTTACTATACTCAATTCTTTATTTAATAAATCTTTATATTCCAAGTTAGCTTCATCATTGTAACCTAAAGCTCTCAATACCGATTTATTAATAGAATTATCTTTTCCTACGTATAAAATAAGTTCTTCTGGTTTTGTAGGATATTCAAAATGTTCATAACTTGAGGCTACTATATGATAATCATTAAGTAAAATACTTTTATCTTTTGATAATCTAGTAAATAAAGTCTCTCTTCTAGAAAATCTAGCACCCTCTATTTTCACTTCTTTTACTTCATTATTAACGTCTTTAACTAAAGATTTTAGTGAATAATGATTTGAAAATTCTATGTTTTTATAGTAGTTTTTAGCATTATTTTCTAAATAATTTATAAATGTATTGTTATCTCCTAAAATATCTTCAGAATATAAATTTTTATGTAGTTCATTGTTTTCACTAGCTTTTATTTTCTGGCTACTATCTTTTTCTACAGATTCTAATCTATTTGCCATATTCAAATTAGCTTGTGTTCTATTTATAGAAATAGGCATTCCTGACAAGTTTTCTTCTTCTATTGTTTTTATATGTTTATTCATACCCGAAGATATTGATAAAACTAAACCTATGCTTATTATACCTATGCTACCTGCAAACATAGTAATAAAAGTTCTTACTTTTTTAGTTAGTAGATTTTTAAAACTAGATTTTATAGAATCTAGCAAACTCATAGATGTAGGTACTTCTACATATTTATTTTCTTCTTTTTTATATTCAAATTGATTCGTATCGCCAGTAATATTACCATCAGCTACACTAATTATTCTATCACTATATTGTTTAGCTAGTTCTGGATTGTGAGTTACCATAATAACTAACTTATTTTTACTAATTTTTTTTATAAGTTCCATTATTTGAATACTTGTCTTACTATCTAATGCTCCTGTAGGTTCATCAGCTAAAATTATTTTAGGGTTAGTTACTAAAGCTCTGGCAATAGCTACTCTTTGCATTTGCCCTCCAGAAAGTTGAGTAGGCTTTTTATTTATGTGATCTTCTAAACCAACTTCTCTTAAAACCTCTTTAGATCTTTCTGTCGCCTCTTTTGCCGAAATACCTGAAATTGATAACGCTAGTTTAACATTTTCTAATACTGATAGATGTGTTATTAAATTATAACTTTGAAAAACAAAACCGATAGTTCCATTTCTATAACTATCCCATTGTTTATCGCTAAAATTACTAGTATCCTCTCCCGATACTAATAAACTTCCACTAGTGTATTTATCAAGTCCTCCGATTATGTTTAATAATGTTGTTTTCCCACTACCACTAGCTCCAAGTATTGATACAAACTCTGCATTTCTAAAAGATAAGTTTATATTATCTAATACTACAGAATTTTTACCTGCTATATTATATTCTTTTTTTATATTTTTTAGTTGTAACATAGTTCTCCTATTTTATAATGAATAATTATTTTTAATATACTTTTCTTTGTAATTCTTCTTCTATTTCACGCCATTTAGGATAATAATAATCTAAAAGGTTGTAAAATCTTTTTGTGTGATTTTTTTCATAAAGATGTGTTAACTCATGATATAAAACTGATTCTAAACATTCTATAGGCTTTTTAGCTAACTGCAAATTAAGCCATATTCTCTTTTGAGTAATATTACACGTTCCCCATTTTGTTTTCATATTTTTTATTTTATACTCTCTAGCTGAAACTTGCATTTTTTGTTCAGCTTTTGGTATCAATTCATTTAAAATAAGTAGTAACTGCTCTTTATAAAATTTATTTAATATTTTTTCTTTATTTTCTCTTGTATTTTCTAGTTTTTTGTTTATATTTAAAAGTAAGTTGTTATTTTCTATTTTAACACTACTTTTGTTAGTTATATTTACTACTAGTTTATATTTATTTCCTAGGAAATAATGTTCTTCGCCCGTAACAAATTTTCTTTCAATATAATTACTATTAGCCTTTACTTTTTCTATACTTTCCTGAATTTTTTCTAGTTTTTGGAAAACTAATGTTTCTATTTCTCTTTTTAAAACTCTTTTTGGGGCAGTAACTTTAACTTGCCCATAACTATTGACTCTTAGAACAATATTTTTACTACATTTTCTTTTTATTACTTTTATTTTTAAATTTTCTACTTCTAATTCCATAATTTTATATTTTCTTTATTAAATTTACTTGTGCTCCATAAATATTGTCATTAAATTCACTTACTTGTTCAAAGTTTTGTTTTATCCAAAATTTATGAGCTAGGCTATTTTTTACAGCTACTAAATTTAATGTTTCTACATTTTTTTCTTTTATATTAGATATAACAAAATCTAGAGCTTTTCTGCCGATACCTTTACTTCTATAATTTTTATGTATAACTAAGTATCCTATAATCACATTTTTTTCTTTAGGATAATTGTAAACATAATCGACAAAACCTACTAACTCCGACTTAAAGTATATTAAATATACTTCTTTATTTTCTTTACTTATTCCTGGTGGTAAATCGAATATAAATCCTTCTAATGCCTCTTCTATAGTTGGTTTTTCTTTTGCATAATCCTCAAAATAATCTGTCATATTTAATATTAGGTTATAAAAATCATCACTGTCTTTTTCTTGATTAAACTTCTTAAACGTTACACTCATAATATTTCTCCTTTTGTTAAGCTATTTTATAAATTATAACAAATTTATTTTGAATATAAAATTTATATACATAATATAAAAAAGTTCGAATTATAAAATTAGTAACTTCAATTTAAAGAACTTGTTATTTTATAATTTCGAACTTATTTTCATATTATATTTTTAATTATAATAAATTAAATTATTCTACTGTAACTGATTTAGCTAGATTTCTTGGTTTATCTACATCTAATCCTTTTAATGTAGCTGTATAATATGCAAATAGTTGTGTTACTACTATACTAACTATTGGTGCTAAATCTTCATTTACGTTCGGTATCGCATAGTCGCCTTTGCGTGCTAGTTTTTCTAATGTTATTACTAAAGTATTAGCTCCTCTACTAGCTACTTCACTAATATTACTTCTAGTATTCAGGTCTAATTTTGTACTTGTTATTAATGCTACAACAGGAGTATCTTGCTCTATTAAAGCAATCGTACCATGTTTTAATTCTCCACCTGCAAAACCTTCTGTTTGAATGTACGAAACTTCTTTTAGTTTTAGAGCCGCTTCACAGGCACTATAATAATCTACTCCACGACCAATATAAAAAGCATTTCTCTTATTAAATAGTTTTTCTGATAGTTTTTTTATAGTTTTAGTATCGTCTAATACAGATTCTATTGCATTAGTTACTACTGATAATTCTTTTTCTATATCGAATTTTATTTTTTTACCTAATTCTGTTGCTACTTTATAAGCTAAAATACTTAAAACTGCTATTTGTGAGGTATAGGCTTTAGTTGAGGCTACTGCAATCTCTACTCCTGCATGTAATAATAATGTATAATCACATTCTCTACTTAAAGTTGATGCTTCAACATTCGTTAGTACTAAAACTTTATCCTCTTTGTTTACTTCTCTAATCTTTGTTAAAACTGCTCGTAGGTCAGCTGTTTCTCCTGATTGCGATAAAAATATAAACATAGGATCTTTAGAAATTATTGGCATATTATATGCAAATTCTGATGCTAAATGAACTTCAGTAGGAATTTTTGCCCACTTTTCAAAATAGTTTTTCCCTACTAATCCTGCATTATAACTTGTACCACAACCTATAATATATAATCTATCTGCATTTTTTACATTGTTAATTATATTTTCATCTAAATTAATTTCTTTTCCATTGAAATAATTTGATATTATATTTCTCATAGCAAAGGCTTGTTCGTTAATTTCTTTAATCATATAGTGATCATAAACGCCTTTATCTATTTCTCCATATTTTATATTAGGTGTAAATGTATCTCTAGTTAATTGTTTTCCTGTTTCATCTTCTATAATTACTGAATCTTTTTTTACAGTAACAACTTCACCATCATTTATTTCATAAAATTTATTTGTATATTTTATCATCGCAAGTGCATCACTACCTACGTAATTACATCCTTCACCAAGACCTATTAATAAAGGACTTTTATTTTTGGCTACATAAATTGTATCAGCTTCTTCTTTATCTATAAGACAAAGTGCATAAGATCCTTGTAGTTTTGATATAGCTTTTAAAAATGCTTCTTTTGTAGTTAAGCCGTCTTTAGAAAACATTTCTACTAATTGAACTATTATTTCTGTATCTGTTTCTGATACTAAATTAGCTTTTTTAAAAAATCTATCTTTTAGTTCTTGAAAATTTTCTATAACTCCATTATGAACTAAAGTAAATCTTTTATTAAAACTTTGATGTGGGTGTGAATTTACTTCGTTAACTCCACCATGAGTAGCCCAACGTGTATGACCTATTCCGATATTTAAAACTAAATCTTCTGGTGTTAAATCTTCTAAATTTTTTATTCTTCCAACTGTTTTTATAACTTTGGCCTCATTATCTACTATTCCTGCTATCCCACAAGAATCATATCCACGATATTCTAAGCTATTAAGACCATCAATTAAAAATTCTACTCCGTTATTATTTCCTACAAATCCTACTATTCCACACATATTGTTATTCTCCTAATTAAATTTATTTTTTTAATTAATAGATAAAACAAAATGCCTATCACAAGTGTAATAGACATTTCCCCTATCTATTACGCAACAAAAAACAAAGGTTTATTCAACCCCAATTTTTTATATAGTAAGAGATAGTAACAATTTTGTATTAATTTGCAAATAACAATTAACTTTGTATGTTACTTAACGAAACTCCTTATTCCGAAAAAGCATCCGCCGAATTTTCGATAACTTTTTTCCTCGTCAACTAAATTTATTTTAACCTTTAAAACTTAGTTCGGGCGCTATAACTATAAAATAAAAATACCTCCGATTTTTTAAATCAAAGGTATTATATCACAATGTAAAATTTTATGCAAATTCTCATTGATTGTATTTTCATAATTTTTATTCAGATTTCTCTGCTTGTTGTTCTTGCTGTTCTTTCTCTAATTCTTCTAAACTTTTAGCATTTTTAGCTTCTTCTGGTAAAACTATTTCTTTTACATTATTTACATTACTATATTTAGTAGTACCTTTTATTTTTGTATTAGCAGTGTTTCCAGCTTCTGTAATTTCTAACTCCATATCAACTTTTTGTTCAATTGGAGTATAATTATTTTTATCTACTACATAAGTAACATTAACTTTTTTAAATTTTGTATTATTTTTAATGTTTTCTAGTGCTGCTGGGTCTTGAATAGTAGAGCTTAATGCTGTAATGAAAATATCTTTATATTCTGATCCATCTCCAGAGTATGTTACATGATATTTACCATCTTTTTCATCTACTTTAATTTTATCTGATGAATTTTTGAATATTTCTACTATTTTATCTGACGTAAGATTTTTTTGTTGCTCTTGAATTTGTTTAACTAACTGCTCATTATCTGTTTTTATCCATTCTCCTTCTTTTACAGGATTAGATATGTACATATAATTATCTTTAAAATATGCCTTTATTTTCATTTCGCCTTGAAAAGCAGTTGTTATAACATCCATACTCATTGCTAAAGGTTCTGATATGAAAGATGTTTTTCCTTTCATAGATGTTTTTAAGCTTTGATCTTTTAGTGCTAACTCCATGTCTAAATCTAGTTCTATATCTGCACTTTTTATATTATTAGCTGATTCATATACTTTTTTTATAACTTCTTCATTCGATACTGAACTACCACAAGCAGTTGTTATTAATGTTATACCACTAAGTAAAGCAATAGCTAACTTACGTTTTAAATTTTTCATTTTATGTTCTCCTTAAATTTTGTATAAAATAATTATAACAAAATTCTTTTATAATTAAAACAATATAGAGTAAATATTTTAAAATAATTAAATATAAAATTAAAATTAAAGCAAAATTTAACTTGCTTTTTACTTTATTTATTATTAAAATTAAATTAATAAATAAATATAAAAGACAAGGAAAAAAATTATGCTAAAAGAGTCTCTTTATGCAGTAGATAAGAAAAAAAGAACAAAAGAACTTATATGTTTAATAATAGGTACTATGATTTTTTCATTTTATGCTGGTGTTTTTCTACCGCAAAATAATCTAGCAGCAGGTGGAGCTTTAGGATTAGCTCTGGCTGCAAATAAAATTTTCGGATTAAAAATAGGATTAGGTCAAATTTTATTAAATGCTCCATTATTTTATATATCACTTAGATATATTGGAAAAAAATTTACAATAGTTACATCTATAGTTATTTTAGTATCATCTATTTTCATTGATATTCTTCCTCAATTTTTTACTAATGCTAATTTGCAAGATAAGCTAGTTGCAGCAGTATTTGCAGGGCTTATGTCTGGAGTTGGTTTAGGATTTATTTTAATAGCAGGTGGTTCTACTGGTGGGTCTGATATTACAGCAAAATACTTTACTAACAAATATAAATTAAATATAGCTTCTGTTATTTTAGCACAAGACATTTTTATATATTGTATAATTTGGATGGCTTTTGATATTAGATACGTTATGTATGCATTAATTATGAGTTTCACTAGAAATAATACAATAAAAGGTATTCAAAAACTTCTATCTGCTTATATACAATGCACAATAATAACAGAAAAACCTGATAAATTAGTAGACGTTATTAATAACGAAATGCATAGAGGATCATCTATAATAGAAGTCGAAGGTGGATATACTCACAAAAAACGTCAAATGATTATATTAGTTATTCAACAAAACGAATTATATCATCTTAAAAAAATTATAAAAGAACATTGTCCTGACGCATTTATAACTATTAATAGTATTAATGCTATAATGGGTAACTTCAAAGAACATTCATATAGACTATAATTTATAAGCCTGCTAATATGTTGAATATTAGTAGGCTTTAAAGTATAATAATAGTTAAATAATATTATATTAGGAGAAAAAAATATGAATTTAATTCCTACAGTTATAGAACAAACTTCTCAAGGAGAAAGAGCATACGATATTTACTCAAGACTACTAAAAGATAGAATTATAATTTTAGGATCAGATGTCAATGATCAAGTAGCCAATTCTATAGTAAGTCAATTACTATTTTTAGAAGCACAAGATAGCGAAAAAGACATTTATTTCTACATAAATTCACCAGGTGGTAGTGTTACTGCTGGTTTTGCTATTTACGATACCATGCAACATATTAAATGCGATGTAGTTACTATTTGTATGGGAATGGCTGCTAGTATGGGAGCATTCTTACTTGCTGCCGGAACAATAGGTAAAAGATATTGCTTACCTAACGCTGAAGTTATGATTCACCAACCTTTAGGAGGGGCACAAGGTCAAGCTACTGAAATAGAAATAGCCGCTAGACACATTTTACGTACAAAAGCTAAATTAAATAAAATACTAGCCGACAGAACAGGTCAAACTGTAAAAGCTATTGAACGAGATACTGAACGTGATAACTATTTAACAGCTGAAGAAGCATTAGCTTATGGGTTAGTTGACAAAGTTATGTATCCAGAAAATGATAAACCTCAAAAAAAAGAAAAAGTTAAGAAATCTACTAAAAAATCAGAATAAAATAAAAAAATCTTAATTTATGTGTTTAAATACATAAATTAAGATTTTTTATTAAATAATATTTAATTTTTCTATAAGTAACTCAAAAAATTTATTTGGATCTTTTTGACATTCTTCAAGTTCTTTTTTGTTAATTATAATAGTTTTATAATCATCTTTTATATGTACAACACAAGGTGATTTTCCTTTTATTAGCTCTTGTACATCACTATCAACTTCATTTAAATGAAGAGTTTCTATAGGAATAGGAAAGTTATCTACTTTATCTTGCCATTCTTTTTTAGCAGCAAAAGAAAAGCCATGCTTAATGTCGCATAAAGCACAGTGCTTTTTGTAAAATATTTTTTCAAATATATATTTAAACTCTCCCTTAAAACCTGCGTCAGCATCATAAATACCTATTATTTTCTCCATATTACCTCCTAGTTTTTATATTGATTTATCTATTATCTTTTATTTTCAAAACAACTCTAATTTGTCTTTCAGGATGTTCTTCTTTATTTACATATTGAATTTTAGACTCAAATATTTCATTATGACCAAAATACAAATACTTACTAATTAAAGAGTTTTTATCTTTTGGTACATATCCAATTTTTTTATTTTTGTAATAAATAGCTATTGATTCTGGATCATAAGGATTATCAGATTCAGCAAATAAATCTACGCTAACTCCTAATGATAGCTCATCTATTACATCGATACCTTCATAATAAGTAAATCCTGCTATATGAAAATCCATAATATGTCTACTAGGTTCATATTTAAATTTTTTTAAACTCGATTTAGAATGACCTTGTTTTATCTCCTCTATTGATTTTATATCTTCTTCGTAAAATAAATTTATAGATTTATCAGCGAAAACAACATCAATACTTATTTTATTATCAGGATCATCTTCAGCTGTAGTGCAAGATGAGACAAAACCTATACGTTCAATATTATCAGAATCTATTATTCTAACTTTTTTACCCAAAAAATCAAATATATCCATAATTTTACCTCCCTTAAAGGTATTATAATTTTATATTTTAGTACTTCATTTTACAATATAAATTAATATTTGTGTGATAAATTTTCTTTCCAAATCCTAATATCATCGTTATCTGGTTCGTCAGGCTCTTCACCTAATAAGATTAGAGCTGCTTTTGCCAATGTACTTATTGGCACTTTGTACACAGGAATAAACTCATTATCTGATAGAAGTAATCTTAATTTATGAATTGTTTCATTACTTTTGTCATTATTATCAACTGATAGTTTTACAAATATTAATCTATCAAAAATAGGTTCTTTAGAATTATCTTGTTTTATCTCATCTATTGATTTTATATCTTCTTCGTAAAATAAATTTATAGATTTATCAGCGTAAACAACATCAATACTTCTTTTATTATCAGGATCATCTTCAGCTGTAGTGCAAGATGAAACAAAACCTATACGTTCAATATTATCAGAATCTATTATTCTAACTTTTTTACCCAAAAAATCAAATATATCCATAATTTTACCTCCTTATTTAAATTTATTATATCACAACAAATTAATTTATTATATGTTTAATAGTATTTTATAAATATTTATATAATAATTTTAACTAAATAAATACATTATAAGCACAATCAAAATGTCCCAGCATACGCGGGAAGAATTAAGTTAGTTAATACCTTAACAATTAATAAAGGAGAAAAAATGGTTAAAAAAGCGAAAAAGAAAAAGCCTATTGATTACAGTACACTCTTAATAAATGTAATCATAGACTTAATCATATGGATAATATAATTATTACTCTCAAAAATAATATAAGGGTATTATTCCCCTTCCCTGTTAGATATTATATCAAAACTTTAACCATAAGTAAATAAAAATTATAAAGATAGGATTAGGAACACCCAGCTCATGACGAAAAAATATGAAGATAGATTTACAAAAAAACTTGAAAAGCTAGGCACTTTTTAGGCACTAATAAAAAAAGAACTTTGTAAAATCCTTGTTTTACAAGTTTTTCTAAAAATTTCGGGAACTTCCCCCGCATACGCGGGAACAGAGTGAGAAACAGAAAATTTTCTGAAAGAAAAGTTGCGTAGTTTCTCCTCCGCAAGGGTTAATAGGTGTTGGGGATTGGATAAAATATCCCAATGCCATTAACCTACTGCGTCTTTGTTTCTTGCTTAACAACTATATTTTAATATATTCCCCCGCACACGCGGGAACAATGTTTCAGTCAAAGTACTTTTAGCTACATAAGTAGAGTCACCCCCGCATACGCGGGAACAGAGTGAGAAACAGAAAGTTTTCTGAAAGAAAAGTTACGTCTTTTCTCCTACGAAAGGGTTAATAGGTGTTGGGGATTGGATAAAATATCCCAATGCCATTAACCTACTGCGTCTTTGTTTCTTGCTTAATAACTATATTATATACTAAAAAGATAATAAAAATATAAAATATTACTAATTATATTATAACAACTGATTACCAAATATAAATTACAAGTATAACTATATATTGAAATATTATAGTAGCATGATATAATAGCATTATAAACTAATGGAGAACGTAGTAATAATATAAAAACTTATAGACTTTATAAAGAAATTTTTATAATTATAAAATAAAAAGTAAAGGAGAAAAAATAATGACAACTGTAGAACAAATAAATAACTATATACCTAATCTATCAGAAAATCAATTACAAATAATCTTAAGCTTAATAAAATCTTGGAACATAGAAGAAAATGATGATTTTTATAGCAAACTAATAAATGAAGCTGATTTATCAGAACAATATACTTTAGAAGAAGTAACTAGAGAATTAGGAATAAAAATATGAAAGAAATAATTTTTAGCAAATCAGCACTAAAATTCTTAAAAAAACAAAATAAAAATACACAAATTAGATTAATTAAAGCTATTAAAGAAATACCTAATGGTGACATAAAAAAATTACAAGGTTTCCCTTTCAAGAGATTAAGAGTTGGAACATATAGAGTAATATTCAATGAAGAAGGTCTGATAATAAATATAATCAATATCGGAAATCGTGGAGATATTTACAAATAAAATTCTATAATTTAATTATTTTAAAAATAAAATAAAAAGCACTTATAAAGAAGCGAGATATTAATATAATGTACTATACTTTAACAAGTAATATTACACAATACATTATTTATCTTACAATTACAAGGAGTATTTTATACATAGAAAAAAATAAATATTATAAAAACTAATAAGTATATGCAGAAAAATTTATAATTAATTATATGGGGAGATATTTATGAACATTTTTGAACTACATAAAGAGGTATTAGTATATGAAAATAATGGTAAGACCCAGTAAAGAGATATTAATTTTTACTAGAACTATTAGACCGCATTTAAAAAATATCATTACTGGAAAAGTTCCAAAAGTCGTATTTAAAGATGATACCCCTAAAGAAATATTGGATAAATTTAATGATATTAAAAATAAAATAGGGTATGAATTAAACACTTAACGAATTACGTTAGGTGTTCTTATTTTAATAAATGATGTAAAAAGGGCTTTTTATTATGCCCTGCACGGCATAAAACTGCAAAATAAATTAGTCTTATGGATATCAAACCGTGAGAAACAGAAAATTTTCTGAAAGAAAAGTTCCATAATTTTTCATATGCTTAGAGATTACTATATGTTAGAGATTTCCTAAATCTTTACAATACCATTAATATGTCACATATTTATATCTTTAATAACAAATATATTATATGTTAATATATTGAAAAAAAATTTTTTATATGTTATACTTTTAACAAGGAAGTCGCAACAATCAAGGTGTTACGACTTTTTGAGAAATATTTAATCAATTATTTAAGACGTTTGGCAGAACGTCTTTTTTTATTTCTCTTTTTACTATTAAAATATTTGTAAACTTTTAAAATTATATAAAATAACTTTTCTAATTTATCTATATTTAAAATAATAAACATAAAATAAAATAAATAATCTTTCATAATTCCCACCCCCTCACTACCTAAATTTTAGTAGCGACCTTGTCGGGAGGTTGTACCTTTATCGGTACGTTTATATAGTAGCATATTGTCCAATATCTATCTATACTTTTCTTTAATTTTATTTAAAAATAGTATTATCTCATCACACTCTGGAACAGAGTGTGAAACAGAAAGTTTTCTGAAAGAAAAGTTGCGTAGTTTCTCCTCCGCAAGGGTTAATAGGTGTTGGGAATTTGATAAAATCTTCCAATGCCATTAACCTACTGCGTCTTTGTTTCTTGCCTAACAACTATATTATAATATATTCCCCCGCAAGCGCGGGACTAATATCTAGTAAATCTATGGTATTGCCCCACATATGGGTTCACCCCCGCAAGCGCGGGACTAATTTCAGCATTGAAAGAAACAGGCTCTAACATACAGGTTCACCCCCGCACACGCGGGAACAATAAATCAGGATTCATTCCACTTTCACGCATAAAAGGTTCACCCCCGCACACGCGGGAACAATTCAAAACCTGTAACGAGTTTATCAGTTTCACTTAGGTTCACCCCCGCACACGCGGGAACAATCGTTATTCATAATTTCTACTCCTTAATCTCTAAGGTTCACCCCCGCACACGCGGGAACAATTAAAAGTGCCTAAAAAGTGCCTAGGTTATCTAGGGTTCACCCCCGCACACGCGGGAACAATCATCGTAAAAAATGTGAGAGTATATAAAGGAGAGGTTCACCCCCGCACACGCGGGAACAATTGATTTCAACTCTATATCACTTAATACATCTTGGGTTCACCCCCGCACACGCGGGAACAATGGTTTCGAAGTTTTTTCACAATTTCAAATACAAAGGTT
>JACBYF010000250.1 GCA_013415235.1 Gemelliphila palaticanis
CAAGTGCGTCAGAATCAGCAAGCACGTCAGCTTCTGAATCGGCATCAACAAGTGCATCAGAATCAGCAAGCACGTCAGCATCTGAATCGGCATCAACAAGTGCGTCAGAATCAGCAAGTACATCAGCATCTGAGTCAGCATCAACAAGTGCGTCAGAATCAGCAAGTACGTCAGCATCTGAATCGGCATCAACAAGTGCAAGTGAGTCAGCAAGTACGTCAGCTTCTGAATCAGC
>JACBYF010000251.1 GCA_013415235.1 Gemelliphila palaticanis
GTACTTGCTGATTCACTTGCACTTGTTGATGCTGATTCTGATGCTGATGTGCTTGCTGATTCTGACGCACTTGTTGATGCTGATTCAGAAGCTGACGTACTTGCTGATTCACTTGCACTTGTTGATGCTGACTCTGAAGCTGACGTGCTTGCTGATTCTGACGCACTTGTTGATGCTGACTCAGAAGCTGATGTGCTTGCTGATTCTGACGCGCTTGTTGATGCTGATTCAGAAG
>JACBYF010000252.1 GCA_013415235.1 Gemelliphila palaticanis
CAGTATAAGTATTCATTAACTGAACTCTAGCACTATTTAACTTTCTATTAATATTTTGAATTAAATGAAATCGATCTATAACTATATCTGCATTAGGGAATTTTTGTTTAATTAACTTCATATATGGGGTATATATATCAATACAAATAGCTTTTACATTAAATCTTGCTTCTTTTGAAAATCTAGAGAAATATGTATTTAATATACTTTCAGTTCTACCGTCTACTATATC
>JACBYF010000253.1 GCA_013415235.1 Gemelliphila palaticanis
TACTTGCAGACTCACTTGCACTTGTTGATGCTGATTCAGAAGCTGATGTGCTTGCTGACTCTGACGCACTTGTTGATGCTGACTCAGATGCTGACGTGCTTGCTGATTCTGACGCACTTGTTGATGCTGATTCTGATGCTGACGTACTTGCTGATTCTGACGCACTTGTTGATGCTGACTCAGATGCTGATGTGCTTGCTGATTCACTTGCACTTGTTGATGCCGATTCTGA
>JACBYF010000254.1 GCA_013415235.1 Gemelliphila palaticanis
CAAGTGAGTCAGCAAGTACGTCAGCTTCTGAGTCAGCATCAACAAGTGCAAGTGAGTCAGCAAGTACGTCAGCTTCTGAGTCAGCATCAACAAGTGCATCAGAATCAGCAAGCACGTCAGCTTCTGAGTCAGCATCAACAAGTGCGTCAGAATCAGCAAGCACATCAGCATCTGAGTCAGCATCAACAAGTGCGTCAGAATCAGCAAGTACGTCAGCTTCAGAATCAGCAT
>JACBYF010000255.1 GCA_013415235.1 Gemelliphila palaticanis
CTTCTGAATCAGCATCAACAAGCGCGTCAGAATCAGCAAGCACATCAGCTTCTGAGTCAGCATCAACAAGTGCGTCAGAATCAGCAAGCACGTCAGCTTCAGAGTCAGCATCAACAAGTGCAAGTGAGTCAGCAAGTACGTCAGCTTCTGAATCAGCATCAACAAGTGCGTCAGAATCAGCAAGCACATCAGCATCAGAATCAGCATCAACAAGTGCAAGTGAATCAG
>JACBYF010000256.1 GCA_013415235.1 Gemelliphila palaticanis
ATTCTGACGCACTTGTTGATGCCGATTCTGATGCTGACGTACTTGCTGATTCTGACGCACTTGTTGATGCTGACTCAGATGCTGATGTGCTTGCTGATTCTCTTGCACTTGTTGATGCCGATTCTGAAGCTGACGTGCTTGCTGATTCTGACGCACTTGTTGATGCTGACTCAGATGCTGACGTACTTGCTGATTCTGACGCACTTGTTGATGCTGACTCAGATGCTG
>JACBYF010000257.1 GCA_013415235.1 Gemelliphila palaticanis
CAGCATCAGAGTCAGCATCAACAAGTGCGTCAGAATCAGCAAGCACGTCAGCATCAGAGTCAGCATCAACAAGTGCGTCAGAATCAGCAAGCACATCAGCATCAGAATCGGCATCAACAAGTGCAAGAGAATCAGCAAGCACATCAGCATCTGAGTCAGCATCAACAAGTGCGTCAGAATCAGCAAGTACGTCAGCATCAGAATCGGCATCAACAAGTGCGTCAGAAT
>JACBYF010000258.1 GCA_013415235.1 Gemelliphila palaticanis
CTTGCTGATTCTGACGCACTTGTTGATGCTGATTCAGAAGCTGATGTACTTGCTGATTCTGACGCACTTGTTGATGCCGACTCAGATGCTGATGTACTTGCTGATTCTGACGCACTTGTTGATGCTGATTCAGAAGCTGATGTACTTGCTGATTCTGACGCACTTGTTGATGCCGACTCAGATGCTGATGTACTTGCTGATTCTGACGCACTTGTTGATGCTGATTC
>JACBYF010000259.1 GCA_013415235.1 Gemelliphila palaticanis
CTGATTCAGAAGCTGACGTACTTGCTGACTCACTTGCACTTGTTGATGCCGATTCAGAAGCTGACGTGCTTGCTGATTCAGAAGCTGATGTACTTGCAGACTCACTTGCACTTGTTGATGCCGATTCTGATGCTGATGTGCTTGCTGATTCACTTGCACTTGTTGATGCCGATTCTGATGCTGCTGATTCAGAAGCTGATGTGCTTGCTGACTCACTTGCACTTG
>JACBYF010000025.1 GCA_013415235.1 Gemelliphila palaticanis
TGTATCTACTCCGTCTAATGCTTCTTTTGCTCTTTCTATTTTTTCTTTTGCTGCATTTACTTCTTCTTGTGTTGCATTAGCTTTATCTAGTACTTCTTGTCCTTCTCTTACTGCATCATCGTATGCTGATTTTTTATCTGGAGTTGCGTTATAGTATTTTGGACTTTGTTGTACTGTTGGAGCTTCTTCTACTTTTGCTCGTAGTTCTTCTTTGTTTGTGTCTACTCCGTTTAATGCTTCTTTTGCTCTTTCTATTTTTTCTTTTGCTGCATTTACTTCTGCTTGCGTAACATTTGCTTTATTTAAAGTATCACGACCTTTTGAAATTGCATCATTATAAGCATTTTGTTTGTCTGATGAACCATTATAGTAAGGAGCTGTATTTTGAACATTTGATTGTTCGTTTACTGATGATTCTAATTGTGATTTATTTGTTTCTTGTCCATCTAATGCTTGTTTAGCAGCCTTAATACGTTCAACAACTTCTCTTACACTTTCAACAGTTGCTGATTCTGTACCAAAAACAGTTCTACCAGATGAAATAGCATTAGTATACTCAGTTTTCTCTCCTGGAGTTGTTTCATTATAATATTTTGCAGAACTTTCAATATTTGCTGATTCATTTAGTAAACTTTCTAATTCTCTCTTATCTACTTTATATGAATAAGTAACTGTCTGTGCCCCAACTACATAATTAATTGTATCACCACTTTGATAACCTCTTGCAGTACTAACATTATTTCCTACAATAACATAACCAGGTATATTTTTAGAATCTTCTAAATTAACAGAAGCTGTACGACCATCGCTATAATGTGTTGATGGATCTTTAATTTCTCTACCTGTATTAGCATCAACATATTTAACAATAACAGAAGAGCCCCCTGCTGTATATTCAAATCTTTTCAGGTCAAACTGTTGTAAGTTGTAAGCTCCACCTGTAGACGCAAAAAGGGCAAAAGCCATTTCTTCTTGTCCAGCAGCGTGTCCAGTAGTTTTTCTTGCTTCAGCTAACCATGACGTCAAATCTTTTGTAAATGTTTGTCCTGCATAATTAACTGTCATTGTTTTATTTTTACCATTGTATGAAACAGTTATATCTTGGAATGAATTATCAGTAGGCTGTACATTTAATTTTGCTGCATCTCTTATATCATATTTAGCAACACCTGTTCTGTCTGTTCTATAAAAAGCACCAAAAGCACCTTTTTTGTAACCTGAAAATTTAGGATCTGCATCAGATTTAACATCTGTTCTTGGTCTTGTAGTATTATGAAATGTATCTAATTTAAAACCAAATGAATTATTAATACCACCTAAACCTATACTAGCACCAGATAAACCTGTAACTCCCGGTTGTGCTGTTGTAAAAACAAATGCTACACCGTCTCCTCCTGTATGACCATTGTTATCAAAACCTTCATAGGCATCACCAATATTTATTTTTCCAGTTAAAACAAAGTCCTCTGCCATTGAAATCTTATTGAATAAAGTATAAGCTCCAACTTGTGATTTTGCTGCATCAGTTAAGGTTACAATATTACCATCTTTATGAGCATTTGTAGTAGGTCTAAAGAAATTATCCTGATTATCAGGAGTAACTATAAGTTTAGCTTTCGGATTAAATTCTGCATTCCCTAAAGTATAACCCGTACCATTTCTAAAACCTGTAAATTCTGCTTCTCTTTTTAGCTCTTTATCCTTAACAACAAAAAAAGTAAATACATTTTTTTGTTTTTCTACTATTTCTTTAGTTATTGAACTTTGTTCTTCTGAAGATAAAGAGTAACCGTGTGGTAAATCTTTTGAAGAAACTGTAATTGTAGCAGATGCTACACTTTCAGTAGTTGATATTTCATGAGTATATGGAATTTTATTAACTACTACTCCATTCGCATCTATAAACTCAACATAATAAGTTATCGCCGTTACTCTAGTAGATTTACTATTTAATACTATTTCTTTAGCTTGTTCTAAAGCTTGTACAGCTTTATTGACCTCTTCTTGTGTAACATCATACTCTTTATTAACTTGTCTAGCTTTTTCTAAAGCTGTTAAGAAAGTTGATTTAATAGTATCAGATAAACTATTAAATTCATCACTATTTACCAAAATATCTGCATCCTGTAATAGATAATTTAAAGAAGCTTTATCTACTTTATTTTCTACTAATTTATCACTAGATACTACTATATTGTCAATACCTACACTTTCCCCGTAAGATGATTCTACAACACCTGTAGATAATTCGTTAGCACTAGCAAAATTACCATCATAAATAAAAGGTAACCCTAAAATTAAACTACCTAAAAATACAGAGCCTACTCCAATTTTAAATTTACGTATTGAATATCTGTCTTTTTTTATTTTATTCATTTTATTTTACACCCTTTCTTTTTTTCATCATTATTATAGCAACTCTGAATACGTTTTACAAGTCTGTTTTTTTATTTTTTATTAACTTATTTATAAATTGATTTATTTAATATGTTAAATTTTTATTTTTATTTAAACCGTAAATGCTAATATTACTTTTTATATAACAATATTTTTATAACTCCGTTTTGATTTTTAATAATAAATATTTTTACTTTTTATTTATTATATTTAACCCTCAAAATCTTTGTATACCAAATAAAAATTCTATGTTATTTTAAAAAATACTTATAAGTAAATAAAAAAGATTAATAATGTAATATAGTTACAATATTAATCTTTATAAAATTATTTTATATACTCACAATAATAGTCTGCGTATTCTTTTATTTCTACATTAAAACTACTATTGGCAGGCACTTCAAAAGTTTCTCCTATTTTTATATCTTGCCACTCACTCTCATTAGGAAGTAATACTCTCATATCGCCTCCTAAAAGTTTCATTATTTCTTTATCTCCTGTACCAAATGTATATTCTCCTTTTTGCATAAAACCTAAAGTTATTCTATCTCCACTTGGTAAATATACATTTCTACTATTAACTTTCCCTTCAAAATAAACGTTAGCTTTTGCTTCTACTACTACTTGTTCTAATTTCATTTTATACCCCTTATTTTTATATTATTTTTTCATATCTCTACTTTTTTGAGTAGCTGCTCCAACCGCTTCTATAACAGCATTTCTAAGCCCATTAGCTTCTAAACTTTTAACAGCTGCTATAGTAGTTCCTCCAGGAGAAGTAACCATATCTTTTAATGCCCCTGGGTGCATACCTGTTTCTAAAACCATTTTTGCTGCTCCTAAAACTGTTTGTGCCGCAAACTTATATGCTTTATCTCTAGGCATACCTTCTACTACCGCTCCATCTGCTAATGCTTCTATAAACATATAAACATAAGCCGGTCCTGATCCTGAAAGTCCTGTAACTGCATCAATAAGACTTTCCGGTACTAATTCAGCTTTTCCTAAACTATTAAAAATTTCTAAAACTAAGTTTGCTTCTTCTTCTGTAACTTTATCGTTTACCGAAACAGAGCTCATACCTTCGCCTACCATTGCAGGAGTATTTGGCATAATTCTAGCTACTTTTACACTATCAAATGTATTTTTTACAATATTTTCTATAGAAACTCCTGCTGCTATAGATACTAATATTACTGTTTCTTTTAAACTACTAGCTATATTTTGCAATACACTTTCCATTACATTTGGTTTTACAGCTAAAATAACTATATCAGCTTGTTTTACTGCTAGCGAAACATCTTTTTCTGTATTAACTTTATATTTTTCTTCAAATTCTACTAACTTAGGTTCGTAAGTATCAAAAACTGTAACATTACTAGCTTCTACTAAATTTCTAGTAATTAAACCCGATAATATGGCTCCCCCCATATTACCTGCTCCGATAAATGTAATTTTTTTATTTTGCATAATATTCTCCTTACTTTTTATCTTCTATATATTTGATATAAATTTGACAAGGATTCCACTCGTCCCACAATGTAGGAAAACATTCCAACTCTTTAAAACCTAGACTCTCATAAAATTTGTTTGTAATATCATATTCTTTATAATGACCCATTTTTACAGTTTTAACTTGTAAGTAACTAAATCCTTGTTTACGTGCTAAACTTTCAAATTCTAAAAACAATTCTGTTCCTATTCCTAATCTATGATACTCTTTTAAAATACCCATAACATATACTTCTGCCGTATATTTACTAGTAGATTTTAAAGCTATAAAACCACAGTATATATCATCTTTTTTATACGCTAAAAAAGGCATATCTTGAGATTCTAAAATATATGTTTTAGTTGACTCTGGCAGGCCAAACCATTCTGGTAAAGCATTAAGAACATTACTAGCAATATCTCTTTTTTCTTGTTTATTATTTATTTCTATAATCATTTAAAATACTCTATTTTTATTAATTTCTAGCCTTGTCAATAACTTGCATAACTTTTAAGCTATGTTCTAACATTTTATTAGCAAAAGCAAAGTCTTTATTAGCTATAACTTCTTCAAATTTCACAAACTCACTATACATTCTGTGCTTATCTAAATTAATATTAACAGTTTCTTCAAAACCATCGTTTAATTTTAGTGTAACAGATGGCATAGAATTAGTTGCACCATTTATTCTAATACTTCCTTTATCTCCTTGAATAGTAGATATTATATCTGCCGAGCAGTCTTTTGAACCTATGCAAACTGCACTACTATCAGCATAATTCATTGTAAGTATTCCAGAAGTATCAACATTATTACTTATATTAGCTAAATAATTAACCTCTGTAGGTGCTCCAAATAAACCTACAACTAAATGTAAGTTATAAATATTTAAATCAAGTAAAGCTCCACCACCTTTAGTAACATCAAAAGCAGGTGCTATAATACCTTGTTTAAAAGCATCATATCTTGATGAATATTGTGAGTAGTTACAAGAAATTATTTTTATATCTCCTAATTTATGTAAGTTATCTTTTATATATTGATAATTAGGTAAATATTGGTTAGTTATAGCTTCTAGTAATATTAGTTCTCTTTCTTGTGCTATTTGTATTAATTCTTCTAGCTCTTTAGATTTTAGCGTAAATGGTTTTTCGCATATAACATTTTTATTTGCAAGTAATGCTTTTTTGGCATATTCATAATGTAAATTGTTAGGAATAGCTACATAAACAGTATCTACATTTTCAGAATTTAATATTTCATCATACTCTGTAGTATAGTTTTCTATATTATATTTTGCAGCTAAATTTTTTACTTTCTCTTCACTTCTTTTTGTACCAAGTATATTTATTAATTTTATAGCAGGAATTTCATTTATAAATTCTAAAAACTCTCCTACTATCATACCTGCTCCAACAATTGCTAATTTCATTTAATATTCTCCTTAAGTATGTTTTATCTAATTAATTATAAAATATAGTTGAAATTAAGTAAAGAAAGCAAAAATAATTAACTGTAAAAATTATATAGGAGCGAGATTGTGAATAATATTTATTTATTCATATCCCGCTCCTTTTTTATTTACTTAAATTAATTATTAGAAGCTTTGTTCAGTTCTATTTATAATCTCATCTTGTAAATCTTTATCTAAGTTGTTGAAGTAATCACTATATCCTGCTACACGAACTATTAATTCTGGGTATAGGTTAGGATCTTTTTGTGCTTCGATTAAAATATCTCTATCTATTACGTTAAATTGAATGTGATGTCCATCCATAGCGAAGTAAGAACGAACTAGAGACGCTAAACTGTCGATACCTTTTTCTCCTGCTACTACTGATGGAGAGAATTTTTGGTTAAGTAATGCTCCACCTGTTTTTAATTGATCTATTTTAGCTGCAGATTTAATTACTGCAGTAGGTCCATTTCTATCTGCACCTTTTTCTGGAGAAATTCCGTCCGGTAGAGAAACTCCTGCTTTACGTCCATTTGCACTAGCTCCCATAACTTGTCCGAAGTACACGTGACAAGTAGTTGGTAAGAATTCTACGATCGTTTTAGATCCTTTTGGTGTTGTTCTTCCTGCTATAATATCTTGTAATAAGTCTACTACATTTCTTAAAATATTATCTGCATAGTCATCATCATTTCCGTATTTTGGAGTTTCGTTGTAAACTGTATCGAATAATTTTTCGTGCCCTTCGAAGTTATCTTCTAATGCAGATAATAATTGTTCCATAGTGAAGTTATTTTCTTCAAATACATTTTTCTTAACAGCAGCTAAACTATCTGTTAAAGTTGCTACTCCAACACATTGAATGTAACTTGTGTTGTATCTTGAACCACCGTTGTTATAGTCTTTTCCATTTTTTATACAGTCATCTGTTATTACTGATAATAAAGGAACAGGCATTGTGTTCATATACATTTTTTCGATTAAGTTATTTCCTGCTACTTTTACGTCAACAACATATTTTAATTGATCGTAAACTGCTTGATAAAATTCTTCATAAGATTTGAAATCTTTAGGATCTCCTAAATCTAATCCTACTTGTTTTCCTGTGTATTTATCAAATCCTCTGTTCATTACTAGTTCTAAAACTTTAGGAACATTTAGATATCCTGTTAATACATAAGCTTCTTTTCCTGCTACCCCAGTTTCAACACATCCAGAAGCAACTCCACTCTCACGAGCATCATCTATAGATTTACCCATATTGATTAACTCTTGAATTATCGCTTCTGAGTTATAAATAGCTGGTTGTCCCCATCCTTCTCTAGAAACTTTAAGAGCTTGACGTAAGAATTTTTCAGGAGTTTTTCTAGAAATTTGTACGTTAGAACTTGGTTGTAATAAACGCATTTCACTCATTACTTCTAATATTAAATAACTTACTTCACTAACTCCACTAGTTCCATCAGGTCTTAAAGCACCAGTATTTATATTACAGAAGTCTGTATAAGTTGCAGATTCTTTTAATGTAATACCTACTTTTGGTGGAGCTGGTTGATTATTAAATTGAATCCAGAAGTTTTCTAATAATTCTCTAGCTTCTTCTCTAGTTAATGTACCTTCTTCTATCTCTTTGTTATAGAATGGTTCTAAGTGTTGATCTAATTTACCTGGTGAATAAGCATCCCAGTTATTCATCTCAACAGTTACCCCTATATGAGTAAACCAGTAAGTTTGTAGCGCTTGACGGAATGTTTGTGGTTTGTATCTAGGTACCACATCACATACTGCTGCTAATTCTAATAATTCTTTTTTCCATTGTGGATCATCTGTTTTTTCAGCTTCTTCACGAGCTAATACAGCATAACGCTCACCAAATATAATCATACCTTCACAAACTAGACGCATACCTTTTAATTCTTCTAATTTGTCAAATGCTTCCATACCTTCATTGAAGTCAATGTTTGCTATTTCTTCATCAATACGTTTAATGAAATCTTCATAACCATATTGATAAACTTTTCCATCTCCTACTGTGTGTCCAGGTCCTCTTTGCATTAAGAACTCTGTATATAATCCTGATTCGAATAATAAATGCCACTCTTTTGGTAACATTTCATTCATACGAGTCATAAGAGCTCTATTTTCCCAATAAGGAATTATAATTTCTTCTTGAATTTTTCT
This sequence comes from Gemelliphila palaticanis, assembly GCA_013415235.1. GTDB lineage: Bacteria > Bacillota > Bacilli > Staphylococcales > Gemellaceae > Gemelliphila > Gemelliphila palaticanis. The sequence continues at coordinate 7,527 of JACBYF010000025.1, forward strand.
ATCTTCTTCTGTAGTTTTGAAGAACACACGATCTCTGTTGTGCATATTATCAAAATCTTCTAGAGTATGGCAGCATAACTCTGGGAACGTTGGAGCAGCCCAAGGTTTATGTCCTTTTTCCCCTACGATTAATCCACCTTTTTCTAAATATAATGTTCTATTTTCCATTATATATTTGAATGCACGACCTCTAAGTACAGGTGCAGAGCAAGTACCTTCCCATTTTTTATATGCTTCTGTTAAAAGTACAGCTCTTTCTATTGAGATACATGGTTCTGATTCGTACTCACTTATCTCTCTTAGTCTTTTAATTCTTTCTGTAGATCCTCTACGCATTTTTTTTGTATCGAACTGATCTGTTCTTTCTAATGTTGCAGTCATTTTTTTGTCCTCCTAGAAATAATAATTATCCACCTAAAACAGTGGTATAGCCTGCTTTTTCGTATCTTTGTTTAGTATTGTTTAAAATCTCCTCTGACGGAGTTTCGAAAATTACCTTTTCTCTATTTAATCTATCATACTTATCACTACCAAATTTATGATAAGGTAATAGATGTATTTTATTTATATTTATATTATTTTCTTTTAAATAGCTAAGTATATTTTCTGTATCTTCATCTCTATTATTGACCTTATCTAGCTGAATAAGTCTTAAATCAATAACAGCTCCTGCATCACTAAGTTTTTTAAGATTTTCTAAAACCAAGTCGTTTTTTACACCTGTATAAAACTTATGCATATCTGAATCTATTAATTTTAAGTCGTATAAAAATCTATCAACATAAGGCAATATTCTTTCAAAATTTGTGTATCTAGCAACTCCACAAGTATCTATACAGACAGAAATACCTTTATAGTAAAGTCCCTTTACAAGTTCTGTTATATAATCGCTATTCTGAGTCATAACCTCTCCACCAGATAAAGTTACTCCTCCTCCTGACTGTTCATAAAATATAATATCTTTTTCTGCTTCTTTTAAAAGCTCTTTTACAGTATATTTTTTTCCACAGACAACAGTTTTCCCTTCACTGTCTTGCATTTCTTCTACATTATATCGTTGACTTTCTGGGTTGTGACACCACAAACATTTTATAGGACAGCCTTTAAAAAAGATTGTAGTTCTTATTCCAGGACCATCATGTATAGAAAATTTTTGTATATTAAAAACCGTTGGAATATCCATCTTACAACCTCCTTAAATGATAAAATCCTATTTAATATAATTAGATTATAACTCTACAACTGTTATAGGTCAACATCAAAATAGAATTTTCATTTTTCAAAAAAGAAAACAAAAATTTATTTTATTTTATTAATAATATTCAGTATTTAAATAAAATAAAATAAAATGTACAACAATTTATATACAAGTTGTATAACAATATAAAAATCCTTTATAAATAAAGTTTACGCGTTTAATTTAAAATTAAAAACATAAAATAACAACATAAATACAATAGAAAATCATATAAAATAAGTATTAAAAAAATTTTTCCGTTTATTTTATTCTGAAATTGATAGTTTTTATCATTTACATTAACTTTGAATGAATTTTTTTATTTGTAATTTAATAAAACAAAAATAAAACTTTTTAAACATTTATTTTATTCATAATAAAAAACAGTGATGATAAAATCACCACTGTTTTATAAATATAATATTTTATTATCCTATGAAAGCTAAGAATTCAGCTACTTGTTTGTCAACAAGTTCTTTTTGTTCAGCTGATAATTCGAAAGTTCCTGTTTGCCATGCTTCTGCTGGTAAAGTTAATCCTAAACCTTCTCCTGGCATTGGGTTCATTCTGATGTATGAGAATAATCCTGATAATTGAGCACGAACGAATTTAGCTTGAGTTGATCCAGCTGCTCCTGATACTGTTACTGGTTTGTTAGCAATAACTGTTGGAGTTTCGAAATCAAATGCTTTTGCAGGTCTTGATAACCAGTCTAAAAGATTTTTTAATACTGCTGGGTATGAACCATTGTATTCTGGAGAAACTACCCAAAGTCCGTCAGCTTTAGCAACTTCTGCTCTTACTGCTTCAACTGCTGCTGGTGTTGGAAATTCAGTATCTTGCTCTAAAAGAGGTACTGATTTGTAATCTAAAAATTCTGCAGTAACTCCTGCTTTTTCTAATGATACTTTTACGTAATCTGCTAATGATTGGTTGAAAGAACCTTTTCTAAATGAACCAACTGCTATTAATATTTTTTTTGACATTATGCGTCTTCCTCCGTATTTTCGTCTATATTTTTAAATTTTTTTAATATACTTATTAGCATTTCTTTTTCGTCATCTGTCAACACACTGTATAAATTTTCAATTTCTAATTTATGTTTTGGAAAAACCTCTTCAAAAAGTTTTTTTCCTTGAGTAGTTAAACCTACTATAGAAGCTCTTTTATCTGATGAATCTGTCTTTTTATAAATTAGACCAGCCTTTTCCATATTTCTAATAATAACTGTCATATTTCCAAAAGTAGATAGCATAGAACTTATTAAATTACATATTCTCATTTCGCCTTTTGTGTATAAAACATCTAAAACTCCAAATTGAGAAGTAGTAAGTCCGTGCTCTCTTATTGCAATACCAGTCTTACTAGATATTGTACGCTCAGCTTTCTTAAAAACTATCTGTGCGTGAATTGATGAATTTTGTTTCCATGATACGTCCATTAACACCTCTTAAAAATAAATACTAACTAGTAATAAATAAATTATATCACTAACTAGTAATATTGTCAATTTTATTTACTCAATATTATACAATAAAAATTTTTCCTTTAAAATTATTTGATTTATTCTAATAAAAAGGAAATATAAACATTAAAATAAATGCTATATTTCCTTATATATTATTTACTAAACTTTTTTACTTATTCTATCTACTATAGAAGATAAAGCCGCATCTCCTGATACGTTACACGCTGTTCCAAAACTATCTTGCGCTATATATAATGCTATCATTAAAGATAACATTATTTCGTTAAAACCTAATATAGATTGTAAAAGTCCTAAAGCTGCCATTACCGCTCCACCAGGAACACCAGGAGCTGCTACCATTGTAACTCCAAGCATTAAAATAAAGTGTAACATTATAGCTGCAGTAGGTAATTGTCCACCATTTTGTAACCAATAAACAGCAGTTGCACAAGTAGTTAATGTTATTGTACTTCCTGATAAGTGAATAGTTGCAAATAAAGGCACTGTAAAGTTAGCTATAGATGGAGTTACCCCCATTTTTTTAGTAGAATCTAAAGTTACAGGAATTGTAGCTGCTGATGATTGAGTACCTATTGCAGTAGCATAAGCAGGTAATATTTTAACCATCATCTTAAATGGATTTTTTCCATTTACAGATCCACCTATTAAATATTGAATAACTAATATTACAAAATGTAAAACTAATATCATAACGAATACTAAGAAGAATATTTTTAATATTTTAAATACTTCTCCCGATACAGTTATATTAGCAAATACACCTAATATATATAAAGGTAATAACGGTATAATAAATTTATTTAATAATAATTCTATTAACTTACCAAACTCATCAAAAGCATTTTTCATAGAACCTAATTTCAATGAAGATATACCTATACCAATTACAAACGATAAAACTAACGCTGTAGTAACACTAAATACAGGTGGCATTTCTAAACTTACATATCCAGAAAGTAATAAATCTTCAGGATTTTCTAAACTTTGAAGGGATGATCCTTTTAGTAAACTAGGTAAAAATGTTTTTGCAACAACAAAAGCTAAAGCTCCTGCAATAATTGTAGATAAATACGCAATAAGCGTTGAAATACCTAATAATCTTCCTGCATTAGAAGCTACTTGGCTAATACCAGGTACGATAAATCCTACTATTATTAATGGTATCGCAAACTTTAAAAACGAACTAAATATTCCAGAAAAAGTAACAAATACTTTTATTATAGATTCTGGTAGTACGTTACCTAATAATATACCTAATACTAAAGCTAATACTAACTTAGCAAGTAAAGGTAATCTATTATAATAACTCATAAAAATTCTCCTTTAAAATAAAAACTTAAATTTGTACTCTTTGAAAATACATGTGTATATTATATAATAACAAAAGAGAATTGTAAAGTATTTTTTGAAAATTTTAATTTTTCATGAAAAACAAAAGAGGATAAATATAAAAAGGAGCCGACTTAGTTTTGGATCTGCCCCTTTTTTAAATTTTAATTTTTATATATTCTGTTATACCTTTTTCGTAATAAATAAATTAATTTTTCTGCAAATATTTTTAGAATAGCATATAAAGGTATTCCTATAATCGCACCAACTATACCCATCATATTAGCAGAAATAAGAATAACAAAAATTACAGTTAGCGGATGCTGGTTCATTGTTTTACCCATTATATTAGGAGAAATAAAATTACCTTCTAAAAACTGGACTATACACCATACAACAAGCATCTTTATAACCATTACCCAACCAGTTCCTGCTGCAACAAGCATAGCCGGTGTAATAGCGATAATAGGACCCAAATATGGTACTATACTAAGTATAGCTGCCAAAGTAGCTAAAGATACTGCATAAGGCAATCCTATTATTTGATAACCTATAAATAATAAAATACCTATACATAAAGATACTAACATTTGTCCAGATATATAAGAACCTACTTTATTATCTATTTCTTTTACAATACCAATTACAAAAGGTTTAGATTTTTTAGGTAGTTTTCCTAAAACAAAATCATAAAATTTTGATGAATCTTTAAGCAAGTAGTATAAAACAAAAGGTGCTGTCATAAGTACAGTAGCAGTTGATGACAAAGCAGATGCCGCACCTCCAACAATTCCACTAAAAATATCAAATGCAGTTGCACTAAGTTGAGTTGTATTTAAATTAGTATTTATATAATCATTTACCGTTTTTACTATAGTATTATCAGAATTATTAGCTAAATATTGCTTAACTACATTAATGTATCCTGGTAAAGATGTAATTAAGTGTTGAGTTTGCTCAACTATAGCAGGTAACGCTCCTACTACTATAGCTATTACAACTGTTATTAAAATCAATATAGATAATATAGAAGAAACTCCTCTAGGTAAAGATATCTTATTTACTAAAAAATTCGTAACAGGTCTTAAAACATAAAAAAATATGTAAGCCACTATAACTGGAGCTATTAAGCTATTTATTATTATATATAGAGGTGTAAAAGCTCCTGATATATGATTATAAAGTAAAACAACTGTGAACGTAAGTATTGTTACAACTAATAAATATATACTAAGTTTTCCTCCTAGAAATTGTATCATTTTACTTTCTTTATTATCTTCGTATTCTAATTTTAGTTTTTCTTTTAAAAGATCCTCTGGTTTTTTCAACATATCAAACCTCCCATAAATTTTATAAAATTATACCATATAAAACTAAAATAAACAAAAAACCAGAACAATTGTTCTGGTTTTAAACTAATTTATTTTTTTAATAAATCACGGATTTCTTTAAGAAGTTCTTCTTTAGCATCAATTTTTTCTTCTGCTGGAGTTTCTTCAACTTCTTCTTGTTTTTTCATTTTTTCTCTTGCCATATTCATACCTTTTACTACAATGAATAATACAAACGAAACGATTAAGAAGTTAACTACAGAGTTAATGAATAAACCAATATTTATTCCTCCAGCTAATTTTATACCTGAGAAATCTGGTTTTCCGAATAATAATCCTATTATTGGAGTTATAATATCTTCAACTAATGATTTAACTATCGCATTGAACGCAGCTCCTATAATAACAGCTATAGCTAATTCTAATACATTACCTTTTAAGGCAAATTCTTTAAATTCTTTTAACATAAATACATGTCCTCTCATTAATTAGTTTTCTGTTAATAAATTCAACTTAAATATTATATAAAAAATTATATTAAAATGAAAATAATATGCTCATACATTTAAAATTTTAGACCCAAAAAATTTTTCAATCTGTTAGTACGTGGATTTTCAAAAATATCTACAGAATTTCCCGATTCTATAACTTCTCCATTTTCCATATAATAAACCTTGTTACAAATATTTTTTATAAAATCTAATTCGTGAGAAACTATTATCATTGTAACATTATGTTTACTTTTTAATTTTTGCATTAAAGTCATTATATCTTTACTACTTTCGGGGTCAAGAGCGCTAGTAGCTTCATCAAATAAAATTAACTTATTTTTCATGGCTAATGTTCTTGCTATAGCAACCCTTTGTTTTTGACCTCCAGATAAACTAGAAATTTTTCTGTCATAAAAGTCTACTAACCCAACATTATCAAGAGATTTTTTAGCTTCAATTATAGCCTGATCTTTAGAAATATTTTTTATTAAAGTTAAATTTTTATATATATTTTCTAACACTGTCCAGTGATTAAATAAGTTAAACTGTTGAAATACCATACCTATCTCTAAAGCCTGACTATCTCTAACTGCAAAATCTATCGTATCACTTATAACTTTATTTTTATAAATTATTTTTCCTTTATCTACTCCAGAGATTCCAGCTATAGAACGTAAAACAGTAGATTTTCCACTCCCACTTTTTCCTATAAGACCTATTATATCTCCTTCTTCAACGTGTAAAGAAACTCCTTTTAATATTTCGTTATTATTTATAGTTTTATATATATTTTCTACTTTTAACATGAATTCCTCCTAATTTAAAGAGTATTTTTTCTCTAACTTATTAAATATAAATACAATAATCGCATTTAAAGCTAAATAAATTATAAAAGCATATATGTAAGGTACAATAGTTGCTGTTCTATTAGCTATTTGTTTAGTAATTAAAAGTATCTCAGTAATAGCAAGAACATTAATTAAAGAAGTATCTTTAACTAAAGCAATAGCTTCATTGGATAAACTAGGTAAAGTAACTCTTATTGCCTGAGGTAAAATTATATAAATAAATCTTTGAACATAATTATACCCTAAAACATAACTAGCCTCATTTTGCCCACTATCTACACTAGCTATTCCTCCACGTAATATTTCAAATATATATGCTAAATAATTCAAAATAAACGTAATAACAGCACACCATATAGCCGATATTTGCACTCCTAACATTGGAAACAATCCATAATAGAAAAAGAATAACTGAAGCATTAAAGGACTCCCCCTAAACACCCAAGTATAAAATGATATAGCAGCATTTATAACTTTGTTTCCTCTTAAATATATTACAGATAATACTATAGCTAAAGGAAAAGAAAATAAAACCGTAAGAACATAAACTAAAACAGTATTGTTTATACCTTTTAAAATATCTGAAAATGTCCCTAATATACCTTTATCCGTATTAGGGTTAGATTCAAACCATTTATTTTCTAAATTTTCTATAATACCTTCTTCTTTCGCAATCTTTAAAAATTCATTAATTTCTTCAATTAATTGTGTATTTCCTTTTTTAGCAGCAACAGAAAAATCAGCTTTTTCTAAAATATTTTTAGAAACATAGATATTAATGTTTTCTTTTCCACTTATATATTTTGCAACTATTTCATCAATAATAACACCATCAACACTATTGTTTTTCAAATTCAACATAGCTTGATTATAGTCTGGATAAGATTTTATTTCTTGAAAAATCTCTTTATTATCAATAGCTAACTTTTCTGCACTACTATTTGCTTGTACTGCAATATTTTTACCTTTTAGACTTTTAAAATCTTCGTAACGATTTTCTTTTAAAGAGACAAGAACCAAATTATCATCTAAATATTTATCTGACAACTCCATAGCTTTGGCACGTTCTTCTGTATGTGTAAGACCATTCCATATCAAATCAATATTACCATTTTCTAATTCTATCTCTTTAGTTTCCCAGTTTATAGATTTAAACTCAATATTTTTATTATATCTTTCGGCATAAATTTTTGCTAAATCTATATCAACACCTGCATAATTTCCATTTTCATCGACATACCCCATAGGAGAAAAAGTCGGATCTAATCCTATTACTAATTTATATTTTGCTTGTGAAATAAAATTATAATTATTAAACATAAAAATTAAAAATAAAAACAGCGATATAACTTTATTTTTTACCATTCGTAAACTCCGCTAAACTATATTTATCAATTCTATTATATTGAAAACAATATGTAAATACACAAATTAATAATAACGTTTTCTTTTACTTGTATTTATGATAAAATTTATGTAAAACAGTTATTAGGAGTAATTTATGAAAAATAAAATTTTTAACAGTATAATTCTTCCTAACGGAGTAGAAATAAAAAATAGAATCGTTATGGCACCAATGACAACATGGGGTAGTAATGATGATAATACAGTATCTAATGACGAAATTAAATTTTATACAAGAAGATGCGAAAATTTAGGACTTACTATTACCGGATGTACACACGTTTCATATAATGGTATCGGATTTGAAAATGAATTTTCTGCTTATGATGATAAATTTATCCCCGGTTTAACAAAACTGGCAACAAAAATAAAAGAACAAAATACTAAAGCCATTGTTCAAATAAATCATGCCGGAAACAAAGCTCTGCAACACCTAATAAAAAATGAAGATGTGGTAAGCTCTAGCGATATAGAGACATTAGATACCGAGTTTGCTAAAAGTTGTAAAACAAGAGCAATGACCAACCACGAAATATTAGAAACTATAAAAAATTTTGGAAAAACTACTAAACGTCTAATAAAGGCTGGATTTGACGGTGTCGAAATACACGGTGCTCATGGTTTTTTAATCCAAAACTTCACTTCTCCATATTTCAATAAACGTACAGATGAATGGGGCGGAAATAGAGAAAACAGATTAAAATTCCCTACAAAAATAGTAGAAGAAATTTTAAATGTAAGAAAACTTTCTGACAAAAATGATTTTATAATAGGTTATAGACTATCTCCTGATGAGCCTATGGAAAACTCATTAGCTATGGACGATACATATTCACTAATCGACAAACTAATAGAATTAAATATCGACTATATCCATATTTCATTACCAAATGCTTTAGAAAATAAACCTTTCTTTAATAATAACGGCAAAACATACTTAGAGCTAATAGCAAAACACGTTAATAAAAGAATACCTCTAATGGTGGCAGGTTCTGTAGTAAACTCTGAACAATTCATAAAAATTTTAGAAAATGACTACGATTTTGTTGCATTAGGAAAAATTTTAGTTACCGATCCAGATTGGCAAAAAAAAGTATTAGAAAATAAAGAGCAGGATATAGAAGGAAAATTAGACTTAAAAAACAAAAATCTAGATTTACCTAAAAAATTAATAGAAGAAATAATAAAAAATAAAGGTTGGTTTAAGATAAAATAAATTTATACTGAGCACAAATTGTAGAATTAAATTTAACTAAAAAAATTATTTTTTTATGATAGATTGTAAAATTAAATACGACATTAATAAAAAATAAAAACTCATAAAAATGTAAATTTATGTAAAATATAGATAAAAAATAGGAATGTGATTAATCACATTCCTATTTTTGCTTATAATAAATATTTTTATTTATCTTTTTTACGTCTTCTAGCTACTAGGGCAACTAAACCTAAAAGACTCAATCCTGCTATTGTACTACTTGTAGCAGCATCTCCTGTGTTAGAAAGAACTTTTTTAGATTTCGAATTATTTTTATTTCCTGATAAATATGAACCTAATCTTGATGGTTTAGAATTTTTATCAAATGGATTTGTTCCTTTTTCTAATTCTTCTACATTAGTGAATCCATCTCCGTCTATATCATCATCTAAACTATCTATAATTCCATCACCATCTGTATCTAATGGCGAATCAACTAATTGTACTCCTTCTAATGAATCATTTCCTGCTGTAACTTTTATTGGTTCTGATGTATTTCCACTTCCATCTTTTGTTATTGCAGTTACTTCTGATCCGTCTTTAACGTTATCTTTATCGATTGTTAATTCTCCAGTTTCTGGATTTACTGTTACTCCTGGTTTTGCTGGTGTTGTCCAGTTTCCATCTTCACCTTTTGTTACTACTACTGTCTCTGGTTCTCCGTTTTCGTTTGTATACGTTACTTCGATTGTTGTTACATCTACATCTTTTGGTGGTAACACTGTTACTGATCCATTTCCTTTAGCTGTTACTGTTGGTTTTCCTGGTTTGTCTGTTGTTGGCTCATCGTTTCCTGCTGTTACTTTTATTGGTTCTGATGTATTTCCACTTCCATCTTTTGTTATTGCAGTTACTTCTGATCCGTCTTTAACGTTATCTTTATCGATTGTTAATTCTCCAGTTTCTGGATTTACTGTTACTCCTGGTTTTGCTGGTGTTGTCCAGTTTCCATCTTCACCTTTTGTTACTACTACTGT
>JACBYF010000260.1 GCA_013415235.1 Gemelliphila palaticanis
ATCAGCAAGCACATCAGCTTCTGAGTCAGCATCAACAAGTGCGTCAGAATCAGCAAGCACATCAGCTTCTGAGTCAGCATCAACAAGTGCATCAGAATCAGCATCAACAAGTGCATCAGAATCAGCATCAACAAGTGCATCAGAATCAGCAAGTACGTCAGCTTCTGAGTCAGCATCAACAAGTGCAAGTGAGTCAGCAAGTACATCAGCTTCTGAATCAGCAT
>JACBYF010000261.1 GCA_013415235.1 Gemelliphila palaticanis
CATCAACAAGTGCAAGTGAATCAGCAAGCACATCAGCATCTGAGTCAGCATCAACAAGTGCGTCAGAATCAGCAAGTACGTCAGCATCAGAATCGGCATCAACAAGTGCGTCAGAATCAGCAAGCACATCAGCATCAGAATCAGCATCAACAAGTGCGTCAGAATCAGCAAGCGCGTCAGCTTCTGAGTCAGCATCAACAAGTGCAAGTGAATCAGCATCAA
>JACBYF010000262.1 GCA_013415235.1 Gemelliphila palaticanis
TGTATCAACTCCGTTTAATGCTTCTTTTGCTCTTTCTATTTTTTCTTTTGCTGCATTTACTTCTTCTTGTGTCGCATTTTCTTTGTCTAGTACTGCTTGTCCTTCTCTTACTGCATCGTCGTATGCTTTCTTAGCTTCTTCTGTTGCATTTGTGTATTTTGGACTTTGTTGTACTGTTGGAGCTTCTTCTACTTTTGCTCGTAGTTCTTCTTTGTTTGTATT
>JACBYF010000263.1 GCA_013415235.1 Gemelliphila palaticanis
TGTATCAACTCCGTTTAATGCTTCTTTTGCTCTTTCTATTTTTTCTTTTGCTGCATTTACTTCTTCTTGCGTTGCATTTGCTTTGTCTAGTACTTCTTGTCCTTCTCTTACTGCATCGTCGTATGCTTTCTTAGCTTCTTCTGTTGCATTTGTGTATTTTGGACTTTGTTGTACTGTTGGAGCTTCTTCTACTTTTGCTCGTAGTTCTTCTTTGTTTGTAT
>JACBYF010000264.1 GCA_013415235.1 Gemelliphila palaticanis
TAATGTAAAAGCTATTTGTATTGATATATATACACCATATATGAAGTTAATTAAACAAAAATTCCCTAATGCAGATATAGTTATAGATCGATTCCATTTAATTCAAAATATTAATAGAAAGTTAAATAGTGCTAGAGTTCAGTTAATGAATACTTATACTGGTATGAATTATACCTTATTTAAAAATAATTGGAAATTGATTTTAGAAGATGTAGACAATA
>JACBYF010000265.1 GCA_013415235.1 Gemelliphila palaticanis
TGAAAATCTAGAGAAATATGTATTTAATATACTTTCAGTTCTACCGTCTACTATATCAATTAATTCATGAGTTAATGAATTAGAAAATAGAAAACTCATTCCATTTTTACTATCTTTTGTTGACTTTATTTCATCAAAACATAAATACTCAGGTAGTGTATTAAAATTAGTTATATCTACTTGTGTTTTACATTCATAAAGAGATCTTATTACAGTA
>JACBYF010000266.1 GCA_013415235.1 Gemelliphila palaticanis
ATTGACGAAAAAAGTTTTATAAGTAACATAGGCACAGTTTATTAGATATTTATTGAGTATCCGAAAATAAATATCAATAAACCCCTGCAAAGTCAACAAAAGATAGTAAAAATGGAATGAGTTTTCTATTTTCTAATTCATTAACTCATGAATTAATTGATATAGTAGACGGTAGAACTGAAAGTATATTAAATACATATTTCTCTAGATTTTCA
>JACBYF010000267.1 GCA_013415235.1 Gemelliphila palaticanis
GAGTCAGCATCAACAAGTGCGTCAGAATCAGCAAGTACGTCAGCATCAGAATCGGCATCAACAAGTGCGTCAGAATCAGCAAGCACGTCAGCATCTGAGTCAGCATCAACAAGTGCAAGTGAATCAGCAAGTACGTCAGCTTCAGAATCAGCATCAATAAGTGCAAGTGAGTCAGCAAGTACATCAGCATCTGAATCGGCATCAACAAGTGCGT
>JACBYF010000268.1 GCA_013415235.1 Gemelliphila palaticanis
TAACACAGAAATAGAAATAATAAAAGGAGAAGACATAACAAAAAGCTTACTCCAAATAAAAGATAATAATATACAAGTAGAAAATGGTCATAGGATTGTTAAAATAAACAATCAAAAACACTTTATATTTAAAGGAATATTAACATATACTCCTGAAAAATGTTATTTTTGTGGATGTGATAATATCAATAATACAATAGTTAAAAATGGATTT
>JACBYF010000269.1 GCA_013415235.1 Gemelliphila palaticanis
TCAGAATCGGCATCAACAAGTGCAAGTGAATCAGCAAGCACATCAGCATCTGAGTCAGCATCAACAAGTGCGTCAGAATCAGCAAGCACGTCAGCATCAGAATCGGCATCAACAAGTGCGTCAGAATCAGCAAGCACGTCAGCATCTGAGTCAGCATCAACAAGTGCGTCAGAGTCAGCAAGCACATCAGCTTCTGAATCAGCATCAACAAGTG
>JACBYF010000026.1 GCA_013415235.1 Gemelliphila palaticanis
CACTTGTTGATGCCGATTCAGATGCTGACGTGCTTGCTGATTCTGATGCACTTGTTGATGCCGATTCAGAAGCTGACGTGCTTGCTGATTCTGACGCACTTGTTGATGCCGATTCAGAAGCTGATGTACTTGCTGATTCTGACGCACTTGTTGATGCTGACTCAGATGCTGATGTGCTTGCTGATTCTGATGCACTTGTTGATGCCGATTCAGAAGCTGACGTGCTTGCTGATTCTGACGCACTTGTTGATGCTGATTCAGAAGCTGACGTACTTGCTGACTCACTTGCACTTGTTGATGCCGATTCAGAAGCTGACGTGCTTGCTGATTCACTTGCACTTGTTGATGCTGATTCAGAAGCTGACGTACTTGCTGATTCTGACGCACTTGTTGATGCTGATTCAGATGCTGATGTGCTTGCTGACTCACTTGCACTTGTTGATGCTGACTCAGATGCTGACGTACTTGCTGATTCTGATGCACTTGTTGATGCTGATTCAGAAGCTGATGTGCTTGCTGATTCTGACGCACTTGTTGATGCTGACTCAGATGCTGACGTACTTGCTGATTCTGACGCACTTGTTGATGCTGATTCAGAAGCTGATGTGCTTGCTGATTCACTTGCACTTGTTGAGGCTGATACACTTGCTGATGTCTTCGCGCTTGTTGACGCTGATACACTTGCTGATGTCTTCGCACTTGTTGACGCTGATACACTTGCTGATGTCTTCGCACTTGTTGACGCTGATACACTTGCCGATGTCTTCGCACTTGTTGACGCTGATACACTTGCTGATGTCTTCGCACTTGTTGATGCTGACACGCTTGCTGAGGCACTTTCTACTGCTGACGTACTTGCTGATTCTGATGCACTTATTGATCCTGATGTGCTTGCCGATATACTAATACTCTTTGATGTTGAGGCACTAGCAATCTTTACTCTTAGTTCGCTTGCTGTTATTCCTACTCCTGTAGCTCCTGGAGCATTAATAGAATGATATCCTCCATCTACAGTACCTGTAGCCCTTGCTAAATTAACGTCATCAAATCCTATCTGAACTTTAATACCTGCTCTATCTAAATTATGTACTAATGTATTAAAAGTAACAGTTACTAACTGATTTCTTAAAATTGTACCCATATTATAGCTATTACCTACACCTCTACCATCTTCTTTAGAGGGTAAATCTGCAGATAATTGAGCATCAGTTAAAGTGTTATTTTTTAATACAGGTGGCTGACCTGTACTTATATTAATATTTTCTATATCTCCTAAAGAAGAATTTTTTAGTACATAAAAGCCTAAATTTGCTGAATCAGGCGTAGGTTTAACATTAAATCTACCTAAAATATCTACGCTCCAACTCATAATTCTTGTATCAGGGTTATATGTACCTTCTATTTTTCTTATTAAACTTGCCTCTTTAAATATCTGAGTTATAGTTAAATTATTTTCTCCTATACTAGACGTATCTATAGTTCCTACACTTCTAAAAGCAAATCCTGAATAATAGTTATTACGAACACTTTCTGACTTTATGATGTTTGATGTTGAATAACTTAAACTTGATGACTCAGAGGAACTAATCGATACAGAATTAGATAAAGATTGACTTGTACTTAAAGATTCTGATGAACTTATTGATAATGAATCAGACACAGAACTGCTTATACTAGATGATTCAGAAGAACTTAGTGAAGAACTAACAGATAAAGAATTATAAACAGAATTGCTTTCACTGATAGACTTTGATATATTATAAGAAGTAGGCGTATTCACGTTATTATCACTTATTTGCTTCTCAATATACTCGTTTTCTTCCATTAAATTATTTTTTTCTATGGTGATAGAATCTCTATTTACTAGTAATTCTAAATCTAGATTTTTTTCAATACTCTCATTTTTTAAATCTTGAGCATAAGATTGATTATTTTCTAAACTATATCCACCAATGATAGCCCCTATTGATGCAATACCTTTTATATAGTTATAATTTTGTTTATATTTATCAGTATCTAAATTCAGAGTTTTATTTTCTATACTCAAAACCTCTTTAGAAGATCCAAAAATTTTTAATATACCGATATTTGATAAAAGTACTTTAACCCAGTTTTTCCCAGACTTGTATAACTTAACTCTTACTTTTCTATCTATTTCTTTATATTTTTTGTTTTTCAAATATTTATTAATGGTATTCACCTTCCTCTAAAAATACAAAATTAAAATTACTAAATAATAATATAATTTTATTATAAATAAATCAACAAAAAAACCTTCAATATTGAAGGTTTTGGGATAATATTTAATTATTTTACTTCTAGAACTTGTCTACCTTTATACATACCAGTTTTTTTATCAACGCGATGACCCATTACATAGTTTCCACTTTGTGCATCTAATGTGATTGCTGGTGAAGATAGTTTTTTATGTGTTCTTCTTTTTCTTTTAGCTGTTTTTGATGTTCTTCTAAAAGGAACTGCCATAGTTAATTTCCTCCAATATATTTTAAAATATGAAAATTACTTTTCTTTAAACATATTATTTAACACTAAAAAAGGATTATCTTTTTTAGATTCTTCTAACAAATTATCTTCTGATATCAAGGACCATCCTTTTCCATCAGTAGTTTCTATTTTTTCTTCTTCTAAATAGTAAGATGTAGGAACATTTAAAATTATTAATTCTTTTATCAAATCTGAAATATCTATATACATATCCATTGTACTAACATCAGAAAATGAATCGCTATCATAATAAGACGAATCAACAAATTCTTCCTGTTCTTCAATTTCAAAAGGAACATCTATTATATTTAAACTTCTACTAGAAATAATTTTATAAATACCTGATACATTTAAATCAACATATATTTTATCATGACTATTTCTAGTAAGAGTCCCTTTTATAACTATATTTTCAACTTCTTTTAAAGAAGAATCAAAATTTTTAAAACTAATATCTAATTGTTCTTCAAAAAAAAATTTATCTTTATTGTTTTTGAATAAAGAAGATCTCAACCATTTCATTAAATATTCCCCCTATAAACACAATGATTATTATATACTATATAATTATAGATGTCAACAAAAAATGTTTACACCTTTCAGATTGTTTAACGTACGGTTAAAACATTATTTTATTATTGATTTTTTTGTTTTTTTAGATTAAAATAGTTATTAAGATAAAAAAAATAAAGGAGTGATTATTTAACTATGTCAAATGACGAACTTTTTAAATTAGATGGTAATCCTACTATTAGAAAAATTTTCCCAATATCTATTCAACATGTTTTAGCCATGATTATAGGAAATATTGCCCCTGCTATAATAATAGCGCAAAGTATAGGTTTAGAAAATGAGCAAATTACTCAAATGGTTCAATATTCTATGGTATGTGCAGGTATAGCTACTATTTTGCAAATATATGGGATATGGAAATTTGGTGCGAGACTACCTATAGTTATGGGAACAAACTTCGCTTTTGTTCCTGTAATTATAACTATAAATTCTAATTATGGCTTTTCTTCAGTTTTTGGTGCTTGTATAATAGGAAGTATTTTCTTAATATTTTTTGGTGTTTTTATAGAAAAAATAATTAAATACTTTCCTCCTATAGTTACAGGTACTACCGTACTTTCTATGGGAATTTCTTTATATCCAGTAGCAATATCTTATATGGCTGGTATTTCAGGAACTCCTGAATACGGAAATTTAACTAACTGGTCAATAGCAATAATTACTCTATTAATAGTTATGTTTATAGATCATTTTGCAACAGGATATTTAAAAATATTAAGTATATTATTGGGCATTATAGTAGGTTATTGTATATCTCTTATATATGGAATCGTTGATTTTTCAGCATTTGATAATTCTAAATATATAGAAATTCCTAAAATTTTTCCATTTGGAGTTGACTTTCATTATGGTGCAATAATTACTATGATTGTAATGTATATAGTAACTTCTATACAAGTAATAGGTGATACATCTTCTCTAACAGTAGGAGCGATGAACAGAGAAGCTTCGAAAGAAGAAGTTTCAGGAGCTCTTATGAGTAAAGGTTTAAGTGGTATAATTACTGCAATATTAGGCGGATTACCTTCTTCTTCTTATGCTCAAAATATAGGTATTATAAGTATAACAAAAGTTGTTAGTAAGAAAGTTGTTGCTTTATCTGGATTAATAATATTTATACTAGGATTTTTCCCTAAATTTTCATCAATTATGACTACTATTCCTTATCCTGTATTAGGTGGGGCTACTCTATCAGTATTTTCAATAATAACTATTAATGGTATTAAACTAATAAGTAGAGAAAAAATGACAAATAGAAATGCAGGAATTTTAGGTATAGCTTTAGCTTTTGGTTTAGGTATTACTACTGTTCCTGAATCAATAGCACTTACTCCATTATGGTTTCAAACTTTCATAGGAGCATCGCCAATTATTATTTCTACAATAATAGCTTTTATTTTAAACCTAATTTTACCTAAAAATGAAAAATAATATAAAATCTGGGTGATTTAATTACAATTACCCAGAATTTTTTATTTTATACATAAAGTGTCAACTTTTTTTCTTTACATATCAAAAAATACTTATTTATAATAAATATAACTCTGTAAACAAAAAAAGTTGACACTTTTCAAAAAAAACTATTGACATTAAATAAATATGGTGTTAGAATAATTACTAGCTTAAAACTTAGCATATTTATTCAACTTTTATTAAATACCCTATAAACACACATAATAATTTTAAAAGTTGAAAAAGGAGTCGTAAAATGGCAGTAAAAATCCGTTTAAAAAGATTAGGTGCTAAAAAATCACCTTTTTACCGTATAGTTGTAGCTGATTCAAGATCACCTCGCGATGGTAAATCAATCGAAACTATAGGAACTTACAATGCAGTTAAAAATCCTGCAGAAGTAAAAATAGATGAAGAACTAGCTCTTAAATGGTTAGGAAATGGAGCTCAACCTTCTGATACAGTTAGAAGTCTTTTATCTAAAGAAGGAATATTAAAAAAATTCCACGAATCAAAATTAAATAAATAATAACAATAAATAAAGCATGATATTTAGAATTTTCTATTTGTCGTGTTTTTATTTATTACTTTTTCTATAACTCTTTATATTTAACTTTATAATATTTTATAACCGAGCAAACTTTAAATTATTTTTTGTGTATTTAATAATTACAATAATAAAGAATCTTATAAGATAAAATTTTATCTTATAAGATTCTTTATTTTAATTAATACTTTTGAATAGACTAAAGAGAAAAATGATTATTTTAATCTGTTTTCTAACTCTGCTTTTAAGTCTTCAAATCCTGGTTTACCTAGTAAAGCAAACATATTTTTCTTATATGCTTCAACTCCAGGTTGATCAAACGGATTTAAACCTTGCATGTACCCTGAAATAGCAACTGCTTTTTCAAAGAAGTAAACTAAATAACCAAATGTAAATTCTGTCATATCAGGTAATTCAACTATAAAATTAGGAACTCCTCCATCATTATGAGCTAATAATGTACCTTCAAATGCTTTTGTATTAACAAAGTCCATTGTTTTTCCTGATAAATAGTTTAAGCCGTCTAAATCTTGTTCTTCTTCTTTAAGTGTTATATCAAGATTAGGTTTCTTAACTTTTAAAACTGTTTCTATTAATATTCTACGTCCTTCTTGAACATATTGACCCATAGAATGTAAGTCTGTTGAGAAACAAACGCTTGATGGATATAAAGATTTTCCATCTTTACCTTCTGATTCTCCATAAAGTTGTTTCCACCATTCGTTAAAGTAAACCATAGATGGTTCATAAGATACTAATATTTCTATTAGCTTACCTTTTTGTTGTAGAATATTTCTCATAACAGCATACTGATATGCTATATTTTCTGATAATTCTGGAGTTGCTAATTGTTCTTGAGCTAATCTAGCACCTTCCATCATTTTATCTATATTAATTCCACTAACTGCAATTGGAAGTAAACCTACTGCAGTAAGAACTGTAAATCTTCCGCCTACATCATCTGGTACAACAAAAGTTTCATACCCTTCACTATCAGCTAAAGTTTTTAGTGCACCTCTTGCTCTATCAGTAGTTGCATATATTCTTGATTTAGCTTCTTCTTTACCATATTTTTCTTCTAGTAATTCTTTAAATACTCTAAATGCTATAGCTGGTTCAGTAGTTGTTCCTGATTTTGAAATCACATTAACAGAAAAGTCTTTTCCAGTTGTTTTTAAGAAGTTAACAAGTTCTTGTGTATAAGTTGAAGAAATTGTGTGTCCTACAAAGAATATTTGAGGAGATTTTCTATTTTCTTTATCATAGAAATTGTAAAAACTATCGTTTAACATTTCTATAGCTGCTCTCGCTCCTAAATAAGAACCACCTATTCCTATTACTACTAAAACATCTGAATCTTTTTGAATTTTCTCACTAGCCTTTTTTATTCTAGAAAACTCTTCTTTATCATAGTTTGTAGGCAAATCTAGCCAACCTAAAAAGTCACTACCTTGTCCTATTTTATTATGTAATTGATTATGTGCTACTTTTACATAATCCGTCATATTTTTTACTTCTTGTTCAGAAAAAAAGTTTAGGGCTTTTGAATAATCAAATTTTAAATGCATCATGATTCTCCTTATTATTTACTATATAAATATTTTATATTATTTATATTATTTTGTAAAGTTTTCTTGTTATTTTCATATATTTACATTATGGTTTTTCACTAAATATATCCATGTTAAAATCATTTGTTTGTTTTAGATATGCTAAAAATATCGCTTGCTTTAAATCAAATACTTTTCTAGCATCTTTTTTATTCCAAGAATCTATTAAGTCTTTCCTAAATGCTTTATCCATTAATTGTTGAAGTTCACTAAAGTTCTTTATAGTTATTGTCTTGCCTTCATAATTAATTGTTACTGATTTTAATTCACTCAACTTATCTTGGCGTTCTTTAAACATAGCTTTTTTAAAATCTTTTAGGTTATTTATATTACTATCATCCTTAAATATCTGATTTACTATATAGCTATCACTAAACTCTTTTCCTTCACTTCGAGCTTTACCTGCATATTTATCAGAAATATAAGGTATCATCCCATCTTTATATCCTTTATGAGCAAGTAATTCCCAAGCTACTCTTCTAAATGTGTAACCACCAGAAGATCCTTTATCGTTTTCTAAAAGACCATACATTGGAGAGAATAAAGGTACGCTAACATAAGTATTTCTTCCAGCTTCAGGACCATTTGTAATTGTTACAGCACCTTTAAAGTCTGTTCTTGTTATAACTATATTATTATCGACTAAATCTTCTATAGTTTTAAGACTATTATTTACATCAGAAGGTAATACTGAGTCTCTATTATGTTCAGTACCTTCATCAGCAATTCCTGTCATTTTCGCTATCATATGTGCTCTTTCGTAATCTTTATTTTTAAATAGTGAATTAGCTTCTGCTATATCTAATACATATATTACATCTAAAAGATTATGCATATAAGTTTTTAAATCTTCTGCGTTTTTAAATCTTTCTGGAGTAGTATTTATATTTTTTAGTACCTCTTTATCTTTATTTGTTAGTTCACTATACACATTAAGACCAATAGAGTTTCTATTTCTATCTCTAACTGATTGGAATAAGCCTTCAGCATAACTTTCTTGTCCTATTCCTGGTCTAAGACCGTTTCCTCCTAAATGAACTTTATCTTCTAATGCGTGTGTGACTTCATGAGTCCATATTGAACCGGCTTGTAGACTCAATAACAATGTTTCACTAAATGTTATTATATCTCCGTTAGAGAATGCATCTGCACTAGTAGTTCTATTATGATATCTTCCCGATGGTGCAAAAAACTCACGAGTAGCTAATGTAGAATTATTTCCATATTTGGCAGTCCACTTTTTATCTGATTTATTTAAGAAAGAATCTAAAATAATTACTTTATTGTCAACTAAAACTTTTTTAACATTATCTAAAGCTACTCTATACCAAAAATCAAAGTGCATTGTTTGATTTTTTGCTGCTATTCTCACAAGTTCTTTTACTTTTTCTAACTCTTTTTTATATTCTTCTGAATTTTTATCTATATTTTTATTTATATATGTTTCCATATCTCCAAATGTTATTGAAGTTGCAGTAGGTATTACATATAATCCTGAACCAGACATAGTTAGTAGTGGCAGATATATTCTTTGAAAGTCTTCTTTATTTAGTCTTTCTGAAATCTTTACTTCTAAAGGTATATTTTTATGTTGCTCCTCTACTATATATGCTTTAGAATGCTCTTTAAACCAAGTATTAAAATCTTTTTCTTTGTTGTATTTTTGAACGTTTTGTTTTAAAAATTCGTATATAGTGTTTGCTTTTGTAATTTTTGAAACTTTTTCTTTATATAATTTATCATTATTTTCTGGCAAGTAAGCATCTTCTTTTAGGTCACTTGATATATTTTCTCTTATATTGACCAGAAATTCTGCTAGTGTGCTATCATTACCATAATTTTCATACTCAAATAATAACTTATCTTTAAAATTATTATTTTCATTAAAGTTTATATTGTACCATCTGCTAAAGTATGCTAAACCTAAAGAAATTTTTGCTTTGTTATCTTCTAAGTATCGTTTTACTTCTTCTTTATTTTTTGATTTTAAAAGTTGTTTAGCTAATTTGGGGATTATTGAATCCATAGTTTCTTTATTTTTGTTAAATGAATCTTCTAGTAATAGTGTATCTAAATGAGAATAATTAGTATTTCGTCCTATTCTGTAGCCAGCTGCAGAATAAATTTCTTCTGACTTATATTCTATTCGTCTATAATTTTCTATTACTGCATTTCCTATTTCTTTTATTACTTCTTCTGATGTATTTGTTGTTGACTCTTCTGAATCTGGTTGTTCTTCTTCTATTTTTGGTTTTTCTTTATCTTCTGAATTTTCTGTTTCTGTTGATGAATTTTCTTCTTCTGTAGATTCTGTATTTATTGAAGTTTCTGGTTGTGAGCTTGCTTCTGTTTTTGGTTTTGAATCTATATCTGTTCCTTCTGCTACATTAGTTGTCGGATTTTCTGAAGCTGGTTGTTCTGTTGAATTTGTTTCTTCTCCGGTTG
This sequence comes from Gemelliphila palaticanis, assembly GCA_013415235.1. GTDB lineage: Bacteria > Bacillota > Bacilli > Staphylococcales > Gemellaceae > Gemelliphila > Gemelliphila palaticanis. The sequence goes on from JACBYF010000026.1 coordinate 9,133, forward strand.
ACTCTACATTGTTAGTAGTTTCTTTCTCACTTTCTGTTGAACCTTCTTTTGTAACTTCTTCTGTAGATTCTGTATTTGTTGAAGGCTCTGGTTGTGAGTTTTCTTCTGTTGTTGGTTTTGAATCCGTATCTGTTCCTTCTGCTACATTAGTTATCGGATTTTCTGATGCTGGTTGTTCTGTTGAGTTTGGTTCTTCTTTCGTTGATTCTCCATTGTTAGTAGTTTCTTTCTCACTTTCTGTTGAACCTTCTTTTGTAGATTCTTCTTTAGATTCTGTATTTGTTGAAGGTTCTGGTTGTGAGTTTTCTTCTGTGGTTGGTTTTGAATCTATATCTGTTCCTTCTGCTACATTAGTTGTCGGATTTTCTGAAGCTGGTTGTTCTGTTGAATTTGTTTCTTCTCCGGTTGACTCTACATTGTTAGTAGTTTCTTTCTCACTTTCTGTTGAACCTTCTTTTGTAGATTCTTCTTTAGATTCTGTATTTGTTGAAGGCTCTGGTTGTGAGTTTTCTTCTGTTGTTGGTTTTGAATCCGTATCTGTTCCTTCTGCTACATTAGTTATCGGATTTTCTGATGCTGGTTGTTCTGTTGAGTTTGGTTCTTCTTTCGTTGATTCTCCATTGTTAGTAGTTTCTTTCTCACTTTCTGTTGAACCTTCTTTTGTAGATTCTTCTTTAGATTCTGTATTTGTTGAAGGTTCTGGTTGTGAGTTTTCTTCTGTTGTTAGTTTTGAATCTATATCTGTTCCTTCTGCTACATTAGTTGTCGGATTTTCTGAAGCTGGTTGTTCTGTTGAGTTTGGTTCTTCTTTCGTTAATTCTCCATTGTTAGTAGTTTCTTTCTCACTTTCTGTTGAACCTTCTTTTGTAACTTCTTCTGTAGATTCTGTATTTGTTGAAGGCTCGGGTTGTGAGTTTTCTTCTGTTTTTGGTTTTGAATCTATATCTGTTCCTTCTGTTACATTAGTTGTCGGATTTTCTGAAGCTGGTGGTTCTTCTTCTGTTGGGTTTGCTTCTTCGCTTGGTTTTTCTTCTACAATAGAATTTGAATTTCCTTCTTCTACTTTTTCTGCAGGTTTTTTTTCTTCTTTTGGTTTTTCTAATACTGTTGAATCTTGTTTTACTACTTCAACAGATTCTGTTTTTTTCAGCTTATCTACTTTTTCTGCAGATTTTTCTTCTTCTTTTAATTCTTTTTCTAATAAATTAGTTGTTTTATATTCTTCTACTAATTTATATAATCTTGTATTTGTTGGTATATTTTCATCTTTTATATATCCTAAGTATTCAAAGTTATCTAAATCAAGTTTTTCTAAATTACTATTTTCTTTGTATACTATAGTGTTTCTAAAAATTTCTTTCAACACTTCTTCTGCTTTTATTGTTTTTAGTGATGTTACTCCACTTATTGCTGTTACTAATACTATTCCTATTAGTGTAGATTTTTTCTTACCTAACCTATAGATACAAAGTATTAATCCTCCTGCTATAAGTAGATTTAATATGTTTCCACTTAATCCTGTCTTCGGTAATACATTTTTTACAGCTTCTTTTCCTCTATATACTACCACATATGTATCATTTTCTTTGGCTACTTCTTCTGTAATATCTTTTTTCTCTATTAATTTTTTCTCTATATCATTTAGATCTTTTTCATCTACTCCTAAGTAACCTATTTTTACTTTTTCTTCTGATTTCTGTTCTGTTTTTTCTAGTTCATTAGCTTCTACTACTTTGTTCCCCAATACTAATGTCGCTCCTAAAAATACTGAGACTGTCCCTAACGTTAATTTTCTTATTGAAAATTTTTGTTTCTTTTTAAAATCCATTTTTACCTCCTATTATCAAAAATTAATTATATTTTTTTATTTTAAGTTTAATTTATATAGCTATAAATAATAGTATTAAACAGTACCACTAGAGTTTATTAAATATCTAGTGGTACCATTTAAAATTTTAATTTTGTTTATATATAGACTCTCTAAACTCGTTAGTTAATATTAAGTATTCATGATATATACTTTGCTTTATATTCAATAAAGTATTTCTATTATTTGTTCTTATAGCTCTTCTTATTAAATTTTTCAAATCATTATAAGAATTTATAGTTACTCTATTATTCCCTCTTATTCCCCAAACTGTAACAGATTTAATATCGTTTTTTCTAGAATTTCTCTTATCAAACATATCCTTTCTAAAATCTTTATAGCTAGCATATTTATTATTAAATATTTTTTTTAGAATATAAGTATCTGAATTTGTTTTTTCATTATCAGTATTTTTTTCTGTATAATAATATTTATTAGAAATATATGGTAACATTCCATCATAATACCCTTTTTCTGCTAATAATTCAAATGCAACTCTTCTAAAAGTAAAGCCACCAGAGGTATGATCAGGATTTTCATTTATTCCATAATTAGCATTAAACATATTTATATTAATATAATCATTATTAGCATATTCTTTAGATGCAGGCTCTGGACCTATTATATTATTATCAATTAAATCATTTAATGTTTTTACATTCGGTGTTCCTGAAATTCTTTTTATTATATCTTTATTAGCATTTCCAATTTCTTTTTCTGCAGTAAGTATTTTATAATTTTCTCCTATATACTCATTACCTTCTTCTAAAATTACTTCTGCCTCAGCAAGATCAAGTGTATATAAAACATCAAATACACCTCTCATATATTGCTGTAAATCATCTGTATTTTGGAATCTTTTTGGACTAGAATTATGAGTTAATAAATATCTATCAGAATCAGAAACTTCATAAACAAGATTTATTCCTAAACTTTGAGATGCTACATAAGGTGATTGTAAAAGTCCCATCGCAAAACTCTCTGCTCCATGTCCGAATCTACGACCGTATCCCCCTAATAAGACCTTAGAATCAAGATTATGAACATGTTCATGACTTAAAGTAGATAATCCTCGCTCTGTGAGTAAGTTACCATCAGAAAAATGTACTACCTCTATAGAGTCTGAATTTAATGCATAAGCACCAGCTTTTTTTTCATAATCTATCCATCTATTTACTGGTCCAGCTAAAGCTTTAACAGAACTAAATGCTCTTGGTCCATATTCTTTCGACCAATTATTCCTTGAATCTTTATAACTATCAAATACTTGTATTTTTATACCTAACAATTTATCTACAGATTTCTTATCAAGAATTCTATATAGTGCATCAAAATATCCTTGCATAGCCTTAGCCGCATTATTGATATTTTTTTCTATAATTTCAACTTCTTTTTTATATTCAATACTATCTTTATTTTTTGATTTTATATATGGATCGTATATACCAAAGTTACTACTATTACTAGTAAAGAATGCATAGACATTTTTTTCTTTAACTGTTAAGAGTGGCAATATAAATCTTCTAAGTTTAGGTCTAGAAAGTCGCCCAAATATCCCTTCATTAGCTGAGGCTATTTCTTTACTTTCTTCACTTACTATATATGCCTTAGTTGTATTTTTTATCCACTCATCTATATTTTTTATTGTTTGATCTTTTTCATTAATATAAGATTCTTTTATAAATTCATTAATATTATTTATCCCTGTATATTTTGAAACTATTTGGTCATAAGCACTATCAGTAGCTTTTGATGAAAGAATATCCCTAGATCTAGAACCTAAATCTAACACTAAATCTAAACTATTCTTATCACTAGAGAAAACATTTATAGAATGCAATAAATTGTTCTTAACGTTACCAAAGTTATACCATCTATCCAAATAATTTAGTCCTACAAGAATTGAATTTTTATTAACTTCTAATCTATTTTTTATATAATTTTTAAACTCTTTACTATTATAATTATATATATCATAATTATCTATTAAGGAAGATAGAGTATTTTCTAAATCTATTTTTATATTTTCAAAATTATCTTCTAAATATAATTTTCCTAAAAATTTGTTTATACTTGACTCATCCCAATCTGCTAAATTATGAGGATTAAATATTTTGTAACTAAATTTTGAATTTTTTAAATATTCCAATATATGCTCAAACATTTCTCTATTGTTATCTTTAGCAAATCTATTTATATGATAAATTATATTTTTATTATCAACAGTATAGTCTATAATTCCGCTATTTTTGAATTCTCCTTTTAATGAGATTTTTAATTTTTCGTTAGTTCCATCTGTATAATGAATCAATATACTGTCAACATATTGTTTTTGATTGTATAAATCTTTAACTAATTCATCACCAACAAATGTTTGTATGGATTTTATTGTTTTTTTATTTAAATTATCCTGATAATCTAATTTATTTGCTTCTCTAACTATTGTATATCTATCATAAAACGGTAATAATTTTGACATATTCTCATATGCTTTTTGGTGACTTTCTTTATAATATTTTGAATTCTTATAATCCACAGTAGAATCATTTTTTAATAAACTTTCCTCTACTATATTTTTGTATAGTAAATTAACTTTTTCATTTGCATTATTAAAATTAATATATGAAATTTTATTATCAAAATCTATATATGTACCTTTTGAATAATTTTCTACTAAATAATTATTTTTTATATCCTTTTTGCTAGAAGCTTTTAAATCTGATATATTACCAATAAAAATATTACCATTATTAACAGCTGTAAACGTTATAACATTAACAATTTTACCGTTATCTTTCAAATCATCAGAAGAATCATAAACTGCTCCTATTACGCCTCCTACTCGTGCACTAGAATCTCCATTATTAGTTATAATACCTTTTACATATGAATTTTCTATACTTGAGTTTTCTCCTAACTCTCCTGTTATACCTCCTATATTAGAATCTAATCTGGCTGTTACACTTATCTCTACATCTGAATAGCTGTTTTTTATTGAACTACCTCTTGTTACACGTGAACTGATACCTCCTGCAGAATGTAAACTAGAGACCCTTCCTATAAAGCTAGAGTTTATAACTGAACTTGCATTATCTAAAACTCCTACAATACCCCCAACAACACTATTACCTGTGATTCTACCTTTAACGATAACATTATTTATAGTCGAAGAAGATACATTATTTGCTAGTACTCCTACTTCATCATATCTTTCAACAGAAACATCAGCACTGTTTATAGATATATTAGAAATTTCTGAACTATTAACAGAATTAAATAAAGGTTTTTTTAGATCATTAATTGAAAATACTTTTCCTGTTTTACTCATTAAAGTTCCCATAAAAGTATAGTTATCTAAATAACTCTTATCACTGTCATTAACAGAAATTTCTGAAGCTGATAAATTATCTGATAATATATATGTTCCATTTATAATTCCTGTCGTACTACCAACTGATTTCATTGCATTTATTAATTTTGTAAAACTATTGTATTCTGATACTTCTGATATATTTCTTTTAGCTACTTCTATGCTATATGTATCAGTTACTTTTAAGTTATTATCAATACTTACTATATTATCAAAAGAAGTATCAACTTTATATTTATTATCTAATAAATTAATTGATTTAACATCTAACCATATATTTTTATTAGCGTCTTTTAAGAATGCTTTTACTTTATATTTTGATAAATCATTCCCTACCTCATCAATTGATAAAACTTTTTCAAATTCGTTATTATTATTTAATTTATATAGGTATGCATGTTCTACATTTTTAAATTCTATTTTGGTTTCTTTTAATTCTTCTTTTGTTTCTTCTTTAGGTGTTACTTCTAAAGATTCAGGTATAGACACTCTATAAAGTTCTTCTGTTAAAGAATCTTTTTTATCGCTTATAGGAAGATTGTTTACTTCTGTATCTGCTTCTGATTTTTTAGTGTTAGCTTCGCTTATTAATCTATCTAGCTCTGATTTTTCTTCTTCGCTTATTGCTCCGTCTTTTTCAAGAGCTTGTTTTTTATCTGCTGCTCTATTAGCTGCTTCTTTTGCTTCTTGTACTTTCGCTTCTGCTGCTTCTGCTTCGATTGTTGTGTCTATTTTCCCGTTTGCATTTTTATCGTTTACTACTACTGTTGTTGGTATATTGTTTATTGATGATACGATAGTTTTTAGCGTTTCTTTTTTATCGCTTAACGGTAAATTATTTACTAATCTTTCTGCTTCTGCTTTTTTAGTGTTAGCTTCACTTATTAATCTATCTAGCTCTGATTTTTCTTCTTCGCTTATTGATCCGTCTTTTTCAAGCTCTTGTTTTTTCGTTGCTGCTCTATTAGCTGCTTCTTTTGCTTCTTGTACTTTCGCTTCTGCTGCTTCTGCTTCGATTGTTGTGTCTATTTTCCCATTTGCATTTTTATCGTTTACTTCTACTGTTGTTGGTATATTGTTTATTGATGATACGCTAGTTTTTAGTGTTTCTTTTTTATCGCTTAACGGTAAATTATTTACTAATCTTTCTGCTTCTGATTTTTTAGTGTTAGCTTCGCTTATTAATCTATCTAGCTCTGATTTTTCTTCTTCGCTTATTGCCTCGTCTCTCACAAGTTCTTGTTTTTTATCTGCTGCTTTTTTGGCTGCTTCTTTTGCTTCTTGTACTTTCGCTTCTGCTGCTTCTGCTTCGATTGTTGTGTCTATTTTCCCGTTTGCATTTTTATCGTTTACTTCTAACGTACTTAGAATATGTATTAAAGTAAGTTCTTTTGATAATTCATCTTTTTTATCACTATCTTTCAGGCTATTTACTAAATCTGTTGCTTCTGATTTTAATGTTCTAGCATCTTCTATTAATTTATCCAATTCTGATTTTTCTGTTGGTTTTATTAATTTATCATTTGATATTTCTATCTTTTTAGCTTCTGCTTCTTGTACTTTGGCTTTAAGAGTTTCTAACGATAAATTAGCTTCTAACAATTCTTTTTCTTCTGTTGGGTTTACTTCTTCTTTTGGTTTTTCTTCTACTGTAGAACCTGAATTACCTTCTTCTATATTAGATGTTTCTTTTGGTTGTTCTACTTCTTCTGTTGTAGTTGTTTCTGCACTTGGTTTTTCTTCCACAGTAGAATCTGATTTTTCTTCTTCAACATTAGGTGTTTCTTTTGGTTGTTCCACTTCTTCTGCAGGGTTTGTTCCTTTACCTGGTTTTTCTTCTTCTGTTGGGCTTACTTCTTCTTTTGGTTTCTCTTCTACAGTAGAATTTGAATTTACTTCTTCAACACTAGGTGTTTCTTTTGGTTGTTCTACTTCTTCTGTTGGGTTTACTTCTTCTTTTGGTTTCTCTTCTACAGTAGAATTTGAATTTCCTTCTTCAACAGATTCTGTTTCTTTCGGCTTTTCTACTTCTTCTGTTGGATTTGCTTCTTCTTTTGGTGTTTCTTCTGCAGTAGAATCTGATTTTCCTTCTTCTACATTTTCTGTTTCTTTTGGTTGTTCTACTTCTTCTGTTGTGTTTATTTCTTCTTTTGGTGTTTCTTCTACAGTAGAATTTGAATTTCCTTCTTCAACAGATTCTGTTTCTTTCGGCTTATCTACTTTTTCTGTTGGATTTGCTTCTTCTTTTGGTGTTTCTTCTGCAGTAGAATCTGATTTTCCTTCTTCTACATTTTCTGTTTCTTTTGGTTGTTCTACTTCTTCTGTTGTGTTTATTTCTTCTTTTGGTGTT
>JACBYF010000270.1 GCA_013415235.1 Gemelliphila palaticanis
ATGCTGACTCAGATGCTGACGTGCTTGCTGATTCTGACGCACTTGTTGATGCCGATTCTGATGCTGACGTACTTGCTGATTCTGACGCACTTGTTGATGCTGATTCAGAAGCTGATGTGCTTGCTGACTCTGACGCACTTGTTGATGCTGACTCAGATGCTGACGTGCTTGCTGATTCTGACGCACTTGTTGATGCCGATTCTGATGCTGACG
>JACBYF010000271.1 GCA_013415235.1 Gemelliphila palaticanis
ACTCACTTGCACTTGTTGATGCTGATTCAGAAGCTGATGTACTTGCTGATTCACTTGCACTTGTTGATGCTGATTCAGAAGCTGACGTACTTGCTGATTCACTTGCACTTGTTGATGCTGATTCTGATGCTGATGTGCTTGCTGATTCTGACGCACTTGTTGATGCTGATTCAGAAGCTGACGTACTTGCTGACTCACTTGCACTTGTCGATG
>JACBYF010000272.1 GCA_013415235.1 Gemelliphila palaticanis
CATCGACAAGTGCAAGTGAGTCAGCAAGTACGTCAGCTTCTGAATCAGCATCAACAAGTGCGTCAGAATCAGCAAGCACATCAGCTTCAGAATCAGCATCAACAAGTGCAAGTGAATCAGCAAGTACATCAGCTTCTGAATCAGCATCAACAAGTGCAAGTGAATCAGCAAGCACATCAGCTTCTGAATCAGCATCAACAAGCGCGTCAGAAT
>JACBYF010000273.1 GCA_013415235.1 Gemelliphila palaticanis
TCAGCTTCTGAATCAGCATCAACAAGTGCAAGTGAATCAGCAAGTACATCAGCTTCTGAATCAGCATCAACAAGTGCAAGTGAGTCAGCAAGCACATCAGCTTCTGAGTCAGCATCAACAAGTGCAAGTGAATCAGCAAGTACGTCAGCATCTGAGTCAGCATCAACAAGTGCGTCAGAATCAGCAAGTACATCAGCATCTGAATCAGCAT
>JACBYF010000274.1 GCA_013415235.1 Gemelliphila palaticanis
CAGCATCAACAAGTGCAAGTGAGTCAGCAAGTACGTCAGCTTCTGAATCAGCATCAACAAGTGCATCAGAATCAGCAAGTACATCAGCTTCTGAGTCAGCATCAACAAGTGCAAGTGAGTCAGCAAGTACGTCAGCTTCTGAGTCAGCATCAACAAGTGCGTCAGAATCAGCAAGCACATCAGCTTCTGAGTCAGCATCAACAAGTGCGT
>JACBYF010000275.1 GCA_013415235.1 Gemelliphila palaticanis
CTGATTCAGATGCTGATGTACTTGCTGATTCTGACGCACTTGTTGATGCTGACTCAGATGCTGACGTACTTGCTGATTCACTTGCACTTGTTGATGCTGACTCAGAAGCTGATGTGCTTGCTGATTCTGACGCGCTTGTTGATGCTGATTCAGAAGCTGATGTGCTTGCTGATTCACTTGCACTTGTTGATGCTGATTCAGAAGCTGATG
>JACBYF010000276.1 GCA_013415235.1 Gemelliphila palaticanis
CAGCATCAACAAGTGCGTCAGAATCAGCAAGCACATCAGCATCAGAATCAGCATCAACAAGTGCAAGTGAATCAGCAAGTACGTCAGCTTCTGAATCAGCATCAACAAGTGCAAGTGAATCAGCAAGTACATCAGCTTCTGAATCAGCATCAACAAGTGCAAGTGAGTCAGCAAGCACATCAGCTTCTGAGTCAGCATCAACAAGTGCAA
>JACBYF010000277.1 GCA_013415235.1 Gemelliphila palaticanis
TTGCACTTATTGATGCTGATTCTGAAGCTGACGTACTTGCTGATTCTGACGCACTTGTTGATGCTGACTCAGATGCTGATGTGCTTGCTGATTCTGACGCACTTGTTGATGCTGACTCAGAAGCTGACGTGCTTGCTGATTCTGATGCACTTGTTGATGCTGACTCAGAAGCTGACGTACTTGCTGACTCACTTGCACTTGTTGATGCTG
>JACBYF010000278.1 GCA_013415235.1 Gemelliphila palaticanis
CCAAATCTCCAATAAATTTACGATCAGAGACAAATAATCTAAAAACAACTAAAATACGTAATCTAAAATTATAAAAGCTACGGTAACCATAAGAAACTCTTTTAAGAACCTTAACTTTATTATTAATACCTTCTAAAGAACCATTAGAAATATCATATCTAACACTATTAAGCATATAATCTTTATGCTTTCTCATAGTATTAATAGCT
>JACBYF010000279.1 GCA_013415235.1 Gemelliphila palaticanis
CGTCAGCTTCTGAGTCAGCATCAACAAGTGCAAGTGAGTCAGCAAGTACATCAGCTTCTGAATCAGCATCAACAAGTGCGTCAGAATCAGCAAGCACGTCAGCATCTGAGTCGGCATCAACAAGTGCGTCAGAATCAGCAAGTACATCAGCTTCTGAATCAGCATCAACAAGTGCGTCAGAATCAGCAAGTACATCAGCATCTGAGTC
>JACBYF010000027.1 GCA_013415235.1 Gemelliphila palaticanis
GATAGCAAAGAGGACACACCTGTACCCATACCGAACACAGAAGTTAAGCTCTTTAGCGTCGACTGTAGTTGGGCTTACGCCCTGCGAGATTAGAACGTTGCCAGGCTTTTGAGCTCCCTTACGGGAGTTTTTTTTATTTATAGTTATAGTAAAAAAATAAGCCCCCTTGTTAATAAAATAATATTAAAGGGGCTTATTAATTTACCATGCATAATTTGGCTCCTCACAAGTAAGCATAGAATTTAATAAATCTTCTATTTTTATAATTTTCAATCCACCATGAATTTTATCATTTACATTATAATCTGGATCAAGATAATATAAATACTCTATATCATCTTTATTTTCGTTTAATAAATAGCCAATACCAATTACATTGTGTTCTCCATGTTTCCCTGGATATACTTTTGATGAATCAAATGTATAGTACATCGGATAGCCTTCTTTTATATTTTTTATTAATCTTTCTTTAAATGTTTTTATAGTGTTTTGATTAACTTCAGAAACAGTTTCTAATCTATAACCAGCATTCCCATCTTGAGGTATTTCGTATCCAAACATGTATTTATTAAGTATTCTTATAGCATCTTTGTTGTGAGTACCAAAGGGTTCATATGTTCCCATTTCCTTTGCTAGTGTATATTGATCTACATTTATATTTTTTGAACTAAGCATCATACTTACTGTTGTAGGGGCACAATAGTTCCATTCTTTTTGGTTTTGAGGACTAATATTTAAAATAACTTTTTTATTATTTAATACGTTGTTTTCTTTTTTATTATCTTCAACTATGTATTCTTTATTTGAGTTAGGTTTTATTTTTGTTTCACTATTTATACTTATTTTATTGTTTGTTTTATAATTATCTTTTAAAAAAATATTTGAACTAAAAATACCTAGCGCCAAACCTAAAATAAATAGTAACGAATAAGTAATTACTTTTTTTTTCATATTATTACCTCCTATATTTATCTTATTAAAATTATATAATAACTATAATTTTGAAACAAATAAAAAAATAATTTTTTATTTATTATATCGATAAATAAAAAAATAGATAAAATAAAAAAATATTTGTATAAACATTAGAAAGAAATAGCTTTAATAATAGAGCTTTCTTTTAATATAACATTAAAATTTATTAATATTTATAAAAAAAAACAAAAAAAATATACAGTGAAACATATTTCTTTTTGGTAACGGATACTTGAAAAATAAAACTTTTATGTATATAATAACAATGTAAACTTTTTCTTTTGGGAGAAATGTATGTTATCAAATAAAGAGTTAATTCCATTAATAGAATCAAATATAGATAATATGACAAGTTCAGAAAAAGAAATAGCATATTATTTTATAAAACAAGAGCCTGTAGAAAGTATGTCTATTAATTATTTTAGCGAATATTTACATGTTTCAAAAGCTACACTAACAAGATTTGCTAAAAAATGTGGTTTTTCAGGATTTAGAGAGTTTCTATATAAATATACAGACTGTCTTAAAGATAAGGATAATAAAACTATTTCTAAAAGTTTAACTAGAAAAGTTTTATTAGATTATCAAGAATTATTGACTAAAAATTATTCTATAATAGATGAAAACCAATTAGATAGAATAAAGTTAATGATTGATAAGGCATCTAGAGTTTATTTATATGGAAAAGGTAGTTCCGTTTTTGCTTTGCAAGAGATGAAATTAAGATTTATGAGGTTAGGTATAGTAGTAGAAGTTATATCTGATGAAGATATGTTTTTATGGAATAATTTATTATTAGATAAAACTTGTCTAGTAATAGGAGCTACTATATCAGGAAAAACAAAAGTTGTTTTAGAATCTTTGAGTGCTGCTAAAAAATTAGGAGCTAAATCAATTTTAATGACAACAAGGCATTATGAAAATGATGACATTTATTGTGATGAGTTGCTATTATTACCATCTAATAAATTTTTATCACATGGAAATAAAATATCACCACAGATACCTATACTTTTGATGACAGACTGTCTATTATCTTATTATCTTGATAATCCTTATCATAAAGAATATTATGAGAAGACTATTATACATAAAGAAGAACAATTTTAAGGAATTAAATATTTAGAATTCATTTTTCACAAAAAAAAATTACAGCAAATTATAAAAATATTAAGGAGAAATTTATTATGTCAAGAATTGATAAATATAGAGGAATTATACCAGCGTTTTATGCAGGTTACGATGCTAACGGAGAAATAAATACAGAAGCTATAAAAAAATATGTTCAATTTTTTATAGATAAAGGTGTTCAAGGTCTTTATGTTAATGGTTCTTCAGGGGAATGTATCTACCTAAGTGTAGAAGATAGAAAAAAAGTTATTGAAGCAGTAATGGAAGTAGCCAAAGGAAAATTAACTATAATTAACCACGTTGCTTGCAATAATACTAAAGATAGTGTTGAATTAGCTAAACATTCAGAAGAATTAGGAGTAGAAGCTATTGCAGCAATTCCACCAATATACTTTAAATTACCAGAATATTCTATAGCAGGATATTGGAATGCAATTAGTGCGGGAGCTCCTAATACTGAATTTGTTATTTATAATATACCACAATTAGCAGGAGTATCTTTAACTAAATCGCTTTATGCAGAAATGAGAAAAAATCCTAATGTTATAGGTGTAAAAAATTCATCAATGCCTGTTCAAGATATCCAAATGTTTGTTGCAGATGGAGGAGATGACTATATAGTATTTAATGGTCCAGATGAGCAATATTTAGGTGGAAGAGTTATGGGAGCTGAAGGAGGAATAGGAGGAACATATGGAGTTATGCCAGATCTATTCTTAAAATTAGATAAATTAATAGCAGAGGGAGATTTAAAATTAGCTAAAAAATTACAATATGCAATAAATGAAGTTATTTATAAAATGGTTTCAGGAAAAGCTAATATGTATGCAGTAGCTAAAGAAATTTTAAGATTGAATGAAGGTATTGACTTAGGATCAGTTCGTGAACCACTTCAAGCATTAAATGATTCAGATAAATTAATAGCTAAAGAAGCAGCAGAATTAATAGTTAAAGCAAGAGAATTATATTTATAAAATTAAATAATAACTTGGAGGTACTTTTATGAATGGAAATGGATTTACTACTATAGATTTGATTATTCTTATAGCATATCTATTTGTAGTATTAGTAGCAGGTTTGTATTTCTCTAAAAAAGAAATGCAAGGAAAAGAGTTCTTTAAAGGTGATGGATCAGTACCATGGTATGTAACATCAGTATCGATATTTGCAACAATGTTAAGCCCTATATCATTCTTAGGATTAGCAGGTAACTCTTATGCAGGTTCTTGGATCTTATGGTTTGCACAATTAGGTATGTTAATAGCTATACCGCTGTCAATTAAATACATATTACCTATATTTGCAAGAATGGATATAGATACAGCTTATGATTATTTAGAAAGAAGATTTGATTCAAAAGGACTAAGAGTAATTTCAGCTATATTATTTATAATATATCAATTAGGACGTATGTCTATAATTATGTATCTACCTTCTGTAGGATTAGCTGTGTTAACAGGAATTGATATCAATATTCTTATAATATTAATGGGTATAATAGCTATAGTTTATTCATATACTGGAGGATTAAAATCAGTATTATGGACAGACTTTATACAAGGTATAGTATTAGTAGCAGGAGTTATAGTTGCACTGTTTGTTCTTATATCTGATATAAATGGAGGTTTAGGAGCAATAGCTACAGAACTTGCTAATGGTAAATTTATAGGACCTAAAGAAAAAATATTTGATCCTAACATATTATCAAGTTCAGTATTCTTAATAATGTTTGGTTCTGGATTAACAATTCTTTCATCTTACGCTTCATCACAAGATTTAGTACAACGTTTTACAACAACTCAAAATATAAAAAAATTAAACAAAATGTTATTTACTAATGGAGTTTTATCACTAGCAGTAGCTTCAATTTTCTATTTAGTAGGAACAGGATTATATGTTTATTACAAAGTTCAAAACCCATCAGCGGCTACAGATAACATAGCTAGAGATCAAATATTTATGTACTTTATAGCTTATAAATTACCAGTAGGTATAACAGGACTTATTTTAGCAGCGATATATGCAGCTGCACAATCAACATTATCAACGGGATTAAACTCTGTTGCAACATCTTGGACACTAGATATACAAGAAGTTATATCTAAAGATATGTCAGATGATAAAAAGACAAAAATAGCACGTATAGTTTCATTAGCTGTAGGTATTTTCTCAATAGTAGTTTCTATAATAATGGCTCATTCAGATATTAAATCGGCATATGAATGGTTTAACGGATTTATGGGATTAGTACTTGGATTACTTGGAGGAATATTCATTTTAGGATTTGTATTTAAAAAAGCTAACAAACAAGGAGCATACGCAGCTTTAATAGCTTCAACAATAGTAATGGTTTGCGTTAAATATGTATTACCACCAACTGCAGTAAATTACTGGGCATACTCATTTATTTCTATAACAGTATCATTAGTTGTTGGTTATGTAGTTTCGGTAATTACTAATAAAAATCAAGAAGCACCTAAATATACAACAATTCATGATATTCCAGAGATCAAATCTGATTCTAGTTGGGAAGTTAGACACTAATAAAATTTAGAAACAAGAAAGAGGGTAAATAAAATGATTAATTATGGTATTGTAGGAGCAGGATATTTTGGAGCAGATCTTGCTAGATCTTTAAAAAAAATAGAAGATGCTAATGTAGTAGCAATATTTGATCCAAATAATGCAGAAGAAATAGCAAAAGAACTAGGGGCAGAAGTTTGTAGCACTCTTGATGAATTAGTATCAAGAGAAGATATAGAATGTGTAATAGTGGCGTCTCCAAGTAATCTTCATAGAGAGCCTGTTGTAAAAGCAGCAGAAAATGGTAAACATGTATTTTGTGAAAAACCAATAGCATTAAATTATGAAGATTGTAAAGCAATGGTAGATGCATGTGAAAAAAATAATGTTAAATTTATGGCAGGGCATATAATGAACTTCTTTAATGGAGTTCATCATGCAAAAGAACTTGTAACATCAGGAAAAATAGGGAAAGTACTTTATTGTCATGCAGCAAGAACAGGCTGGGAAGAAAAACAGCCAACAGTTTCTTGGAAAAAAAATCGTGCAGAATCTGGAGGACATTTATACCACCATATACATGAGCTAGATTGTATTCAGTTCATAATGGGAGGAATGCCTGAAAAAGTAACTATGGTTGGAGGAAACGTTTATCACTCTGGAGAAGGATTTGGAGATGAGGACGATATGCTAATCGTAAATATGGAGTATGCTGACAAGAGATATGCAGTAATAGAATATGGAAATGCCTTTAGATGGGGAGAACACTACGTTTTAATTCAAGGAACAGAAGGAGCAATTAAACTTGACTTATACAACACTGGAGGAACTCTTAGAGTAAAAGGAGAGGGAGAATCTCACTTCCTTATCCATGAAACTCAAGAAGAAGATGATGATAGAAAAGATATATACAGTGGTAGAGGAATGGATGGAGCTATTGCTTACGGAAAACCAGGAATTAGAACACCACTATGGCTACAAACATGTATAGATAAAGAAATGTTATATTTGCACGAAATATTAAAAGGTGGAGAGATAACAGAAGAATTTGAAAAATTATTAAATGGAGTAGCTGCATTAGAATCTATAGCTACAGCAGATGCATGTACTTTATCTGTAACAGAAGATAGAAAAGTTTCATTACAAGAAATAATATCTAAATAAATAATCAATTATAATATTTACCATCTTTAATAATAGACGTTTTTAAAATAAAATAAACTGCATTTAGTTAATAAGTAAAAAATAATTAGCCCTTATGCAGAATTAAATAAACTATAAAGGGGTTGAGAATTTTACTCAATCCCTTTTAATAATAATTAATATATGGAGTGTTACTATGAAAAAAGAACAATTATTTGAAAAATTAAAAGGAAAAGTAATAGTATCTTGTCAAGCACTAGAAGGAGAGGCATTATATCGTCCAGAAGGAGGAATAATGAGTCTAATGGCACAAGCAGCAAAAAATGCAGGGGCAGTAGCCATAAGAGCGCAAGGTGTACAAGATATAAAACAAATAAAAGAACAAACAGGACTACCTGTAATTGGGATAATTAAAAAGAATTATGAAGGATATGACACTTACATAACAGCTACAATGAAAGAGATAGATGAACTAGTAGCTGTAGGAAGCGAAATAATAGCTCTTGATTGTACATTAAGACAAAGAGGAGACGGCTTAACAGTAGCAGAGTACATAAAAGAAATCAAAACAAAATATCCAGAAATAGTATTAATGGCTGATATATCTAACTTAGAAGAAGCAATATATGCAGAAAAAGCAGGTGTAGACTGTGTAGGAACTACAATGAATGGCTACACAGCATATACAGCAGACTCTAAAAAATTTGATCCAGAATTAGTCAAAGCAATATCTGAGAATGTTAAAATTCCAGTAATAGCTGAAGGTAAAATTCACGAACCTCATCAAGTAAAACTAGCTCTTGATTCTGGTGCTCACTGCGTTGTTGTTGGTGGAGCTATCACTAGACCTGAAGAAATTGCAAAAAGGTTTATATCAGTTATTGATTAAGGTAAAACAATATATATAATAGGATAGTATATGTTAAAAGATTTATATTTTATATACATATCTATCCAAATTTTTTCAAATTAAATTTAACACATTAAATAAAAATCTTTTTTAGGAGAAAATTATGATAAAGTATAATGTATTTAAAACAAAAAAAGAAGCTTCAAAAGCAGCATATGAAACATTTAAACAATATTTAAAACCAAATTCTGTTTTAGGATTAGCTACAGGAGGAACTCCAACAGATTTTTATAAAGAAATTATAGCAGATTATAACCTTGGAAATACTAGTTATAAAAATAATGTAACTTTTAATTTAGATGAATATGTAGGAATATCTTATGATCATCCAGAAAGTTATCATAAATTTATGGATACAAATTTATTTGATCATATAGATATAGATAGAAAAAATATTAATATACCTGACGCAAGTAGTGAACATTTAGCAGAGGAAATAAAAAAATATCAAAATAAATTAAATAATAAAACAATTAATATTCAATTATTAGGAGTAGGAAGCAACGGACATATCGGATTTAATGAGCCGGGAACATTTTTTAATGTTGGGGTACATGTAGTTGATTTGAATGAAGAAACTATAGAAGCTAATTCAAGATTTTTCAATAACGATAAAAATTTAGTACCTAAACAAGCAGTAACAATGGGAATAGCAGATATAATGAAGTCAGAAGTAATTATATTACTAGCTTTTGGTGAAAATAAAAAAGAAGCAATAAAGAGTTTATTTGACGAAAATGAGCCAACTGTAGATATACCATGTACTATTTTGAAAAATCATCCCAACGTCTATGTTTTTGTAGATGAGGAAGCAGATTATAACAAATAAGGAGAATAAAATATGAAACAATTAAATTGGCAAAGCATAGGTGAAATACCAAAACAATTAGGTTATGAAAATCATGAAGGATTAGCTAATTTTCTTTACGGGTTAGTAGACAATAAATTTGTAGTAGCAGGAGGAAGTAATTTTCCTTTAGTAAGTAACCTAGATGGTGGGGAGAAAATTAAACATAAAGATTTATATGTATTTACTGAAACTGATAGTAAAATAGAAATTTTATCACAAAATACTATGGATTATAATTTTTCAGATGGAGCTAATATTCAGGTAGATAATGAAATTTTTTATATAGTAGATAATAAAATTTTAAATGTAAAAAGTATAGATAGTAATATACAAATTAGTTTATACGCAGATTTACCTTTTTCTATTTATAACTCTTTTGGAGTTAATTACAATTCTAAACTTTATTTCGGTTTAGGAACTATTAATGGAGAAGCTAATACGAAAATATATTCTTTTGATATAGAAGAAAAAAATCTAGTAGAAATAACAGAAATACCTTTTGAAAAAAGAAGTCAGTCAGTAGTAACAGTTTATAAAGATGAATTATATGTATTCGGAGGAGGTTCATCTGTAGCTTATACTGACGGTTATAAATATAGTTTTAAAGATTCAAAATGGTCTAAAATTAGTAATGTAGAAATAAATGGAGAGCAAATATCGGTATTAGGTGCAGCGAGTACTAAAATAGGAGATAAATTATTAATAATTGGAGGATTTAACAAAGAAGTTTGGGATTCTGCTAATTACAATTTATCTACATTGGAAGGTTTAGAGAAAAAAGCTTATAGAGAGTTTTATTTAACTCAACCTATAGAAGATTATAAATGGAATAAACAAGTATTGTGTTATGACTTCTCTACAAATGAGTGGTCTAGTTTAGGAGAAATATCTTTTGATGCATCATGTGGAAGCGGACTTGTTGTTTATAAAGATAGTTTGTACTCTATTATGGGAGAAATAAGACCAGGAATAAGAACAAAAGAAGTTTATAAAATAAAATTAGATAGATTACTTTAATATTACAAATAATAAATAAAATTAGTTATTCTTATTGGTTATAGAAACTTGACTAAATTTTATTTATTATTTTTTTTACTGTTATGTAAAATAAATAATAAATTATATATTAATTAAATAAAATTAATAAATAAAAAATGTGTGTTTTTTATTTTTCATGAAAACAAGAAACAAACAACAATTCTTTCATTTTATGTGTTTTTTGCATTTTTTTTGAGAAAAAATATAAAATAACGAAAAAAACATATTAAAATTTATTTTTTTTTGGTATAATATTATTGTATAATATTAATAAATTTATACTGTTATTATAATTTTTAAAATTTAAGGAGAAATAAATGAAAAAGAAAAATATTTTTAAGTCAATATTTTGTTCGGTTATGGTGCTAAATGCAACATCTAGTGGATTAGCAAATGCAGAAGAAAATACTAATAGTGGAGATTCAGAAGTTATAACAAATACAAATGAATCAACTAATTCATTAGAAGAAGCAGTAGCAGCAAATAGTACAGTCAATTCAGAATCAGAAGAAAATTCTAGTAACGAAAATAATATAACAGGATCTTCTAATTCTAGCAACTTAAATTATGAAGGAGCAGTAACTTTTGTCACGAGAAATGGAAATCAAACTGTACATTTTACTAATTCATCAGAAGAAATCCAGAAAACTGATGATGAGGGTAATATAGCTAATCAAGGTGATGCAGGAGGAGGAATAAGTAAATCTTACTTTATAGGATGGTCTAATGTTCCTAATTATGATGGTAGCCAAGAAGATTCTAAAGTTTTTTATGGTCATGAGGCAATATCAAGAGCTTTTCCAGAAGGGCTTAAAGGTGGAGAAAAATTATATGCATTTTATTTAACTGCTAATAGTGCTATGAGTTTTTCTAATAGATTAGCAGGAGATCTAAAAATAAATAAAAATATAGATGATCTATCAACGATGTTTAAAAAATTTGAACTAGCAAATGAAGATAATCAAAATTCAAGTACATATTATGTAAATAATGATTTAGGAGATACTAGTTTAGTTAATTTAGGAGCTAATTTTCATCTGAATCCTTATATAACAACAGCTATAAGAAGAAGTAGTTATTATCATCATCCAGGTAATTTGGATTACGGAGCTAGTCCTAAAGATGATTTTATTTTAAATCCATTAAACTTAAATAATTTAAAAGAAAAAATAAAAGATTTAGAAAATAAATACACTTATGTAGATTTACACGTTAAATTAGATTCTAGAATAAATGTTGCAGATAAATTAAACTTTGCATTCAAGTCTTATGCTTTTAGACCTATTGCGATATTAAGAGGAGATTATTCGGCGTTAATGGAAAGTGAAATAGTTACTCCAAACGAAGATCCTAATTCTAAAATTATTTTAACGACAAATGGAGAAAAAGAATTTATAGTTCGTACAAGAATAAGAACAAAATGGGATATTCCAAATGCAACAGCAGAAGAAGCTATAAAAGATATGGAATTAATTAGTAATTCTGATAAAAACTTCTCTATTTCTAAAGAAAATCTTCTTAGAATAGCGAGAGGAGGTTCAGATCCTATAGAAATTAATGGGCATATACAAGGAGGAGCAAATCTATATTCTGTGAATATGTTTGGTATAACTTTTGGAGGACCAACAGATATAGAAAAACAAGAAGCTAATGCAAAAATATTAAATTTCAAACCAGCTTATGTAGTGTTTAATTTGAATTCTCCATTTAAAGCAGATGCTGAACAAAATTTAGGAAGGTCAAGAGTAGCATTAAATGGAAGTTTAGATAATGATATTTTTGATATGAGAGAAAAACCAAAATACAGCACAGTACCAGCAGAAAATATAGTAGGAGAAGCAATGCCAGATGCACCTAGAATAGAGGATTATAATTTTGAAGGGTACAATACAATGGCAGATGGAAGTGGAACTAGTTTTGATGGGAATACGCTAGTAGATAAGAGTATGCTTACAAACGGAGAAGTAACAGTTTATGCTCAATGGTCTACTAATGTAATGTTTAATAAAAATTCCTCAAGTCTTGACGACACAGCAGATCAGAATTTAGCCTCTTTAGCAGTTAAATACAATGGTAACTTAAATAATGATATTTTAAGAGGAGGAACTGTTCCGACAACTACATTAGAAGGTTATACTTTTAAAGAGTGGAATACAAAAGCAGATGGAACAGGAGAAACATTGGATCTTTCTAGAGGTGTAGTAAGACCTGTAACATATTTTGCAGTTTGGGAACAAAATAGAATAACTAAAGTGCCAAAAAATCCACCGGTAGCAGAAGATAAACCATCTGTAGAATTTAAAAATCCAGATAATTATCCAACGGTAGACAAACCATCTGTAGAATTTAAAAATCCAGATAATTATCCAACGGTAGACAAACCATCTGTAGAATTTAAAAATCCAGATAATTACCCAACGATAGACAAACCATCTGTAGAATTTAAAAATCCACCGGTAGCGGAAGATAAGCCATCTGCAAAAATAAAATTATCAGAGCCTATCTCAGGAATAGAAATTAAAGAAGAGCAAGAATTACAAACAAAAGAAAAAGCGAAAAAAATCCTTACAAAAACAGGATTAACGAATCAGTCATTAGGATTAGGTGCTGTTTCATTAGCTATATTAATTTTATTAGCAAGAAAAAGAAAATTAAAATAAAAAACTAAAAGTTGAGGTTTAAAACTCAACTTTTGGCTAATTTAGAATTGTAATTAATAAGAGGAAAAAACGATGAAAAATAAAAAAATAAAATTATGGGGAATTATTGTTTCTTTTTCTATTATTTTTTCAATTATATTTTCATATACAAATATAATTAAAGCAAATGAAGAAAATGTTACAAACTTCCAAGAACTAAAAAGGGCAATTGAGTCTAATAGTAGCGTTAATATAACAGCCTCTTTTGATGTTCCAGAAATGATAACTATACCAAGTAGCTATACAGGAACTATAAAAGGAAATAACAACACTTTAACATTAGGTGCCACGATAGAGAATATGTTTTATTTAAAAGGTGCAAACGTAACTTTTGAAAATATTATTTTAGATGGTGCAGAAAAAGGGCGTTTAATGAATATAAGTGGTGGTACTGTAAATCTAGTTGACTCTAAATTAACTAAAGGTACTACACGTTATTATGAGCCTAAATTAAGAGATACAAGAGATGAGCAAAATTATCAAGGAGGAGCACTTTTTGTTAATGGAGCTAACGTTAATTTAGAAAACACTATTTTTGAAAATAACTATACTAAAGAAGATACTCCAAGAAATGCAGCAACACCTGATGGTGGTGCTTTGTATGCAGGATCAAGAAGTACGATAAATGTAGTAGGTGGTAAATTTATAGGAAACCACACAGGAGGACCTACAGCTTTAGGTGGTGCTATTATGATAGAGGGGGGAGCTGTTCTTAATATAAATAGAGAAACAGACACTCAAGAAGATAAAACAGTATTTGAACGCAACCACAACCTAAATGCAAACTTAAATAACCACGGTGGAGCAGTTCAAGTAAAAAATGCTTCAGCTAACATTTATGCAACAAAATTTAATGTTTATAAACCTTTTGAAATAGGAGGAGCGCTTCATTTCCACAGTGCTAATGCAGTGGTAAAAAATTCTAAATTTATTATAGATAGTTTAGGAGATGCATATGCAATATCTGGAGGTGCAATAGCAACTTATGATTCAAACCTAGAAGTAGATAACTCTAAATTTATTGCAATAGGTAAGAGTAAAATAACATTTGCTGGAGGATTTATTGATGTAGTAGGAGGAGGTAAATTTCATTTAACAAATTCTACTTTAACAGGTCAAGGTCAAGGTAATGGAAAAGAATTAGCAAGTTTCGGAGGAGCAATAGCCTTTGAAACAGGATCTAGTGCTAAAGCTTGGATAGATAATGTAACTATAACAGATGTTTCTTCTAGTGATACAGGAGGAGCGATAGCAATAGGTACAAGAAAAGGTGAAGAAAGATATGACTATGAGGATGGTAATTTTGGTCCTTACTCAAATCAAAGTGTTACTATAACAAACTCTACAATTACAAATACACAAACACTATTTTGGGGAAGACAACCAGGGGGAGCTATTTATGTAGGTCCTAGAAACAGTGCGTTAGTTTATAATACTAATATAACAAATTCTAAAGCTGGATTAGGTGGCGGTATCTATAATATGGGTACTGTAACTTTAGACGGAGGAACTAGTATTAATGGATCTTATGCTATGTTAGCTGGAGCAAGTATTTTTAATGATGGTAAATTGATATTAGGAAATTCATCAGTAAATGCAAGTTTTACGGGAGATGCTCATTGGAATGGAAATTATACAAAGTATAAAAATCCTTTAGAATATCCAGGAATAAACATTTATGCTAAAAAAGATATAATTGTAACACCTGATGCTAGTTTTAACGATAAAGATATAAAAGTATTAGACGGTGTTTCTTCTATTGTATTGACAAATAATATAAATAAAAAAATAAATGTTAGTATAAGTGAAAATGTGGGAACAAATAACGAAGATAAAGAACTTTATGAAACTAGCAGAAGATATATAGGGTATACAGTAGCTAGAGGTATAAAGCCAACAGATTTAGAAAATATTCCGGAAACTTATTATCCTCCAAGGATAGAAAATGTTAGATTTATACCTGACGTATTACCAAATGAATATAAAGTTAGCAATACAGATGCACAATTTTTACATTATGTAACAAAAGACCAAAATCAAGCTACATCTCCTTATGAAGATCATTCTAGTCTAGGACAATGGGATTATGTTTTAAATCCAGAAGACAATTCTATCGTTTTAGGTCAAAGAGTTAAGATGGTATACCATACTAACGAAGAGGGGGCTACTATAGAAGGCGGTTCAGAGGATACAGGTCACGTAGGACAAAAATTAGATCAAGTTTATACAGTTTACAAGTCAGGTGGAGGAAAAGCAAAAGTTTCTGTTGAAAACAAACCAGTTAAAGAAATTACCCCTATTGACAAAGTTCCATCACTAGAAGGTTATAAATTTAAATCTTGGAATAAAGCGTCAGTAGTAGATAAAGCTAAATATGATGTTCATAAATTAGAAGAAGTATATGATTTTTCATCAGAAAATAATACATTTACGCTAGGTACAACAGAAGAGATAACAACATTAATAGATCCTAATACACTACATACTTATGCTATTTATGACAAACCTTTAACTGTAAAAGTTAAGAAAGTTTGGAATGCTCAAAACAAAGCACCTGTAACAATGCAGTTAGTGAGAACAGATAAAAATAATGAAGTTATAGAAGAGAAAGTAATAGATGAAAATTCTAGTGACTATATAGAATTTGCAGCAGTTCCTAAAGTAGAAGATGGTCAAGATATTACAAGTAAATATGCTGTTATTGAAAAAGGAATAAACCAGCAAGATATCGTAACTTTATCAAACGATAAAAAATATCTTGTTGATTATAAAGATGAAACAGAAGAAATAACAAGAACTACAAATGAAAAATCAACAAAATATATTTCTGTAAAAAATACAGAATTACTAGATATAAGTGTTAGAAAAGAATGGGCTAACGAAAACAATATTGTTCATAATGAAAATATAACTATCGATTTATATAATGGTGATTCTAAAGTAAGCACTATAAATTTAGAAGCTACTAAAAACTATGTAGGAAAATTTGAAAATCTACCTAAACTAAATGAACAAGGTGAAGAAATTAACTACACAGTAAAAGAAGCTAATGTTACTGATGAAAATATTGTAAGTATAAGTGATAGAGAATATACAGTTACAATAGGTGGAGATATAAATGCTGGATTTGTAGTAACAAATACGTATATAGAACCAAAACAAGAAGCAGTACTACGCTTCTACACAGTAGAACCTGATGGAAAAACTAATAAAACTTTAGTAAATGATGCAACTTATGAAAAAACAGGAGCAAATTCAACACCAATTACGTTTGAAAACTATCAAACTAAACTAGATGAATTAAAAGGTTTAGGATATGAAGTAGTTAGTGATAACTATAACGGAAGTGCAACGTTTGATACAGATGCAGCAACAAAACAAGAGTTTGAAGTAGTATTAAAACCAACAATAGTTGAAACTACAGAAACTAAAGAAATAACACGTACAATAACTTATGAAAAACAAGATATAGATGGACAAAATCCTGAAAAATTAGATAACTTAACATACACTAACACTGTTACATACACAAGAACAGTAACAGAAAATAAAGTTACAAAAGAAAAAACAGAAGGACAATGGACATCAGCAGATAAAGACTTAGAAGGAAATCAATTACCTGATATTGAAGGATATATACCTGTAAGTTCTACACGTGATGGACAAGATCAAGATCCAACAAATACACAAAACGTTATAAATACAGTAGATACTACTAGCAGTATCAAAGAACATGTTATTTATCGTCCAGTACCAGAAGCACCAAAACAAGAAGCAGTATTACGTTTCTACACAGTAGAACCTGATGGAAAAACTAATAAAACTTTAGTAAATGATGCAACTTATGAAAAAACAGGAGCAAATTCAACACCAATTACGTTTGAAAACTATCAAAATAAACTAGGTGAATTAAAAGCACAAGGATATGAAGTAGTTAGTGATAACTATAATGGAAGTGCAACGTTCGATACAGATACAGCAACAAAACAAGAGTTTGAAGTAATATTAAAACCAACAATAGTTGAAACTACAGAAACTAAAGAAATAACACGTACAATTACGTATGAAAAACAAGATATAGATGGACAAAATCCTGAAAAATTAGATAACTTGACATACACTAATACTGTTACATACACAAGAACAGTAACAGAAAATAAAGTTACAAAAGTAAAAACTGAAGAAGAATGGACATCAAGTGATAAAGATCTAGAAGGAAAAGCATTACCAGAAATTGAAGGATATATTCCGGTAAGTTCTACACGTAATGGAGAATCTCAAGATCCAACAAATACACAAAATGTTATTACAACAACAGAAACAACAGAAAATATAAAAGAAAATGTTGTTTATCGTCCAGTACCAGAAGCACCAAAACAAGGTGAAGTAAAAGTAAACTTTATAGATGAAACTACAAGACAAGCATTAATACCTGAAGAAATAGATACACCGACATCTATAGTAGGAACAAAATATGATGTAACAGATCATAAAAAAGAAACAATTACTGTAGGAGAAAAACAATACGTACTAGTTCCAGAGAAAAGTGGAACACGTGGAGATAATGGAACATTTACAGTAGAAGATACACCTGTAACAAAAGAAACAGGAGATGTAGTAGAAGGAACAACTTATGTAAACTATGTGTATAAAGAAAAAGCCAAAGGAAGTGTAATTGTAAAATATCGTATAAAAGGAGATAATGCTACTGAAATAAAATCTCCAGTAACAGATACAATAGATGCTTATGTGGGAACAAGTTATACTACAGAAGAACATAAGACACCAGAAATTATATACAATGGTAAGACTTATATATTAGTAGCTAACCAAAAACCTGATAATGAAACAGGAACTGTAAAAGAAGAAACAATAATAGTAACTTACATCTATAATTTAAAACCAGTACCAGTAACACCGCTAACACCAGCAACAACAAAAGTAAAAGTAACAAAAGCTTGGGTAGGAGAGAAAAAAGAAAATAAAGTAACAGTAGCATTAGTAAAAAATGGTAATCTAACAGAT
>JACBYF010000280.1 GCA_013415235.1 Gemelliphila palaticanis
GCACTTGTTGATGCTGATTCAGAAGCTGATGTGCTTGCTGACTCTGACGCACTTGTTGATGCTGACTCAGATGCTGACGTGCTTGCTGATTCTGACGCACTTGTTGATGCCGATTCTGATGCTGACGTACTTGCTGATTCTGACGCACTTGTTGATGCTGACTCAGATGCTGATGTGCTTGCTGATTCACTTGCACTTGTTGATGC
>JACBYF010000281.1 GCA_013415235.1 Gemelliphila palaticanis
TCAGCTTCTGAGTCAGCATCAACAAGTGCAAGTGAGTCAGCAAGTACGTCAGCTTCTGAGTCAGCATCAACAAGTGCGTCAGAATCAGCAAGCACATCAGCTTCTGAGTCAGCATCAACAAGTGCGTCAGAATCAGCAAGTACATCAGCTTCTGAGTCAGCATCAACAAGTGCAAGTGAGTCAGCAAGTACGTCAGCTTCTGAGT
>JACBYF010000282.1 GCA_013415235.1 Gemelliphila palaticanis
ATGCTGATTCAGAAGCTGATGTACTTGCTGACTCACTTGCACTTGTTGATGCTGACTCAGAAGCTGACGTACTTGCTGATTCTGATGCACTTGTTGATGCTGATTCTGATGCACTTGTTGATGCTGACTCAGAAGCTGATGTGCTTGCTGATTCTGACGCACTTGTTGATGCTGACTCAGAAGCTGATGTGCTTGCTGAT
>JACBYF010000028.1 GCA_013415235.1 Gemelliphila palaticanis
ATTAGATAACATATATAAATAATATAAAGTATAAAGGTGCTCGATATTAATAAAAATTAAAAGAAAGGTATAAATATAAATGGATTACAAAAAATTACAATTAGATACAGTTTTATTCAACAGTGAAGATATTATCACTACTAGTGGGGATAGTTCTGATCCAATTCCTGAATTTCAACCACAACCTGTTCCTTCACCTGGTGGACAAGACGGAGATAGTGCAAATGTTCCAGTTTAAAATTATTAAATAATTTTAATAAAAACAAAAGACTTTTGATTGTTAAAACAATCAAAAGTCTTTTGTTATTCGTTATTTTTTTCCAAAATTTTTATATTTATAGCATCAACATAATAATATTGTTTATCTCCCAAATAATTAACTTCTATTTTCCAAACAGGAATTAATACCTGATTTAAGATTTGAGAAGCCGAAGTATAGTATCCTAGAGAAGATACTACTCTGCTATTTTTAGGGATATAGTTTTCATGATAGAGTTTATAAATTACTTGATTATAAGTAGCTATATTTTCCGAAATATCTTTTTTTATGTCTACTAATCCAGATTGAACCATAGATTTTATATCTCCATTTTCATCTACTTTAAATTCTATCAAAGCATTAATATTATCATATATTTTTAAGTTATCTACTGTCTGCCTATAAGTAATCATCTTTGTTTTATCACTATAATTATCGAATGAGTAACTAAAACCTTTATCCAACTTTTCAGTAATAAATAAATTCAAAACATCTCTGTAATTATTATTATTTATATTAGCTATAGGGGTATCAAACCTTATAAATAATTTCCTTCCTGAATTAGTATTGATTAATTCATAACTATAGTTTTCTATTTTTATAATCGGCTCTTTAAAATCATGTATTGAGCCACTTATGTAACTTAGGGAATCTTTTTTTATTTGAGGTTCTATAATATCTATATCATCATTTTTTATAGATTTTATTATAGCATCTTTTTCTTGATAGAATTCTGTATTATTAAGTTTTATAGTGTATATATAAGCCATAAGCAATATAATATTTAAAATCAAAAATAGATATATAAACATTGTCTTTATTTTTGACCACTCCATTTATACTTCACCTCTCGATATTTTTATTTTCAAGTCTGAATAACTTATGTATTTTCCTTTATATTTTATATACCAATTAGGAGTATAAATAAATGTTTTATTTTTTGAGTATGTTTTATCGTATGATAACTCTATATCCTCTACATCATTTAAGTTAGTATTATAGTATAAATAATTCATAATAGCTGAAATATTTTCTAAAGACCCTTCTTTCATCTTTTCACTTGATAATAAGTTATTTTTTATTATCAACGGGTATTTAACATTATAAATACCTTCAGAACTAACATTAATTTTTATACTACTACTGTAATCTTTAGAATAAACAGATGAACCTTTATAAATTTCTTTATAAACTATTTCATTACCTATTATATCCAATATAGAATAATCGTTATTAGGTAAGTAGCGATAAACTAAAAATGATGCTGCTCTTGATTGTATGTCTGTATTGTTCTTAGTTTCACTTATATTAGAAGGATTTATATAAGTTATTGCATTGTCAGACTTTCTTAAAATTGAATATCCGTCAGTAACTTCTTTATTATCATCTATTATATTGCTATATTTAACGTTACTGTTTCTCAAAAATATATCATTTGAAACATCTCTCAAATCAATTTCATCATAGCTATATATATCTATATAATAATCTTCTTTATCTTCTATATATATCTTTTTAATACCATCTATACTATATTTATAATAGCTTTTTTTATGTTGTTCAAATTCTTTCTCTATTTTTTCAAATATATTATTGTCTAACTCTATTTGAAAATAGTTATCTATTCCTTCTTTATAAAGATAAATATTATTAGGCTTATTATCTACTAAAATTACAGTATCAAAATCAAATTTAGTATTTGAATTATTTTCTCCTAGATAAATTAATTTAGAAGAAATAGTATCTATATAGTGTTTATAACGAAAAGTATATATTTTATTATAATCTTTTAGAACTTCCGATATAGGCTTATTTCTAAACCTAGTTTCTTCTATATTATTACTGGCTACTGTACTTAAAATATTTTTTATAACTGCTCTATCTTTAATAGCATTAACATTTGATAACTTTGTAATGGCTAAAGGAATAGCTTGTTCCTCTCTATAATTAGAGTTAGTTTCTATTATTATGTCTGGAGATAATAAGTTTAAAGAGTTTGATTTCAGTTTAGCATAATCTTGATTTTCTGTTTTTTTATCTTGTGTAGTTCCTAATATATCATATTTAGGTTTATAGCCTGCTATATTAAAAGTAAGCAATATACTACTAACAACTAAAAAAGACAAAATTAGTGTTTTAAAAAATTCTTTTCTTTTTTCCATAAATATCACCTATGCCCAATCATCAGATATATTTTCACAAGGTAACATAACAAACACAATACTTCCATAACCCTCTCTACTTTGTGCCCATATTCTTCCTCTATGAGACTCTACTATAGACTTAGCTAAAGATAATCCTAATCCTGTTCCTCCCATGCTACGTTGGCGACTTTTATCTACTCTATAAAACCTATTAAATATTTTATCTATATGTGCTAAAGGTATTCCAATCCCTTCGTCTTTGACTGAGATACTTACCCTATTTTGATTGTAGCTTTGACGTATTCTAACCGTAATATTTTTTCCATTAGGCGAATATTTTACAGCGTTATTAATAATATTATCAAATACTTGTATTAACTTATCTTGATCTCCTTCTACAAATATTGGATTAGGAGAAGTATGTAAGATAAAATTTTTATCAGTATGTGTCATAGAAAAACGTTCAACTATTTTCTCAATTAACTTATTTATATCAAGTAATTCTTTATCATAATGCTCTTCTTTTATATCCATCTTACCTAACTGCATAAGATCATTTACCATTCTAATCATACGAGTAGTTTCTTTAGAAATAGTATCTATAAAAACAGGAGCTAACTCTTTATCATTTATTACCCCTTCTTGCAGTGCTTCAACATAACTATTCATAGTAGTTAGAGGCGTTCTTAATTCGTGAGAAACTGTAGAAACAAATTCTCTTCTTTCTTTCTCTTGTCTTTCTTTGTCTGTAACGTCATAAATAACTATTACGTAACCTTCCGATTTTAATGTTCTATAATCATTTTTTGGTAAATTGTCTGCTATAATTTGAATAAATTCTAATCTATATAATAAATCATAGTCTTCTTCACCTTTAACTGATATTAGCAAACTATCTTCCGCTTCTAATATTTCTTCAATATTTTTATACTCCGTTATGTTTAGAAGTTTTAAAGCATCTTTACCTATAAATATTTCTTCTTCATCATCCAAAAGCATATCTTTAGCACTATCATTTATTAACAAAATTTTTCCATTAATATCTGTAGATATTATTCCATCTACCATACTATTAATTATAGTAGATAATTTAAGTCTTTCTGATTCTGTAATACTCTGTTCTTCTTTAATCTTCTTAGATATATCGTTAAATACTTTAGCTAAATCTCCTATTTCATCTTTTGTATTTATTCCTACAACACTTCCGTAAGAACCTTCTGCCATTCCTTTTACTTGCATACTCATTTTTTCTATTGAGTTTGTTATAGTTTTTGAGGCAAAAAATCCTATTAAGACTATTACAAATATAGACATTAAAGTTCCGATAACAAAAATTTGTGTAATATCTCCTACATCAGAATAAACACTTCCTATATCTGACATTATATAGACAACACCTATAATATCATCTCCATTTTTTACTGGTACTGCATATACCCAATATACATTATCAGAATCGTCTACCTGCTCTTTTTCTGCAACTTCACCAGATTTAAGAACTTGAGTTACCATAGGGTCTACAGACCTTTTTCCTAAATAACTCTCACTACCATTGGTAGTAGATGAGGCTATTATATTTAATTCCTTATCAACTACATTTACCATAACTAGTTTAGTAGTGGAGAATTCACTAACTATTTTTCTTATATTACTTTCTATCTGTGTTTTTTCTTTTTCATCTGTAATATTTTTGCTTAATTCTTCCATTACGTTGTAATTAAGTTTTTTTTCCTGATCAATTATTGTAGTTTTGAATGTTGTTATATTTTTATTTTTTACTTGTGTAGTAAAATATAAACCAATTAATTGTAAAGAAATAATATTAACTAATACATAAACAACTACAAACTTAAAACGTATAGATGAAAAAAATCTTTTCTTTTGCCTAGTAACGTTTACCATTATTCATCTCCTATAAAATAACCTACGCCTCGTCTAGTCATAATATATTCTGGATTAGATGAATCTGTTTCAATTTTTTCTCTAAGCCTTCTAACAGTAACATCAACAGTTCTTACATCTCCGAAGTAATCATAACCCCAAACTGTTTGTAATAAGTTTTCTCTAGTTAAAACCTGACCCTTATGTTTAGTAAGATAGTAAAGCAAGTCAAACTCTCTGCGTGTTAAATCAATTACTTCATCATTTTTCTTTATAATGTAAGCATCTGGATATATTACTATATCTTTAATTTTTATATCGTTAGTCTGTTCTTCTTCAACTACTTCTACTTTTCTAACACTTCTTCTTAGATTTACTTTTACTCTAGCCATAAGTTCTCTAGTAGAAAATGGTTTTGTTACATAATCATCTGCACCAAATTCTAACCCTAAAACCTTATCAATCTCACTATTTTTTGCAGTAAGCATTATTATAGGGACGTCCATTTTATTACGAACTTCTCTACATACTTGCATACCGTCTTTTTTAGGAAGCATTAAATCAAGTAGTATTAAATCTGGGTTCTCACTAAAAGCTAACTCTACAGCAGCCTCTCCATCATGTGCTAATATTACCTCGTACCCTTCCTTTTTTAAATTAAAATCCAATATTTTTGCAATCGGCTCTTCATCGTCTACAACAAGAATCTTGTATGTATCCATATATGTTACCTCCTTTAAGATAAACTTTAACATAAATATACCATTTTTTTTACTTTTTTTCCACTTTGCAACTAACAATGTACTATAAATTATAATTTATTTGCTTTTTAATAAAATTTGTTTTACGATATTTATATGCATAATGTAGGAGGAAAATAATATGAAAAAAGCACTAACAATATCAATATTTTATAGCTTATTATATTTTATTAGCGCTGTATTTTATATAATTATAAAATCACCCAAAAATTTTTCTTATACAGATGCACTTTTTATCGCATTAATTCAATTTGTTATAATTTTTACTTTAATAAAATTTGTATTTAAAAAATAACAAAGGAGCATATATGAAAACAAAAAATTATTTATTTATAATACTGAACTTAGCAGTTGCAATATCTTTTTTCTATATAAATAAAATACCCATACCTAAAGAATATTTTAATATAGCATCTTTATTGTGGAATGCTATATTAGGTTTATTATTAGCACTAATTTTTATTAATAGAGAATTTTTAGCACAAATAAAAACCTTTAGTATAAAGTGGTTAATTTTAGGTTTATCGCTTACTTCTTTTGTTGCTTATTTGGCAAACTATCTTTATAGTACATATGTAACCTCACCTGCTATAAGTAACTTGTTTAGTAAAGATATAGAAACTTTATTTTTAGCGCTACCTGTTTTAGTTTTAGGGCAAGAAATTATTAGTACTAACGTTACAACAGGACTAAAAAAACTAGGACTAAACTTTTGGTTTGCTTCTATAATAGTAGCTATACTTTTTGCTTTTTGGCATATAAAATATT
Source organism: Gemelliphila palaticanis (assembly GCA_013415235.1). GTDB lineage: Bacteria > Bacillota > Bacilli > Staphylococcales > Gemellaceae > Gemelliphila > Gemelliphila palaticanis. The sequence goes on from JACBYF010000028.1 coordinate 5,814, forward strand.
ATGGTTTCATACCACTTCAACTACTTGCTATTATAGCACCTATAAGACTAGCTCTTAATTATGTATGGAAAGAATCAAGTAGTTTATTGGTAGTTGTATTGGTTCATTATATTTTTAACGTTTTGGCATTTGTGATTTACTACTAATTAAAATTAATTTTACCTTTTCACTTTACATTAATTTTTTTTAAATGTAAAATTATATTATAAAATTTAATAATCTTCGGGGTAGGGTGCAATTCCCAATCGGCAGTTATAGTCTGCGAGCGAAAGCTGATTTGGTGAAATTCCAAAACCGACAGTTATAGTCTGGATGGTAGAAGATACATATTAAATACAGTTAGTTCTGTATATTTAAGTATGCAATAATTCAACCTCGTGTTTTTAACACGATTTTTTTATACCTTTAGAAGATAGAAAGAGGTAACGATGTATCGTAAAAGTACACACAAACACATTCTTACTGCTTTTCTTGCAGTAATTTCCCTTATTCTATCTCTAGTGAAAATGGCAATACCTTTTATTCCACCATTTTTAACACTAGATTTTGCGTTTATACCTATATTTTTCGCATTACTAATTGTAGGTTATAAATCGGCTTTAATGGTTTCATTACTAAAAAACATTTTAAGTTTTTTACTTATTACACACGAGCCTATAGGAAGCGTTGCTAACTTTATAGTAGAGATAATATTTGTATCATCAATATATTATTTTTATAAAAAAGGAACAAAATCTGCAATTTTAGGTGGGATAATAGGAACTATACTTGTTACAATAGTAATGTCAATAGTAAATTACTTTGTATTACTACCACTTTATGGTTATATTATGGATTTAACAGATATTTTAAACAACATTAAGTTAATAATAACTTACGGAATAGTTCCTTTTAATCTAATAAAAGGTATATTTTCAATAGTCTTATTTTTTGCGGCAAAAAGACTTGCAGTTAAAATGCCAAAATCAATAACAGGAAAATATCACACTAACTAAAATATTACAATAAAAATAACCGACTAAAATTATATTTTAATTTATAGTCGGTTATTTTTTTTACAATATACCTAATTCCACAGCCTTATTAACAGCTAAAACTCTATTAGCAACATCTAATTTTGTTAATATGTTAGAAATATAATTTCTTACTGTTCCATTAGAAAGGTGTAAACATTCTGCAATTTCTTTATTAGATAAGCCTTGTGCAACAAGTTTTAAAATTTCTAATTCTTGAGAAGTTAATATATTGCTATTTTCAAATATACTCTCCATAAGTTCAGGAGAATATTCCTTATTTCCATTCAAAACGTTATAGATTGTTTTCATAAGTTCAGATATAGATCTATCTTTTAAAACATAAGCATCTACATTATTTTTTATTGCCCGTTGAAAATATCCACTTCTCTTAAAAGTTGTAACTATTATTACTTTTACAGATAGATTATTTTGCTTTACCCACTCCAAAACATCTAAACCTGTTAAAATCGGCATTTCAATATCTAAAATAGCTATATCTATATTTTTATCACGTATTAAAACGTCTTTAGCCTCACTCCCATTGGCTACCTGTATTACTTCATCTACATCATCTTCTAAAGAAAGTAACTTAGCTAAAGCATCTCTTAACATACTTTGGTCTTCTGCTAGCAATATTCTCATATTAATTTCTCCCATAAGGAATTGTTATTTTAATAGTTGTAGGATTTTTATAACTAACAATTTCTACAATTCCCTTTAATAAAACTATTCTTTCTTCTATACTTTTAAGCTCTACTTTTTTATTATAGGTAAAACCTATACCATTATCTTCCATTTCTAAAATTAAACTACTGCTGTCTTCTGATATTTTTAAAAAAACTTTATCTGCCCTGCTATGCTTTATTACATTATTAACGAGTTCTCTTAAAACCATAGCTACTGTTGACTGTAAAGTAGGATTTATTTTTTCTAAACCTAAATTTGTATTTATTTCCAAGGAAATATTCGCTAAATTTAATGTTTCTTTCGCTAGAGAAATTTCTTCATTAATAGTTCTAAACTTCAAGTTATTAACTACTTCTCTAACACCATTCATAGATGATTTTGTTAAATTATTAATATCTAGTAACTCTTGTTTTAAACTATCATACTTTTCTTTTTCAAGAAATTTTAGTGCAAGCTCTGTCTTTAAAGTTAAACTTGCAAACACATGACCTAGCGTGTCGTGTAAATCTCTGCCTATCCTATTACGTTCATTTTCTGCCAAAAGATTGTTAATATATCTATTATGCTCCAACTCTTTTTGTTTTTTCACATAATCAACAATAGACGCTCTTTGTCCTGCATACATAAATGTAAAAAATGCTATAATAACTAATGATGCAAACTTTTCTATTATCGTAAGATTTGTAGTTATAGCTAAATGTATTAAAGTAAGGAACAAAGCTATATAAAAAGTAATATTTCTAAAACTTTTTAAATTAATATCCGCATAATTATAAGTTAATAGACTCGTAATATACATAAACATAAACAAACTTCCTGGATTGGAATATAGTATAAAATACAAAACTATATAGCACAACATATATAGCCAATTAAAATAAGTTAGAAATTTATTTTTTACATACAAACAAGAAATATAGCAAACTCCCATCAAAATAGTTGCTGGCAGTAACGAAATATAAGATTCTCCATAAACACTATAATATAAAGGAAATACCAACCAAATCAAAGATATATAAAAAAGTAATTTTTCTTTATCTACTTTCATAATTATTTTGCCTCAAATTTTATTTTTACGATAATTGTTATTATTATAAAAATTATAGCATATACTAACAATACAAGCATAGAGTTTATAGCAAATGAACTTTCAGAAATATATTGAATTACCAATTCTCTAATGTGATGAGTCGGCATAAGTTTTCCTACTTTTTGTAAATAATCTGGAAATTGATTAAGAGGCCACCACAAGCCACCTAACATTCCTAAGACCATATAAATAATATTAGCAATTATAGATAATTTTTCTTGAGAAGTAATAAATGAAAGCAATAACCCAATTGATAGCATACAAAAACTACCAAATAAAATTAAAAGTAAACTTATAAACCACTGTTTTGGTGTCATTTCTACTCCTTTAAATACGTTCCCTACTATAAAAACTATTATTATTGCGAATAAAAAATTAATTAATGTACGTACTATTTTAACGAAATAATACTGCCACATTTTAATAGGAGAGTTTTTTATAAACATATACCAATTATTGCTCCTATCACCTTGGAACATACTAGGAAACGAAAATAACGCAAAACTCAAACTACTATATATAGTCATAGAAATTAAAAAATATTTAGTTGCAATTTTCATATCATTATCTGTAAAACCAGATTGTGATGTAAACATTGAAGTTATCATAAAGAAAAATGCTAAAGGTATTCCAATTCCTAATAAAAATGTTGTAATATCTCTTTTTGTAAAAATAAACTCTATTTTTCCTAAAGCCAATAATTTTTTCATCTAATTGTCCCCCTTATTATTAGTAGTATTAAATAAACTGTCAAGTAACGTTCTATTAGTAATTTCTACTTCTTCTATCGAGCAACCATTCTCCACCAAATATAACCAAACTCTGTTAGCTTCAGATGTAGAAAAAATCACATTATCTGACTTAATTGCAATATCTTTTATAAAATCAAGATTATTAACTACATCTACATATTTACTAGGTAAAGTAAATATCTTCTCAATCTTTTCTGCTTTTAAAGAGTATGGTGTAGTATCTCTTATTAACTCTCCATTATTTAGTAATAAAATTTTATCAGCAGTATGCTCTACTTCTTCTATATAATGAGAAGAATATATTACAGTTACTCCTTGTTCTTTTAAAGAATTTATAATTTTCCAAAATGTTTTTCTTGTAGAAGTATCCATAGCAGATGTAGGTTCATCCAAAAATAGAATCTTTGGTCTACCTATAAGTGTAAGAACAAACGTTAAAAATCTTTTTTGCCCCCCGGATAACTTACTAACAAGTTGATTTTTCTGCTCTTTTGAGAAGTTAAGTATATTATCAACCTCTTTATCATCTAAAGGATTATCATAAATTTCTTGAAAAAATTTAATCAACTCTTTTACTTTTAATTTTTCCGGAACATTATTTGATTGATTTAATATAGCTAAAATATTTTTCACTTTACTATTAGGAACTTTAATATTATCTATCAAAATATTTCCTGTATCATATGTTAATTCTCCTAAAAGAATATTAAAAAGTGTTGTCTTTCCTGCACCATTAGGTCCTATTAAAGCAACGCACTCTCCTTTATTTATATTAAATGATATATTTTTTAATATATGCTTACTTTTTATTGTTTTATTAATTCTTTCTACTTTTAAAATCATAATATCAACTCCTTACAGTTATATTATATTAATTATAAAAGTACATTTTTAGTGCAAGATGTAATTAATAAATGTGACAAATGTAATAAAAAAATTAGGAGCTGTATTTTAAAGTACAACTCCTAATATGTTATTTTTGATTATTTAATTTTTAAATATAGTAATATATGTAATAACTATAATTCTCTACTATTTACGTCTATATAATCTTCTTTAGCGTAACTACTTCTTGGTGATACATCTGATAGTTTTCTTTTAGGCATTACTATAGTAAGTAATAAATAAAGTATTATTGACGTCCCTAGTGTAATAAAAGGACTAATAATCCATACTAATCTAACTAAATGAACATTCCAATTAAATCTTTCTGAAAGACCTTGACAAACTCCTGCTATATAACCTTTTTCTGAACGGAATATTCCTAGCATACTAAAAATAAACCCTAAACCTTTATTAAAATTACTAAATACTCTAGCCATAAACTACCTCCTAGAATAAATATTGTATATTACATTATCACATTTATAGCTAAAATATAATTAAATTAGTTATTATTTTTAATATTTACTAAATAAAAATATATAAAATGAATCTAGAAAATTATTTTTTCTAGATTCATTTATTCGTAAAATTATTTTAAACTCTTATTTATTTTTTAAAACATAAATTAATTCTCGCCATTGTTTCTTTTTAAGCAATCCTCTTATCGCTCTATAAACTATAAATGGAGGAAGCAAAATTTTATATTTATAAATAGTTGGATAATGATTTTTCAGCATATAACTATCAGGTATTACTTTATTAAAATAATATCTTATAAACTTATGATTTTTATCTTTATATTTAGATAGATTATTTTCAATAAGATTTTCTTCCGTACCGTGCGTTCCAGAAGAAATATATTTTTTAAGATCTTCATCTTTCAATATTTTATAAAATTCTTCTAAAGAGTCTCCAAATAAACTCGAAATTATCTTGCGTCTTTTTAAATCAAAATCTAAAAAACCACATTTTTTTAATGATGAATCTATATATCCCCAATCTAAAACATCAATATTCTTATTAAAATAATAATACATATCTATTAGAGATCTTATACCTATACCACTAGCATCAATATGTTTTATATCATGAGATAGAATATATATGTATTCGTCTTCTTTAGATAAAAATTTTTCTTTTCTATCTTCTGAAGAAATTAACCTAGAAAGTATATTTTCAAAATAAGATTCAAAGCCTCGTGCATAACTTAAGTTTGTATGCATTTCAAAATTTAAAAATGGTTCTTTAAAATAAACATAATCATAACCAGATCTGTTATATAAATTAAATCCTTGATTTTCCATAATAGCTTTTAAATCAGAAATTTTATTAGCATCAAACAATATATCATTATCCGTCATCTGCCTTAAATAATTTTCAGGATAGTAATTTTGAATAACCAATCCCTTTAGTCTTGAATACCATATTCCTTTTTCAGACATAGACTGCTCTATTTTTAATCTTTGGGCATTAAAAACTAAATGTCTTCTAAAAATCTTATCAGTCTTTAATTTCCATTTTTTTACAATTTCAAAATCTTTCAATTCCTCATAACTAGAAATACCTTTATAAGTTAGAGCTTCTATCGAATGAAATTTTGAAATAACATAAAAGTAATTTAAACTTGCTTCATTAAAATATTTTTTATCTATAGGTTCTTTTCTTATTACAGATCTTAAAAAAATCAAAAAATCTGTATAACTTACATTTTCCAAAACTAAATCTCCTCATTAAAATTTATTACTCTATTACATATACTTAAAACTTCTTCTTTATGAGTAACTACAACTATAGAAACATTTTCTAATTCATTTAAATTTTTAAGTAGCTTTTTCTCAGTAACTGAATCTAATGCACTTGTTGATTCATCCATAACTAAGAATGGTCTTTCTCTATACAATGCTCTTGCTATTGTAAGTCTTTGAATCTGACCTTCTGATAGACCTATTCCTTTTTCACTTAAAATAGTATCTAATTTATTAGGAAGCTCCTGTACAAAATCATAAGCACAAGATATTTTTAAAACTTTATTTATTTTTTCATCATCTGGATCTAATCCAAAAGAAATTATTTCTCTTATACTTCCACTTATAAGAGAATTACCTTGTGGAACATAAGAAAAAAGCTTAATATAACCGATTCTATTATCATCATTTATAAATATAGATTTATCTTTATAAACAAGTTCTATACTTCCCGATAGGATAGGGTAAACACCTATTAATAATTTTAAAAAAGTAGATTTTCCCCTACCTGACTCTCCTATTAAAGCTGTATTATCTTTAAAGTAAATTACTTCATTAATATTGCTTATTTTCTTATCATTATCCTCATAATAAAATTCTACATCATTAAATTTTATACATTCTGGAACTTCTAAAAGATTATTTTCACTAATAAAATCTATCATTTCAGACTCTGATAGATCTTTTAATCTATCTGCACTAGCAGTCATTATAAAATACTTAGAAACATAACCTGTAAGTCCTACTAAAGGTCCTCTGATTTGAAGTATAAGCTGAGATATAGCTACATAAGAACCTATCGTCAAATCTCCTTTAAATATTCCTATACTTGCGTAAATAGTACCAATTATTATAGCAATACTAAATAACAAACCTATAATAAATTGATTTAAAGCTCTTATTTTTACTCTTTTTAAAGACAAACCTTTGTATTCATTATATATATTGTTATTATCATTTAATATTTTTTCTTCAACAGAAAAAGATCTAATAATTACAGTATTCATAAAAATTTCTTGTAAATTAGCCATAATCTTGCCATTAGCGTTACTTATAGATTTATGAAGTTCTTTCATAATTTTTCTAATTATAGTAACACCAACTATCATTAAAATACCTCCTACAATAGCTCCATAAGCTAATTCAGGGATAATTGTATGAAGTAAGAATATAGTTAAAACAATTTTTACTATTACAGATATAAAATTAGGTATAATAGTTGTATAACCATCTACTATTACGTTAATATCTCCAGTTAATCTATTTATAAGTTCCCCTGTGTGAAACTTATGCCTACTTATATCTCTTCTAGATAACCAAGACGATAATAAACTATTTTTTAATGTATTATATATATTCAAACTAACATTTGAAATATAAACACTATAAATAAAATTTACAACTAATTGAAAAATAATAAAAGCAGAAAAAATTAAAAGACTAATCTTAAACTCATAAGAATCTTTTTTTTCTATAGCATTTATTAATTTTAACATTATAATAGGGTAGGTAGTAAAAAGTATAGACGATATACCTTGTAATATTATTAAAATAAATAACGGTAGCCTATGATTCTTTAAAATATTATTTATCCAACTAATAGAATTTTTATGTTTAATGATTTCCATTTAATAAAACCCTCTTTAATCTACCGATTTTATACTTAATATAATTGATAAAATAATTTCTTCTTATAGATTTTACATAATTAATATATTCTACATCATCTACTTTTAGTATCTCGTTATTTCTTATTCGTCCTTTAAATATACCTATTATATGATCATCTGTAATTCCATATTCAGAACTGTATCTGTTATCCCCTCGTATAACATAGTCTGATTTACGAACCTTAATTATTCTATGAAGCACATATTGACCACTATCTCTTTTGTATAGTACGACATCATTTTCTTTTATTTTATGACCCTCTATATCATGTATAATCAAAATATCAGATTTCTGCTTTATTAAAGGCATCATACTATCTCCAACATTAGTATAGTAAAGAACACCTTTTGTCTTTAAAACTTCCTCAAAACTAGATTTACTCATTAATTAAAGCACCTATATTTTTTAAAGTATTTATTACCTTATCAACATCTTCTTCTACGGTTTCTCTATCTATATCATATTTAGAAAGTATATCATCTACAACGAATTCTTTTGTAACATCCTCTTTAAAATATTCTACTATAAGTGCCATAGTTTCATTACCTCTAACAATACCACAAAACTTTGCTGCACTATCTCCTGTTGCTACTATTACTTGTTCTTCTCCTGTTAAATGTGTTACATAATCTGGGTGTAATCTCATTTTAATTTTCTCCTCTCATACCATTATAAGACACTTCTACTGCATCGTGAGATATATCACACGATAGTTCATAATATTTTAATTTATTAGAAATTTTATCTATAATTTTTAAATAATTTAAAACTAATTGCCCGTTAGATGGCTTTTGGCTTTGTTCAAGAATAATATTATAAAATTCATTAAAACTTTTTCTTACTATTATGTTATTTTTACTTTGAACTATTTTACAAATTGAAGATAACTCAAATTTAACATTATTACCTATGTTATGTTTACCCATCCACGGAGTTCCATAAACATACACTTTATCTTCTTCTACTCTTAACAGAGGCTTATCATCATTAACAAAAGTTAAATTTTCTCCAAAATATTCAGACCACAATCTTGTATGAGTTGATTTTCCTGTACCACTAGGAGCTGTAAATAAATAAGCTTTATCATCAACTGCAACACAAGAACCATGAAATAAAATTATATCTTCTAATACTAATATATCTACTAATTTTCTGTATATTGCTAAAGTCTCTATATATTCATCCGAATATCTATAAAAAGGTAGTCCTTCTCTTTCTCTTTGTCTATCTGATCTAACATGCTCATTTTTAATATCTTCTTGAGTTATATCAACATGGTATTTAAAATCTTTATCAGTTAAATAGTTCTTAAAGAAATCAAAAGTAGAATTATAATTGACAGACAAAGATATAACCTCTCCAGCTATCTCCACATTAAATTTTAACATATTAAGGCTCCTTGTTTAATTAAAAGTAAAATAAATTATAATATTATTTCAAAAATACTGTAAATTCATCGAAATTCAAAATAATTATAAAAGAAATTTAAAACATTTTATTAAATTACATATAAAAAATTATAACATATTTTTTATATGTTATATCTGTAGTTGTATTATTTACAAACATAGTATTTTTATTCAATAAAAAATTTACTAAATATTGTGCTGATCTAAAAAATAAAGTCAATATTATCAAGGTTTTAAAATTTTCCCTAGTAATAATTTTTGACTTTTGAATTAGACCCATTAAAATTTTATAAAAAGTAAAACCTAGTGCTACTTGCATCTAGGTCTTACTCTAAATAGTAATACTTACTATTCTATTTATTATTTTTTCTTCTTCTAGAAACTATTCCTACAAGCAACGCCATCAATGATAATCCTGCAACAGTATTAGAATTAGCTACATCCCCTGTTTCTGATAATTTAGATACTGATGAATTTATTAAATTATTGCTAGAATCTTTAGAATTAGCATTTGAATTTGAAGATGTATCTTTTCCTGATTTATCTTCTACACTTGAAGAATTATCTTTTCCAGAATCTGATGTACTATTGTCTGGTAATTCTTGACCTTTAACTCTATCTTTTGAGTTTTCTTTTAATCCTGTTAATGCATCTTCGATTGCTTTCTTAGCTACATCTACTTCTTCTTGTGTTGCATTTGCTTTGTCTAATACTTTTTGTCCTTCTGCTACTGCATCGTCGTATGCTGATTTTTTATCTGGTGTTGCATTTGTGTATTTTGGACTTTGTTGTACTGTTGGAGCTTCTTCTACTTTTGCTCGTAGTTCTTCTTTGTTTGTATCAACTCCGTTTAAT
>JACBYF010000029.1 GCA_013415235.1 Gemelliphila palaticanis
AATATAGCGTTAGTAAATAAAAACTTAATATCTAAAGGTTCACCCCCGCACACGCGGGAACAATTACTAGAGCTAGTTGGATAGACGGAGAACTTAGGGTTCACCCCCGCACACGCGGGAACAATTGATTTCAACTCTATATCACTTAATACATCTTGGGTTCACCCCCGCACACGCGGGAACAATGGTTTCGAAGTTTTTTCACAATTTCAAATACAAAGGTTCACCCCCGCACACGCGGGAACAATGATATAAATAGAGAAAAAGTTTATACACGAACAGGTTCACCCCCGCACACGCGGGAACAATCACTTCTTACAACTTCAACGTGTCCAATATTAGGGTTCACCCCCGCACACGCGGGAACAATGTAATTTGTGTTCCGTTAATATCTCCATGTCTAGGTTCACCCCCGCACACGCGGGAACAATGGTCACAATATGCAACTGGCAAACAAAATGATAGGTTCACCCCCGCACACGCGGGAACAATTATTAGCTCTAATTCTTCACTATATGCCACTTGGGTTCACCCCCGCACACGCGGGAACAATTATCAGAAGTTTTGGAAACCAATAATTTACTTGGGTTCACCCCCGCACACGCGGGAACAATATAGCGTTAGTAAATAAAAACTTAATATCTAAAGGTTCACCCCCGCACACGCGGGAACAATTACTAGAGCTAGTTGGATAGACGGAGAACTTAGGGTTCACCCCCGCACACGCGGGAACAATTGGAAAAACATTATTACCTAATACAGTAAATTAGGTTCACCCCCGCACACGCGGGAACAATTTAAGGAGTACTATTATGAATGAAGTAACTTTGGGTTCACCCCCGCACACGCGGGAACAATATTATACATAACCCGATGGAAATTTAAATCAAAGGTTCACCCCCGCACACGCGGGAACAATTAAACGGAGTTTTTAGTCCTTATACAACATTAGGGTTCACCCCCGCACACGCGGGAACAATTGTAGAAGAATATAACAAAATATATAAAGAATTGGGTTCACCCCCGCACACGCGGGAACAATGTTGGCATTTTAAACCAATTATTAGGTTGTGGGGGTTCACCCCCGCACACGCGGGAACAATATAGGTTAAATTTTAAATCTGAATTACTATTCGGGTTCACCCCCGCACACGCGGGAACAATTTATGTAATACTCTTTAATTTCAGGTTCATAAGGGTTCACCCCCGCACACGCGGGAACAATATTATAATCATTGTAACAGCTTCAATAACTAAAGGTTCACCCCCGCACACGCGGGAACAATTAAACGGAGTTTTTAGCCCTTATACAACATTAGGGTTCACCCCCGCACACGCGGGAACAATCAATTCATCAAAATAACCACTATTTATACATGAGGTTCACCCCCGCACACGCGGGAACAATCCCCCTACTAAATCATTTTCAGTTGCTTCATTAGGTTCACCCCCGCACACGCGGGAACAATCCGTTATATCTGTTCTATCTATTTCAACTGTAAGGTTCACCCCCGCACACGCGGGAACAATATTTCCATTAATAAAAAACCAAAATAAAATGTAGGTTCACCCCCGCACACGCGGGAACAATTTATTACCTTGCATATAATCGGCAGTTCTATCAGGTTCACCCCCGCACACGCGGGAACAATAATTGGTACAGACTGGAATTGGCAAAGTGTAGGGGTTCACCCCCGCACACGCGGGAACAATTATTCAAGAAGTGGAAACGCTAACAATGTTGTAGGTTCACCCCCGCACACGCGGGAACAATTAAAAAATGTTTTGATACTAGAATTTTGTTTAAGGTTCACCCCCGCACACGCGGGAACAATTAATAATTACACAACCTATGCACAAAATGTTGGGGTTCACCCCCGCACACGCGGGAACAATTTGATTGTTAAAACTTTGTTGTTGGGCGTCAAGGGTTCACCCCCGCACACGCGGGAACAATACTTGAAAATTGCTATTATAAAGCTATTTCTTATTTAAACCCCTCTGAAAATTATTTAGTTTCTTCGATAACTCATACATAACCTTTGTATCATCCAGTGCCCTATGAATTAAATTTTTATCAATATCATAATGTTTTAATATGTGCTCTAGTTTATAACTATCCAAAAACATATTATCATTTTTTACATATTTCAATAAATCATAGTTTTTATTATTTAATCTTGATAATCCCATTTTATCTAAATTATTATTTAAAAATTTTATATCAAAATTTATGTTATATCCGACTAATATATCATCTCCAATAAAATCTAAAAAATTTATTAAACTTTCTTTTAAATCCTCACCTTGCTCATTCAATAAATCGTTAGTTATTCCAGTTAATTTAGTTATATTGAGTGGTAATTTTTTATTATATTTTATTAAACTGCTAAATTCTGCTACTTCACCATCAAATACTTTTAATGCTGCTATCTCTATAATATCATTTGTATTTTCATCGACTCCATCTGTCTCTATATCTATAATAGTATACCTAGCTTTATCTGTTATTTGCTTGTTACTAGCATACTTTTTAGCTTGTCTAAACTTGTAAGCTTTACTAAATCCATATTTATTTTCTTGTTTATATGTATTATCATTAGAGTTTGGAACTATGACTAGTGGTATACCGTCATAATTTATAGTTTGTCTATTTGAATTAGCTGTTAAAAAGTCATAGCCCAACTCATTTTTTGCTGGAAAGGTTATTGTCGCTTCTCCTACACCTACACTGTCTAAAACTCTACTCCAAAGTTTTTCTCTAATTCTAGTATTGACATTTCCTACATATACCCCTTGAGAAATTTCCTGTAACCATTTAGATAAATCTCCTCTTAAAGATGCTGGTACATTTTTTAAAGTAATTACTATTAAAGGCATTATTCTCTCTCCTTATAGCTTACTCCTGATTTTACCAAATCATTTTTATCATCCCATAGGTTTAATACTTCGGCATAAATTTCATCTTCTGCTCTAATTTCAAATAAAAATTGTAAATCTTTAACTATTTTTTCTAAAAGTTTTGTTTCCATAAATTTATCTCTAACCCTATGGCGAGTAATTCTTCCAATATCATCATCTTCTTTATATGTACTAGCTATTTCAAATGCTATAGGAATAGTAATATCTGCTTTATATAAATCTGAAATATCATAAACGAAAGACATATCATGCCCAGTATGTATAAATCCTAATCCTGGAGAAATACCTAATGCAACAATTACGCTATAAACCAAACCATACAAGCACTGATGCCCTGCAGTTAATGCTTGATTTGCTATACTAGCATCTTCAAAATTGTCTGGATTATACTCTCTACCATTCCATTCTACTTTAAAATCTTTGGATAATTCTCTATATTTACTTCTTATCCTAGCTCCTTCTCTCCCCCTTAACTGTTGCATAGTTAAAGTTGAAACATCTTCGTTAGGAAATCTCATCTGATACATTTTTTTCGCTACAGCTAATCTTGTTCTGTTATTAGAATAAAGTTTAGCTTGTATCTCCAAAAATTTTGTAGAGTGCGCAAGGGCTCTTCCGTGAGCATAGTTTCTAACACCTTGCTCCCCAACCCATAATATCGATGTTCCTGTATCGCCTATTATTTCCATAGCACGATGCGTTATTTCTGTTCCGGGACCTAGCATAAGTACGCCTATTATTGCAACCGGAATTTTGATAAAACCTTTTTTATCAGTTACGGTAATTGCACTATCTATTCTACTTATATTAGCATGTTCTACATAAATAAATGTTACTCTATCACTTATTTTAGGTAATTCTTGTAATTCTGTTTTTTTTGCACCAAAATTATTCATTTTTATTTGTTAGGTAGTACCGTCAACATTCCAAATCCATACGCTTTTTTTCTACCGATTCCGCGTAGTAAAGTTTCTCTGAAAATATCTATATTTTCTATAGTTAAATAGCCTTCATAAGTAACTTTTTTCAATTCTACTTTTCCTTTTTTATATGTTTCTGATGAATTTTCTAAAATATAAAATTCATTTTCTAGTAGACTAAAGCCATGATGAACAGATTTTTTTAACAGGTATTGAATCTGACTTTCTTCTGAATTGCACGGTACAACTTTTCCCCTAACTTTACTCCCTTCAAATTTTGATATTGTAGGATTAGCTACCAATCTGAATTTTAATTTATCTCCCGTTTTTAATTGGTTGATAAAGTTAATATAATTTTTTGTAGCTCCCGTTTGTTTAACTCCATATTGTTCTAAAAGCTCTATGTTGGGCTTACTTTCACTAAGAAGTAATAAATATTTTTTATCTCCTAATTTATCTACTCTCCACAGTTTTCTTGTTCTTATCCCATTTTCAATTTCTTCGGGAAAACTACGCTCAACCCAGTTATGATAAGCTCCTACGTTATTTAATTCCCTCATTATTTGACGATTTTCAGTGTTTATTTCTACTCTTGATAAATACATTTTAACCTCCTAATAAGTCAAATATGTTATGTTCAGTAGTATCATTTTTCTCTAGTGGCATATCTATTAAAAATCTCGTTTCATACCTAAAGCCAAAACTTCTATTTTTTCTAGAAAATGATTCTACATTATCTTTTCTAGAAGTACTTATTAAACTTTGGTGTAAATGTTTATCACAAATAACTTCTAATTTTATACTTTTCTTGTTATTATATAGGTTTTTGATTTTTATTTTTTTATAAAATTCTGCTGCTTGCCACTCTAGATCTATTATCGAATCAATAGCATTTTTAGAAGTTTCTCCAATTATAAAATCATTGTTTACTGGAAGTGATTTTCTTCCCATATACGATTGAAAATAAGGATTTTTTAAAGCAGTTAATATATTATCAATGAAGTTGTTATCTTCATGAGATAGTGCTACTGTAAAAATGTAATCAGACAAATAGTATCTATTAGTTACATAGGTTCTATCTATAGAATCTTCTGTATAAAGTTCTTTATTATTTTTTACCGCTCTTGCTATGTGATAATCTTTTATAATGTTACCTACTTGATCTACTCTAATAGCAAAATCTAAACTGTTTAAAGTTTTTATTTTATCAGTTTCATCTCTTTTATATCCCAAACTAGCTGCTACAAGTCCTATAATTGCACTTTTAGAAGGATATAAGTCTGTTTTTCTTGTTTCAAAATGTGAATTAGTACCCCAAGATTGTAAAGGTCCACTAAATTTTAATAATATAGTTTTCATAATAATCACCCGATTTTAATCAAGTAAATTATTTAGATTAACTGATAAAGTTTCTAGAAGATCATGTAATGTTTCTTGTTTTTCGCCTAAATATTCAATATTGCTATTGTCAATATCATCCAATGTTAGATAAAGTGATAGTACTGGTTTTTCTACCATTTTTTCTACTTTTTTAAATTCTTTACCTAAAGCTATAATTGACTTACTTGAATATCCTTCTTTTGATCTTATTGGTGTTTCAAATGCTGTAACCATATTTATAGGTCTATCTTTTCTTACAGTTATTACTAGTCCTTTAGGTAAACTTTGGTTAGCAAAAGTGTTAACTTTTCCTGTAGGTAATGATTTTACAAAAGATTCTACATATAATTTTATTGCATTAACTGCATTTTCTTTATTTTTTACCTGCTCTAAAAAGTCATGTAAAGCTACGTTAGCATATCTATATAAAGTTGACGAGTTAAATTCAACTGTTCCTAACATACCTGCTCCAGACTCATCTTCTGGTAATAATTCATCTACTGCTGTGAAGAAGTCAAATTCTGTTTGAACTGCATGTGTAGATATTGCATGGGCTACTTGTGATGAAGCATCTTCATTTAGATAAGAATCATCGGCTACCATTCTACCAAATAGAGCTATATCAACTGCAGGATTATCTTTTAACACAGCTTTTAATTGCTCTTTATCATAGTTTTCTTCTAATCCCATTTTTGCTAAAGCATCAGCTTGGTATTCTCCTAAGAAAAATAATGCTTTTAGTTTGAAGTCTTTAGTATATTTAATACCAATTTCTTTAAATATTTCTACAGATCGTTTTTGTGCTTCTTCTTGAGATATTTGACTATCTAATTTTACTATTTTATTAGCAACATAATTAATTATATCTAAACTTCTTATACCCACATTTTTTTCTCCACTATTTTCGTGGAAATATTTTCTAATAGCTCTCTTCCAAGACTGTGAACTTACTCTTGCACGAGTAACTCCTCCATATTGTGCTGTTTTTGGTGATCTTGTATCATCTCTATTTATATTTGATGGTGGAATACTTTGAATTGCATGTATATCGATAAATAGTTTATTTTGTTTCATTTTCTTTTTCTCCTTTTTGATTATGGTTGTAATAACTTCTAGCCCATTTTATTGTTATATTTTCTTCGTATCCTAATAAAAAGCTATATATATCAGCTGCCAAATTAGCATAATTTATATGCGTTGTTACTTTTTCTGATTTTAATAATTTAAACATATGTCTTAGGTGTATTAATAAATCCGTAGCTTCATTTGCATTTATAAGAGCATTAAATCTTCTATCTACAGATTTGCTACCAGAATCTTTTAATCTCAGCAGTCCAAATGAGTCCCCTAAGTTACTATTTTTTAATTCTTTATCTACAAACAGTGTTGAAGTTCCTTGTTTACTTAAAGCATATAGTTGCAAAGTTGTTAAAAATGCTAATTCTTCTTTATTAAGTTCACTACTATTTCCTATCAAATCTTTTGATAGTTTTTCAAATATGATTGGCATAACATCTGAAGATGAAGATAATGGTCGCCCTATAGAATTTCTAAGTCTTGCTAAATAAGCTTTTCCACTAGAATATTCTGCTATTTCTTCAAAATGCGTTATAGCCTTTACCACGTCTGATTTTAATTGTTTTACTTTACTCATAAATTCCACCTCCTATTTTTTAAATTTTAATCTTCTTCGTAAAATGTTATAAGCCGTAAAAATATTTTTTACTGATTTATCTTGTTCTTTTCCTACATAATCTTTTGGATTTCTTTGCTCAATTATTTTATCCGCTTCTTCTAAAATCATTGAATGTAATTCATCAGTCCATTCTGCTTCTTTTTCATAATTATCAGAATCAGGTTGTATACTAGCAAGCCAATATCTAAAAGGTTGATCAATAATAGCATACATTTCTTCTAATTTTTTATTATAAAATTTTTCTTTATCAATACCCCTGATTTCTGCTACATCCATTAAAAACTGCTTGTAATAAAAACCTACCATTCTTTGAGTATCTTCTACAATTTCTGTTATAATAGTTACCCAATTAGTACTCTCTTCATCATCATCAGTACTAGCTAAAACATAGTCATCAATTATAAGACTATCTAATATCTCGTCAGTCGGTACCCAAGACGTTGCATTGCCATCATCTTGCATACTTACTGCACATATAGCTATATTATCAACATTATATTCTGTACAAACATCGTTTTTCCACTTAATTATTTCTGGATATTTTTTACTTTCATCAACTAATGTACCTATAAGTAGCCCAAAATTTCTCCAAAGAGAGACATTAGCTACATGCTTTCTTGGTGTGTGTGTATTTTTGTTTTCACCATTTTGATTACGTCTCCATAAAGTCATAGGCTCGATATATGTATTTTGGTGATTAACATCGGGTAGTTTTACTATCTCGCACTCAAAACCTTTTGATAAATCTATATCTGGATTTATGTATATTGCTCTACTCCATAAAGTATAAAGTCTAGCAATATTATCAACTATATTTGAATCAAAATATTGATTTATTACTTCTTCTCCACTAAATTCCCAACAAGGATTTTGAAAGGTATTATTATCTTCATCTATATGATTTAATACAGAATTTACCATTAAGGTTTCAAAAAGATTATTTCCTTTTAAATAAACTCCTCCTATATCAAATAACCAACCTTTAGAAGCTTTATATTTATCTTTACCAAATATAACTTTATCAGCTAAGCCGGTATACCCCTGAAATGTTATTAACCATCTAGCTACCTGTGCTTCTGTTAATATCTCTTTATTATTTTTTTCAGAACTTTTAGGTGAAAATAGTGCTATTTTATTACCACTTTCAGAAATAAGCCTATTTATGTTTTTACCCGAAACTATACTAGCTTTATTTTTGCTTATTTTATCCGGTGCAATGTCATCTTTGGTTACTTGATAAAAAGGATATTTTTCATCAAATAAATAAAATCTATCATGCCATTTTTCTAGATATTCAAATAATATACTAGGAAAAGTCCCCTCTTCCCATATATGCCCCCACGTACTTTCTAATTCAGCAGTATAATCAGCATAAGAATAATTGTTTTTAAATTTAGTTTGTCTAAATTTTTCATCAATTTCAAAGTAAGAATAAGCATTACCTGTATGGTCATATCTAGAAAATACTGTATGTATTATAGATAAAACTACTCGCATAACTGCAAAATCTTGAGTTTTTGTGTCGCCACCAAAATCTTTGTAATTTTTGGCATTTTGAAAAAGCTCTCTTAGAGAAACATCTTTTCTTTCTCCACTGTCATCAACAATTACAGAAATCCAAGGTTCATCTATTAAATTAAATTTCGTCAAAAATATCGCTCCCTTCTACTACTAGCCCATATGTGCTACTATATTTTATTTTTTTATTTAATTTATCACTATCAAAAATAAATTCATTGTTTTCATCAAATATGATTACAAGATCTGATTTTAACCAACTTGAGTTATCCCAATTAGCTAATTTTTCTTTTCTAAATTTTTCTAGATATTTTATTGTTTCATCTATATTATAATCTTTAGAAAGTAATTTTGGAAGCCTTATCGTATTTTTAGCAATTTCTTTATCTATTCTAAAATCTCCTATTTTATCAGCTAGATTTTCACTGCATCCAAAAGTAGTATAACAATCAGCAAATTTTTTTAACGCTATAACTTCTATAGTATCTTCTATATTACGTACTCTAGCTTCAATTTTGGGATTATCAGGATTTACTGACACCTCTAGCCATTTTTCAATATTACTTCTGTTTTTAAATCCTTTATTTTCTAAAACAGGTTTTCCTAAAATATGTGCTTTTACCTTAACTTCTAAATCTTTTATGTAATTAGTATAGTCTGCTTTATGTTTATCATAAATTTTTGTTTTATTAGCATCATCAAAAATATACTTGCCATCATAAACTCTTTTTACAAGTTTTGATATATCATCAGGTATTAAAAGTTTGTTAGGTAGAGCTTCTTGAGTATTTATTAAAATATGCTTTTTATATACCGCTTCTGTACCACTTTCAAATTCCCATTCATTATCATTTCCTAAAATGTATAATTTTGGCACCTCATAATTTTTATGTCTTTTTATTTTATGCCTATGTAATCTACCAAGCCTTTGCAGTAATAAATCCATAGGTGCCATATCAGTAACTAAACAGTCAAAATCAATATCTAAAGATTGCTCAATAACCTGAGTACCGATAATAACTTTACTAAATGGTCTTTTCGCATTTTTTCCTATCATTTTTAAAAGTTGTTGCTCTTTTTTTACTCTATCTGTATCAATAAATGCAGAATGTAGTAGCATTACAGTATCTTGCCCATAATTTTTAGCTATTAAATTAGCTAAAAATTGGGCTTTTTTGACAGTATTTACTATAATACCTAAAATACCACCTTCTGAAGTAATACTTTTAATTAATTCATTTAATTGCTCTTCATTAATATTTTCTACATATACTTCTTTATTTTCTAGTTTTTCAAAATCTGTAATTTGTTTAACTTCATCACCATCAGTGTAAATTATGCTAGGATATGCCTCATTTTTTACATCAATAGTTAAATCAGCATTTTCATTATATGCTTTAATTAATTTGTTTCTTAACTTTGTTGATAAAGTGGCAGATAAAATTATTACAGGCACTTGATAAACTCCTAACCAACTTAAAGCCTTAAAAAGATATTGTTGCATATAAGGATCATAAGAATGGACTTCATCAACAACTACTACTTTTTTACTAAAACCTAAATGCCTAAGTGCCAAATGTTTTTGTTTCAGCGCTAGCATAAGAAGTTGATCTATCGTTCCAACTACAAATTCATCTAAGGCACTAGTTTTTCTTCCGTTAAACCATTCATTAATAATAACAGTTCCTTTAGATTCATCTATATTTACATTACTTGCAGGTGAATTATTTAACGACTTGAAATCTTCATTTAAATGCGCCTTCCCGTGAGCAAGTCTAATTGAAAAACTTTCTTCAAAACCATCTTCAACAAATTCTTTATTTAAAAACTTAACCCAGTTTAAAAGTCTAGGAAATATACCATTAGAGGTAGCTTGTGTCGGTAAGCCGAAAAATACTCCGGATTTATTTGTTTTATATGCCAATTCTTCTGCTCCTACTAAAGCAGCTTCTGTTTTACCTAATCCCATTGGTGCCTCTAAAATGAATATTCCGGGATTTTTTGATTGTTGTATAGCTTTAACGAGATTTTCTTGCATATTATTTGCCGAAAAACCAAATACTCCTTTAAATCTTTCGTTTATATCTCCTACCGCACTTGCTGACCATTGAGAAGTTTTTCTCCATTTAATAAAGGCATGTTCAGATCTATTTTTAGGTATGTTTATATCTTTTTCTAATAAATTAAATAATGGAAAGTATTCTTCGTTACTTGCTATCCAGTCTGCCATAATTAGTAATCCCGATAAAATAACTTGTGCTGGTTGTTTAATTTCTGTTGGTAAATCATCTTTATTTAAAATTCCTGAATGTTCAAATGCTAAGTTTAAAATATCTTTTTGAGATTTTTCCCATTTAGCTACTACTAATTTTTCATTATCCTTAGCATTTTTTCCATACTGATTATAGTTATTAAAATTATTACCTCTATTTTCTTTATAACTTTTAATACTATCAATTGCTTTTCCATGATGAGCACTTACTATTAAGCAAATATCATCATACTTACCATTTCCTAAAGCATAGTTTAATATAGTAGCACCTGCAATAGTGTGTGGACTTTTATCAGGGGTATTTAAATTTAGAGTAGATATGCCTGTAAAACCATCTTTTTCAAGTTTTTCTAAAAGCGCTAAATCTAGATCACGAGAGCTGAAATTACTCTTTGTTTGGAATGCAGGGGTAGCTTTTCCTATATCGTGAACAAACCCTAAAAATTTACATAATGATTTGCAATCGATACTGTCATTATTTATAGAATTTTTAATTAATTGCCGTTGGCTTTCACTTAACCAATGTTCATAAAGATAACCCATTATATCTGCCGTATCTTTTAAATGTTGATTTAACGGTAGCCACTGCATAGTTCCATCTGACGCTAACTTTTTCTTAGCCCATAAATGTTCGCTCATAATTACTCCTTTCTTGTTTTGTTATTTTTAATTTTATCTTGCATACATTAAATAATTAAATAAAGAATAATTTGTTAATAAATTATTTAAATTATTTATTTCTCTCTTCCTTAACTTTATATTGCTTATTTCTTCTATGTAATTTATTGGAACACTTGATTTATAATCGGAAAAAATATTAGATTTTATTTTGTTATAGTAAGTGTACTCTTTATTAATTTTTAAAAATAGATCTCTTAGTAAAATTTTAGCTTCTTTCTTATTTGTAAAAATTAATTCCTTACCTTTTTCCGCCTCATTTAAATAATAATTGATATTTTCTAAAACTAGTTCGTCTCTAATATTCTCTACATCAAATTTTAATATGCCGTTGTATTTAATATATTTCATCTCCTTCAAAAAATAAACCATTATATTTTTTTATATTATTATATCTTTTATTAAATTTTATCATTATATAATATGTGTTGTCAAGGAAAATTAAAAGACTGCTAAAAATTTTTAGCAGTCTTTAGCCCGCATACGCAGGAATATAATATATAATATATAATAAAATATAATGAGGATCACACCTGCAGCGCAGGCAATATTTTTATTATAGCATAATTTTCTTTATTTTACTTTTAAAATAAAAATAGAACTGCAAAATACAGACTCTGCTAGTTTTTGATAAGAAGAAATTAGCTGTATAGGAAAGTAAAACCAAAAACTACTGTACCGCTTCTGTATAAGAATAAAATAGAGTGATAGGAAAGTAAAACTAAAATTTGTTTTAATGGTTTGTGATAAGAAAATACTACATTGAAATTACAGAAAATAGAAGCGGTAAATAACAAGGCAGTAATGAAGCTTGAAAAATTAGCTGTACATCTCTTAAAATTAAATATAAGCCTTGTATGAGTTTGGGGGTATAATTACAAAGGAAGCTATAATCAGAACAATTAGAACGTAAAATACAGCGTGTATATTTATTAGGAAAATGATATAATTAGATGAACGATATATGATATTACAAGAAGTAACCTTTATGATAGAAGACAAATTACTATATGATTTCGATGAACATGCAACAGATAGTAGATATACAGCTTCTGAAAATCTTTATCCAGATCTTGACATGGGAAAATTAAGTGAATATATAAAAAATAACAATTTAAGTTGGAAAGACTTGACAGAAGAAAAAATAATAGAAACATTAAATATAAGAGGTAAAAATAATAATGTGTAAAAAGAAATTATCTGAAAAAGATCTTAAAAGGTTCAGTTATTTAAGGCATATACCAAATTTTAATAAAACTGATGAAGAATTTGAGAAGTACTGCCAATTTGCTAAGAGATTAGGGCTACCTAAACCCGATAGATATTCAAAAGTTAGACCATTACATGAAAAATAAAAGCACTTAGTAAACTTTGCTAGGTGTTTTTTATTATTTAATTAAAGAAGCGATATAAAATACACACAATTACTATTTATTTAAGTGCTAGACCGTTTCAAGACTACAGACGACTACATCAAAAAACAAACTAAACACGTTATACGGTGTTTAAATAGCTCTAAGAACTATAAATATTGGAAAATATAGGTAGAAAAATACATAACATTATATTATAGCTTGAGTTTATTATGGAACCTCTAAAAATGGAAAGTAGAGATTTTAGAGCCCTTAAAAAATAGTATATAGATAAGATAAAAAATATTACTTCAGAAAAATATATTAAAAAATATATAAACTTATGTATTTTACAATATTTTCTGTTTTTATTGATTATTAAATATTTTTGATGATTTTAAACTTTTTCGTTGAAATTTGTGGAAAAATGAAGTAAAATAATTTAGAGATAATATTATGATTATATTATCAATAAAAAAATATTTGTTTAACGGGGTAATGGTTAATGAAGGAAATAAAAACAGTCCGACCGTTAAAAGAGAATTCTGCAATAAAAAATACTGAACACTTATTTACTATATATAGTGATAATAAGATACAAAAAGACCCCTATCTGCAAGAAACTTTTTTCAACATAACTAGACAAATAACAAAGGAATTAAAAATAAAGAATAATAAATTATTTCTTAATGGAAAAGAAGTATTTAAATATTCTTTATATGTTAAAGATAGACTAGGTAATTTAAAACTAGATAACGTGGTTAAAGTTATGGAACCAGATCGTATCATTTATGAAGTTAGGTTTAATGAAGTTCATATAAAGCATAGAATATTATTCTTTCCATATTTTCTTTTAGATGATGGAATATTAGTGTATTGCTATGCTTTTGCGAAAACAAAAGATAAGTATGTTCATACTGGAACAGACTTAACTAAAACGTTGTTGGAAAATACAAGAGAAATTAAAAATATATTCGATAATACTAATAATATCAAATTTTTTTTAGGAATTGAAATTTAGAGGTGATGAAAATGCTATATGATAGTTTTAAAAGTAATGAAAAAATTAATAAAATTCTAAGATCAGAACAATTTCAGTACTCTGAAAAAATTATGGGAATGAGAATAAAGTTAGAATTAGATATTTTTCAAATAGCAAAATTGTTAGGTGTTTCACCAGAGTTTTATCTAGATATAGAATATTCATCATTGGATATACCTGTAGAAGAGTATAAAACTATCTTAGGAAAATTATATGATTGTGAAGAATATAATCAATACTTTTTTAAAGAAATAGAATCAATTAAAAAGCAGATTGAGGGGCTATCAGTTAGAGAAAACAAAACATTAGATTCAAATAAAGTATATAATTCTAGTTTTGTATTAGATAAAAAAGGAATATTATTAGTAGCATAGGAGAATTTTATGGAACCAGTTTTACAATTTAATGGGTATAGGGTAGAAAAAATTGTTTATGAAAAAAATGTAGAAGTTCAAGAAGAAAATGATATAGATGTAGAGGTTGCCACTGGACTAAATCAAGAAAATGATATAGATGTAGAGGTTGCCACTGGACTAAATCAAGAAAAAGATAAAGGTAAAGTAAGAATAACAATTAAAACCTTTGAAAAAAATAGAAAAAGAAAATTAGAACTTTCTGTGATAGGCGCTTTTACATTTTTAAATATTGATAATGATAAAAAAAGAGAGATACTTTCAGTTAATGGTACAGCTATTTTGTATCCTTATGTTAGGGCGATTACTTCTGTAGTGACATCACAAGATACAGATCCAGCAATTATTTTACCAACAGTTAATACACTTAACTTTTTAGATAATGAAGTTTCTAATTCTGATGAGTAGTATATAGTAAGGGGACTGACTTTTAATGGCTGTATAATAAGGCTCCAAGTCAAATCCTGGGGATGGAATAAATTAATGATAATCTTATGCAGCAGAATTCTGCTGCATAAGATTTATTTGGCTGTATAATAAATACGGGGCATGGAGAAAAAATAAAAAATATTTCTCCATGCTCCGTATTAATTTTTTATATACAAAAAGACAAATATCCGATACAATATAAAGTGCAAAAAATAATATAACGAAAGGATATTTGCCATGAATAATTATAACACAGAAATAGAAATAAT
>JACBYF010000002.1 GCA_013415235.1 Gemelliphila palaticanis
GGAAGTAAAGCTTTTATAGAAAGAGCTACTTTACCTTTTTCCTGATCTAAATCTATTATGGCTACTTTCACAGTATCTCCTATAGATAATACATCAGAAATTTTTGAGAATCTATTGTGTGAAATTTAAGAAATATGAACTAGTCCGTCTATATCTCCTAATCCTACAAATGCTCCGAAGTTAGTAATTCTTCTAACTACACCTTCTACTACATCTCCTACATTTAATTTTTCAAAAGTTTCAGCTAATTTTTTAGCTTCTTCTTCTTCTAAAACAACTTTTCTATTTAAAATTAATTTATCATTAGCTTTATCAGCCTCTGCAATTTTAAATGTATATTCATTGTTAACGAAAGAAGAAAAATCACTTCTAAATTTAGTATCAATCATTGATGCTGGGATGAAGGCTCTTATTCCATTAACATCTGCTAATAATCCACCTTTAGTAGTATTTACAACAGTTGCAGTTATAAGTTCACCTTTTTCAAATTTTTCAACTATTTCATTCCAAGATAAATCTACTAATTTTTTATATTCTTTATTTTCAATAGCTTTACGTGAAAGATATATAACACCTGGCACGTCTTCTGATTTTCTTTCTCTATCAGTTCTAACTCCTGTAACTACAGCCTCTATTTCATCTCCTACTTTGATAAAGTCTGCAATATTACTAACAAATTTTCTTGAAATTTGATTTTTTAAGATAACACAATCATATTGTGCTCCTGCAACATCTACATATGCTTTATCTTCGTCTATTCTTGAAACAGTACCAGTTACTATATCTCCTTTCTTCAACATTTCTGTGCTATTTAATAATTCCTCAAATGAAGTTGTCATTACTTCTTTGTCCTCCTATGGTTACAATACTATCAATTATTATACATCAAAAATATTATATTGTCACTTATTTTACATAATTAAAAGAAAAATTAATTTTTGTCGCTCTCTTTTTTTATGTTTTCTAAGAAAATCTTTTCTTCATCTGTTAATTCATAATCAGATAGTAAATCTGGTCTTCTATTATATGTTCTTCTTAAGGCTTCTTTTATTCTATATTTTCTTATATTTTCATGATGACCTGATAAAAGTATATCTGGTACTTTCATTCCTCTAAAATCTTGTGGTCTAGTGTACTGTGGATACTCAAGAAGACCTGTACTAAATGAATCATCTTTATGTGATTCTTCTTTTCCTAAAACATCCGGAATTAACCTTGTTATACTATCTATAATAGTCATTGCTGCTAATTCTCCTCCTGTTAAAATAAAATCACCTATAGATATTTCATCAGTCACTAAATATTCTCTAATTCTCTCATCATATCCTTCATAGTGTCCACAAATAAAAACTAGATGATCTTCCTTAGATAACTCTTCTGCTTTCTTTTGAGAAAATCTTTCTCCTTGAGGACATAACAATATTATTCTTGTTTTATCTGTTTTATTTAAAGATTCAACTGCATTAAATATTGGTTCTGGTTTTAATACCATTCCTTGCCCTCCGCCAAAAGGATAGTCATCAACCTGATTATGTTTATTATCTGCGAATTTTCTAAAATCAACAGTATTTATATCTACTATTTTATTTTCTTTTGCTTTTCCTATTATAGAATGATTTAAAGAATCAAACATGTTAGGAAAAAGTGTTAAAATATCAATTTTCATTAGTTTAATAAACCTTCCATAGTTTCTATATTAATAATTTTATTGTCTATATCTATATTTTTTACAACATCTTCTATGTATGGGATTAAGTTTTCTTTCCCTTCATCATTTTTTACAACCCATACATCATTCGCTCCTGTTTGTAATATATCTACTACTTCACCAATAAAAGTATTATTTTCATCATAAACATTGCATCCTATAATTTCGTAGTAGTAGAACTCACCATCTTCAAGTTCTTCTAAATACTCTTCTTCTACTTTTAAATGTAAATTTTTATATTGTTCTGCTTCATTAATGCTATCTATTCCTAAAAACTTAACAAGAAATGCACCTTTATGCTCTCTACTATACTCTACCTCTACTTCCTTAAGAACTTGATTACCTCTAGTTATTATTAGTTTAGAACCAGTTGATAGTCTTTCTTCTATAAAATCACTAGTAGATATTACTTTAAGTTCTCCTTTTAAAGCATGCGTATTTACTATTTTTCCTACTTTTAATCTCATTTAATTCTCCTAAAATTTTATTTTGTTATTTTTTTAAGTAATACCTTATAAAATAAGATATATTTTCTATAATTATTATTAATATACATAAGTAAATTAAAATCAAAGATATTCTTTCCCAATTTCTAAATTCTATGTTATTTATTAATAACTGACCTATACCACCTATTCCTACCATTCCTAGTATTGTAGAATTTTTTATATTCATTTCAAATCGTAGTAAAACTATTGATAAAAATTCTGGAAAATAACCTCTAAAAATAACTTTAAAATATCCTATTAACCTACTTATTCCCATACTATCTATTGACATAACTATATTGCTATCAATTGTTTCTATAACATCACTATACATTTTACTAATTACACCTAATGTATATATGTATAAAGCAAAAAAACTACTTATATAACCTGGTCCAAATCCCCTAAAAAATATTATAGCTATTATTATAGGAGGAAATGTTCTTATTATATTTATAAATAATTTACTAAATAAAGACAATTTATTACCTACTATATTAGATGATGCCAATAAAGATAGAAAAACAGAAGTTATTGCAGCTGTTAAAGTTGATATAAAAGCAATAATTAAACTATCATATATAGCCATTATAACTTTGTATGAATAAGAAATATCCGGAGATAATATACCTCGGTACATATTTTTTAAATTTTTAAAACCTGATATAAATCTATCGCCACTTATATTCAAGTAAACAAAGGAATAATAAACACTTAAAAATAATAAAGATAGAAAAATTATATTATTTATTTTTTTCTTATAGAAATATTGTTTACGAGAAATATTCTTATTGAATTCTATTTTTCTAAATAACATACTAAATAAATCTGTTAATAAGATTGTTAATATTAATATTATTATTATTATAGAAACTCTATCGTATCGTAGATGATTTAACTCTTTCCAAAGAAGCTGTCCTATTCCTCCTGCTCCAACCAAACCAAGTACACTAGCTCCCCTTATATTAGATTCTAACACTAAAAAAAAGACAGAATAAACTTTAGACTTCATATTTTCTAAAATTGCAACTTTATAAATCTTTAATTTACTAAATCCTGCACTTATGTAAGTATCTATATATTTTTTTTCTATTTCTTCTGTATATTCTTTTAAAATTTTAGCGCTCATTAAAACACTAATTATATATAGTGTTAAAAATCCACTAAAATTACCCACACTAAATAAACTAACTAGTATAGCTGCTATTATTAATGACGGTATAGTTCTTAATATCGAAAATAAAGAAGAGAATATTAGCGGGATTATTTTAATATTAAACAAAATATTATTTAAAAATGGTAAGGCAATTAAGGTAGTAATTAAACCTAGAAAAGTTGATATTAAAGCTATTACTAATGTATCGAATAATTCCAAAAATATATTTGGCAATATAGTGTAATCAAAAGGATACATTCTTGAAAATAAGTTACCTATCCTTGAAAAACCATAACCTATATTTTTAAAATCTATAAACGATAATTGGTAAAAAAAAGAAAACAATATACCTAAAACAATAATATTCTTTAATGTATTCTTAACTATATAATTCTTTAATTTCATCATCAGTTACACTCTCTGTATCTTTATAAAATAAAACTTTCCCATTTTTTAAACCAATTATCTTATCAGTATATTTTTTTGCAATATTAACATCATGTAGGTTCATTAATATAGTTATATTTTTCTTTTTATTTAATGAAGAGAATAGTTTCATTATATAGTCACTATTGGACTGGTCTAAACTACTTATAGGCTCATCTGCAAGTAATACTTCGGGTCTTTGACAAATAGATTTTGCTATAGCTACCCTTTGTTTTTGTCCTCCAGATAAATACTTGGTTTTCTTAAATATTTCTTTTTCTAAACCTACTTTAGTTAGATATTTAATAGCTAAATTATATTCTTCGTTAGTATAAATATTAAAAATAGATTTTATAAAACTTTTATTAGCTAAAAAAGGTGTTAAAACATTCTCAATAGTATATAGATTATCAATAACGTTATAATCTTGAAAGATAAATGCTATTTTTTTTCTACTTAATTCCAATTTTTTACCTTTTTCTAATAATATGTCACTATTATTAATAAAAATTTTTCCTTCTACTGGATTATTTAATTTATTTATACATCTTAAAAGAGTAGACTTTCCAGCTCCACTCTTCCCTAAAATAGCTACAAAGTCACCCTTATCTAGTTCGAAGCTTATTTTATCTAAAATTACTTCCTTATCGTAAACCATGGTAACATCTTCTAATTTTAAATGTTTATTTTTCAAGTAATCACTCCTTTAACCATTGAATTATATTATAACATTTAAAAATTATTTTTTATAGTTTTTACTTATCATTTGTTAAATTTATAAAAATATAATATCATATAAAAAAAGTCTTAAGGAGAAAAAAATGAAGATATATTTAGCAGGTGCTTTATTTAATGAAGCTGAAGTAAATCAAAGATTGAAAGAAGGAAAGATTTTACGAGAAAAATTTGGTAATAAGTTAGAAATATTTAATCCTATAGAACAGCCTTTTAATGAAGATAAACAAACATTACCTACTCCAGAGGATATTTTCAAGGGAGACACAAAAGCTGTTAAAGAATGTGATATTTTCTTAGCAGATATAACTAATGAAGATGCGGGAGTAATGGTTGAATTAGGAATAGCCATAACTCTTAATAAAAAAATTATTGCTGTTAATTCTGATATAAGATTAAAATCTTCTAACAAATATGAAATACCTAGTTATGCAATGAATCATTACGTTTTAGGTGGTATTTTAGAAAATGGAACTTTGGTATTTAGCTTTGAAGAAGCTTTAAAAGAAATAGAAAATTTAATAAATAAAATATAACTAGCTAAAAAGTTAGCTAGTTATATTTTATTTTTATATTCTATTTTGTATATTCTTCTACAAGTTCTAAAACTTCTTCTGTAGTTGCACATTGAATTGCTTTATCTACTAATTCTTTCATTTTTTCAAATGATAAACCTTTTATTTGGCTTCTAGCTTGCAAAATAGAAGTAGCTGACATTGAGAATTCATCTAATCCCATTCCTAATAATAACGGAATAGCTAAAGAGTCTCCAGCCATTTCTCCACACATACCAGTCCATTTTCCTTCTTTATGTGATGATTCAATTACATTTTTAACTAAACGTAATATAGCTGGGTTATATGGTTGATATAAGTAAGAAACTTTTTCGCTCATTCTATCAGCAGCCATAGTATATTGAACTAAGTCGTTAGTACCTATTGAGAAGAAATCAACTTCTTTTGCAAATACATCAGCTAATACAGCTGTTGATGGTATTTCTACCATGATTCCTAATTCAATATCATCACTTACTGCTATTCCTTGTGCTTTTAAGTTTTCTTTTTCTTCTAAGAATAATGCTTTTGCACTTCTAAACTCTTGGATAGTAGCTATCATAGGGAACATAACACAAAGTTTTCCATAAACAGAAGAACGTAACAATGCTCTTAATTGTGTTCTAAATAAATCTGTTTTATCTAAACATAGACGTATAGCTCTATATCCTAAGAATGGATTCATTTCTTTTGGTAAGTCTAAGTAAGGTAACTCTTTATCTCCTCCGATATCTAGAGTTCTTACAACAACAGGTTTGTCTCCCATTCCTTCTAATACAGCTTTATATGCTTCAAATTGTTCATCTTCAGTAGGAAGTTGATCACGTCCCATGTATAAGAATTCTGTACGATATAATCCTACAGCTTCTCCACCGTTATTTTTTACTCCTTCTAAATCGTTAGGAGTTCCTATATTAGCTGCTAATATAACTTCAGTTCCATCTGCGCTAACTGTTTTTTCTGTTAATAATTTCGCCCATTCTGCTTTTTTAGCTTCAAATTCAGCTGCTTTATTTTTGTAGTTATCCATTTCTTCTTGTGTAGGATTTACAACAACAACCCCGTCTAGTCCATCAATAATTAAGAAGTCTCCATTTTTTACTTGCTCTGTTATGTTTCCAGTTCCAACAACAGCAGGGATTTCTAAAGAACGAGCCATTATAGCTGAGTGAGACGTTCTTCCTCCTATGTTTGTAGCAAAACCTTTAACATAATTTTTATTTAATTGAGCTGTATCAGATGGTGTTAAGTCTTCAGCGATTACTATAACTTCTTCATCTATCAAACTAGGATTTGGTAAGTCTACACCAAGTAAGTGAGCTATAACTCTCTTAGAAACATCTCTAATATCAGCAGCTCTTTCTCTCATATATTCATTATCCATTGATTCAAACATAGATACGAACATATCTGCAGTTTCTTTTAAAGCGTACTCTGCATTAACTTCTTTAGACTCTATATCTGTTCTAACAGTCCCCATAAATTCAGGATCGTCTAATATTAATAAGTGTGCTTCAAAAATAGCCGCTTTATCTGCTCCTAAGTTAGTCAACGCTTTATCTTTTATTGTAGTAAGTTCTTTTTTAGAAAGTTCAACAGCTTCATCAAATCTAGCTATCTCTTCTGAAGTATTACCTACTTTTTTTTCAGAAACTTTTAAATCAGGTTCTACAAAAATATAAGCTTTTGCAAAAGATATACCTTGTGATGCTGCAATTCCTTTTAATTGAAACATCTTAGATTAATCCTTCTTTCTTCATTGTTTCTTCGATAGCATTAATTGCATCTTCTTCATCAGATCCATCTGTGTAAATTACAACTTCTGCATCCTTACCAACACCTAAACTCATAACACCCATAATAGATTTTAAGTTTACTTTACGCCCTTTGTATTCTAATTCGATGTTAGATTCGAATTTTGAAGCAGCT
The DNA here is from genome assembly GCA_013415235.1 of Gemelliphila palaticanis. GTDB lineage: Bacteria > Bacillota > Bacilli > Staphylococcales > Gemellaceae > Gemelliphila > Gemelliphila palaticanis. The sequence goes on from JACBYF010000002.1 coordinate 6,997, forward strand.
TGCACTAAAAGTGTTGCTGGTCTAGCGTGGATTCCTGTTTCGTCTACTATTGTATATTCTCTTTGTAACATGTTTAATTTCTCCTTTATATATATATGAATTTACACAAATATAATAGCACATGATACCATTATTTACAAGTATTTACTTTTATTTTAGTCTATACAAGCAATATCATGATAGCATTTTCTAAATTGAAAATTATGTGTTTTCATGAAAAAATGAAAAACACATGAAAATTTATTCTTATTATATCTTCGTGCTAATTTTTTAGTAAAGATTTATATAAATCATAATCTTTATGACTTCTATTGAATTCTTTTGCTGTTTTATTTACTTCTTTTAAATCTATTCCTTGATCTGTGGCTGCGAAAACACATCCACAATAACATTGTCTATAAATATCATAATCTTCACACATTTCAATAGATCTTTTATATCCATTATTTTTTTTGAAATCTGATGGTAAATAATAAACAGAAATTTTTTCTTGTAAATTATAACCACTTTCGTTAATTACCTGAGCATTCTTTTTAGGGCTTAAAGTAAGTGCAGAAGCAAAATAGTCATAATCTAACTCTATTGCTTTCTTAGCTGCATTGTCTAGACGCATTTCATAACAAACGTAGCATCTTTCTCCACCCTCTCGTTCTTTTTCAAGACCTTTTACTGCTTTTATGAAATTACTAGGTTTATATTCATCTGCTATAAATTTTACATTAGTATCATTTCTTTTATTAAATTCTTCTACAAAATCTTTTTGTACAAGCATTCTTTTTATATACTCTTCTTTAGGGTGGATATTAGAGTTTGAAAAAAATATAGCTATATCACTATATTTACTAAGATACTCTAAAACATATGTACTACAAGGAGCACAACAAGAATGAATTAGCAATTTTGGTCTTAATTCAGATTTTTCCCATTCTTTTATTAATTCTTTTAATACATTATCATAATTAATTTTTTGATTTTTATGTCTCGTATTTATAAATTGTTTACTATCTATCATACTATTTTATATAACTTTCTCCTAAATGTTCAAATGCTTTCGGAGTTGCTTTCCTTCCTCTAGGTGTACGCTCTATAAAACCTTCTTTTACAAGATAAGGTTCATAAACATCCTCTATAGTTATGCTCTCTTCTCCGATAGTTATCGCTATAGTTTCTAATCCTACTGCTCTTCCTTCATATCTCTTTACTAAACACTCTAAAATTTTATAGTCAATATTATCAAGTCCACTAGAGTCTACTTGTAGCAAATCTAATGAATTAATTGCTATATTTTCGTCTATTAAACCATTATTTTTTACCTGGGCAAAATCTCTTACTCTTTTTAATAATCTATTTGCTATACGTGGTGTCCCTCTTGATCTTTTTGCTATTTGATACGTGCTACTATCATCTATTTCAGAATCAAATATGTAGGCAGTTCTAGATAAAATACTTTGAAGTTCAGAAATATTATAAAATTCTAATCTGCAGTGAACACCAAATCTATCCCTCAAAGGCGCAGTTAAAGCCCCTGCTCTAGTTGTGGCTCCTACTAAAGTAAAAGGAGGTAAATCTATTCTTATACTTCTAGAATCTTCCCCTTTACCTATAACTATATCTAGATAAAAATCTTCCATAGCTGAATAAAGTATTTCTTCTATATTTCTACTAATTCTATGTATTTCATCTATAAATAAAACGTCCCCTGGTTCTAAATTAGTAAGAATTGTCGCTAAATCTCCTGATTTTTCTATTGCTGGACCTGATGTATATTTTATATTTACTCCCATTTCATTTGCTATTATAGTAGCTAATGTTGTTTTACCTAATCCTGGTGGTCCATATATAAGACAGTGGTCTAACACTTCTCCTCTTATTTTAGCCGCTTCTATAAATACTTTTAAATTTTCTTTTATTTGTTCTTGTCCTATATACTGTGATAAATATTTTGGCCTAAGACTCTGCTCTTGAATCTCTTCAAAGTTTTCTTGTTCGTTAGAAAGTATTCTAGTCAAAATTAATTCTCCTTTCTAAAATGCTACATTGTCATTATTAATTTTAGTCCTGTTTTTACATACTCATCTACTTTATCAAAATTATAAGATAATAATTGTTTTTCTACTTTAGTTAGTTCTTTTTTACTATAACCTAAAGCTTCTAAAGCTAATATTGCATCTGATAAGTAAACATTTTGTTGTTTTTTACCTACATTATTTTCTGAAATAAAGTCAATTTTCCCTTTTAAATCAAGTATTATTTGTTGAGCTGATTTTTTTCCTATACCTGGGAACTTGGTCATATATTCTACATCAGAATTATCTATAGCCATGATAATCTCTTCACTTGTTGCTCCTGCAAGTATTGCAAGAGCACTTTTAGGACCTACTCCTTTTACTTTTAAAAGTAATAAAAATACTTTTTTTTCTTCCTTTGATTTAAAACCATATAAGGTATTAGAATCTTCTCTAACCTGCTGACTAATATATATTTTTTTGTTATCATTTATAGCATATTCATACGGATTAGCTACTATTACTTCAAATCCTATACCATTATTTTCTAAAATAATATTGTTATGAGTTATATCTGTTATAACTCCTTTTATATATTCATACATTTTTAATACTTCCTATATTCTTTTTCTATATATTCTAACATATTGTGTGTTGGGTCTATTATAGGTACATTAAGGTGTTCTTGTAAAATATCTTTTATATATGGAAAATGTGTGCACCCCAATATAACAGAATCTAAACCTAAACTATTGATATAATTTGCTAAGTCTTTAAACTTAAATTTTTCTGATAAGTAATTTTTATCTAAACCTTTTTCGATGTCTTCTACTAACCCTAAAATAGTTAGTCCAAAAATATCTATATCTTTATTGCTATCTAGCATAACTTTTTCAATACCAGATAATCCTTGAGCATTAGCAGATAAAACTAATATTCTCTTATAATTTTTCGCTATATTTTTATAAATATGCAGCGGTGTTACCAATTTTATTCCTAATTCAGAAGTTATCTTGTCAAAATCAACAGCTGAACTTAATGAATTACAATAAACAAAAAGAATATCAATACTATCTTTAATTAAATATTCTCTTATTATTTTTTCTTTATTGGCACTACTAGATGTTTGGAATATTGTTTGTTCCAGAGGATCTTTGGAGATTGCAACTTCTTTTATATTAAAATACCCTTCGTTCTTTAAAACTTCTACTCCCATTCTTGTATCTATAGGAGTTCCTGCCATAACTAATACTTTCATAATCTTTTTCCTTGTATTTTAAAATTTCTTTTTAGGATGCTTATCTACTATAGAGTTATTATTTTTTAAAACTTCTAATCCTTTAAGTGTTAAAGAATATCCCTGAATAAAATTAAATTGTTCTAATTCCTTCTCATTAAAATTAATATTTATATAATTATAAACATCTTCTTTTTTCATCTTTGATAAACCTTTAACATTTTTATTTTTTAATAATTGCTTTAAAAATGTTAAATTGTTGTGAGGAAGTGATTCTAAATTGCTATTTTTTAATACTAAATCAAGAGATATTAGTAGTTCTAAACTTTTTGGGGCATCAATACCATAAGTATATTCAAAGTATTTTGGATACATTCCTTCTTTTATACTTTCTGTAGTAAAAGTCCCAAAATTTATTCTCCATAACAAAATAATATCTCCAGGCAACAATCCTTCATCTGTTCTATTCATATTTTTTATTGGAACTAATTTGGATTTAGAAATTTTTACTTCTTCCAAAAATTTTTTGTAATCTCTTTTTTCTGATATAAATGGCTTTTCTGGATATTCTTTATAAAATTCAAGAATTTGATTTTTCAATATAGTATCTCCTTATCTAATTTTGCTCTTTTATTTTTTTTTCATACCAAACTACATCATACCATTTATTAAATTTATAACCTACTTTATTAAAATGAGCTACTTTTTTATACCCTAGTTTTTCATGAAATTTTATACTAGCTTCATTAGGATATGTTATACATGCTTCTATAGTTGATATATTTTTTTCTTTTAGTTGTTTTACAATTTCATTATGTAAATAAATACCTACACCTTTTCCCGAAAATTCATAAGAAATATATATAGAATACTCAACCGTCCAATTATAGGCTGCTCTATCTTTAAATACATTTGCATAAGTATAACCTATAATTTCATTTTCCTCCTCAATAACTATGTAAGGATATTTTTTAGAAATTGATTTTATTCTATCAGTAAATTCTTCCAAACTAGGAGTATCATATTCAAAAGTTATAGCGGTATTTTCTACATAATAACTGTATATTTCTAATAACTTTTGGGCATCTTTTATTTCAACATGTCTAATTTTATACATTAACTTCAATTATTCCTTTAATTATTTTCCTCTTATTATAACATAAAAATATATTTACTATAAAAAAATAGTATGTATTAAATTTTATTTTTAATACATACTATTTATTATGTTAATTAATTTTAATTTCTAGATTATTGTTATAATCAATATTTATTTCTTGATTATCAGTTAATCCTACCTTTATTATTTCTACAGCTAACTTATTTTCTATATTTTTTTGAATAAATCTTTTTAGTGGCCTTGCTCCAAATTTTATATCATAACCACTTTCTGCAATCCATTCTACTACTTTATTAGTGTATGTTAAATTAATATTCTGTTTACTTAATCTATAAACCAATTCATCTAATAACTTAACAACTATTGAGCTAATATTATCTTTGGTTAACGGTCTAAATAATATAATATCGTCCATACGATTCAATATTTCAGGCTTAAAGTAACCATATAATTTATTAATAACAGAATTTCTTGTTTCTTCTCCTATATTTCCATCTGTTACTTCATTAAGCAACTCTATAGATCCTATATTTGATGTCATAATTATTATTGTATTTTTAAAATCTACAACTACTCCTTTAGAATCTGTTAATGTACCTTCATCTAATAGTTGTAATAATATGTTAAATACATCTGTATGAGCTTTTTCTATCTCATCTAACAAGATTATACTGTAAGGATTTCGTCTTACACTTTCTGTCAGTTGTCCCCCTTCTTCATATCCTACATACCCTGGAGGAGCTCCTATTAATCTGCTAACAGAGTGTTTTTCCATATATTCACTCATATCAATTCTTATTATATTTTTCTCATCATCGAATAAATTATAAGCCAGTGCTTTAGCTAATTCAGTTTTCCCTACACCAGTAGGTCCTAAGAATAAGAAACTTCCTATTGGTCTATTAGGATCTGATATACCAGATCTAGACCTTAATATAGCATTAGTTACACTCTCTACTGCTTCATCTTGACCAATTACTTTTTTATGTAAATATTTATCCAAGTTAAGTAGCTTTTCTTTTTCCGTTTGGTCTAATTTCGAAATTGGTATTCCTGTAAATTGACTAACTATATAAGATATCTCTTCTTCTGTAACCTCTTGTTTTAACAATTTATACTCTTCTTCTTTGTTTAAAGTTTCGTATTCTTTCAACTTATCTAATAAACTAGGTAATACTGAATATTTTAATTCTGATGCTTTCTCTAAATTATACTCATTCTCTGCTTTTTCTAATTCTATTCTAGTATTATCTATTTCAGTTCTAATTCTGTTTACTTCGTTTATTTTCTCTTTTTCTTTATCCACTTGCATCTGAAGTTTCTTCTGCTCTTCTCTTAATTCAGATAATTCTTCTCTTAATGATTCTAATCTCTTTTGAGAAATTTCATCATCTTCAACACTAAGTGCTTTCTCTTCAATTTCTAATTGCATAACTTTACGGTTTATAGTATCTAATTCTGCTGGATTAGATGAATTTTCCGTTTTTATTGTTGCACATGCTTGATCTATTAAATCTATAGCTTTATCTGGTAAAAATCTATCTGTAATGTATCTATTTGATAATTCTGCAGAATAAACTATAGCTCTATCAGATATTTTAACCCCATGATAAAGTTCAAATCTTTCTTTTAATCCTCTTAGTATAGAAATTGTATCTTCAACAGTAGGTTCTTTTACCAAAACTTTTTGGAATCTTCTTTCTAAAGCAGAATCTTTTTCAATATAATTTCTATATTCATTTAGTGTAGTAGCTCCAATACAGTGTAATTCTCCCCTCGCTAACATTGGTTTTAAAATATTACCTGCATCCATGGCTCCATCAGTTTTTCCAGCACCTACAAGCATATGTATTTCATCTATAAATAATATTATATTTCCATCTTGCTCTTTTATTTCTTTTAAAACAGCCTGAAGCCTTTCTTCAAATTCTCCTCGATATTTTGCGCCTGCTACTAAACTCGTTAAATCAAGTTCAAAAACTGTTTTATTTTTTAAAGATTCTGGTACATCACCTTTTACAATTCTTTGAGCAAGTGCCTCAACTATCGCTGTTTTCCCTACACCCGGTTCTCCTATTAGAACAGGATTATTTTTTGTTTTTCTTGATAATATTCTTATTACATTTCTTATTTCATCATCTCTTCCTATAACAGGATCGATTTTACCCTCATTAACTTCCTTTACTAAATCTCGACCATATTTTTCTAAAACTTCATAACTAACTTCTGGATTTTCTGTCATAACTTTTTTCCCACCTCTTATACTTTCTATTATTTCTACTAATTTTTTAAGATCAGCTATACTATCAACATTTTTCTTTATAATTGGATTAACTACATAAGATGCCAATACTAAATGTTCGTTCGATAAATACTCATCACCATATTTAATCATATACTTTTCTGCTTCGCTGAATAATTTATTAGCATCATTAGTTAAATAAGCTCCATAATTAACTTCACTTCCCGAAACTGCATTTATTTTGCTAATTTCTAAATTTAATTCTTTTAAAACTTTATTTTTGTCAAATCCTAACCTATTAAAAATATCACTATATAGATTATTTCCTTTTAACGCTTCAGAAATTATTATCTCACTAGTTATATTTTGACTTTTTATTTCTATAGCTTTCTTTTGTGAATTAGCTAATATTTCTTTTAAACTATTTGTAAATTTTTCTATATTCATACTAACCTCCTTAGTCTAATAATCAAATTTATTTTGACTTATTTTGACCTTAAATATATTATACAGTGTTTGACCTTTTTTGACAATAGTTTAACTAAAAAATTTACATTTTTTTTTCAAAATGTTAAAATTAATTTAAAATAACATAATAAAGGACATAAAATGAAATTTGAAATTACAAATGATTATAAAAATATTAGAGAATTTTTAAAAGAAGAACTTATGCTCTCTAAAAAAAATATCCATACTATTAATATTGATAAAAATAATATTTTTTTAAACAATGAGTTAACAAATATGTACAAAGAATTAAAGATTGGTGATATTTTAGAAATTAACTTAACACTATCTACATCTAATTATTTAAAAAATAATGAAAAAGAAATCACAATAGAATATGAAGATGATTTTATTTTGGTAGCTTCAAAACCTTTTGGAATGAAAACTCACCCTAATGATAACGAAATAGAAAATGACACACTTGTAAATTTTCTAATAAAAGACTTTGAATATTTAGAACCTATTCATAGATTAGATATTGATACTTGTGGTCTAGTTATTTTTGCAAAAACACCATTTATAAAAGCAAAACTAGATTATATGTTAGAAAATAAAGAAATAATGAGATTTTATTCTGCTATAGTTAAAAATAATATAAATACACAAAAAATCTCTACAAATATAGGTAGAGATAATAGAGAAAATAATAAAATGACCGTTACAAAAAATGGTAAAATAGCTATAACAAATATATTAGAATGCGAAAAACTAAATAATGGCTTTTATAAACTACTAATAAATCTAGAAACTGGAAGAACTCATCAGATAAGAGTGCATCTAAACTATCTTAATAATAGTATAGTTGGAGATAAGTTATATTCAAAAGATGGTTATAAATATGATAATATGTATCTAGGAGCTTTAAAATTAGAGTTTATTCATCCTATATATAAGAAAAAAATTGTTGTTTATTCTAAATATAAAAAAGTATTTGAAAATACAAAATTCAAAAATATAGATTCTCACTAATAATATTATATATAAAATTATAAAAGAGGGGCTAACTAAAAAACTATCTTTGTCTTTTCGTTAGCCCCTATAAAAATTCAAAATAAACTAGTTCACTTCTATCAACTAAAGGAATTTACAGAGCTTATTTCACAGAGCCAGGAGTTGGTTAAGCCAACTCCTTTTTCCTAATCTTCAATTAAAAAATCTGAAAAAACATCATTACCGTAAAAAAGACCTTTTTTAGTCAATTTTAAAATATTATTTTCTAGTGATAGATAACCTAAAGAAAGATTTGTTTCTATAGATTTTTTATAAAGCTCTCTTGTATTTATATTATACTTTTTGTCAATATAAGATAAATCAACACCTTTTAACAAACGTAAACCTAAGAAAAACTCTTCTTCAATTTTTTCTTTTTCAGTAACTATATTTCCTTCTCTTTTTGCACTATCTTTATTTTTCATAGACTCTATATAAAATTTAACAGGACGTATATTAGAATAACGCTCTCCATCTATGTAGCCATGTGCACCTGCTCCTAAGCCGTAGTATTCTAGATTGTGCCAGTAATTACTATTATGAATACTTTCATATCCTTCCTTAGCAAAATTACTTATTTCATACTGCTTAAAACCATTTTCTGTTAAATAGTCTATTACAGCAGCATACATTTTTTCTTCAACTTCATTAGTTGGCAATATTACTTGTTTACTAGTGACTTGATTATAAAGTTTTGTTCTTTGCTCCAAAATTAAAGAATAACAGGAAACATGTGGAATATTATAAGATATTATTCTCTTCATACTATCAAATAAATCGTCCATACTTTGATTAGGTAGTGCAAACATCAAATCTACATTTATATTGTTAATACCTACAGATTGTAGGTTTTTAATAGCATTATCTACATCATTAGCTTGATGTCCTCGACCTATAATTTTTAATAAATCGTTATTAAAAGTTTGTACTCCCATACTAACTCTTGTTATACCATATTCTTTTAAAATAGCTGCCCTCTCTTTAGTTAAGTCTTCTGGATTAGCTTCAAAAGAATATTCTAATAATTTTTTGGTATCTACTTTATCAGCTATAGTATCTAATAAATTTCTTAATTGACTATCGTTTAGTGCACTAGGTGTTCCTCCACCTATATAAACAGTTATTATATCTTTAGAATCAACAAAAGATATTTCTTTTATTAGGCTTTCTATGTAGTCATCAACAGGCTGATTTTGGATATAAAACTTATTAAAATCGCAATATGTACATATATATTTACAAAAGGGAATATGTACATATATTCCCCTTTTTTTATCTATATTTTTATTCATCATCCATTTTTAGAACTGCCATAAATGCATCTTGTGGAACTTCTACACTTCCTACTGCTTTCATACGTTCTTTTCCTTTTTTCTGTTTCTCTAGTAGTTTTCTCTTTCTACTTATATCTCCACCGTAACATTTAGCTAATACATTTTTACGCATTGCTTTAATTGTTTCTCTAGAAATAATTTTGTTTCCGATAGCTGCTTGAACCGGTATTTCAAATTGTTGTCTAGGAATTAATTTTCTTAATTTTTCTACTATTACTTTTCCTCTTTGATAAGCAAATTCTCTATGAACTATAAAACTTAGTGCATCTACTTGCTCTCCGTTTAATAATATGTCCATCTTAACTAAATTACTTGATTGGTAACCTGTCATTTCATAGTCGAATGAAGCATAGCCCTTAGTATTAGATTTTAATTGGTCAAAGAAGTCAAATACTATTTCTGATAATGGCATATCATATGTTATATTTACCCTTGTAGAGTCTATATAATCCATATTTATAAAAATACCACGTTTCTTCTGACAAAGTTCCATAACTGATCCTACATAGTCATTAGGTACCATAATACTTGCTTTTACATAAGGCTCACTTATTTTGTTTATTTTCTGTGGATCAGGCATTTCAGATGGATTTGCTACATCTATTTCTTCACCATCTGTTTTTTCTACTTTGTAAACAACCGACGGAGCTGTTGCGATGATGTCAATATTAAATTCACGTTCTATACGTTCTTGAATAATCTCCATATGTAACATTCCTAAGAAACCACATCTAAATCCGAAACCTAACGCTTGTGAAGTTTCCGCTTCATATTGCAACGCTGAATCGTTAAGTTCTAGTTTTTCTAATGCTTCTCTTAAATCGTTGTATTTTGAAGAATCAATAGGATATAAACCACAATAAACCATAGGATTTAATTTTCTATATCCTGGTAGTGCTTCTTTAGCTGGATTAGTTGCTAAAGTTATAGTATCCCCAACTCTAGTTTCGCTAACATTTTTTATTGAAGCACAAATAAATCCTACGTCTCCTACTGTTAATTCGTCTACTTGTTTTTCTTTTGGTGTATGAATACCTACCTCTGTAACGTCAAATACTCCACCAGTAGCCATCATTTTTATTTTATCTCCAGGTCTAACAGTTCCGTTTTTTATTCTAACAGATACTATAACACCTCTATAAGGATCATAAACTGAATCGAATATTAATGCTTGAAGTGGCTCGTTAGAATCTCCCGTTGGAGCCGGTATATATTCTACTATTTGTTCTAATATTTCTTCTATACCTATACCTGCTTTAGCTGATGCTAAAACTATGTCATCAGTAGGTAATCCTATAACATCTTCTATTTCTGTTTTTACTTTCTCTGGATCTGCTGCTGGCAAATCAATTTTGTTAATAATTGGTATTATTTCTAAATTGTTATCAAGAGCTAAATAAACATTAGCTAGTGTTTGAGCTTCTATACCTTGTGCTGCATCTACTACTAATATAGCTCCCTCGCAAGCTGCAAGTGATCTTGAAACTTCGTATGTGAAGTCTACGTGTCCCGGTGTATCTATAAGGTGCAAAATGTATTCTTCGCCATCTTTAGCCGTATATTTTAGTTGTACAGCATTTAATTTTATAGTTATTCCACGTTCTCTTTCTATATCCATAGAATCTAATAATTGAGCTTTCATTTCTCTTGATTCTATAGCTTTAGTTTTTTCTAATATCCTATCTGCCAATGTAGATTTTCCGTGGTCTATATGAGCTATTATAGAAAAATTTCTTATTTTCTTTTGCCTATTATTTCTTTTATCCATTATCATCTTCCTTTAAAAATCTATTTCTTCAAAATAATTTTTTATTTTATCATAAGAGAAGCCATCTCTCAATAGTTTCTCTATTATTTTTTGTTTAAGTATATACTTATCCGCATACTTTTTTGAAAATTTGTTATATGCTTTATTATAATTTTTTTCTATCAAATTATAATCATCTTCTAAGTCTTGATTATTTTCTAAAAAATTTTTGAACGCTTTGTTTATTATATCAAAACTGTAGCCATTTGTATAAAGTTTAGTAGTTATTTTCTGTATTTTTTTACTTTGAGTATCATTTTTTTTGTTATATTCTTTTTCTATCATACTATAAACATTATCTAGCATTTCTTCTTCGGTACATATTCCTAGAATACTTTTTTCAATAAAATGTTCTGCTACTTTTTTAGCTATTAATTTATTTTTTATGTATGATGGTCCTTTTTTCTTTATATTAAAAGAGTCTCTAGTAAATAGTACTGCATACTTTTCATCATCTATATATCGATATTCTTTTAATTTTTCTAGTGCGTAAGTAATACTCTCTTCTAGTATTTCTTTTTTCTTTAAATATTCTATTATTTCGTATTCTGTACGCAAACCATAACTCAAATAATTCATAACTTTAGATAATGCTTGTTCTTTATTTTCATATTTTTGAATTTCTTTTAAAGTTTCATTTGATAATGTTATTTTTTTTATTATTCCAAATTTTATTAGTGTATTTTCCGAAATATAAATATATCTATCATTTTCTAACTCTATTTTATATTTTTTGTTAAGTTTTTTTATATTTAATACCTGCATTACTCGTTCTCTCTTAAATATTTTTCTATATCTTCAAATATTTTACTTTTATTATCTATATCTAAATTATACCAGTTTGTATTAAACATTTTATTTTTAAACCACGTTATTTGCCTTTTGGCATATCTTCTAGAATTTTGCTGGATACTTTCTATCATATACTCTTCTGATATTTCGTTATTTAAATATGAAACTACTTCTTTATACCCTATCGCCGTTAATGGTTGCAAGTTTCCTCCATAATTAGCTATTATATTTTTTACTTCAGCTATAAGCCCTAACTGTATCATTTTTTCTACTCGTAAATTTATACGATTGTACAACACTTCTCTGTCTTGTTTTAATACTATTATGTATGGATTATAATTATCATAGAGATTGTTAGCATTATTATTTTCTATTGTAGATTTATTTTCTTCTGTTACGTACTTATATGCATTTGTTACTCGTCTTTCGTTATTAATATCAATATTATTATAAGTATCAGGATAGTTCTCTAAAAGATAGTTTTTCATATATTCTAAACTAAAGTTTTCTTTATTATTACTTGAATAATTGCTAAATGTATAATCATATAAAACAGCACTCATGTAATATCCTGTCCCACCTATAAGTAAAGGTATTTTACCTTTTTTTATAACTTCTAAGATTTTTTCTCTTGCTATTTTCTGATACTCATATACAGAAAATTTGTCATCTGGGTTTAGGTTATCTATTAAGTGATGGGTAACGCCTTGCATTTCTTCGTGTGTTATTTTTGCAGATCCTATATTAAAATGTTTATACATTTGGACACTATCTACCGAAATAATTTCACAATTAAATTTTTTGGCTATTTCTATACTTATTTCTGTTTTTCCTACAGCTGTAGGACCTACTATTGCTATTATTGGTATTTTCATTAATTTTCTCTTTCAATATAGTTTATACTATTCTCTTGAACATTTTTTCTAAATCTTTTTTAGTCATTTTGCTTATTATTGGTCGACCGTGTGGACAAGTAAAAGGATTTTTACAACTATATAAATCTTCTATTACTTTGTTCATTTCTTCATGAGTTAAATATTGATTTGCTTTTATTGATGCTTTACAACTAGCCATAGCTATTGCGTCATCTGCTAGTTTACTTGCTGTTAAATTAGAATCTACTGATAATTTTTCTATTATATCTTTTATAATATTTTCGGCATCTTCTTTTATCCAACCTGGATATTCCCTCACTATATAATTATTTTCTCCAAACTCCTGAAGATCTATTCCTATTTCTGCTAATTTGTTTACTATATTTTTTATTTTTACTTCTTCTTCATTAAAGAAATTATAAGTTATCGGGATTAGAAGTTGATTTTTATGACTTGATTTTTCAAAAAATGTTTTTTGTATTTTTTCATAATTATAACGTTCTTGCGCGGCATGTTGATCTATTAAATATAGTTCATTACCTGTTTCTGCTAGTATGTATGTTTTAAATATTTGTGCCAGAACTTTTAGCTGTGGTAACAATAACTCAGTATCTTCTACAAATTCTAATTCTGTTAAATCACTATTATCTTCAATTTTATTATTATATTCTGAATTATCATTAATATAGTCATTATCAAAATTTATATCACTATTTTTTTCAACTGGTTTTATAAAATCAAAGAAATTTTCTTTTTGCTTTTCAAATACTTCTTCTTCTAATTTTGTATTTCTATAACTATTATCTGAAAAACTTGTAGTATTTGGATAGTTGTTTTCTTTTACTACAAATTTACTATCTAATTCTTTATCATAAGATAGTTGTTCTATTTTTGGTGTTTCTCTTTTTCTAATTACATTGTTTATTCCTTCTGGAATATATGTATTATTAGCTAATCTACTTTCTATAGTAGCTTTTATTAGTTGAATTAATTCTGATTCTTTTGATAGTCTTACCTCTTGTTTTGTAGGATGAACATTGACATCTATTAGTACTGAATCCATTTCTATATTTATAATTGCTATAGGATATCTATTTTTCATTAAAAATGTTCCATAAGCATCTACTATCGCATTTTGAATCGCATAATTTTTTATATATCTTCCATTTATAAATATAGTTATATAATTTTTATTTGCTCTAGTCTCATCTGGTTTTGATATATAGCCATTTATTTTATAGTCATCATTATTACCGTAAAAACTTAACATATTTTTAGCTACTGCTACATTATATATTTTTGAAATTACTTTATGTCTATCTTTATCTCCATAAGTTTTTAATACTATTTTGCCATCAACACTAACTTCAAAAGATATGTTTGGATATGAAAGTGCTAATTTGTTAATTATATTCATTATATTAGCTTGTTCTGTATGGGGATTTTTTAAATATTTTAATCTAGCAGGTGTATTATAAAATAAATTTTTTACAGAAATATCTGTTCCCTTAATAGGTGCATAATATTCATTTTTTGTTATTTTTCCTGCTTGGAGTTCTAAAATTTTTCCTTGTTCTTCTCCTGCACAACTTTTTATTTCAATATTACTAACAGAAGCAATACTCGCCAAGGCTTCCCCTCTAAATCCTAAAGTATTTATATGAAATAAATCATAATCGTTATTAATTTTGCTAGTAGCATGGCGCATAAAGGCTTTTTCTATATCATCATTTGCAATACCAGAGCCATTATCTATTATTCTAATTTCTTCTATACCGAATTCTTTTATTATAATTTTTATATTTGTGCTGCCTGCATCTATAGAATTTTCTAGTAATTCTTTTACTACAGAAGCGGGTCTTTCTACTACTTCTCCTGCTGCTATTTTGTTAGCTAGTGAATTTGACAATATATTTATTTTACCCAAAATATCACTCCTTTTATTGTAGTATTAAAAAATATCATAATATATTATACAATATTAACATATTAAAATAAACTACAATAAAACATTTTAAGTCTTATTGTAGTTTATATTATTTTTATTTTACCTTACTCTTTAATTCGTTAATTATTTGCATAGCTGCTAGTGGGGTTGTATTTAATAAATCTATATTTTCTATAATATTTTTTAACTCATTGTACTTATCTGTAGTGTCATCAAAATCGAAAGATAGTTTTGCATATTTGTGTTTTTCTTCTTTTAATTCTTCTTTTACTATAACTTCTGAAGTTTCTTTAATTTCTTCTGATACATTAATATTTTGTTTACCATCAAAATTAGCCATCTCAAGATTATTAAGTACTTTATTTGCGTTAGTAATTACTTCACTAGGTAATCCTGCTAATTTAGCTACATGAATACCATAACTTTTTTCGATAGCACCTTTTTGAACTTTATATAGAAATATTAAATTACCCTTTTCTTCTTTGGCAGAAACATGTATATTTTTTATTCCTGTCTCTTGTTCTTCTAGCTTAGTAAGTTCGTGATAGTGCGTAGAAAATAGTGTTTTGCATTTAATATTTTTGTTAATGTACTCTAGTATTGATTGTGCTAGAGCTATCCCATCATAAGTTGATGTTCCTCGACCTATTTCATCAAATATTAATAACGAATTTTCTGTAGAATCTAGCAAAGCATTTTTAGCCTCCATCATTTCTACCATAAAGGTTGATTTTCCTCCTGCTAAATCATCAGAAGCTCCGATTCTCGTAAATATTTTATCAAATATAGGTAGCTTAGCACTACTACAAGGAACGTATGAACCTATTTGTGCTAATATTACTATTAATGCTAGTTGTCTCATATAAGTTGATTTTCCTGACATATTAGGACCTGTTATTAATAAAACATTATCACTATTTTCAAATGAACAATCATTACTTATATAAGAATTTTCAGAAACCATTCTTTCTACTATAGGATGTCTACCATCTATTATTTTTACTATTCTATCTTCTGTAAATATAGGTTTAACATAGCCAAATTCTTCTGCTACTGTAGCTAATGATATGTAAACATCTAAATCACTTATTTTATCTGCTAGGTTTTGTATTTTTGTAGTATATTTTTGTATTTCTTGTTTTATATTTTGGAATAGTTCTAATTCTAATTCTTCTATTTTAGATTTAGAATTTACTATGTAATTCTCAACTTTTTTTAGTTCATCAGAAACAAATCTTTCGCAATTAGCTAGTGTCTGTTTTCTATGGTAGCCAAGTTCATCTACATTTAAGTTTTTTAAATTACCTTTTGATATTTCTATAAAATATCCAAAAACCTTATTGTAACTTATTTTTAGATTTTTTATTCCCGTTTTTTCTTTTTCTCTTTGCTCAATTTCTAACAGCATGTTATTTCCGTTATTTTGCGCATTTTTATACTCATCTAATTCTCTATTGAAGCCAAATTTTATAACATTACCTTCTTTTACAGTTTGACCTGCATCTTCGTGTATAGAATTTTCTAAGTACTCTTTTAAGTTACTCAACTCATTTACTTTGTTATTTATTTTAGCTATATTTTTACTATCAATACTACCGAGTAATCCTTTTATTTTAGGTATTTTGGACAATGTATTTTTTAAATTTAGCAGTTCACGGGGAGAAACTATGTTGTAAGAAACTCTTGAAGATATTCTCTCTAGGTCATAAATTTCTTTTAAATTTTCTTGAATGTCTATTCTTATAAAGTAATTGTTAATAAAATCTTCTATTATATTTTGACGTTCTATTATTTTATCTTTATTTAATAATGGTTGCTCCAACCATCTTCTAATTTTTCTTGCACCGGATGATGTTTTTGTTTTGTCTATAACACTAAGTAAAGAGCCTTTTTTTGAACCGTTAGCCATATTTTGAGTTACTTCAAGATTTTTTAAAGAGTAATTAGTTAAATATACAAATTTATCTTTAAAATAAATTTCGAAGTCTTTTAGAGAATCTATATTTTTATTTTGTGTTTTCTCTACATAATCTAATAAGTGATTACAACTTATTTTTAAATTTTTATTAGATATATTGTTAGTTTTTTCTAAAGTTAATTCTTTAGAAAAATCTACATTGGTAACATAAATATTTTCTAAAATTAAATTATCATTATTTATATTTAAAACTTCTTTTATATTATTTTTAAATATTTCATCATATAACTCTTGAATACTGTCTAACTCTATACATCTACTATCTCCTGTCATTATGTCACAAAAAGATAAGTAGTATTTATTTTCTGTAAAGTATACACAACCTAAATAATTGTTTTCGTCATAATTTTTATAGTTCATGTATGTTCCTGGAGTTATTACTTGTACCACTTTACGTTCAACTAATTTTCCTTGCCCTGCTTCTGATACTTGTTCACATATCGCTACTTTATGCCCCTTATTTACCAAAATTTCTATATAATTAGCTGCTGAGTGAAAAGGTACTCCACACATAGGTATTTTTTCTTCTACACCAGCTTCTCGTCCTGTAAGAGTTATTTCTAATATTCTAGCTGCATTTATAGCATCATCAAAAAACAACTCATAAAAATCTCCTAATCTGTAAAATAAAAACATATCACTATATTGATTTTTTATTTTTAAATATTGTTCTATCATTGGAGTATATTTCAACTTTTTCACCTCTTTAATTTAACTTTAATTTTAATTTAATATTGTATTTTATGATTATTATTTAATTATATTAATTGATATTATAAAATTTTTAATTTATAATTCTCAATTAAAGGAGTTGATTTTTTGAAAAATTTTATTCTTCATAAAAGTAATTTAAGTATATTAATATTTTATTTCTTTTTTGCTTTTACGAGTATAATATCTATAATTTTAGCAGAGTACAATAATAATATTACTCCAACTTTATTTTTAAAGCAATTAATTTTCTTTATTTTTAGTTTTGGAATTATATATTTTATGCAAAATATTTCTGTTCATACTTATGAAAAAATTAGTATTTTACTTTTTATAATTAGTATTATTTTATTGGTATTATTACTAATAGCTCCAGTATCTATAGCACCTGTTATAAATGGAGCTAAGGCTTGGTTTAATTTTAAATTATTTTCTTTCCAACCATCTGAAATAGCCAAAGTAACTACCGTTATTTTAGTAAGTTCACTTATAACTAAAGAGCACTTTAGAACATCATCAGATATTTTAAAACTAATACAAGTAGCTATAATAACAATTATTCCTTTTATTCTAATAATTAAAGAAAATGATACGGGTAATGCTTTATATTTTGTTTGTTTATTTTTAGTTTTAGCATTTTTAGTAAGTAACAGAAGTAAGACTTTTCTTGTTATTTATTCATTTGTTATAGGATTTTTAGCAATAGTTATAGGTAGTGCTATCTATGTTCCTAATTTACTTATAAAAATAGGAATAAGAGACTATCAAATAAAAAGATTATTATCTTGGATAAATCCTAATGACTATATTAATGACTATTCTTATCAAATTACATTAGCTTTAAATGAAGTAAAAAAAGCCGGAATATCAGGTTCTTTTGAAAAAAATGTTACATATATACCAGAACAATATAACGATTTTATTTTTACTGTTATAGCTAAAAATTTTGGTTTTATTGGAGCTGCTATATTTATTCTTATATATTTTATTTTTATTATTAAAGTACTTAGAATAGCAAAATCTTGTCAACATGGAAACTTTAGTTATTACTTCTTGCTTTTAGCTTCATTTAGTATTGCATATTCATTTTTAATGAATAGTTATTCTGCTACAGGAATTATTCCTGTAATTGGAGTTAGTATGCCGTTTATTAGTTATGGTGGTAGCTCATTATTAGCAAATTCAATTCTTCTAGGAATAGTTTTAAAAATTAATAAAACTATTTATGATGAAAGAATGGAAGATTATTATGAAGAAAATGAATTTGACAACTACGAATAAATATAAATTCAACAAATGTAAAATATTTATAAAACAATTAGGTGTTGTAAATTTTAAACAAATACAACACCTTTTTTTATATTTTTATAATAAATTTTATAAACGTATATCAGCTATAAATTTATCATCAACATTTTTTATTATTTGTTTTGAAATTTCTTTAGCTGCTAGATAATCTCTAATATCTATTATAGAATTATGTGTGTGTATATATCTTCCACATATTCCTATTACAGCTGTTGGAATACCAAATTGTGCTTGATGTATATTTCCTGCGTCTGTTCCTCCAGGAGAAGTGAAGTATTGATATTTTATATCGTTTTCTTCTGCTAAAGATACAATTTTCTCTCTTAAATTAGCTCTTAAAACCATAGTTCTATCTACTAATCTTACTAAAAATCCTTCTCCTAATTTACCATTCGCATTTTTATTTCCATCCATATCATTAGCTGGACTACAATCAACTACTAGGCATAAGTCAGGATTTATCATGTTAGCTGCTATTGTAGCCCCTCTTAATCCTACTTCTTCTTGAACTGTTGCACAAACTACAAGATTACAATCAAGATCTTCATTAGCTAATTCTTCAAATAATTCTGTTATAATTACACAACCATAACGATTATCAAATGCTTTTGCCATAAGTCTATGCTCTGTTAATTGTTCAAATTCTGTTTTTGGTGTAACAAAAGCACCTTCTCTTATTCCTAGTTCTCTAACTTCTTTTTCTGAACTAGCTCCAATATCTATTGTCATTTCACTAATTTTAACTGCTTGTGGGTTCCCACTAACAAAATGTTTTGGAATAGAAGCTATTACACCTGTAAACTTTTTCCCTTCAAATGTTGTTACCGTAAATTTTTGTGATAACAATACGTCTTCTCTAAATCCACCTAATGTTTCAAATTTTAAAAATCCATTTGGTAATATTTTGGTTATAACAAATCCTACTTCATCCATATGTGCTGCAACCATAACAGTTTTAGCATCTGGATTTTTTGATTTTTTTATAGCATAAACTCCACCTAAGTTATCTCTTTTTATTTCATCAGCATAAGGTGTTAATTTTTCTATTAAATAATTTGCAACTTCCTGCTCGAAACCAGAAGTTGAATCTAAAGATGTTAATTCTTTAAATAATTGAACAGATTTTTTCATAATTATACCTCTTTTATAGATGTTATTTTATTTTCTAATTTACTATATATTACTGTATAGTTTTTATTTTTATAGTCAGTAAAAGTAAATTCTAAATAGTTATTTTCTGGTAAACTTAAGCACCAACTATCTTTAATTTCATAACCTCTATCTAATATTTGTTTTTTACAATCTTTTATATAGTTATCTTCTTTATAAAGTTTATTTATTTTTCTGTAAGCTGGATATGTAGCTAAGCCCAATGCTATTAATAACGTTATTTTTTTGTATTTACCCATTATAAGAAGCCTCCTTATCTAAATTCATCACATAAACTATTAAATAAATTCTCGTCTAATTCTAAACAAGCATTACTTAATTGTTTTGTTTGATCATATCCTTTCAAATTATCTTCAAAAGTCTTTTTAGTGTCATCACGATATATTATCCCTGTTACTAAATTATCATATTTATCTAGTACACTATACGCTTCATATTTATTTTTGTTATCATAACCTTCTATTTCATCTAAGTTAGTTAAGTTATCTTTAAACCATTTTGGAGTATTTTTGTAGTTATAAGTATGACAAGGACTAAATACATTTACTAGTGAAAAACCTTTGTGATTTATAGCTTCCTCTAATATATTAACTAATTGCTTCATATTTCCTGTAAAAGCCTGCCCTAAAAAAGTAACTCCTGATGATAATGCTAACTCCATAGGGAATAAAGGACTATCTTGTGCTCCATCTAACGAAGTAGTAGTAACAAATCCTTCATCTGATCTAGGTGATGCTTGTGATTTTGTTAAAGCATAAAGTTGATTATCCATAACAACATAAGTCATATCTATATTTCTTCTCATAGCGTGTATAGCATGACCTATACCGATGGCATATCCATCACCATCTCCACCCATAGCTATAACTTTTAAATCATGATTAGCTAATTTTATTCCTTGTGCCACTGGTAATGAACGTCCATGAAGTCCTTGTACTCCATAAGCTTTTGTATATCCACTTATTTTCCCTGAACATCCTATACCTGCTGACACTACTAAGTCTTTAGGAGATATTTCTAATGAAACAGCTGCTTTATTTAGTGCTGCAAGAACTGAAAAATCTCCACATCCTGCACACCAATCAGGTTTTACATCATTTCTATAATCTTTTAATGATACCAAATTAGTTACCTCCTTTTATACTGTCTATTATTTCGTGTGTATATAAAATATCACCATTATACTTTAATATACTATCAACTTTTTTATTTATATTTAAATTATTTAATAATACATTTTTTAATTGTCCGTTATAATTATGTTCAACTACATAAATATTTTCATAACTATTAAGTATATTTTCTAAATCATTATGTACCGGAAATATTTGACGAATGTGTAAAGTATCATAAATATTATCCTCTAAATTTAGAATATTAGCTACATTATCAATAGTTCCACATACTGAGTTTATACCTATTAATATAGTTTTTGATTTATCTGACATTTTTTTATGAACATAAGGTTGATTTATAAATGCTGATTTAACCTTTTCCATACGTTTTTTAGTGTGTTTAGCCCTATTTAAAGGATTTTCAGAAGGTAATCCGTATTCTGAATGTTCTGAACTGTTCGCATTATGAATTCCTCCCTCTTGCCCCGGAATAGTTCTATAAGAAATTAAATCTTCTTCTAAACCGTAGCGTTTGAAGTAAACTGTTTTTTCAAATTGTTTTATTTCTTCTTCTGTTAATAATTTTCCTCTATCTATTTCAACTTTTGAATAATCAAATTTATCAACAGTTTCTTTATTCATTGACAACTGCAAATCTGATAATACGATAGTTGGAGTTTGATATTTTTCTGATACATTAAACGCATCTATCATTATATAAAAACTATCTTCTACACTAGTAGGTGCTAATACAACTCGAGAAGCATCTCCTGCTCCACCATAAACTGCATGATGAATATCAGATTGTTCTATTTTTGTAGGAAGACCTGTTGCTGGTCCCCCTCTTTGTGCATCATATATTACAGATGGTTGTTCACTTATAGTTGCTAAACCTAAAAATTCTGTCATTAATGCCATACCTGGTCCAGAAGTTGCAGTCATAGCTCTAACACCTGCATAATTAGCCCCTAATACAACTCCCAATGCTGCTAATTCATCTTCTGTTTGAATATATGCACCACCTACTTTATGTAAATTTTCAAACATATATTCCATTACTTCAGTTGCTGGAGTTATCGGATATCCTGCATATAATCTACAACCTGCTGCCATAGCTCCTATAGCTGCTGCATGATTTCCTATTATCCGCATACTATTTTTTTCTCTTTTTTCTAAAGGTTTTAAATGATATTCATCTGTAATACCATTTTCTTTCATATATTCTGCCATTAAATTATAGCCTGTTTCAAATGCTTTTATATTATTATCTACTACTTCTTGACCTTTTTTAGAAAATTTATTTTCAATCATTTCTCTAAATAAAGCTATATCTATATTTAATAATTTAGAACATATACCTAAAGTTATAACATTTTTTATTATTGGTGACGAAATTTCTTTAGCTAAATCTGTTATTGGAAATACAGCTACTTTACAATTTATTTTTTCTGAAACAACAGGTTTTATTTTTTCATCAACTATTATTATACTATTTTCACTAAGTTCATCTATATAATTATCAAGTGTACCTTGGTCAAAAGCTACCAATATATCTGTTGCATATTCTATTGCATTAATCTTATTTTCATTAATACATATTTTACTGTTACTATGTCCACCTTTTATTCTACTTGCAAAATTTCTTGTAGAATACATGTTGTAACCTAAAGAGTTTGTAACAGTAGAAAATATTTCTGCTGTACTTTCTAAACCTTCTCCTTGTTCTCCACCTATCTTCCACGATAGTTTATTTATCATCTCTAATCTCCTTCAATAGAAATTTTAGTCATAAATCTAAGTTTATATTTAATAACAATAAAAAATCTTTACAATTTTATTATCGTATATTATTATTAAAGTATTATACCATAAGTAAATAATTTTTTCACTTTATATACAAGGAGAAATTATGCAATCATTAATCAATAAAATAAGACCAAAAAGCATAAAAGAAATAGTTGGTCAAAAACATTTAATAGGTGAAAATAAAATATTAACGAAAATAGTTGAAAATAATTCTATGTTTTCTTTTATTTTATTTGGACCTCCCGGAACAGGAAAAACTACTATTGCCTCAGCTTTAGCAAATGAACTTGATTATAAATTTAAAGTTTTAAACGCTGTAAATTGTACAAAGAAAGATTTAACTGATGTAATAGAGGAATCAAAAAGATTTAAAAAAGTAGTTCTACTATTAGATGAATTTCATAGACTAACGAAGCCTATGCAAGATATTCTTCTGCCAGAAATAGAATTTGATAGCATATTTGTTATCGGTTGTACTACGCAAAATCCGTATCATAGCGTAGCTCCTGCAATTCGTTCTAGAATGAAAATATTTGAATTACTTCCTCTTTCAAATAATGAGGTTCTTGAATATTTAAAAAAATTAATTGATAATAAAGAAATTTTTAGTAATAACGTAATTTTTGAAGAAGATACATTGAAAATCATAGCTAACGGATCTTCTGGAGATTTGAGATACGCTATAAATACTTTAGAAATTATAAATAATAATTTTGAAAATGAAACAATTACTCCTGAAATATTTTTAAAACTATCTATTGGGGACTTTAAAAATTACGACAGGGATGCTGATTATTTCTATAACACTATTAGTGCATTACAAAAATCAATTAGAGGTAGTGATGTCAATGCTTCACTTTATTATTTAGCTCTACTTATTGATAGTGGAGATTTAGAGACTATTTGTAGGCGACTTACAGTAATAGCTTATGAAGATATAGGGTTGGCTAATCCTAATATTGGACCATTTGTTCATGCTGCAATAGAAAGTGCAAAAATGTTAGGTTTTCCGGAAGCAAGAATACCACTATCTAACGTAGTCATTCAATTAGCTCTATCTTTAAAATCGAATAGTGCTATTTCTGCAATTGATGAAGCTATTAATGAAGTTAATAAAAATCCTAATTTCGAAATACCTAAACATCTTCGAGATAATCACTACAAAGGGGCAGAAAATTTAGGAAGTGGTATCGGATATAAATACCCTCATAGCTATCCTAACAATTATGTAAAACAGCAATATTTACCCGATAAAATAAAAAATAAAATTTTTTACAAAGCAAATACAAATAATAAAAATGAAAAATCTTTAAAACTATACGAAGAATTTTTAAAAAGTTTGAAGTGAAAATTGGGAATTATATACAAAAAGTCAGAAACATTATGTTTATGTTTCTGACTTTTTTATATACTATTTTACTTATTATCTTTTGGTAAAAATGCGTTTAATAATACTCCTGAAATTGCTGCTAATGCCATAGCTGGTAGTTCAAAGTTAATACTTTCAAATTTTAACATTGCTCCACCTACTCCTAAAACTATAATTACAGAAGATATTACTAAATTTCTATTAATACTTAAATCTACTTTTTCATCTACCAACATTCTTAAACCACTAGAAGCTATAATACCAAATAATAATATTGAAACTCCTCCCATTACTGGTGTTGGGATAGTAGATATAAGTGCTGAAAATTTCCCTATAAAACTTAGTATTAACGCAAATACTGCTGCTCCCCCTAAAACAAATACTGAAAATATTCTTGTTATTGCCAATACTCCGATATTTTCTCCATAAGTTGTACTTGGTGGTCCTCCTAATAATGATGCGAACATCATAGCAACTCCATCTGCTAAAACTGAACGGTTTAATCCAGGATCTTTTATAAAGTTTTTACCTACTACTTCTGATAATACCATTTGGTGTCCTATATGTTCATTAATAGTTACTATCGCTATAGGTACCATTGCTAAAGCTGCTATATTCCATTCTGGAGTATATGTAACAAATGGTACTGTGAAGCTAGGAACTTGGAACCAAGGGGCATCTATTACTGCTTGAAAATTAACTAATCCTGCTAAGCAAGAAACTATATATCCTCCAACAATTCCTAATAGAACTGGTATTTGTTTGGCAAATCCTTTAAAGGCTACACTACAAAGTATTGTTATTGCTAGTGTTGCCATCGCTACTAGAAAGTATTTTAAGTCATATTGTTTTACTCCATCAATAGTTTTATTCATAGCCATATCTACTGCTGTAGGAGCTAATCCTAAACCTATTACTACTATGATTGGCCCTACTACAACTGGTGGTAATAATTTTAACAACCAATTTACTCCGAATTTAGTTATTAATAAAGCTACAACTCCGTAAACTAAACTGGCTAAAAATGCACCAAGCATAGCTGTCTGAACATTATGTGTAGTTGACAATACAATAATAGGTGTGATGAATGCAAAAGAAGAACCAAGATATGCTGGTATTTTTCCTCTTGTTATTAATAAATACGTAAGTGTTCCTATACCAGAAGTCGCCAATGCCACACTAGCTGAAAGACCAGTAAGTATCGGTACTAGTACGGTAGCTCCAAACATAGCAAATAAATGTTGTAAACTAAGTGTTACCCATAGCAACATATTTGGTTTTTCATGTACATCTAATATAGGTTTTAATCTAACCTTTTCTTGCATAATATGCCTCCTTTGTTTTTAATCTATATTAATTATATAGTAATTTAAAATTTTTTCAATATTTTTTTAAAAATAGTTAAATAAAAAGTTGACTAATAATTAAAATATAAAAAGAGAAATGTAAAAACATTTCTCTTAAACAATTATCTTTTATCCACTTTTTTAACTATAAAGTCTCCTAGGTATTGAACTGCGAAAACTATAATTAAAATTATTACTGTTGCAACGAATGTAACTTGATTGTTACTTCTTTGGAATCCATCTAAGTAAGCAAGGTTTCCTAAACCTCCTGCTCCTATTACTCCTGCCATTGCAGTTGAACCAACTAAAGCTATAGCTGTTACTGTTAAACCTGAAATTAATGCTGGCTTACTTTCTGGAATTAATACTTTTGTTATTATTGTAAAATTAGTTGCTCCCATTGATTTAGCCGCTTCTATAACACCTTTATCTACTTCTCTAAGACCTATTTCTACTAATCTTGCATAGAAAGGTGCTGCAGAGATAATTAATGCTGGTATAGCTGCCTGTACACCTAACATCGTTCCTACTACTGCTTTAGTAAATGGAATTAATAGTACTATTAATATAATAAAAGGTATAGCTCTAAAAATATTTACTATTGCTGTTACTATTGTATAAAATAACGCTACAAATTTATTTTGACTATTAGAAGTAAGGTATAATAATAAACCTAATATTATTCCTAATACGAAAACAGCTATTAGTGATTCTACTGTCATTATTATTGTTTCTAATGTTTTTTCCCATATTTTATCCCAATTAACGTTTGAAAAATTCATATTATAGCACCTCCACAGAAATTTCTAATTCTTCTAGTTTATTTATAGTTTTCTCTATATTATCAGTTTCTCCTAATAATTGAGCATATAAAGTTCCTATATTACCTGTTTGTGTTCTATCAATTTTACCTTGTATAATATTTACTTTTACATCAAGGCTTTTTGTTAATTCACTTATTATAGGTGTATTAAAGTTTTTATCATTAAATGTTAGTTTTACTATTTGGCCATTAACAAAAGTTTCTTTCCAATTTTTTATATTTTTCATTGCTGATTTTTCAGAACTAAATGCAGTTTGTTTTAAAAATCTCTTAGTTATTTCTTTTTTAGGCTTGTAAAATACATCTGATACTAGACCTTCTTCTACGATTTCTCCTGCGTCTATAACTGCTACTTTAGTACATATAGTTTTAACGACATGCATTTCGTGTGTTATTAATACTACTGTAATATTAGTTTTTTTATGAATTTCATTTATTAAGTCTAAAACGTCTGCTGTTGTTTCTGGATCTAGGGCACTTGTTGCCTCATCACAAAGTAGTATTTCTGGTTTTCCAGCTAATGCTCGGGCTATCCCTACTCTTTGTTTTTGTCCCCCTGATAGTTGTGATGGATAGTTATCTTTTCTATCTTCTAGCCCTACTAGTTTTACTAACTCGTCTACTCTTTTTTTTCTTTCTTCTTTAGATATTCCCAATATTTCTAGTGGAAATTCTATGTTTTCTGCAACTGTTCTACTCCAAAGTAAGTTGAAGTGTTGAAAAATCATTCCTATTTTTTGTCTTTTTAGTCTTCTTTTTTCGTTAGAAATTTTTCCAAAATCTTCACCCAATACATTAACTTCTCCATTAGTTGCTGTTTCTAATCCGTTTAATAGTCTTATTAATGTAGATTTTCCGGCTCCAGAATAACCTATTATTCCGTATATATCTCCTTTGTTAACTTCTAAATTTATATTTTTTAATGCATGTACTTTGTTGTTATAAATTTTTTCTACATTTTTTAGTTGTATTATTGACATAAATTATTTCTCCTTTATATAAAATAAAAAACCCCTATTGTAATAAATACAATAAGGGCGTTATTACGCGGTACCACCTTAATTTTTACTCAACTACAAAAATAGCTTTGCCTGTAACGTGGCACTACGAATAATGTTTACTTTAAGCTCACAATATTTAACATAATATAGACCATATTCATCAGTTCAATAATATATACTTTCAGCTAACGTATACTCTCTGTAATTACATTCCTAACTACTCATCTATAGTTTTAAAATTATTTACAAATGAGTATATCATTATAACTTATTGTTGTCAATAAATTTTTATTAATTTTGTGAAAATTGTTTATATTGAAGTTCAATAGCTTTTAAAGTATTATACATAAGCATTGTTATAGTCATAGGTCCTACTCCGCCTGGAACAGGTGATATGTACGAAACTTTATCTTTAACATTTTCAAAATCTACATCACCTACTAATTTATCATCTTTGTAGTTGTTTCCTACATCTATAATTGTTGCTGTTTTTTTATATTCATATTGGGCATTTAATATGTGTGCTACTCCTACACAACTAACTATTATATCAGCATTTTTTATTAATTCTTTAAGGTTGTTTGTTTTAGAATGTGCTATAGTTACTGTAGCATTTTCTTGTAAAAGTAAACTAGCTACTGGTTTTCCTACTATATTTGATCTACCTATAACTAGAGCATTTTTCCCTTCGATATTTTCATTTGTAGATTTTATAAGGCTCATTATTCCCAAAGGAGTACATGGTATTAATTTTGCATTACCTATAGCTAGCTTCCCTACATTAATTGGATGAAACCCATCAACATCTTTTTCGGGATAAATGGCATTTAATATTTTTTCCGAGTCTATATGTTTTGGTAATGGAAGTTGAACTAGTATTCCATGGATATTTTTATCTTTATTTAATTTATCTATATTATCTAATAAATTATTTTCTGAAATATCTTCTTCTAACTCTATTTTTATTGAATTTATTTCGTTAGCCGTACAGGCTTTGTGCTTAGAATTTACATAGCTTATTGATGCTCTATTGTTACCTACTAATACCACTGCTAAGGTTGGAGTTATCCCTTTAGATTTATATTCTAATGATTTATTTTTTATTTGTTCTCTATGCTGTTTTGCAATAGCTATACCATCTATTATTTTTACCATAAATATCTCCTAAAATTTAATTTTTAATTTTGAAATATTTTCTGTTCCATTTTTTATTCTTATTATATTACTTCTATGCATATAAATAACAAATATACACATAAAACTTATAACAAATTTATCAATTCCTTCTCCATTAATTAATGTATAAATAGCACCTATAGATGCTATTGTCACACTTCCTAATGAAACATATCCTGATAATAATAATACTATAAAGAATACTAGTATTTGTACTATTGCTAAATAAGGATATAGATATATAAATATAGAAGACCCTGTTGCTACTGCTTTACCTCCTTTGAAACCAGCGAATATAGGAAACATGTGCCCTATCATGGCTGCTGCTCCAAATATAGATAAGTATGATAAATCTCCTAGATAAAAGTTAGCAATCGCTAAACTAACAAATCCTTTTAAGAAATCTAGTGCAAAAACTACAAAACCAGCTTTTTTACCTAAATTTCTTATGGTATTTGTTGTTCCTAAATTACCACTTCCTAATTTTCTTATATCCTTGTTAAAAAATACTTTCCCGATTATTAATGCAGAAGGTATAGAACCTAGTATATAGGAAACTATTATTAATATTAATGTCATATAACTTCCTTTCCTTTTATCTTATAGTCGCTCCATAGTTAACTAATGCATCTAGAACTTTGTTATGAGCATTGTTAATTTCTTCTTCTGTTAAAGTTTTTTCTTTGTCGCTATATGTTATAGAAATTGCTAAAGATTTTTTGTCTTCTGGTAATCCTATTCCTGAATAAACATCAAATAGTTCTACAGAATCTATTAATCTATTATTTAGTGATTTTACTGTTGAATAGATATTTAAGTATTCGTCTTCTTTGTTAATTAATATAGCTATATCTCTTGTAACTTTAGGATATTTTGATATTTCTTCATATCTAGGTTTTACTTTATCATTAGTTAGTATTTTATCTAAGTTAATTTCAAATACATAAGTAGTATCTATATCTAATTCTCTTGCATAAGTAGGATGAATTTCTCCTAAAAATCCTATTACTTCATTGTTGTAATATACTTTTGCTGTTCTACCAGGGTGCATATTATCAATTTTTGTTGCTGAGTAAGTTATACTATCAAGTATTCCTAATTTTTCAAATGCTATTTCTAAATATCCTTTTACTGCATAGAAATCTATTTCTCTTTCTTCATTTAACCATTTTGTTATGTGTTCTTTTCCTGATAAAGCACCTGAAAAATATGTTACTTCTTCTGGTTGAATATCTTTTTCTTCTGATCCAAAGAACACTCTACCTACTTCTAACAGTTTTAGATTTTTTTGTTGGCGTGCTTTGTTATAGCTTAAAGATGTAAGTAAGCCTGGAATCAAACTTTGTCTTAGTGTTGAATGCGTCTCTGACATTGGCATTAATAATCTTACTTTATTATGGCTTTCTAGCGTAAACTGTTCTGATTCTTTATCTGAAACTAGTGAATAATTGATTGTATCTGAAAAACCATTGTTTAAGTATGTTTTTCTAATATCTCTTAATAGTTTTTGTTTATATGTTAAGCCACCTTTTGTCGATTTCGAAAACTTAGGTAGTGTTGATTCTAAATTATCATAACCGTATATTCTTATAACTTCTTCTGCTATATCTTGTTTTATTGATATATCAGGTCTTCTTGAAGGTACAATAATTTTTAATAAATCTTCTTCTTTTGAAATTTCAAACCCTAGAGAACTAAGTATTTTTACAATTTCTTCTTCAGATAAATTTGTTCCAAGAATATTATTTAAATAATCAACTGTAACGTCTACTTGTTTATTTTCAAATTCAGTAACTACTGATTGTGATTGTTCTACTTCTGCTTGTGGATTAAATTGTATTATTAATTCTACTGCTCTTTCTAGTGCTATAGATTGTAATTTAGGATCTATACCTTTTTCAAATCTACTAGATGAATCACTTCTTAATCCATGATATGAAGATGTTTTTCTTACTGATACTGGATTAAAATATGCTGATTCTAAAACTATGTTTACTGTTGTTTCTGATACTTCTGTATCTTTACCACCCATTACTCCTGCTAAAGCTACTGGTTTTTCTCCATCTGTTATTACTAAATCAGTTTCTTTTAATTTGCGTTCTTCTCCATCTAGTGTAGTTAAAACTTCTGATTCTTTAGCTTTTCTTACTTCTATTTTATTTCCTAATAGGTCTTTATCAAATGCATGCATTGGTTGACCATATTCTAATAATACGTAGTTTGTAATATCTACTATATTATTTATTGGTCTAATTCCTGCTTTTATTAATTTAGATTGAATCCAAAGTGGTGATTCTTTAACTTCTATATTTTTCACTACTTGACCGTAATACGTCAAGCAGTCTTCACTAGAAACAGATACTGTTAAGTCTGTTTTATCATATTTTTTATCTTCAAATTTTTCTTTTAATTTTGACTTTGTATTATAAAGTGCCGATGCTTCATAAGCCATACCTCTCATACTAAGTGCATCTGCTCTATTAGGTGTTATTGAAATGTCTATAATTGTATCATTTAAACCTAAAATATCTATAGCATTGGCACCTAATTGTTGCGCTTCACTAAATACATATATTCCTTCTTGGCTATTTTTTGGTAGTACTGAATTAGATAATCCTAGCTCTTTTAGTGAGCATATCATCCCTTGAGATTCTATACCTCTTAATTTAGCTTTTTTTATTTTTATTCCTGGTAATGTTGCTCCTACTTTCGCTACTATTACATATTGCCCTTTATCTACGTTACTCGCACCACATACTATTTGTAATTCTTCTGTTCCCACGTCTACTTTACAAACATTTAATTTTTCTGCATCAGGATGTTTTTCTTTTTCTTTTACATATCCTACTACTATGTTTGTTAATTCTTTGTCTAATTTTATTACTTCTTCTACTTCTAAACCACTTCTAGTAATCTTATCTGCTAATTTTTCTGCATTAACTTCTAAATCTACATATTCTTTTAACCAATTATAACTTACTAACATTTTATCCTCCTAAATTAATCGTTTCTATCGTTATTAAATTGTTCTAAAAATCTTACATCGTTAGTATAGAAACTTCTTATATCTGATATTCCGTATTTTAACATAGCTATTCTTTCTGGTCCCATTCCGAATGCAAATCCTGAATATTCTTCTGGGTCAAATCCTGCCATTTTTAATACGTTAGGATGAACCATTCCAGCACCTAATATCTCTAACCATTTTATATTTTCTTCATCATCTTCATTACCCCAAGATATGTCTACTTCTACTGATGGTTCAGTAAATGGGAAAAAGCTAGGTCTTAATCGTATTTTTTTGTTTTCTCCGAATAATGATTTTATTAAATATTCTAATGTTCCTTTTAAATCAGAGAAAGTTATATTTTTATCTACAACTAATCCTTCTATTTGTGTAAATTGGTGTGAATGTGTTGCATCATCATTATCACGTCTAAAAACTTTTCCTGGACAAATTATTTTTATAGGTCCTCTACCTTGTGCTTTTAACATTTCTCTTGCTTGAACAGGTGATGTTTGAGTTCTCATTAACAGCTCTTCTGTTATGTAAAATGAGTCTTGCATATCCCTTGCTGGATGATCTTTTGGTAAGTTTAACATTTCAAAATTGAATTTATCTGTTTCAACTTCTGGTCCTTCAGCTACTGAATACCCCATTGAAATGAAAAGTTCTTCTATTTCTTCTATAACTTTATTTAGTGGATTCATCCCACCTAACGTTACTTTTTTAGATGGTAATGTTACATCTATTGTTTCCTTTGATAACTTGGCTTCTATAGCTTTATTTATTAATATTTGCTTTGTTTCTTCTATGTGATCATTAATATAATTTTTTATTTCATTTATAGTTTTTCCAAATGCTGGACGTTCTTCTGGAGATAAGTTTTTAGCTTCTTTCATTATCTCTGTTAGTTTACCTTTTTTACCTAAAAACTTAACTCTTAGTTCGTAAAGCTCTTTTTCATCAACTACACTCTTTACTTTTTCAATATATTCTTTTTTTATGTTTTCTAAAGTCATTAAATTTCTCCTATTATTGTATATTATTTTCTATAATTGATATTTCTTCTTCTGTAATTTCATAAAGATCATATAAAAGTTTATCTACTTTAGAATCAACTTCTTCTATTTCTGATTTAAGTAATAATTATTTTATTTTTTTCATCTTCAAAAAATTGTTGCCATTCCAATTCTTCTGCTAAAGAGAATTTAATTTTAGCTTTCTTCATTTCTTTTATAAAGTATGAAAATTCTAAAATGTACCAATTAGATAGTTTCTTTGAAATTTTTTCTATATTAAACTTATTTTTAACAAAATTAATAAATTTTGAAATTCTCTCATAATAATTTTTATTTAAAGAAATCATTTTATCGATATATAATATAATTTCTTTTTGATTACTGTAATTTGTAACTTTTATAGGTATATTTTTGACATCATTTACCAAGATTTTTGGAAATAATCCTTTATTAGCTTTAGGTGATGTTTTGTTGTGATACCCTCCTATTAATTTAGAGTTTAATATTCCTAAAATATATTTCAACTCTAAATCTTTTTGATTATTAATAACATTTATAATTGACGGGGTATTATAATATTCTTCTTCAGTGTATACACAAAATAACTTATCTCCTGTTATTTCTCTAATTAATATTCTAGGTTCTAAAAAATACTTTGGTTCTCTTGGAGCTGCTAACCATTCTCCATAACTTATCCATAAATTACCATTCCAAGAAAGATAATAAGACTTTATATCTTCTCCTTTTAATTCTTTCTTATAAGTATCATTTAATTTCTTATCAGAATGATAAGCTCTATTTTTTATTATATGTTCTGATTGTCCTCTATATTTGTCGTAAGGAATTAATCCTTGAGAAATATTACGGTAATCTTTTAACATATAATTATTTTTTATTTTATAAATTATATTTTTTTCTTCTTTACTTTGTAAAAACATTGACGATATATTTTCTACATTATTTAAAATATCATCATATTTATACTTTTCAAAGTACTCTATTTTCCCATTAACAGATTTGTTGAAAATTACAATGTTTTTATTTGAATTATTATTTTTCAATAGTAAAATTATTGTTCTAACCTTTGCATCTTTAAACACTTCGTCATTTGATAAATCTGATATTTCTAATATATTTGTATTTTCTATCAAATATTTTCTATAATCTTTTGCAAATAAATTTGATAAAAAAGTGTTAGGAAATATATAAGATAGGTATCCATTTTTTGATAATATCTTTTTATATAATGATATAAAGTAAATATATATTTCATAATCAGGAACTGTATAATCAAAATTATCAAGATATTTTTTAGTATCAGAATCAAAATTCACTCCATAAGGTGGATTTCCTATTACAATATCAAAGCCACCTTGTTCAAAAACTTCTGGAAATTCTCTTTGCCAATTAAAAGCTAAATCTCCCACTAAAGTTTCATCATCAATTAATGAATTTCCACATTTTATATTTTTATCAAGATTTGTGAGTGGTTTATCTTTTGAAAGTGTACGTAATCATAAAGAAAGTCTTGTTATTTCTACACTTTCTTTATTTAAATCAACACCGTACAAACAATTTTTTAAAATTTCATCATCGTAAGCAGTACTATACAACTCATCTCCTACACCGTCAAAAAATTCGTTAACATCTTTAATATCATCTATAGCAGAATTAATTTTTTGCATTTCATTTTTTAAAGTATCAAAAGCTGTTATTAAAAATGATCCACTCCCACATGTTAAATCAGATAGTAAAATCAAGGGTTACAGATACTAAATTTCCATCTATTCAGGAGGGCTACTTACCCTACAAACTTGAATTGGTTTTACTGTTAGCAATAAGGAGTATAATAAAATGCACATAGACTTATCAATAGATATATAATTTCCTTTTAACATCTACTTACTACCTTGTATAGCTTGTGCTGTCTGTGCCAATGCATAATCTACATCCTCTTCATGGTCTATACAAATTGGTGTGAAATTATCCGTTTTGGGAATCAAATCATAACAAGGAGTCTTGCAAAATTTTTGCATGAGAGAATAATTGAATTTCATCATTTCAGTTTGCATTTTTTCGTAATCGTCTCCATATATTTCTGTCAATTCTTCTTCAGTAAAAACAGTATAGGTGGAAATACCTTGATAATCCCAATCTCCTGTATTAAAACGCAAATCCAAAATAGATTCCTCTGTTCGATATAAATCGCTGTATTCTCCGTTCTGATAATATTTCAAGGTTTTCTGAAATGCTTCTTCTGTATTAAAACATAATAGTATTTCTGCATATTCCGAATTGCAATCGAACCCAACAGAATAAAACTGAAGAGTGGGATTTTTTTCTAAAAATTTTTTAGTATCTATTATAATTTTGTGCAGTAATTTTTGTAGCTTCGTTTCGTTTATGTGTTTTGGCATATTAAGTTTTTATTCCCTTCTCAAATTATAATTTGTAACTATTATTTTTTCTCTTATTTGTTTTCAATCTCTTTAGCTACAACGTCGATTAACTTTCCTAAATCAATAGCATTTTTTGATGTAATAACTGGTTGCCCTGTTTTAGCTTCTATATCTTTTCTAGCATTTCCAGCAATACTTCCACCTTCTTTTGCTACTTTCTTATTTTCTTCAAGTCCTTGAGGATTTGTTGCATTAGCAAGTTCTGTAGTTGTAGCTTCTGCAAGCATATTTAAAACCAATTCAAGTGTAGACATATTATCTCTAAGGTTTTGTTTCTTCAAACCTTTATAGTCTTTGTATTGTCTTGTTGTCATACCAGACCATGCTTTGGTAATTTCATTGGTTAGAATGGCATATTCTTTACCCTCTTTTACTCCATGATCTTGCCAAACATCTGTTAGTTCTTTTCTCACTTGAATCGCTTGTAGCCTTTGGTTTATCCATTCTCTTGTATAACCTTTTTTTAGATAGGTTTCTAAGGCTCTATCAATTGTAAGTTCTGGGTCAATTATTTCATCTATTCTTTCTTTACCTACTTCTGCTAACCACATTTTAAATGGTTCAGCTTTAGGTGATGGAACAGATTGAATAATGCGGAATATACCCTGCATGTCAGCAACATCAGTATTGTATTTTTTACCATCTGACGACTCTAATTTCAGTTGTACGATATTTTCGTATAACTGAATTGCACCTTCTTCGTCTTTCATCTTTCTTTTTAAATCACTCCAGTATCTTCTAGGATTTTTACTTTCCGTTAATACTCCCATAATATCAACTACAGAAAAATACCATTCTTCCTTTTCACTATCCCAAACAGAGCGTATCTGATTTCCTTCAAATAATTTTATTTCATTGTCCATTGACTTCTCCTTTCTAGGTTCTATGTGTTGTTTACAATCATCTAAGTATTAGATGACTCTAAACAACACATAAATTACTATTTTTTAGAGTTTTAATATTTTGTAGAAGCACTAAAACTTTTTATTTTATTAGACTTTTTACCACTGTCATAATTATGACATAAGACCCACAAGCAGGATCAACTATTTTTATTTTCATTAATTCTTCACGTAATGATCTATAGAACATTAAATATTTATTTTTTACTTGTTTACTACTATCATTATTCAAAACAGGTAATTTTTCATAACCTAAGAGTTTTCTTTTATCTTCTAAATATTCAAAAATATCAGTTTCAACTATTTTTTTGTTATATATTTAGGTGTATAAAATACTCCATCTATTTTTCTTTTACTATCTTTTTTATCGAATGTTTCTCCACTATAATATTTTTTTAATTCTTCTAAATCACTAAGACTTTGCTCAAAAATATGCCCTAATATATTTTCGTCCACATCTGTACTAAAATCATAATTTGCTATTTCTATCAAATTATCAAACACAATATCAGGTATTGTTAAATTATCTAAAATATCATCTTCTTTAAATAATCCACCATTGAATTTATTAATTCCTTTTGATTTATTTCCTGTATTTATCCACGAACATAATGTTCTAAAGGCATCTGACTTAGTTATTATATTGTTTGAACTTTCTATAATAGTTCTAAAAATGTTAGTAGGTATAAAATTTTTATCCTCACAAAATGCTATAAATAAAAAATCTATCCAATAATTCTTGTGTTTTTTTATTAGTATGTTTTTTGGCTGGTCATTATTAGAGTTTATTATTTCTTTTATAATATCATAGCGTATTTTCTTATACTTATTATAAAATTTTTTCTCTATGCTTTCTTCTTCTTTTATTTTCAAATCAACTTTATTAAAAAGTTTATTTTCAATTATATGTTCTTTAGACATTAAATAGAGTAATCTACTTAGTTCATAATCATCTAGTAAATTTTCAATATAAAAAACTTCATACTCACTTAGTGACAACTGGTCATAAAGTCTTATTTCATTAAAATTACTTACTATTATCCACTTTCTTTGACCACCACTATATTTTGGAGCATATCCAAAAGCTTGTTCTATTGGACTTCTTTTATCACTTTGTCTGTTTTGTTTTTTATCTAGATCTCTATAATTAGGATCTTTTAATTCTACTACTGCAAAAACTTTTTTATCATTATTTGAAAATTCCTCTAATATAGCATCTGCTTTCTGCCCATCAACATCTGTTTTATGCTCAGTTTCTAAATTCCAATTTTCACTATTTTGAAAAATATCATTATAATTTAATAAAACTCTAAAAATCAAATTAATAAAATCTTTTTGTAATTGTTCTTCTTTGTATTCATAAATTTTCTTGTTTTTAATTAATTTTATCCAATTTTCTAGCAAAGATTTTTTTCTTTCAATTCTTCTTTAGTATAATTTGTATGTTCTTCTATACTACTTTTTATAAATGTTTCTTTAAAAATAGAATTGCGATTTTTCATTTTTTTCTCCTAAAAAAAATCCCTAGAGTAAGTATACTTACTCTAGGGACGAATTTTTCGTGGTACCACCCTTGTTTAAAGAATTAAAATTCTTTTTCTCTAACTAGTATTAACGCTACTAAACGACTGTACTCACATTTTTTGCTTATACAGTTACTCATAAGCTGAAATATGTATAAGACTTTTATAGTTTTCTCAGTCTAGAAACTATTTCCTGTAAAAAGTCTATTTTATACATAACGTCTTAATCAAAGTTTTTATAGTTCTTCTCCACTAAATATATATTCAAGGAAGTAGTCTTTAAGAACTCTTATATAAGTTCCTTTCATTCCTAGTGATTTTGATTCTATAATTCCAGCACTTTCAAGCTTTCTTAATGCGTTTACTATTACAGATCTAGTTATTCCTACTCTATCTGCTACTTTACTTGCTATAAGTAAGCCTTCTGTACCATCTAGTTCTTTAAATATATGCTCTATCGCTTCTTTTTCTGAATATGATAATGAATTTAAAGACATGATAACAAGATCTTTATCTCTAGCTATGTTTTTTTCTTTATCTTGTTTTTCATGAAGTATTTCTATTCCTACTACAGTAGATGCATATTCTGCTAAAACTAAATCATCTTCTTCAAAATTACTTCCTATTTTACCTATTACTAAAGTTCCTAATCTTTCCCCAGCTCCTCTAACAGGTAAAATAACTGTGAATGTATTTCCGTCAAATCTTTCTTCTTCTTCTATAGGAAATATTGATAATTCATGTCTAAATGGAATATCTACTTTTGTTGAATATACTTTTAAAGCTGCTGCTATATATTCTTTAGTAACTCTTCCTGTTTTTATCATATTGTCTAATCGCTCATTAGAATAGTCTATACTTGAATCATATCCTAATATCTGACCATCATTATCTATTATATAAACAACAGAATCAAGTATTGCACTTAGTCTCATTGCCATTGCTTCAAAATCTACTTTTGAATGACGACCTTCCTGAAGGATAGCACTAATCTTACGAGTTTTTTGTAATAAACTTGCCATGATTGCCCCCTATTGATTAAATTTCCTATACTATTATAACCTTTAATACAAAAATTGTAAATAATATTTTGACAATTTATATATTATTTTCTAAAAATTCATCTAAAATTGCTAAAGCTCTTTCTGCATATTTTGTATATTTTTCTTTTTTATCTTTTATTCTTTCATCTAAAGGCTTTATTATTCCGAAATTAGCATTTATAGGTTGGAAGTTCTTACTAGTGTTATCTACTATATAGTTTGCCATAGCTCCTATCATTGTTTCTGTTGGGAAAATTATTTCTTTTCCATCTTCACTATTTAGAGCGTTAAGAGCTGCTACAATTCCAGAAGCTGCACTTTCTACATAACCTTCAACTCCTGTCATTTGACCTGCAAAATATATGTTCGGATTTTCTTTTAATTGATATGTTCTTTTTAGTAAAGTCGGAGAATTTAAATATGTATTTCTGTGCATAACTCCATATCTAACTATATTAGCATTTTCTAAACCTGGTATTAGATTTATAATACGTTTTTGTTCTCCCCATTTAAGGTGTGTTTGGAATCCTACTATATTGTATAAAGTACCTTCTGAGTTATCTTGTCTTAATTGAACTACTGCATAAGGTCTTTTTCCTGTTTTTGGATCTTCTAATCCTACTGGTTTCATAGGCCCAAATAATAGTGTTTTTTCTCCTCTTTTTGCCATTTCTTCAAATGGCATACACCCTTCAAAATAAATTTCTTTTTCAAATTCTTTTAATGGAGCAACTTCTGCAGCGACTAGTTCACTATAGAATTTTTCAAATTCTTCTTTTGTCATTGGACAGTTTAGGTATGCCGCTTCTCCTTTATCATATCTTGATTTTAAATATACTTTATCCATATTTAGTGAATCTTTTTCTATTATTGGTGCTGCTGCATCATAGAAATAAAGACCTTGTTGATTAGTATATTTTTTTATGTCTTCTGCTAATGAGTCAGATGTCAATGGTCCTGTTGCTACTATTACAGGGATATCAACTTTAGGTATTTCTAACAGCTCTTCTTCTATAATGTTTATATTTTCATGTGTTTTAATTTTTTCTGTTATTAATTCAGAAAATTTATCTCTATCCACTGCTAACGCTCCACCTGCTGGAACTTGTGTGGCATCAGCACACGATATAACTAGTGAGTTTAACTTTCTCATTTCTTCTTTTAAAAGTCCTACACCATTAGTTATACTATTAGCTCTTAGTGAATTTGAACAAACTAATTCTGCAAAATTTTTAGTTTTGTGTGCAGGTGTCATTTTTTTAGGACGCATTTCATATAAATCCACTTTAACTCCTCTTTCTGCAAGCTGCCAAGCTGCCTCACTACCTGCTAAACCTGCTCCTATTACTATTATTTTTTTCATTATATTCTCCTATATTTAAAGTAAATTTGAAAAATCTTCTTCTTTTAGTTCTTTTTCTTCTGAAATGTTATTTAAAGCTGTTACACCATCTTTACTTACTAGGTAAGTTTCAATAC
Source organism: Gemelliphila palaticanis (assembly GCA_013415235.1). Taxonomy (GTDB): domain Bacteria; phylum Bacillota; class Bacilli; order Staphylococcales; family Gemellaceae; genus Gemelliphila; species Gemelliphila palaticanis. The sequence goes on from JACBYF010000002.1 coordinate 47,087, forward strand.
TATCTAGTGCTTCATTAACTAATGAGCTGTAATCGTCTCTTGCTTCATATTCTAGTATTTTTTCTAACTTAGGTTTTGTTTTTGGTGATTTAGGTGTAAATATTGTACAACAATCTTCAAATGGTAAATTTGATATTTCATAAGTTTCTATTTCTGTAGCTATTTTTATTATATCAACTTTATCCATAGTAAGTAACGGTCTTAGCACTGGTAAATTTGTTACATTATTTATACAATGCATTGATTCTAATGTTTGACTTGCAACTTGCCCTAAAGATTCTCCTGTAGCTATAGCAAAACATTCTTCTTTTATTGCTAATTGTTCAGCAATTTTCATCATAAATCTTCTTGTTGAAGTCATTGTGTAATTTGATGGTATTCTTTTTACTATTTCTGTTTGTAATTTTGTAAAATTAACAACATGTATTTTTATTGCTCCAACTGTTTCGCTTAATTTTTGTGTTAATTTGAATATTTTTTCTAATGCTGCTGGAGATGTGTATGGTGGGGATTGAAAATGTATCATTTCTACCTCAACACCTTTTATTTGTAACATATTTGCTGCAACAGGAGAATCTATTCCTCCTGACAATAACAGCAATGCTTTAGATGAGGTATTTACTGGGAATCCTCCTACTCCTTTTATAAAGTCTGTAAATATAAATATTCCTTCACTCCTAACTTCTACATTAATTATAAAGTCAGGTTTTTTTACATCAACTTTTAAATTACTATAGTTTGTTAATACATGACTACCAAATATATTATTTAAATCATTTGTATTATATACAAAATTTTTATTTGGTCGTTTTGTTTGTATTTTAAATTTATACTTTTTATCTTTTTTTGTTTCTAATAACAAATCTATTGTTTCTTTTGCTTTTTCTACATCTAAAACTGATCTTAAAACAGGAGAAAAAGTATGTATTCCAGGAACTCTTTTTAATTTTAATAAAATATCATCTACATATTCATTTGTATCTAAATGTATATACATTCTATCTCTTTTAGTTTGTATGTGATATCCTTTTAATCCTCTTAAATTAAGTTTTATATTCTTTGTTAGTTTTTTTAAGAACTCATTTCTGTTTCCTGATTTTAATGTTAATTCTCCGTATCTTACAATTATATGACTATATTCCACTCTCTATAACCTCTCTAAAATTTTCGTATTTTTCTTTAAACTTTTCTACAAAATATTTTACATCTTCTAGCGTTGTATAATATGAGAAACTTATTCTTATACTACCTTTTATATTTTCTTCACTTAAGCCTCTAGCATGTAGCGCTTCATTTAAATTAAATTTTTTAGATGAACACGCACTTGTTGTAGATATCATAATATCATCTTGGTTTAAAGAATTTATTATAGATTCTCCCTTTATTTTTGGTAAACTAATGTTTATTATAGAATTAACATAGTTATCTTTAATCGGAGAGTTTATTTCTACATATTTTAAATTACTTAAATTTTCTACTATATATTTTTTGTAATTAATATGTCTTAAATTCATTTCAGATAATCTTTCGCTATAAAGCCTTAATGCTTTTGCCATTGAAACTATTGATGGAAGATTTACTGTTCCGCTTCTTAAATTATCTTCCTGACCCCCTCCAAAAATTATACTATTTACTGTTCTTCTAGTTTTTACATAAAGTAGTCCTATTCCTTTTAAGCCATGAAACTTATGTGCAGATAAAGAATAACTGTCAACTTTATTTATATTAATTTTATTTTTTAAAACTCCTTGTACCCCATCTACATGAAAGTGAACTTTAGGAAATTCTTTTAATATGTTGCTAATTTCATCTATTGGTTGTATAGTACCAAAAACATTATTTACATGCATAACACTTAATAAAATTGTATCTTTGTTTAGTAATTTTTTTAAATGTTCTAGATCTATTGAACCATCTTCTGTAATATTAACATAATCTAATTTAAATCCTTTATTTTCTAGTGTTCTAAAAGTTTCTAATACTGATGGATGCTCTATTTTAGAAGTAATTATATGCTTTCCAAAATCTTTTTTATGTTCTGCAGCTCCTAAAATAGCTATATTATTACTTTCTGTAGCACCAGAAGTAAAATATATATTTTTGGATTCTATATCTAATATTTTGGCAATTTGCGCTCTACTTGCTTCTAATAATTTACTAGATGTTTTTCCATAATCATTTATACTAGCAGTATTACCATAGTACTTTTTATTTACTTCAAAAAAAGTATCTAAAACTTCATCAAATGGTTTTGTTGTGGCTGCATTATCTAAATATATCACTTAATGTTTTCTCCTTTTATATAAAATAAATATAAAGGCATATAATGCCTTTATATTTCGTTATTAACTACATCTTTTAGAATTTGATCCCACTTCGGTAGGTATCTATCCATTCTTACAGATCTATCACTCTCTGAAGTTAAAATACTATGTGAAGATGTTGCGACAGTAATAATCTTTCCATCAACATATATTTCATAATAGAAAATAGATTTTACACCACTGTGTTTTTGTAAAATTACGTTTATTATTATTTCTTGATTATCGAATTTTATATTTTCTTTTATTGATATTTTAATCTCGTTATCCGCATAGTAATATCCATAATCTCCTATAGAATCTATATCAATTCCTAAACTACTAAAAAAATATTTTCTTGATATAGTAAGCCAATCATAAATATACTTATTATCTAGATACCCAAAATCATTAAAAAACTTTTTTTCTAATTTAAACTTTATTGCTTTTTCGTACATAATTATTTCTCACTTTTTATTATATTCTCAATAGAATTCATTATTATTTTTGTTATTTCATCGTGTTTTAAGCCTTGTTTTTTTAATTCTGATGTATTTATAAAATCTCCAAATACTATTTTTATTTCAGAAAATATTCTAAAATTTTTCACAGGAATAATAGCAAAAGTTAGGACATCAGCTTCTGCTCTTGTAGATATTAAAGAGACACCATTATGTGATTCACCTAATTTTAAATCTTTATCTTTTGATCTTGTTCCTTCTGGAAATATTCCTACATTAATTCCTTCTTTTAAAGATTTTATAGATTCGTTTATACAAGCTCTATCAAATGTTCCTCTTTTAACTGGAATTGCATCTGTAGATTTGACAAAATTACTTATTATAGGTTTGCTAAAAACTTCTTCTTTAGCTATAAATCTTATTTTATTGTTAAAAAATGGAAAAAATAAAAGCGAATCATGATTACTCAGATGGTTTCCTGATACAACTACACCTTTTGAATTTTCAAATTTTTCAGCATTTTTAATTGTTATTTTATAAAATAATTTATAATAAATAGATAATATAATTTTTAATAAATTAAACATTACTACCTCTTTCTTTTGATACAGTTTCTAAAATGATATTTTTTATATTTTCAACTACTTCATCTATTGAATAATTTGTTGTATCTATTTCTACTGCATCATCAACTTTAATTAAAGGCGCTATTTCTCTATTTTTGTCTTGATTATCTCTTTCTTCTATAGATTTTTTTATATCTTCTATATTTACTTCTTCATTGTTGCTAATTAATTCTTTATATCTTCTATTTGCTCTTTCTTCTACTGATGCTGTAAGATATATTTTCAAGTTTGCATTAGGTAGCACTACTGATCCTATATCTCTTCCATCCATAATTACATCGCAACTTTTTGCTAAATCTCTTTGAGTTTCTATTAAATAATTTCTAACAGATTTGCTTTTTGCAAATATTGAAGTATATTTTGAAATTTCTGATGTTCTTATTTTTTCAGTTACATTTTCATTATCAACTTCTACTATTTGATTAAAATTATCAAAGTAAACATTAAATTTTGTATTTTTTAAAATTTCATTTATTAATTCTTCATCTATATTTTTAATATTATTTTTTAAAAATTTGTATGTTAGAGCCCTATACATAGCTCCTGTATCAACATAATTAAAATTTAATTCATTTGCTAATTTTTTAGTTATAGTACTTTTTCCAGAACCTGCTGGTCCATCAATGGCAACAGATATAAACATAAATTGTCTCCTATTTTTTGTAAATTATCTATATAATAATACCATAAAAAGCCTATTATATCAAGATTTAAAACAAAATGGAACTAATAGATATCTATTAGTTCCATTAATAATTATTTTTTAATTAAAGCTGATTTAGCTTGTTCACAAAGACTTGCAAATGCTGCTGCATCGTGGATAGCTATTTCAGAAAGCATTTTTCTGTTTATGTTAACTCCAGCTACTTTTAATCCATTCATTAAACGGCTGTATGAAAGACCATTTAATCTTGCTGCTGCATTAATACGAACTATCCATAATCTTCTGAAGTTACGTTTAGTTTGACGACGGTCTCTAAATGCATACATTCCTGATTTCATTACTTGTTGTTTTGCAACTTTAAATAATGTATGTTTAGAACCAAAATATCCTTTTGCTAATTTTAAAACCTTTTTACGGCGACGACGAGTCACTGTTCCACCTTTTACACGTGGCATATCAAATTCCTCCTTACAAATATACAATAATTGTATTTTATACTATATACGTTATCTTATTTTACTAATAAAGTTCTAATACGTTTGTAGTCACCACGAGATACTAATGATGCTTTACGTAGTTGACGTTTTTGCTTAGTAGTTTTTCTTGAAAACCAGTGAGATGTATAAGCACGGCTTCTTTTTAATTTTCCGCTTGCTGTTCTTTTCACACGTTTTGCTAAACCACGGTGAGATTTCATTTTTGGCATTATCAAATTCCTCCTATATTAAACCTTTATTTCTCTTTTTTTGGTGCTAGAACTAAAAACATACTGCGTCCATCCATTTTAGGTTTTTGTTCGACAGTAGCTACATCACTAGCTTCATTAGAAAATTGTTCTAAAACTTTCTGTCCTATTTCTTTATGTGTAATAGCTCTTCCTTTAAATCTAATAGATACTTTTACTTTATCTTCTTTAGCTAAGAATTTTTTGGCATTTTTTAGCTTTGTTTCAAAATCATGTTTATCTATTGTTGGAGATAATCTTATTTCTTTTACAGTAACTATTTTTTGTTTTTTTCTAGCCTCTTTATCTTTTTTCTGTTGTTCAAATTTGAACTTACCATAGTCCATAATTTTAGCAACAGGAGTCTTTGCATTAGGGGCTACTATAACAACATCAAGATTCATTCTTTCTGCAATTTGTATAGCTTCTGCTTTGGTTTTTACACCTAGTTGTTCTCCATTTTGACTTATTAAAAGAAACTCTTTTACTTTTATACCCTCATTTATTTGTGCAGTATCTTTACTAATGACCAGCACCTCCCATATTTTATTTTATTAAATACTAAAAGCAAATGGACTGGGCATATAATTACACCCAGTCCATAACAATTTCATCTATTAAACAACCTAACAATACTTTAATCGCAAGGTGAGAAACGGGTGCTTCTACTTTTGTATTCAACATGTTTAATTATATTACTTTTTAAAAGTTTTGTCAATATATTTTATACTATTTCTGAAATTTCTTCTGAAATGTGATCATTTTCCTCTTTGTCTAAATGATCAACTTCTACTTGATTGTACCTAAGCATTCCTGTACCTGCTGGAATTAACTTACCAATTATAACATTTTCTTTTAATCCCATAAGTCTATCTTCTTTACCTTTAACTGCTGCATCTGTAAGAACTCTTGTTGTTTCTTGGAATGATGCTGCTGATAAGAAACTTTCTGTTTCAAGAGATGCTTTTGTAATACCTAGAATTACTGGTTTAGCAGTAGCCATATTTCCTCGTTTTGATAATATCTTAGCATTTTCATCTGTGAATTTATGGATATCTACTAATGATCCTGGTAATAAATTAGTGTCACCAGAATTTATGATTCTTACTTTTCTTAGCATTTGACGAACCATAACTTCTACGTGCTTATCACTAATTTCAACCCCTTGCATTCTATATACTTTTTGAACTTCTGTTAGAAGATATGTTTGTACTGCCTGGATACCTGCTATAGATAACAGCTCTTTAGGTTCGATAGATCCTTCTGTAAGTACTTGACCACGAGAAACTCTATCTCCTTCTTTAACTAATAATCTACTTGCACCATAGTCTTGGTACTCACGTTCTTCTTGAATATCACTTACAACGTATATTCTTCTTACATGATTCATATCAATTTCTACTTTAGTAACAACTCCATCTACTTCAGAAATAAGAGCTTTACCTTTAGGATTTCTAGCTTCAAATAACTCTTGAATACGAGGTAAACCTTGAGTTATATCGGCACCTGCAACCCCTCCTGTATGGAATGTACGCATTGTAAGCTGTGTTCCTGGTTCTCCGATAGATTGAGCTGCTATAGTTCCTACTGCTTCTCCTACCTCTACTTTTTCACCAGTTGCTAAGTTTTTACCATAACATTTTTCACAAACACCGTGTCTACTGTTACATGTAAATGCCGATCTTATAACTACACTTTCTATTCCTGCATTTTCTATTTCTTTAGCATGATCAAGTGTAATCATTTCTCCAGCTGCTACTATAAGTTCTCCTGTTGAAGGATTTACTATGTCTTCTTTAGAATATCTACCTTCTAAACGTTCTTGTAATGATTCTATCTCATCTGTACCATTTTTCAGTGCTTCTACTCGTAATCCTCTAGATGTTCCACAATCTTGTTCTCTTACAATAACATCTTGTGCTACGTCTACTAAACGTCTAGTTAAGTAACCTGAATCGGCTGTTTTAAGAGCCGTATCGGCAAGACCTTTTCGTGCCCCGTGAGAAGATATGAAGTACTCTAATACTGTTAATCCTTCTTTAAATGATGAACGAACAGGCATTTCCATTATTCTTCCTGATGGTGAAGCCATCAGTCCACGCATACCTGCTAACTGTGTGAAGTTTGAGGCGTTACCACGGGCTCCTGAGTCACTCATCATGTATATTGGGTTCGTAGCTGGTAAAGAGTCCATAAGTTGATCTTGAATTATATCTTTAGCTTTTGCCCATTGAGCAATTACGTTTTGATATCTTTCTTCTTCTGTTAATAAACCACGTTTAAATAGGTTTATAATCTTATCAACATTTTTTTGTGAATCGGCTAATATTTCATATTTGTTAGGAAGTACGAATACGTCACTAACTCCTACTGTAATACCTGCTCTTGAAGAATACTTAAATCCTAAGTCTTTCATTCTATCTAACATTGTAGATGTTTCTGTAATATGGAATCTGTTAAATATTTCAGAAATTATTTTTGAAAGGAATCCTTTTTTAAATGGTGTAACTGCTTCTAAAGACTGAACGTATTCTTTTAATCCACCTTCTGATAATTCTCTTGATGATACAAAATATTTATCTGGTATATTGTTTTCTAAATTTTCTTTTGTAGGTTCATTTAAATACGGAAACTCTTCTGGTAATATTTGATTAAAGATTACTTTACCAATAGTAGTTATTAATATTTTTTTGTTTTGTTCTTCTGTGAATAGAGAATTATTAAAAGATTTTGCCATGATACCTATTCTTGAATGTAAGTGAATATAACCATTTTGGTAAGCCATACTCGCTTCATTAGAATCTTTAAATATCATTCCTTCTCCTACAGCTCCTGGTCTTTCTAGAGTTAAGTAATAATTTCCTAAAACCATATCCTGAGATGGTGTAACAACCGGTTTCCCATCTTTTGGATTTAAAATATTTTGAGCAGCTAACATAAGCATTCTTGCTTCTGCTTGCGCTTCTTTAGAAAGTGGTACGTGAACAGCCATTTGGTCACCGTCAAAGTCAGCGTTAAATGCTGTAGTTACTAGTGGGTGAAGTCTTATAGCTCTACCTTCTACTAAAATAGGTTCAAATGCTTGAATTCCTAGTCTGTGTAGAGTAGGAGCACGGTTTAGTAATACCGGGTGCTCTTTTATTATACTTTCTAAAATATCCCAAACGTGATCTTCCATTCGTTCTATTTGAGTTTTAGCATTTTTGATATTGTTAGCTAATTCTCTTTTTACTAATTCTTTCATAACAAATGGCTTAAACAATTCTAATGCCATTTCTTTTGGAAGTCCACATTGATACATTTTTAGGTTAGGACCTACAACTATAACTGAACGACCTGAATAGTCAACACGTTTACCTAGTAGATTTTGACGGAAACGACCGTGTTTTCCTTTAAGCATGTTAGACAATGATTTTAAAGTTCTATTACCAGGTCCTGTTACAGGTCTACCTCTCCTACCGTTATCTATTAAAGCATCAACTGCTTCTTGTAACATTCTTTTTTCATTTTGAACAATAAGTCCTGGTGCATTTAATTCAATTAATTTTTTAAGACGATTATTTCTATTAATTACTCTTCTATAAAGATCGTTTAAATCACTTGTTGCAAATCTTCCACCATCTAATTGAACCATAGGTCGAATTTCAGGTGGTATAACTGGTAATACAGTCATTATCATCCATTCAGGTTTGTTCCCTGAATTTTTAAATGCTTCAAATACTTCTACTCTTTTTATTATTTTTACTATTTTTTGACCTGATTTGTAGTTACTTTCACTTAATTCTTTAAGCTCATTTCTTAATTCTTTAAGCTCTTTTTCTAAATCAAGCTCTTCAAGTAAATCTCTTATGGCTTCTGCACCCATTTTTGCTACAAACGAGTTAGCTCCATAAGTATTTCTTCTTTCTCTTACTTCCATTTCTGAAACTATTTGTTTTTTAGTAAAATCTGTTTCTCCTGGATCAATAACTATATATGATGCAAAATATATTACTTCTTCTAATTGTCTCGGTGTTAAGTCAAGAAGAAGTCCCATTCTACTAGGTGTTCCTTTAAAATACCAAATATGACTTACTGGGGCTGCTAAATCTAAGTGAGCCATTCTTTCTCTTCTAACTTTTGATAAAGTTACATCAACACCACATTTATCACATTTTATATTTTTGTATCTTACTCTTTTATATTTTCCACATGAACACTCCCAATCCTTTGTTGGACCGAATATTCTTTCACAAAATAGTCCATCATACTCAGGTTTCAATGTTCTATAGTTTATTGTTTCTGGTTTTGTAACTTCTCCATAAGACCAACTTCTTATTTTTTCTGGAGAAGCTAAACTTATTTTCATATATGAAAAATTATTTACATCTATCAAGAAATATACCTCCTTCGTTATTTATTAACGATTAATAGTAATTATTGTAAATCTTCTATATCTTCTTCTGTATCCTCATAATCTTCATCACTTGTTAATATTGATAATAAAGAATCTAGTCCACTTTTAGATTTATCTTCATCATTATTATCCATTTCAACATTATCTTCAACAACTTCTTCATGTGAGTGATCATGTGATAATAAGTTTGAGTGATGTTCAATTGTATCAGCTATTTCTAATTGACCTAAGTCTATTTCATTATCCTGATTATCCATTACTCTAAAGTCCATTCCTAAAGCTTGTAACTCTTTCATAAGAACTCTAAATGATTCAGGAACTCCAGGACGAGGTATATTTTCTCCTTTTACAATAGCTTCATAAGTTTTTATACGCCCATTAGTGTCATCTGATTTATATGTAAGTATTTCTTGAAGTGTATAAGCTGCTCCATAAGCTTCTAGCGCCCATACCTCCATCTCACCAAACCTTTGTCCACCAAATTGAGCCTTACCTCCTAGAGGTTGTTGCGTTACTAATGAATATGGACCAATAGATCTAGCATGTAATTTATCGTCAACCATGTGAGCCAGTTTAATCATATACATTACACCAACTGATACACGGCTATCAAACGGCTCTCCAGTTCTACCATCGTAAAGTACAGTTTTGGCATCTTTTTCCATCCCTGCTTCTGCTATAGTAGACCACACATCATTATCGTTTGCTCCGTCAAATACTGGAGTGGCAACATGTATACCTAACTTTTTAGCAGCCATACCTAAGTGCAACTCTAAAACTTGTCCTATATTCATACGTGATGGAACCCCTAGTGGGTTTAACATTACGTCAACTGGTGTACCATCTGGTAAATATGGCATATCTTCTTCTGGTAATATGTTAGAAATAACCCCTTTATTACCGTGACGTCCTGCCATTTTATCTCCAACTCTGATTTTTCTCTTTTGAACTATAAATACACGTACTAGTTCGTTTACACCATTCGCTAGTTCTGCTCCATCTTCACGTTTGAAAATTTTAACATCTGCTACAACTCCGTCTGCTCCATGAGGAACTCTTAGCGAGGTATCTCTTACTTCTTTTGATTTTGCTCCGAATATAGCGTAAAGTAGTTTTTCTTCTGGAGTTTGTTCTGTAACTCCTTTAGGTGTTACTTTTCCTACTAGAATATCTCCATCTTTAACTTCTGCTCCTATTCTTATTATTCCTCTTGCATCAAGATTTTTAAGAGCATTTTCTCCTACGTTAGGTATTTCTCTTGTGATTTCTTCAGGTCCTAATTTTGTATCACGAGCTTCTGTCTCATATTCTTCAAGATGTATAGATGTATAAACATCGTCTTTTACAAGTCTTTCACTCATTATTACAGCATCCTCATAGTTATAACCATCCCAGTTTACGAATGCTACAACAAGGTTTTTACCTAAAGCAAGTTCTCCTTTATCCATAGAAGGACCGTCAGCTAAAATATCTTTCTTATCTATTCTGTCCCCGACTTTTACTATCGGTTTTTGATTGTAAGATGTACTATGATTTGAACGTACAAATTTATGTACTTGGTATGTATCTACATCTCCTAATATTTCTTCACCATCTAAAATTTCAATTCTACGAACTTTTATTTTTGTTGCATCTACATATTCAACTATACCAGGATATTTAGCAACTACAGCTGCTCCTGAATCTCTTGCTGAAACATGTTCCATACCTGTACCTACAAAAGGTGCTTCTGTTATCATAAGTGGTACTGCTTGACGTTGCATGTTAGCACCCATAAGAGCACGGTTAGAGTCGTCATTTTCTAAGAAAGGAATACATGCAGTGGCTGCTGAAACTACTTGTTTTGGAGATACATCCATATAGTTCATTTGTTCTTTTGGTTTTACAGTATTATCCCCTCTAAACCTACATACTACTTCATCATCTAAGAAATATCCATTTTCATCTACTCTAGAGTTAGATTGTGCAACTACATACTTGTCTTCTTGATCAGCCGTTAAATACGATACTTCTTTTGTTACATAAGGATTGTTATTTTCATCAAACTCTACTTTTCTATAAGGAGTCATTATAAAACCAAATTCATTTATTCTAGCAAATGAAGAAAGCGAGTTTATAAGTCCTATATTGGGCCCCTCTGGTGTCTCTATAGGACACATACGACCATAGTGAGAGTAGTGAACGTCACGAACTTCCATACCTGCTCTTTCTCTAGTTAATCCACCAGGACCTAAAGCTGAAAGTCTTCTCTTATGAGTTAACTCACTTAGAGGGTTTGTTTGATCCATAAATTGTGATAGTTGTGAGCTTCCAAAGAATTCCTTAATTATTGCTGTCACAGGACGGACATTAATTAATTGTTGAGGTGTTATTTCTTCAGAATCTTGAATACTCATTCTTTCTCTTACAACTCTTTCCATTCTAGATATACCAACTCTTATTTGGTTCTGTAAAAGTTCTCCTATACAACGTAGTCTTCTATTTCCTAAATGGTCTATATCATCTACATTACCTATCAGCTCATATTCAAAACCATCACTATTTCTTCTATTTCTTATTAATAGTAAGTAATAGTTAATACTAGCTACTATATCTGCAATAGTTAGAGTCATTATATCTTTATCAGGAGAGGCATTTCCTATTATATGAAGAACTTGATCGTTAGTAAGTTCATCTATGTTATAGTTATTACCTACCTTAACTTGATTTACAACCTTAAATAATTGTAATCTTAAATTATCTTCTCCATCTAAAGATTCATTCATTTCATATTCTTTAATATTAGCAGTAGTAGAAAGTTCTGTTTTTATACTTTCTAGTATACTTCTAGTTAATTTTGTTCCTGATTCTACTAAAACTTCTCCAGTTTCAGTATCAACTATAGGTTCAACTAATATTTGATTTTCAAGTCTTTCAGAAACATTTAATTTATTATTTAATTTATAGCGCCCTACTTTAGCTAAATCATATCTTCTTGGATCAAAAAATCTTGCATGAAGAGTTGCTTTAGCTGTTTCTACGTTAGTAGGTTCTCCAGGTCTAAGTTTATCATAAATTGCTTTTAAAGCAGTTGCAGTATCTCTATTTTCATCTTTTTCTAAAGTATTTAATAGCTCTGTATCTTCACCAAATAAAGATATTATCTCTTCATCACTATTAAATCCTAATGCTCTTATTAGTGTTGTTAAAGGTATTTTTCTAGTTCTATCTATCCTAGCATAAGCAAGACCTTTAATGTCCTTTTCTAATTCTAACCAAGCCCCTCTATTAGGGATAACAGTAGTTTTATATGCGTTAGATATGTTTTTAACCTTTAATTTATCATCTTCTGTGAAGTATACTGAAGGAGATCTTACTAATTGTGAAACTATTACACGCTCTGCCCCATTTATAATAAATGTACCCGTATCTGTCATAAGAGGTAACTCTCCCATGAAAACTTCTTGCTCTTTTATTTCACCTGTTTCTTTGTTTAACAATCTAACCTTTACTCTCAATGGAGCTGCATATGTAGCATCTCTTTCTTTAGATAAATTTATGTCATATTTAGGTGTTCCTAATTTATAATCAATAAATTCTAAACTTAACTTATCATTGTTCCCTTCTATAGGAGAAACATCTTTAAAAACTTCTTTTACACCTGTTTTTAAAAATTCTTCATAAGAAGATGTTTGTATTTCAATTAAGTCTGGAAGATCTATAACTTCTGAAATTCGTGCATAGCTTCTTCTTTCTCTATGTTTACCAAATTTTATCTTTTGCAACTGTTTCACCTCTTAGATTTTTTTAACATTTATACAGTTATATTTTTTACTTTTCAACAAAATAACTCATTAAAAAATAAATCATCTGCAATATATCATAATAGCACAAATAAGCCTTAAAGTCAACTTTTTTAAGACTATAAGGTTAATATATATTTGTTAATTATTTTTTACAGATTTCAATGTATAATATCCCTTGTTTTTTGAAACTACATCAACATTACCGTAAATTTCAAATATTAATTTTTTCAGACTAGCCATTCCCTGTTTCTTTTGAATAACTACCCATAATTCTCCACCTATAATAAGTTTATCAAAAGAATCTGTTATCATCTTATGAACTACTTTTTTACCTGCTCTTATAGGTGGATTAGTTATAATAAAATCAAAATTAGTTTCTATTTTATCTAAGCCATTGTTCTCTTTCAAATAAATACTACTATTAATATTATTTAACTTTATATTATCTTCTGATAATTCTAAAGCTCTATTATTTACATCTATCATAGTAAATTTAAAATTAGGGTACTTTTTAGATAAGTAGACTGTAACAACCCCATAACCACAGCCAAGATCACAAACATGAGCACCATCTTTATCAGTGGAAAATACTTCCAATAAAGATTTTGTACCAAAATCTACTCCACCTTTAGAAAAGACTCCATTATCTGTATAAAAAAGATACTTATCATTAGATATGTAAGACTCTATAATTTTTTTATCACTAACTATATCTGGATTACTAGTATAATAATGTTGCATATATCCTCCCATAATAGCTATAAAAAAAGTATACCTCAATTAAGCTAAGCTAATTGAGATATACTAATTGTTATTATCATCTTTTTTGTATACTTATAAAAGTATAAGTTATTTTACATCTATCTAATTAGTTAAAATTTTAATTATTTAACTTCTACAGAAGCTCCAACTTCTTCAAGTTTAGCTTTGATTTCTTCAGCTTCTTCTTTAGAAACTCCTTCTTTAAGTGTAGCTGGTGCTCCATCTACTTTTTCTTTAGCTTCTTTTAATCCGTCTCCAGTTATTTCACGAACAACTTTGATAACTTTGATTTTTTGATCTCCTGCAGATGCTAATACTACATCAAATTCAGTTTTTTCTTCAGCAGCAGCTGCTCCAGCTCCACCTACTACAGCTACAGGCGCAGCAGCAGTTACTCCGAATTCTTCTTCAATTGCTTTTACTAAGTCGTTTAATTCTAAAACTGACATAGCTTTGATTGCTTCTAAAATTTGCTCTTTAGTCATTATAATTTTCCTCCAAAATATTTATATAATTATTGTTTATTAAATTAAGCTTCTTGTTCAGCTTTTTGTTCCGCTACAGCTTTAACTGCTAATGCAGTATTTCTCATAGGTGCTGTTAATACAGAAAGTAACATAGAAAGTAATCCTTCTTTGTTTGGTAATGTTGCGATCGCTTTTACTTCTTCTAAGCTAGCTACTTTACCTTCGATAACCCCTGCTTTTAACTCAAGGTTTTCATGAGTTTTTGCGAAGTCATTTAATACTCTTGCTGGTGCTACAACATCTTCAATTGAAAAAGCAATAGCATTAGGTCCTGTTAGAACTTCATCTAAACCTTCAATACCAGCTTGCTCCATAGCACGACGTACTAATGAGTTTTTGTAAACTTTGAATGTTAATCCTTCGTTACGCATGTTATTACGTAATTCTGTAACTTCAGCTACGTTTAATCCACGGTAATCTGCAATAACGATTGATGAACTTGCTTTAATTTCTTCAGCAATTTGGTTTACAAGTTCTTGTTTTTTCTCAATAGCTTTTGACATTGAAATTCCTCCTAATTAGATTTATCAATCTCAATTGTACCAATAAAATAACCTTTTTGCATGCGAGAACATACAAAAAGGTAAATAATACTCTTTTCATTATTGTCCTCGGTAGGATTATTAAGGAATATCCCCCCTACTGTCTTAGGTACATTTTTAACTGACTTTTAATAATATACACTATTGAGGATATAATGTCAATAGTTTTTTTTATTTTTCAAATATTTTTTCTAAATTTATGGCTTTGTTTAATATTTCAGTAACTACTATACCTATAATCATAACTATAGTTTGTGAAATTAATAAACTTCCGTATATAGATAGAAATACTTCCATAGAAAAAGGAACTTGTGAAGAATTATCACCAGAAAAAATAGTTATTTCATAAGCGATAATAGGCATACATACTACTAAATATACGATAATATTTAATATGTGACGAAGCAATCTATTTTTAACAAATTTAAATATAATTACACTTATGTACAAAGCAAGTCCAGTTCCTATAGTTCCAAAAAATACATCTACCAATCCTAGAGGACTAAAAAAGTTAGCTATTGCCACACCTAAAGTTATTGGTAACCAAAATAGTTTATTAAATACTATTAGTTGTGCCAATGACTCACTATATCTAAATTGAATCATACCATAAGAAAAACTTATGTTAGATAATGTTAACACTACATATATCGCTGCTATAAGAGCTTGAACAGTTAGTGTTTTAATTTTGTTTGTTTGCATTTTATCTCCTTTCGTTCGAGAGAAAAGAAAAAACATTAGAACGAGAGCTCTAATGTTACTTAGTTTTTTTTAAAGATGGATCTCTCAAACATCTATATATAATATTTTGAGTTATAATAATAACATTTATTGTTATTATAGTCAATAGTTATATTATTGGTTTTTTTAAAGGAGTACCTGCTTTTCTAGGGTACTTATTGGGTGTTGTTTTTATTTTTGATATTTCTAGTATATGTCTTTCTTCACCTTCTATATAAAAAAGGTTATCTTTATTTATTTTACCACCTAGAGTAGTTATAGCTTTTAGAGCTTCTTCTTTTTCTTCTTCAGATTTTTGAGCTTTAAGACTTAAGAAATGTCCGTTTACTTTTACTAAAGGTAAACAAAATTCAGATAATACATTTAAGCGAGCAACTGCTCTTGCTGTAACTACATCAAATTTTTCTCTATACTTTTCATTTTGACCAAAATCCTCTGCTCTTGAATGAACAAAATTGTAGTTTTCTAGGCCTAAATCTTCTGCTAATAAATTTAAAAATTTTATTCTTTTATTTAGTGAATCTACTATTGTTATTTCTAAATGTGGGTATATTATTTTAAGTGGAATTGAGGGAAACCCTGCTCCACTACCTACATCACATAAAGATTCTACGTTATTAAAATCAAAATAAAAAGCTGTACTTATAGAATCATAGAAGTGTTTAGTATAAAAATCATCTTCTTCTAATATAGCAGTCAAATTTATTCGTTCATTCCAATATTTTACTTGCTTGTAATATCTTTCAAATTGATCTTTTTGTTTTTCAGTTAACTCTATGTTGTTTAATTTTAAATTTTCATAAAATTCTATTTTATTCATTTTAGTATTCCTTATTTTTCAATTGTTCCAAATAAACAAGAAGTATAGATATGTCTGCAGGATTTACACCCGATATTCTAGATGCTTGACCGATAGTCATAGGATCAACCTTTTTAAGTTTTTCTCTAGCTTCTAGCGCTAAACTAGGCACCTCATCGTAGTTTATATTTTTAGGTATTCTTTTTTCTTCCATTTTTCTTAATTTTTCTACTTGTTGGATAGATTTTTTTATATATCCCTCATATTTTACTTCTATTTCTATTTGTTCAATTATGTCATCTGATAATTTTACTTCTTTATTTGCTAAATTCATAATATCTGAATACTGTAACTCTGGACGTCTTAACAAATCAATAGCTAATATTCCATCTCTTAGTTCAGCAGTATTTAACTGTTTCATTTTTTCTATAACTTCTTTTGTTGGAGTTATTCTAAATGTTTTTAATCTCTCGATTTCATCTTTTATAATATCTCGTTTTTCACAGAAGTTTTTATATCTTTCCTCAGTTATTAAACCGTATTTATATGCTTTATCACTTAGTCGCATATCGGCATTGTCATGCCTTAATAATAATCTATGTTCTGCTCTTGATGTTAATAATCGATATGGTTCATTTGTACCTTTAGTTACTAGGTCATCAATTAAAACTCCTATATAAGCTTCATCTCGTCCTAATATTAGTGGTTGTTCTCCAAGAACTTTACAAGCTGCATTTATCCCTGCTATTATACCTTGTCCAGCTGCTTCTTCATAGCCACTAGTTCCGTTAAGTTGCCCTGCCGTAAATAATCCTGAAACTAATTTTGTTTCTAAAGTTGGCCATAAAGTAGTAGGATTTATAGCATCATATTCTATAGCATAACCATTTCTCATTATTTTTGCATTTTCTAATCCAGCAATAGAATTAACCATTTCTCTTTGAACATCATCTGGTAATGAAGTAGAAAGGCCTTGTACATAAATTTCTTTAGTTTCTCTTCCTTCTGGTTCTAAAAATAGCTGATGTCTTTCTTTATCACTAAACCTAACGTACTTATCTTCAATACTTGGACAATATCTAGGTCCTGTTCCTTTTATTACACCAGAATACATAGCTGATCTACCTAAATTTCTATCTATAATATCATGAGTTGTTGCATTAGTGTAAGTTAACCAGCAAGGTATTTGATTTTCAACAAATTCTTTTGTTTCATAGCTAAATGAAGCTTTTTTATCATCACCAGGTTGAATCTCTGTTTTGCTAAAGTCAACAGTATCTGCATTAACTCTAGGAGGTGTTCCTGTTTTAAATCTTACAAGATCGAATCCTAGGCTTTCTAGTTGCTTAGCTAAATCTATAGACGGCATTTGATGATTAGGTCCAGATGAATATTTTATATCACCTATTACAATTTCTCCTCTTAAGTAAGTTCCTGTTGTTATAACTACAACTTTAGCTTTGTAAGATGTACCAAGCATAGTTTTTAAACCTATTACTTTTCCATCTTCTACTATTAATTCTCTTACCATAGCTTGTTCTAAGTCTAAGTTTTCCGCATTTTCTAATAAATGCTTCATTTCTAGTTGATATTTTACTTTGTCAGATTGTACTCTAAGTGCTCTTACAGCAGGCCCTTTGGCCGTATTTAACATTCTAGATTGAATATTAGTTTTATCTGCTATTTTTGCCATAGCTCCACCTAAAGCATCTATTTCTCTAACTACTATTCCTTTAGCTGGACCTCCTACACTCGGATTACAAGGCATAAATCCTATAGTATCTAAATTTATAGTTATCATAAGAGTTTTTACACCTTTTCTACTTGATGCTAAGGCAGCTTCTATACCTGCATGGCCTCCTCCTATAACTATTACATCATATTCTTTAAAAAATTCAGTCATAATTCCTCCAATTATATGTTAAATAAATTTCAAAATTATGCTTTCACCAAAATTTTGATTAGTATTTTTATATGTTATCATATTAGATTATATATTTCTAATAATTTACATAAAATTGTATCATTATAAAAATAAAGCATAAGGTAAATTTACCTTATGCTTTATTTTTATAATTAAAGTGCACTTGAAAAGTCTTCAATAAATTTATCTATATTTTCAAAATCTTCATCTGAATCAGCTTCTATTTCTATTTTTAAATTAGATGTTGGATTAGTTGCACCTGTTTTCTTAATTTGCTCGTCAAATTGGTCTACACAAACGCAATACTCGTCATAAACAGTATCACCAGTTCCTATAACTCCATATATTTTTCCTGATAAATCCATATCTGGAATAGCTTCGAAGATTTCTTCCATTTCTTCTGGTAAATCACCCTCACCATAAGTATATGTAGCTATTATAAAAGCATCAGATTCTTCTAATATAGAAAAATCTTCCATATCTTCTATAAAATGCATATTTACATCAATATCTTTTTCTTCTTTAAATTTTTCAACTATAAGTTCGCTAAGTGCCTCTGTGTTGCCTGTTAAACTAGCGTATATCAAATTTATATTCACTTATTTATCCTCCGTAATGTATCTGTAATAATATTATAATTGATAATTTATATCAAGTAAAGATTTTTTAAAAATAATCTTATTTACATTATTTTCATGAAAATCAAGTTTATTTTCTTGAATTAAATTTTCTTTTATGTTTTAATTTACTTTATTAAATTATTACTAACTGTTAATAATTTTATTTTTAAAATATTTATTGTGATAATTAAAATTATCAAGGAGGTTTTTCAATGGATAGTAATTATATATTTTTTAAAAAGTTTATAATGATTTCTAACATAGAAACTATAGTATTTATTGCTATACTTGTATCTCTTTTCTTTTTTGTGTATAAATTAAAGAAAATCGGATATAGCTCTTCTAAAAGAGTTATGATATCTACTTTTTTAGGATTAGCTTTAGGAGTAGCTATTCAAGCATATTCAGGTTTTTCTAATGAACCTACTAAAATATCTTATGTAGCTGAGACTGTAAAATGGTATTCTTTATTTGGTAATGGTTTTATGGACCTTATTAAGATGTTAGTTGTACCACTAGTTTTTGTTTCAATAGTAAATGTTATAGTTAACATCAATTCTAATACTAATGTAAGTAAATTAACATCTTTAACTTTATTAACAACTTTAGGGATGGTTGCTATTGCTTCTACAGTTGGATTTGCTGTATCTAAGATAGCTAATTTAGGTGCTAATTCTACATTACTAGAAAATCAAGAAAGTAAAATTAAAGAGGTAAAAGATTTAGTTTCTATTATGCGTGATCTTATACCTACAAATCCTGTCAAAGCAATGGTAGACCTTAATGTTATTGCTGTAGTTATTTTCGCTATGTTTATAGGAATAGCGGCACGACAAGTGTATCAAAAAGATGCAGCAAAAATACAAACTTTTGTTGATTTTATTTCTGCATTACATGCAATAGTTTCAAGAATAGCTGTTATGATAATAGGTCTTATGCCTTATGCAGTAATCCCGTTATTAGCTAATACTATCGCTCAACGTGGTATAAAAACAATAAAAGATGTTTTATTATTTATTGTTTTACTTTATGTAGCATTATTAATTCAATTTGTTATACAATCTCTACTTTTATTATTAAATGGAATATCTCCTATAGTATATTTCAAAAAAGCAGTAGAACCTTTATTATTAGCTTTTAATTCTAGATCAAGTTCAGGTACTTTACCTTTAACTATTAAAACATTAACTGACAAGTTAGGTGTACATTCATCTACAGCAAACTTTGTTGCATCATTCTCGTCTACTGCAGGTATGCAAGGATGCGCTGGTATATATCCTACAATGCTTGTAGTTTACTTAGCTAATGCTAATAACATAAATATTGATTTAACATTATTTATTATGACTATTATAGTTGTTACTTTTGGTTCAGTAGGTATCGCAGGTGTACCTGGAACTGCCTTAACAGCTGCAAGTGTAACTGTTAGTGGAGTTGGTTTTGGTAACTTCTTTAACCAAGTAAACCCTATATTAGCAGTTGATCCTATTTTAGATATGGGAAGAACATGTTTAAATGTTAGCGGCGGTATGGTTAATGCTTTAGTTGTAGATAAAAAATTAAAAACATTTGATGTAGAAAAATTTAATAATTAATAAAAAAGTAATAAAAATACTAAATTTAGTATTTTTATTACTTTTTTATTTTTAAGTCTATTTATTGTAAAGTTTTGAGAATTCCGTTTTCCAATTATTCCAATCTAATCTAATAGTAGAAGATTCTCTTAATACTTCAGAAGCTATATCTTCTATAGTTACACTAGATAATGATTTTTTGAAATCTATATTTATGTTGTTGGTTAATTTAAGATACTCGTTATACCTAGATTCTATATTTTTAGCTCCATTGAAAATTTTAGATATATAGTCTGTTTTTAAAACAAACAAATCAACACTACCATTTATAGATTCATATATATCATACAATGTTACTTTTCTGTTCTGTGTATATTTATATCCTCCACCAACACCCGTGTTAGCTCTTACTAATTTGCTAACAACTAACTTTCTCATTATTTTCTTTAAGTAAGTAGGAGATATCTCTAGTCTCTCACTTATTTCCTTCGAATTCAAATATATTCTTCTATCTTGCAAATATAACATTAGCATTATACACATAGCTTGTTCTGTACTTTTTGTTAAATGCATTATAAAACCTCCCAATCCATTTAGGAATATTTTATGTTAAATTTGTTAATTTGTCAAATATTTTGTATATATATACATACTAAATTTTCAATTATATCCTTTTGCCCCAATATTGATAATACGTACATTCTATAGAACCGTTAAATAATTTTCTTCTTTTAGTTGCTTTTTTTCCATAAAGATGCTCAAATTTTTTATGTGAAGTTAGTAAATATAAAGACCAATATTCTTTTCCTTTTAGTGCTTCACCTAAAAATCTATACATTTTCTCTACTTCTTCTTTTTCTCCAATACGTTCCCCATAAGGAGGATTAGCTATTATACAACCTGTTTCCTTTTTAGCTACAAAATCATAAACAGACATCTGTTTGAAATTAATCATTCCTAAAAGACCAATCTCTTCTGCATTATTTTCAGCAGTTGCTATCATTTTAGGATCTATATCCGAACCATATAATTCTAGTTCTTTATCATAGTCTATTAATTCTTCAGCTTTATTTCTTTCTTCTTCAATAAGATTTTTAGGCATCCAATGCCATTTTTCAAAATCAAATTTTCTATTTATTCCAGGAGCCATATTTTGTGCTATCATCGCTGCTTCAATTAATAAAGTACCTGACCCACAGAATAAGTCATAAAAAGGAGTTTCTCCTTGCCAATTAGTTAGTTTTACCATAGCTGCTGCCATAGTTTCTTTTAGTGGCGCTGTTCCTTGTTTTGCTCTATATCCTCTTTTATGTAATCCATCACCAGAAGTATCTAGTAATATGGTAGCTTCATCATTTAACATTATTATTTCTAATCTATATCTTGCTCCAGTTTCTTTTAGCCAACCTGAAACACCATAGCTTTTTTTCATTTTTTCTACTATTGCTTTCTTCACTATTGATTGGCAGTCTGAAACACTAAATAATTTTGATTTATGACTTCTTCCATCAACAGGAAAATTAGCATCTTCTGGTAAATATTTATCCCAATCTATTGATTTTGTTTTTTCAAATAGCTCTTCAAATGTATACGCAGGAAATTTAGCTACCACTATTTTTACCCTGTCCGCACATCTTAACCATAGATTAGACCTCACTATGGCTCTCTTATCTCCCGAGTAATAAATCCTTCCATTTTCTACTTTTGTTTCATACCCTAATTCTTGAACTTCTTTTGCTACTATAGATTCTAATCCCATAGGAGCTGTTGCTACTAAATTATATTGCATAATCAATTTTTCTCCTTAAAAAAAATAAGGCTCGAAACGAGCCTTGCTAGTTTATTTTACTTTATCATAAGCCATATTCTGTATCTATCTTACTATATCGAGTAACTAGTAACTCTCGTAAAAATAGGTGTGATCATCTGTCTAGATAAATAATTATCTCCTATTTCTATATTGAATTATATGAAATAAGTGCTTCTACCAAAATTTGAATTGCTCGCTCGTGGGGTTTACCGCGTTCCACTTTTTATATTTCTATAAAAACTACGTCACTGTGGCACTTTCAAGATATATTATACCATATATTATAAAATACTTAGGTATAATTGTCTGCCGTTACAAATTAATGTACCTAAATTTATTTTTTAATTTAGCACGATCACTACTAACATCTCAGCTAGTGCGAGTATGGACTTTCCTCACTAAATTAATAGCGCGATCACATCAAAAGTAAATACTTGATAATTATATCACATTTATTTTTATTTTAAAACATTTATTTTTCCATTAGCTATTTCTTCTAATGCTTTTCCTACTTCCTTATGCGAAACATATTTTTCTAATTTAGCAGATTCTGGATTTTCAAATAACTCTCTAGCTCTCTTACTAGCTAGTGATACTAACATATATTTTGAATTAACTTTACTTTTTAACACATCTAGTTTTGGATATAACATAAAAATACTCCTTCTTAAATTTTTAAACTTCTTCTAATTCTAATAAAGCCCTTCTATACTTCATTTCAACTCTATCTCTTCTTAAGTGTTCACTTTTAATAATAGATTTTATTCTTTCAACAGCTAGTTCTACTTTATCATTTTCTACAACATAATCATATAAATACATCATTTGAATTTCTTTTTTAGCATTTGAAATTCTTTCTCTTATTATATCTTCACTCTCAGTCCCTCTACCTTTAAGTCTGCACTCTAAATCAAAGATGCTAGGAGGCGCTAGAAATATAAATAGTGCTTCTGGAATTTTATTTTTTACTTGTTCTGCACCCTGTACTTCTATTTCTAAAAATATATCCTTACCTTTATCCATAGTTTCACGTACGTATTTTACAGGTGTTCCATAGTAATTATCCACATATTTGGCATATTCTAAAAGTTCACCTTCTGCTATAAGTTTTTCAAATTCTTCTTTAGTTTTAAAGAAATAATCAACTCCATCAACTTCTCCTTCTCTCTTATTACGAGAAGTCATAGAAATTGAATATTCGAAATCTACATTATCTTCAAATATTGCTTTCCTTACAGTTCCTTTACCTACTCCTGATGGTCCAGATAGTACGATTAATAATCCTTTCTCACTCATTATTTTGTCCTTTTTTATGAATTTTGTATAAAGTATATATTACCACAAAAAAAACTTTTTTTAAACCTATTTATATAATTTATTTTGTAAATATGATATACTTTTAAATATTAACGAACAATTTTTTTTAAACAGGAGGTAATAATGGCTTTTGATGGCTTTTTCACAAATAAAATTGTTAAAGAACTAAACTATGAATTAGAAAGAGGAAGAATTAATAAAATAAACAATATATCTACTAATGATATTATAATTACAATAAGAAAAAATACAAATAAAAAATTAATAATTTCTGCTAATACTAACAATTTTAGAATTCATATAACTAATAAGAATCACGAAAATCCAGATAGACCTTCTAATTTTTGTACATTACTTAGAAAATATTTACTTAATGGTTTTATAGTAAATTTTGAACAAGTAAATAACGATAGAATAGTAATTATAAAAATAAGAAACACAGATGAGTTAGGATATGAAAAAAATTATAATTTAATTGTAGAGTTAATGGGAAAACACTCTAATATAATACTTACAGATAGTAACAACATAATACTAGATGCAATAAAAAACGACTACAATATAGAATTCAAGAGATATACTATAGCTAACACTCCATATAAATTACCTCCTACTAAAGAAAAAATAAATCCTTTCGATAAATCTAAATATAATAATATTAAAAAATTAGAAGATAATAAATTTTTTATAAATAATTTTTATGGTTTTTCTAAAATATTAAATGACTTTTTTATTAATAAAGGTATTAATGATTTCCAAGAATTTATTAGTAATTTTGAAAATATAAACCATCCTATTTATTTTGAGAATAAAAAAGATTTTTATTATTTTAATATATTTAATGAATCTAATAATATAATAAGCTTTAATTCTTATTCTGAATTATTAGATTTTGTATATATTAATAATCACAGAAATGATATAAATAAACAAAATAATAAAAAACTATTTTCTTTTGTTAACAGTAAAATTACATCACTAAATAAGAAAATAAAAATTTTAGAATCAGAACTAAATAAGTTGGAAAATTCAGAGGAATATCAACTAAAAGGACAGTTAATATTATCAAACAACTATTTATTTAAAAATAACATACCTTCTGAAATTGTTCTTCAAAACTTTTATAGCGAAGAATTAGAAAATATTACTATAAAATTAGATAGTAGTATTTCTATAGAAAAAAATGCTGAAAAATATTTTAATAAAAGTAAGAAAAATAAAAGAGCTATTGAAAATTTAAAAGAACAAATTATTTTTACAAATAATGATATTAAGTATTTTGATAATATACTTAATCAATTAGAGAATGCAGATATTTCTGATTTAGAAGAAATAAAAGAAGAATTAGTTAGATATAAATATCTTAAATTAAAAGAAAATAAAAAATTCAAAAAATCAAAAATTAAATCTGTTAAATTTAAAGATATAGAAATTTTTATAGGAAAAAGTAATATACAAAACGATACTATAACAAATAAATTAGCTAATAAAAACTATCTATGGTTTCACGCAAAAGATATACCTGGTAGTCATGTAGTTATATTTAGTAGTAATTATACAGAAGATCATATAAAAATAGCCTCTCAATTAGCCGCATATTTCTCTAAAAATAAAGAAGAAAAATATGTACTTGTAGACTACACACAAATAAAGTTTGTAAAAAAGATTCCTAATGCAAAAGTAGGAATGGTTACTTACAGTAATCAAAAAACTGTAAAGGTTGAAATAGATAGGCAATTAATTAACAGTATTATATAAAAAAAGAAAACAGCTAAACTCATTTTTTATAGTTTAACTGTTTTTTTACTATGTAACAAATAATATACTAATTAACTTTTTCTTTTTTTTCATTCAATTTTTTTGAATACCAAATTCCAAATATTAGCAGTCCAAATAAAACTAACCAGAATATTATAGTCCACAATGTTGAATGAGGAAACTCAACAGGTAAATATCCTAAAGAAGGATTTGCTGCTGCTATTATAAACAACTTAATACCTACCCATGCAACTATTAAAAATGCTGCTAATTCTAATCCTGGTTTTTCATTTAAAACTTTAATGAATATATTTGCTGCATATCTCATTATTACAACCCCTACTATACCACCCAGAACCATTACAACAAATTGCCCTAAGTTTATTCCTCCTATAGAAGTTTCAGAAATATGTGGTAAAGTTATAGCTATAGCTACTGCTGCTAAAATTGAATCAACTGCAAATGCTATATCTGTTAATTCTACCTTTATAACAGTAGACCAAAAACCTCCTTGGTTTTTAGAAACAACTTGTTCTTCTTCAGGTTTATTTAATTTCTCGTAAAACTCTTTAATATGGGTAACTGCCATATAAATTAAATATAAACCTCCTATAACTTGTATTTGCCAATATTTAGCTAATATAGTTATTAAAAATATAGCTATAATTCTAAAAACTAAAGCACCTACTAAACCATACATTAATGCTTGTTTTTGCTGTTTTTCTGGTAAGTGTCTTACCATTATTGCTAAAACTATTGCATTATCTGCTGATAAAAGACCTTCTAATAATATTAAACTAAGCAATACTATTGCATATTGTATTAAAATCTGTGCATCCATAATTTTTCTCCTTTCAAAATTAAAAAGACCTTTGCTTTTATTTTAAAAAGCAAAGGTCTTACTAAATAAACACAGTTATCTCTAATACCGATAGATAAACTTCTATGAAATGACGATATTAGAAACTCAATAAGAGTTAAGTTACTCCCCTTTGAAATTTATATTTAGTATTATATTATACTTATTTAATTATGTCAATAAATATTATTTCTTAATCTTATTTACAATCAGCAATATTATTGTTAATATTACTACATTTATAGAAAATAAA
Organism: Gemelliphila palaticanis; assembly: GCA_013415235.1. Lineage (GTDB taxonomy): Bacteria > Bacillota > Bacilli > Staphylococcales > Gemellaceae > Gemelliphila > Gemelliphila palaticanis. The sequence continues at coordinate 73,529 of JACBYF010000002.1, forward strand.
ACTAAATTATAATTATAATTTATATCTAATCCTAGTTTAGCTATAACTTCAGGAAAAGCACCAAAAATAGTATATTTTAAGTTAATAAAAATATCATTTATATTTTTTAAATAAGAAACTAAAAATTTACTTCCTATTAAAATTAAAAGTATTAAAGATATTGCTAAATTGGTATTATTAAAAACTGATACTACTAATAAACTAATTATACATACAGAAACTAGCATTATTAAAACTAAACTAGCATAGTATATATTATTAACATCAAATATTTTAATAGTATCTTTGTTATATTTATAGTTATTATATAATAATATTCCAATAAAAAAAGAAAGAAATATCAATGCAAATGTAACAATATTAGAAATTATTTTAGAAAACACATTTTTAATAGTTCCTAAATTGGCATATCTAATTATATTAACAACCCTATATTTATAATCTTCTCTATAACTAAACACTGTATTTATTATCATTAACAAAATTATATTAATTACTAATAATTTCATTAAATATGCATATATGTATATTTCATTAGATATATTTAAATATGAAATTAAATTATTTTCTTTATATAATCCAACAAATATCAATATAAATAACAGAAACAAATATACATAATTAAATTTTCTTTTTATAATTTTTAAAAACTCTATTGATAACATTTACTACTCCTTATCGCTATATATATTTGTATTTTCATTAAAGTCATTTATACTTACAACGTCTATATTATTCTCAACAAAATAATATAGCACCTTTTCCATATCAATTTTTCTAATTATAATTTTATTTTCTATAAGTTTAAAATCAACTTTAAGTTCTCTATTTAGTTTATCTAAATTAACATCGGATATTTCAATAATTATTAAATCTTTTATTACATTTAATGCATGCAAATCTCCATAATAAACTTGCGTACCATCAGAGATAACCAACACACTATCACAATTATTAGCAATTTTATTTATACTTTCAGAAAATACAATAACAAGTCTATTTGGATAATTTTCATTATTATTTATTAAATATTTATAAAATTCTTCGTAATCTAAAATATTATTGTATTTATATAAATCTATTATAAGAAGTTCTTTGGATACTAAATATTTAAATAGCAGCTTACTCCTAATCTGAGTATCTAAATCTAATTTTTTATATTTTTTATTATCTATTTTAGCAATTTCAAAAAGTTTTAAAATTTCTTCTTTGTTTATTTTCATATTAAATAATTTTAATAACTTTTTAAAGTTTTCATAAACTGTCAAGTCGTTGTAAAAACCATATTCTTCTTCTTTGAAGTGGAAATATTTTTTATTATTTTTTATATTATTTTCAAACAATAGTATATTTCCCTCGTACTTATTATTTCCGTAAAAAAATAAACTGAATTTTTCTAAACTACTTTTATCTTCATCTACTACTAAAAGTTTCCTATAATCTCCTAAGTTAAAATTAACTTCTAAATATTTCTTTCTTGCTATCTTCTTTTTTACATTATTAAAAATTAATGACATAATTAACCTCTTTTTTTATCAATATTTATATAATATAATAAATCTTATATGTTTTCAACAATATTAAATAAAAAATCATCTCTAAAAAATAGAGATGATTTTTTATTTAATTATTTTTTCTTAATTTACTTACTATTAAGCCTATTACAAATCCAACTAGCGTTATATTTAACCAACCGAATTCATAATTTTGAAGTGGTAAATTAGCTATTATATTATCTATTAGTGGGACTGATACTTTAAGTGTTGATGTTAAAGTTATATAAGCACTAATTAATACCGTAAATAAAATTGTATATACATATACATCTTTCTTACCACCAAAGAAGTTATTAAATAATCCTAAAAATATTAATACTATAGTTAGAGGATATAAGAATATTAATACTGGTACAGCATAAGTAATAAGAGCTGATAAACCTACTTGACCTACTACTAATGAAAATACCACTATTGATATTGCATAAGCATTATAGCTTATTTTAGGATAAATTCTATTAAAATATGAAGAACAAGCTGTAGTAAGACCTACACTAGTTGTTAAACAAGCTAAAAATACTATTACAAATAGTAGTACTCTACCTATACTTGAGAAATAATAATTAGTTGCTCCTGATAGTATTCCTGCTCCAGTTTCTTGTACTCCTAATTGACTAACTCCTGTTGCTCCTATATTGGCTATAAATACATATATTATACCTAATAATATAGCTGCAATTACTGCTGCTTTTGCAGTATTACTGAAAATTTCTTTAGAATTTTTTGCTCCATAAAATTTTACTGCATTTATAACTACTATACCAAATACAAGCGATGCTAAAGCATCCATTGTATTATATCCTTCAAGTATACCTTTTGTTAGTGCTCCTGAAGATGTTTCATATCCTTCCATAGGAGATTGATAATCCCCCATAGGACTTACTAATGATTTTATTATTAATATAGCTATAGATACTAGCAATACAGGTGTAATAATATTACCTATAATATCAACTAACTTTGTTTGTTTTACAGATAAAAGTAAAGTTAATCCCATAAATATTGCTAAAAATATCATTAAAGCTAAGCCTTGATTTTCTTCTGACACAAAGCTACTTACACCTAAAGAAAATGTTGTAGTTCCTGTTCTTGGTATTGCAAAAAATGGACCAATTGTCAAATATAAAGAAGTTGTAAAGAATAATCCAAAAAACTTTCCTGCCCTACTTGATAAATCTAGTAAATCGTTAGCTCCTGAGTATCCTATAACTAATACACCTAATAAAGGTAATCCAACTCCTGTTAAAATTAAACCTATCATTGATAAAGACAAATTACTTCCGGCATTTTGACCCAATATTGCTGGGAATATTAGGTTCCCTGCTCCAAAAAACATAGCAAATAACATAAAACCAATAGAAATATAGGGTTTATCTTTCAAAAATTTCATAAATTTCGCCTCCTTTAATTATTGCATAAATTTTTGACTTGATATATATAGTATTACAACAAGCAAAAAAAGTCAATATTTTTTTTGATATTTTTTTAAAAAATAATAGAATTGTCCGAATATTTTAAAATGTAAAAAATAGGAAGGCTTTTCATTTAGCCTTCCTATTTTTATTTTTAATATCCTGATCCTACTTTATTTTCTACTATTTCTATTCCCGAACTAGTTCCAAGTCTTTCTGCACCTAAAGTTACATACATTTCTGCTGTTTCTCTATCTCTAACTCCTCCACTAGCTTTTACTTTGGCATTATCTCCTACAACTTTTTTCATTAATTTTACATCTTCATAAGTTGCACCACCAGTTCCAAAACCTGTAGAAGTTTTAACAAAATCAGCTTTAGCATTTAATGATAATTCACATGCTTTCTCTTTTTCTTCATCAGTTAAGTAACAAGTCTCAATTATGACTTTTAATACGTTTTCTCCTATTGCTTCTTTTATTTTTCTTATTTCATTTTCAACATACTCATAGTCGCCATCTTTTAATCTAGCAACGTTTATAACCATATCTATTTCACTTGCACCTTGATCTACTAATTCCTTAGCTTCAAAAACTTTAGCAGATGTTGTCATTGCTCCTAAAGGGAATCCAACAACGGCAGCAACTTTTACTTCTGTATCTTTAAGAATGTCTACACATTTTTCTACATAACTACCGTTAACACAAACACTGTAAAAATTATATTTTTTAGCTTCTTCACATAACTTTGTTATGTCTTTATCACTTGCTGTAGCTTTTAATAATGTATGATCTATATATTTACTTATTTCCATTTTTATCTCCTAATAAATTATTTCTAAAACATTTGATTTTTTTTCAATATTACCATTTTCTATTATGTAAGACTTTAATAATAAGTCTTTACTAGATTTAATATTTTTATCATCATTATAATGAATTTCTGCTATTTTCTCTCCTAAAGATATTTTATCTCCTACTTTTTTATAAAGAGTAAGACCTACTGCATGATCTATCTCATCCTCTTTGGTAGCTCTACCTGCTCCTATTACCATAGCAGATTTCCCTATATCTTCAGCTTTAATTTTTGAAACATATCCTTCTTTTTCTGAATAAACAGAAATTGTATTTTGTGGAGTAGGTAAAAGTGAATAATCATTTACTATATTTTCATCAGCTCCACTTTCTTTTAAAAAGTTTTTAAATGTTTCTAATGCTTTTCCACTTGCTACTACTTCATCAATAATATTTTCCGCTTCTTCAAAACTAGTTACTTGACCTTTTTCTTTTAGAGCAATGTAGGCAATATTATAAACCACTTCTTTTACATCATCATTCCAGTTGCCTTTTAGAGCTTCTATTCCCTCAATAATTTCATTGCTATTTCCTACTTCAGTACCTAATGGTTCATCCATATTTGTTAATATAGCAACTGTTTTTCTTCCTAAACTATTTCCGATACCTACCATTGTTTTTGATAATTTTCTAGCATCTTCAATAGTTTTCATAAATGCACCGTCTCCAACTTTTACATCTAATATAATTAAATCAGACTGTATTGCTAATTTTTTACTCATTATGCTACTAGCTATTAATGGTATACTATCTACCGTTGCTGTAACATCTCTAAGAGCATATAATTTTTTATCTAATGGTACTATTTTATCACTATATCCCATAAGACCTACACCTGTAGAGTTAGCTATTTTTACTAATTCTTCTCTAGTGTTAGAAAATTTGAAGTTTTTTATTGATTCAAACTTATCTATAGTTCCTCCCGTATGCCCTAATCCTTTACCTGAAAGTTTAGTAGTTGCCATTCCTAAAGCTGATAATAGAGGTCCTAGTATTACAGTTACTTTATCACCTACTCCTCCTGTAGAATGTTTGTCTACTAAATATCTATCTATTTCTGTGAAAGCTATAGTATCTCCTGAATCTTTCATTTTAAGAGTAAAATAAGAAAGTTCATCTGCTTCCATCCCCTTAAAATAAACTGCCATTAAATATGCACTCATTTGATAATCAGATATATTTCCTAAAAGATAATTGTCTAGCAAATAATCTATTTCCTCATTAGATAAACTATTTCCTCTTTTTTTCTTGTCAATTAAGTCTACTACTCTCATAGTTCCTCCTAAAAATAGTTATATTAAAATTATACCATATATTTACATGCGTTTTCAATAAAACAATTACATACAATAATCTTTTTTCATAGAGTAAGATTTCTTTTCTATGTATATATTATTATTTACTTCTAATATTTGTATATATTTATTCTTTTTGATTTCTATAGAAAATTCATCTATACTTTTTTTACTATAAACTATTTTATCTCTTACAATATATTTTTTAAATCCAAAAATATAAAGCACTATATTTTCTATTTTAAAATCTAATTTGTATAAAAGTAAAATAAATGCCAAATATATTATTGGCAATATAATTATATTAAAATCCAGCTCATTAAACACATAAAAATATAATAATATTATTAAATAATTTAATTTATGATTTAATTTTCTACAACCTAATATTTCTTTATAATTACATACAAATATACTTGTAGGTCTTTTATAAACAATTATAATTAGAAGTACAAAAGATATTAACAAACAAATTATATAAAATATTGCTTTATTAACATCTATATTGAATAATGTATAATTAGCAATAAACAAAAAATAAAGTGGTATTAATGATGAAATAAAATAACATACATAGTTATAAATTTTCATTAATACCACTCCTTTAAAATATTATTATCTCTTACTTTTTGGTTTTTTTAAAATTTCTGAATAGATTATATCATCTAATATTTTTTCTTTTGAAATTTCGTAAGTATTAGAAATAATTTCTTTTTCTCTATCTATTATCTTTCTTTTTCTATACTCATTACGTATTGGTTTAAAATCTAAATTTTCTTCTACTATTTTTTCTGAATTTATATTATTCTCTACTAATACGCCCTTTTTATTTTTGGAATTTTTACTAGAATTATCTTCTTTTTGATTTTTTTTATTATGATCAATTATGAATTGAAGTATAGCTAAACCTATAAAAATTATGGCAGTTATTGACATATTTATCTACCTCTTTTTCCTATCTAAATATTCTTTAGCAATTAAACCTCTAACCAAATTATCTTTATTAAAAGATAAACGATTACTAAAAGATTCTTCTTTTTTATTTTCAACATATTCGTATTTTTTATTATGATAATTTTTTATAATGTTTTGAAGTTCAGAAGTTTCTTTTTGATTTTTCTTTACTTCACTCATTAATTGTTCATAATTACTTTCTGTTTCGCTGCTATTAATATTTTTATTTTTTATTTTATCTATTACTTCTTTTCTTAATCTTTCTAATTCCAACTTAGATTGAGTATCCATATTATCTAAATGTTTATTACTATCACTAAATTTAACAAATATGAATATTGAGAATATTATAAATATTGCTATGGGAATACCTAAAAATATTCCTCCCATAATAATTCACCTCCAATTATTTTGATTCTGGAGATTCTGGTTGTGACATTCGTTTAATTGAATCACGCATTCCTGTATCAGCTTCTAAGTTTTTGTAATTCATATAATCCATTACACCTAAATTACCTTCTCTAAATGCTTTTGCCATAGCTAAAGGTAGTTCTGCTTCTGCTTCTACTACTTTGGCACGCATTTCTTGTATCCTTGCTTTCATCTCTTGTTCTTGAGCTACAGCCATAGCTCTTCTTTGCTCTGCTTTAGCTTGTGCAATATTTTTGTCTGCTATAGCTTGTTCAGTTTGAAGGTTAGCCCCTATATTCTGACCGATATCAACATCTAATATATCTATCGATAAGATTTCAAAAGCTGTTCCTGCATCAAGACCTTTTTCTAAAATAGTCTTAGATATTCTATCAGGGTTTTCTAAAACTACTGTATGTGAGTCTGAAGAACCTATTGTAGATACTATACCTTCTCCTACCCTTGCTATTACAGTATCTTCTCCTGCTCCACCTACAAGACGCTCTATATTAGCTCTAACAGTTATACGAGCTTTAGCTTTTACCTCTATACCATTAATTGCAACCCCTGCTATATAAGGTGTTTCTATAACTTTTGGATTAACACTCATTTGAACTGCTTGTAAAACATCTCTACCTGCAAGGTCAATTGCCGCACAACGTTCAAATGATAAACTCACTATATTAGCTCTATGAGCTGCTATTAAAGCGTTTATTACTCTATCTACATTACCTCCTGCAAGATAATGACTTTCTAATTGATTTATAGAAACATCCAATCCTGCTTTATGAGCTTTAATCATAGGATTAATAACTCTACTTGGTACTACCCTTCTAAGTCGCATCCCGACAAGAGTAAATATACTAACTTTAACACCTGCTGCTATAGCACTAATCCATAATCCCAACGGGAAAAACGTAAAAAATATAGACAGTACTATTAATGCAACTATAGACGCTACTATTAAAAATACTAATTCTGGCATTTTTTTATCTCCTTTTAAATTATTTTTTCTTTACTACTATTCTCATTCCCTCAACATTTATTACTTCTACTTGAGTTCCTTTATTTATAAAATCTCCATCTGTAACTACGTCATATTTTTTCCCTTTAAAATCTGCTGAGCCCGATGGTCTTAAATCTGTAGTAGCTAGTAAGATTTCTCCTAAGAGAGATACCTCGCTTTCTTTAGCAACGTATCCTTTTTCTGTAGAAATTTCTTCTTTTAAAACAAATTGATTTAAAAGTAACAATTTATTTTTAAACACATATATGTTTAAAATAAATAAACATATAAACAGTAAAATAGAAACGATTAAAATAAAAGAAATTTGTTGAGTAGTTTCGTTTATAACAACTAATGATATTAACAATGTTGCTATTCCAAATACTCCCATGATACCCCCAGGTATAAACATTTCTAAAATTATTAGCGATATAGCTCCTACAAATAATATTAAAACAAGTGTGTTTAATCCTGAATATAAACTATGTAATGCTATGTAACTCGACAAACTTATCAAAGAAATTATACCATACAAGTTAAATCTCTTAGAGAATAGCTGCTGACAAAAACTTAAAAACATTATTATAAGTAATATCCAATCAGCATACTGTAAATATAAAGTATTATTTATCATATTTATAATACCTCCTTTTTACTTTTAGATAATAGAATATTCTTCTTCTAAATTAGATATTAAATCTTCTTTAGATAAAATATTTCCATGTCCTGGTATAGCAATTTCAAAATCTATCTCTTCAATTTGATCTATATATTTTCTTAACTTAACTTTATTAAAACTCATAGGTTTTGTTCTATAGTCTTTTATGTGACTATCTCCTATAAATAGTACCTTTTCTTCTTTCACATATACCAACAAAGAATCATCAGAATGAGAATTATCACTTCTATAAAAATATACAACTACTCCTCCTAAATTAAGAGAAAAATCACCCTGTTTTACTATATTGGGCATTTTTATTTTTATTCCTTCGTAATTTGGATAAATTTTCTCCATTACTGTAGCGCTGTATCTATTTTCTATTTTTTCTAAAACTCTAGTATTGACACTATTAACATCCCAATTCCAAGAATTCATTTCTTCTAAATAATATTTAGTTCTATCTGTAGATATTAAAGGTATGTTTATGTATTCAGCACCAAAACTGTGATCCCAGTGGTAATGTGTTAAAATTGCATAAGTTGGTATAGGAAGATTATATTCTTCTAAATCTTTTAAAAAAGTATCAATTTGCTCTTTGCTATTTCCAGTATCTATCATTATTGAATATCTACTACCCTTTATATAACCTATCGCTGGTTCTAAATATGTATATCTATGTTTTGTATAATAAATTTTATCAGAAATTTTATAAAGCATTTATATTTTCTCCTATAGGTTATATATTAAAATTATATCATATTTTGTAAATGATTTCCATTGATGAATTTAAAATAAAAATAAGGAGATAAAATTCTTAATTTCATCTCCTATTTATAAATTATTTATTTTTATTTTTTTCTTTAACTAGTATTTGAACTTTTTCTTTTATTTCTTTTACTTTAGTTTCTCCACCTTTTAAAAGTTCACATATCAACTCTGTTATATAAGCAAAATCCTTCTCATTATAACCTTTTGTTGTCATAGCTGCTGATCCTAGCCTAACTCCACTAGTTTTCATAGGTGGCAATGTATCAAATGGAATTCCATTTTTGTTACAAGTAATACCTACACTACTTAAAAGTAAACTTGCATCATGTCCTGTAACACCTAAAGTTGAGTAAGTATCTATTAAGCATAAATGATTATCTGTACCTCCACTAATAACCGGAACATCATATTCTTTGAATGTATTTACCATTGCTTGCATATTAGCTAAAACTTGTTTTTGATAATCTAAAAATTCAGGTTTTAAAGCTTCTCCAAAACAAACAGCTTTAGCTGCAACAACATGCTCTAAAGGTCCTCCTTGAGTACCAGGGAAAATAACTTTATTAATTTTTAAAGCTATATCTTCTCTATTTGTAAGAATTATACCTCCTCTAGGTCCCCTTAGAGTTTTATGTGTTGTAGAAGTAACCACATCTGCATAAGGAAGTGGGTCAGAATGTAATCCTACTGCAACAAGACCTGCTATATGAGCCATATCAACTAATAAATAAGCATCTACTTCATCTGCTATTTCTCTAAATTTTTTGAAGTCTATTTCTCTTGGATAAGCACTTGCTCCTGCAATAATTAATTTTGGTTTATGTTCTAAAGCTAATTTTCTTAATTCTTCATAATCTATTGTGTGAGTATCTTTTGTTACTCCATATGATACTGCGTTATAAATTTTACCAGAAAAATTAACCTTACTTCCATGAGTCAAATGTCCTCCTGCATCCATACTCATTCCTAATACAGTATCTCCTGGGTTTAATAAAGCCATATAAATGGCAATATTAGCACTTGAGCCTGAATGTGGCTGAACATTTACATATTTTGCATTAAATAATTTTTTTAATCTCTCGATAGCTATAGTTTCAATTTCATCAACTACTTCACAGCCATCATAGTATCTTTTACCTGGATATCCTTCTGCATATTTATTAGTTAAAATACTACCTGTTGCACGAAGAACATCTTCTGAAACAAAATTTTCACTTGCTATAAGTTCTATATTATTATCTTGTCTTTCTTTTTCTTTTTCTATAAGTTCAAAAATCTCTTTATCCATTAATGTAACTCCTTTGTTTAAACCTTAACTAAATAATAACATATTATAAATAAAGTAACAATATAAATAACTTTGTGAATTATCTTTTATAGCTTACATAAAGCCCCATTAAAACTATAGTTAAATATCCTATTATACTGTAAAAATCAGGTATCTCACTAAAGAAAATATAACCTAAGAACCCTGCAAATATAATTTGACCATAATCAAAAACAGACAAATTTTTTGCTGCTGTAAATTTATATGCATAAGTTATTCCAAATTGTCCGATAGCTCCTGTAATACCAACTACTATTAACATAATAAGTTGATTAGCACTCATAGGTGCAAAATTTATTATAACGAATGGCAGTAAAGATAACGAAGAAAAAATAGAGAAGAAAAATACTATAAATTCTGAAGATACACCCGAAATACCTAAGTAACGTAATGAAGCATAAGCTCCTCCTGCAAAAAAAGCCCCTAATAGTGCTGCAAAAGCACCTAAAGAAATTATATTTTCTAGACTAGGTTTTATTATTAATATTATACCTAAAAAAGCTATTATTATTGCTAATAATTGAGAAACAGTTAGTTTTTCTTTGAAAATAAAGTAAGATAATATAAGTACTATAAAAGGCGATAATCTTTGTATAACAGTAGCATCTGACAAGCTAATATTACTTATAGCATAGAAATTCAATATTAACCCTACTGTTCCAAAAAAAGCTCTTAAAAATAGAACAGTCCATTGTTGTTTATTACTAGGATATATTATTTTTTTATAGTGCATCCAAATAGGAATAATTGTTATTAAACATGCTATTATATTTCTAAAAAATGATTTTTGTATTACTGGTAAATCTCCTGATAATTTAACAAAAACTCCCATTATAGAAAATGCTAAGCCTGATATTAAAATACAGAGTATTCCTAAAAATAAATTATTTTTTTTCATATTAAATTTTATCTAAAATAATATTATCTATTATTTTCTAACTCCTCAAATTTTTTCTTCATAGTAGGATTTTTTCTTACTAATTTTTTTACAGTAATGTCGTCTGCTTTATTGTTAGCCAAACGCAAATTATTATCTGATGAAATCAATGCTTCTTTAGTTTTTTGTAGATGTAATATAGTTTTATCTATTTCATCTATAGCTGTCTTGAATTTTCTACTAGCTAAATCATAGTTTTTAGCAAACGCTGTTTTAAATTTCATTAAATTTTCTTCAAAATTTGTAATATCAATATTTTGTTCTTTCATCAATTTTACTTCTTTTTTATACTTTAATGAATTTAATGCTGCATTTCTAAGCAATGTAATTATAGATATAAAAAATTGAGGTCTTATTACATACATTTTTTCGTACATATAAGATACATCTACTATTCCTGTATTATAAAGCTCACTGTCAGCTTCTAGCATAGAAACTAATATAGCATACTCACATTTTTTTTGAGTTCTATCTTTATCCAACTCTTTAAAAAAGTGCTCATTTTTTTTCTTAGTTGAAGTTTCATCACCTTCATTTTTCATCTCAAACATAATGCTTATTATCTCTGTTCCAGATTCATCGTACTCTTTGTAGATATAATCTCCTTTACTACCAGACTTAGCATCATTATCTTTGTAAAATTCTGCATTAGGAAATGCTGTCATTCTTATTTTATTAAATTCAATTTCACAATGCTGTTCTAAACTTTCCCCTACCATTTTAGTAGATTGCTTCGCTTTAAAATCTTTATAAAACGCTATTACTTCATCTTTTTGAGCAAGTTCGTTTTTATACTTCTCTACTATACTATTCTTTTCAAGCTCTTGTTCTATATTTTTCAATTCTAATTTCTTAGAAATTTCAAATATTTCTTTTTCTTTATCTGCAATACTTTTGTGAATTTCTATTATTTTTTCTTGCTCTTTTTCTTTTACTATCTTTTCTATTTCAAATTCTTTTTCTTTTTCTAGTTCTCTATTTTTACTCTCTAAAGACAGTATTAACTTTTCTTGTTCGGAAAGTTTATTTTTTAAATCTAGACTAATCTTCGATATTTCTAATTCTTGTTCATTATTTTTGTTTGAAATTTTATTTTGTAAATCTGCAATTACTTTCTCTTTGTTAAGTAGTTCTTTTTCAAATTTATTTTTAGTATTTTCTTCTAAAAATTTTAATTCACTACTATGTTTTTCTTCTATTTGTTTAAGTTTATTATGTACTTCAATATCAAACTCATTATTTCTTATTTGGTTAACTATATCTATATAGTTATTCTCATCAATTTTAAATACTGTACTACAATGTGGACATTTTATTTCACTCATAATAAAAACCTTTCTATAAACGATTATAAACTGATTTAATTATATCATAAATGCAATTATATTTTAATTTAACTCTTCCATCATTTTATATAATTCTGAAGATGTAAGTTTTTCTTTCTCATGTTCGTTTATTAACTTTGCTACTTTACCATTAGATAGTATTATTAATTTATTCCCGTATTTTATAGCATCTTTTAAATTGTGTGTTATCATTAATGTCGTTAATTTTTTTTCTTTAACTATTCTATCCGTTAACTCCATTATTCTTTTTTGCATTTGAGGATCTAAAGCAGCAGTATGTTCATCTAACAAAAGCAATTTAGGATTTGTCATAGTTGCCATTAATAATGATATAGCTTGTCTTTGTCCACCAGAAAGTGCTCCAATTTCAGTATGAATTCTATTTTCTAAACCTAAATTTAAAATGGATAATTGATTAATAAAATAATCAACACTTGATTTATTCATACCGAACTTTAATGTAGATTTTCTACATCGCCTGCTCGATATTGCCAAATTTTCTAAAATAGTCATTCTTGGTGATGTACCTTTCATAGGGTCTTGAAAAACTCTTGATATATATTTTGCTCTTTTATAATTAGCTAATTTTGTTACATCTGTTTCTGAAATTTCAATTTTTCCACTATCTACTATAAAATCCCCTGCTAAAGAATTTAATAACGTAGACTTACCTGCACCATTTCCACCTACTATAACAACAAAATCTCCTTCTTCTATTTTAAGAGATAAGTTATCTATAGCCTTATGTTCTTTTACAGTATTTTTATTAAATGTTTTATTTATTTCTACTATATTAATCATTTTTTAAACACCTCTATTTCTTATCGACTTATTTATTGTAGGAAGAGATAAAAAGACTATTATAAGCAATGCTGATATAAGTTTAAAGTCATTAGGAGATGCTATATTAAATTGTATTACGAAAAGAAGCAATATCCTATAAACTATTGAGCCTATAACTATACAAATTAACCTTAAAGTAAAGCTAACATCTTTAAATAATACCTCTCCTATTATTATTGCAGCTAATGCTATAACTATTGTTCCTATACCGCTATTTATATCAGAAAAACCTTGATATTGAACTAATATACCTCCTGATAAAGCTATTAAACCATTTGAAATCATAAGTCCAAAGCTAATCATTAATTTTGTAGATATTCCAAATGATTTCGCCATATCTTCATTATCTCCTGTAGCAATAATATCTTGACCGACTTCAGTTTTAAAGAATGTTACTATTAAAGATATTATTATAAATAACATAAGTAATCCTAAAAAAACAACATCATAATTTTTAGGTAAATTAATATTTTCAAAAATTGAAAATACAGATTTATTATTTAGTAAACTTATATTAGGCTTTCCCATTATTCTCAAATTTATCGATAATAATCCTGTCATTGTAAGTATTCCTGCTAATAAACTAGGTATTTTACAATAATTTATTAATAAAGAGGTAAATAAACCACTTATAGCTCCTGCAAAAAATGCAAAAACTAGTGTTAAGAAAGGATTAAAATCACTAACTATAAATGTTACAGCTATTGCTCCTCCTAAGGTAAAACTTCCTTCTGTTGTCATATCAGCGATATTTAAGACTCTAAAACTTATAAACAAACCTAACGAAAGAATACTCCACAAAAATCCTTGTGCTATTGATGATATTAAAAATTCCATTTTTAAATTCTCCTTAATTAATTTTTCTATATTTTATATGTTCTGGTAATTTTATCCCTAATTTTATAGCCTTTTCTTCATTAAGAATTACATCACCGTTATCTATTTTATAGATAGGAATATCACTAGGATTATCTCCAGCAAATACTCTTTTTACAATTAAAGCTGTATTTTTTCCTATTTCGTATTGATTTATTCCTATAGTCATAAAGCCACCATCTTTCAGCATAGATTCTGAAGAAGGATATATAGCTTTGTTTTCCTTATCTGCAACTTTAGTTACTATTGGCATCGCACTAGCTATTCCATTATCTATTGGTATATATAGAGAATCCACTTTAGATATTAACTCTTCTGCTATTTGTTGAAGATCATTATTATTTGATACACCTCTAGAAACTATTTCTAAATCATATTTATCAGATAATTTTTTTATTTTCTCTAGCTGTCTTACAGAATTATCTTCGCTAATAGTGTATAAAACTCCTAATTTTTTAACATTAGGCTGAATCTCTTTTATTAATTTTAATTGTACTTCTATAGGTGGCTGATCACTAACTCCTGTTATATTATTACCTGATTTCTCTTCACTTTCTATTAAACCTGATTCTAAGGGATAGGTTACTCCTGAAAACACTATTGGCTTGTCTTTGGTTTTACTTGCTACTGATAATGAAGCTGGTGTAGTTATAGATATTACCAAGTCATTTTCTTTAACAAGTTTTTCTGACATTATTGCTAGTTGACTTTGATCTCCCTGTGCATTTAGTAATGTTATTTGATATGACTCTGGTAAATTTTCTTTAATACCTTTATAAATTTCATCTAAAGCTGGATGACTTACTAATTGTAAAACTCCTACCTTTAGACTTCTTTTGGTCTCTTTAACTGGATTTTGAAAAAAACCTATAATTAATATTGTAAAAATTATTAAAACTGAAAATAATACTCTAAATTTACTATTCATTGTAAATTCCTCCTTAAAATAAAAATAACCACAAATTTTTAAATTTGTGGTTTAGTATTAATAAATAAAACCACATAGATTTGATTATATCTACGTGGTTTTGAAATATTTCATTTATAGCCACACAGATACACCTATTAGTTAATATCAAATAGGCTGTATCTATGTTTAAAACAATAAGAAACAACCTTACCTAGTGGCTTTGCCATGTATTATTAAATTTTTTATTACTTAATAAAGATAAAGTCATTACTAATTGCTCCTTTTATTTATATATTAATGATGTAATTCTATCATATAGTGATAAAAATTGTCAATGTTTTTTTATTTATTCTTATGTAAATAATGTTCTACAGCTTCTAAAATAAATTTCGGTAAGTTTTTATCGCCAAATTTTTTGAAATAAGAATTAAACCTTTCATCTTCTACATAGCCTAAACAAATATAATAAAATACTTCTTTACTACAATTCATTATTTCTTTAAATTTACTATAAAGATTATTTATCTCAAATTGAACCTCACTATTACTAACAGGTCTACCAATTTTAGAATATAAATTTCTATAAATTGTATCTATATAATCCTGAAGTTCTTTATTATTAAAATTATTAGCCTTATTATAATTTTCAAAATAATTGTACTCTTCTGTATCTTTATATTTTATATTTGCTTCTTTTTTATATTGATTTTGAATAAAATTATCTTTTTGGAATATTTCCTCTTCTAATGTTGAACCATTTATAATACTTTCTAATTTTTCTAAAGTATCTTTTAAATTTTCTATTTTCTCTTCTAGTGTAACTTTATGTTTTTCCAATACTAATTTTTGTTCAAGTTCATCTAAATCTATTATTTCAGTTACTTCTTTCAAAGATAATCCTACATTTTTGAAAAATAATATTTTCTGCAATTTAATTAAGTTATCATGGCTATATTCTCTATAGCCATTATCTTTATTTTTATTTGGTTTAAGTAAATCTATAGTATCATAATAATGTAATGTTCTTTTACTTACATTTGTTATTTGTATTATTTCTTGTATTGTGTAATTTTTCATAATAACCTCCTAATAAAAAATACATTAATATTTACTTCGTTGATCAACTAAATAAATATTAATGTATCACGTTACGTTATTGTCAATAGTTAGTTAAATAAAATTTACTTTTTAAAAACAAATTTTTCAATTGCATAACTAAAACCATCTTCATCATTGCTTTTTGTTATGTAATCTGCTTTTTCTTTTAACTTATCATTAGCATTCCCCATAGCTACACCAATTCCAGCAAATTCTATCATACTTAAATCGTTTAAGCCATCACCTATAGCTAACATTTCATCTTTTGTTATGTTTAATTTTTCACAAAGAACTTCTAGTGCTTTTCCTTTAGAAATTCCTTTATCATTAACTTCTATAAAGAAAGGCTTAGACATAGCTACTTCATAAGTATCGCCTATTTCTTTTGATAATTCTTCCTTTATTTTTAGAGCTTTTTCAGGCTCTTCTAACATTATAACTTTAGGAGCTTTTTCTACTATTCTTGATTTTAAATCTTCTACAATAACTAAACTTGTTTTTAACGCATTTGCTTCCCATTCAGCATAAGGATTAGCTTTATTAGTATAAACTTTATTTTCTTGATAAGTTAATATGTTGCAATTTTTTTCTATTGATTTATCTACTAAAAATTTCAATCTGTCAACATCTAACATTTTATCATAAACTACTTCTCCTGTAGATAGATTTGTAAGTTTTGCTCCATTATAAGATAGTAAGTAATTATCATAACTATCAAGTTTTAATTTTTCTACGAATTGGTACATTCCAAAATCTGGTCTACCAGAAGCAAGTATAACTTTTACTCCATTATCGATACATTTTTTTATAGTTTCTACTGTTTTTTCTGTTAACTGCTCTTTACTATTAAGTAACGTATCATCTATATCTGTTACTACAACTTTTATCATACAATTTTCTCCTTCTTTTGTCATTAGGGGGTGCAAAGCCGTCTTAGGGGGTGCAAATTTTAATCCTCCTTATTAACTTTTATATTATACCAAAAACTATTATTTTATTCCACATATTAAAGTAACCAGATCATATTTCTATGACCTGGTTGTTCTTAAATTCTACTGCTACTTTTTTATCTTTATGTATAATAAGTTTTTCTACCAAAGTATTAAAAAGCTTATCATCAAAGTTAATAAGGAGTTGTTCTTGTTTTTTTAAGAAATCTATAAATAATTTTAAATCTGCAGACTGCTTAATCTTTAGTTTTATAATTCCTCTCTTTTCTAAAAGTTTATTTTGTAGATTTTCATACTTCTCAACTAAACTGTCGTACTTTATTTTATAAGACTCTTGATTTTGTAATACACTAGAATTTTGCTTTATCAAGTTCTCTACTTCAATTTTTATATTTTCCATTTCTTTTTCTAAATTATTTATTTCTGATTCTATATCTCCTGTATTTTCAATCATATCTATTAGTAATGAAAAGTTTTTAATTATTTTATTTTTTTCTTTAATTAATTTATTAATTGCTTGGACACTCCAATTCTCTATCTCTTCTTTACTAACTGATGGAGTAGTACATTTATTTTCTTTTTTATATTTTTGGTTACACCTGAAAATATATCTTTTATACTTACTATTAGAATGCCAAACATGTCTGCCATAACTACCTCCACAACATCCACAAATTATTTTCCCAAAATAACTAGTTCGAGTTCTATTATTATTTCTTTTTAGCTCTAGTTGTACTATGTCAAATGTTTTTTTGTCTATAATAGCCTCATGATTATTTTCTACATAGTATTGTGGAAGTTCTCCTTCATTTTTCTTTTTCTTTTTTGTAAGATAATCTACTGTAAATGTTTTTTGAAGTAAAGCATCTCCCTTATATTTTTCATTTTGTAACATCCCTTTTATGGTTGTATAACACCATATTTTCTTTCCTGCAGGTGTTGGTATGCCTTCTTTAGTTAAAATTTTAGCTATACTACTAGGGTTTTCTCCTTTTAAGAATAGACCAAATATATATTTTACAATCCTTGCTTCTTCTTCATCTATTTCAAAACCTCCATATTTACTTTCTTTAAATCCTAATACATGTCTATAATTAAAATGAACTTGTCCTTCTGCTGCTATTTTTCTTTTACTCCATGTTATATTTTCTGATATACTTCTACTTTCTTCTTGGGCTAGTGAGCTCATAATGGTAATTAATAATTCTCCTTTTGAATCTAATGTCCATATGTTTTCTTTTTCAAAGTATATTTCCACTCCTGCTTCTTTTAAATTTCTTACTGTAGTTAATGAATCTACTGTATTTCTCGCAAACCTACTTACTGATTTAGTTATAATTAAATCAATTTTTCCCTTTAATGCATCTTCTACCATTTCTTGAAATCCTAATCGTTTTTTTGTATTTGTTCCACTTATTCCTTCATCTGAATACATTTTTACAAAATCCCAATCACTTCTACTATTTATATAACTTTCATAGTAATTCATCTGTGCTTCATAAGAACTACTCTGATCTTCATGATCTGTTGATACTCTGGCATATCCTGCTACTCTTCTTTTTTTCATACTAGGAAGTTCTGATGATTTAACTGTTCTTTTTGGTTCTATTGTTATAATCTTTTTATTCACTTTTCTTCTCCTTATTATTATGTAGACTTCTATTAGATTTTTCTTTTTGTACTCTGTCAAAAATTTCCTGCGTAATTATTGATTCATGCGCATTTTCTACTATATACATTGTTCTTTTACCTTTATTTATTACTGAAAATCCTTTTTCTATATCATGGTATGTTTTTTGTAGTATAAGTTTTCCAGTGTAAGTTTCTTGTGATAAAATATTATGTATTATAGCTCTACTAAATTTATTTCCTTTTCTTGTTGTCTCTCCTATATCGTTAAGTTTTCTTGATATCATAGTTGGTGAGAGTCCCTCTATATACCAGTCGTATATTTGTTTTATAATTTTTGCTTCTTTTCTTTCAACTTCATATTTTGTATTTTTAAATCTATAACCATACATATCTTGTTTTATATATGGTATTCCTTGTTCAAAGCTTTTTTTTACTTTCCATTTGATGTTATCTGATATAGATTTTGATTCTTCTTCTGCTAGTGTTGATAATAATGTAAGTAATAATTCTCCATCTGTTGTTAGTGTATCAATATTTTCTTTTTCAAATCTTACACTTACTTTTAATAGTTTTAGTTCTCTAATTGTCTTTAGTAATTCTATAGTATTTCTGCCAAATCTTGATATGGATTTTGTTAAGATTATGTCAATTTCTCCTTTTTCACAGTCTTTAATTAAACGTTGATATTCTCGTCTCTTGTTTGTATTTCTACCGCTAATAGCTTCATCTATATAAATTCCTTTTAATTCCCATTCAGGATTGTTTTGAATAATGGTATTATAGTAACTTACTTGATTGGATAGAGAATTTTTTAGATATGTATGTGATACTCTAGCGTAGGCTGCTACTCTTAATTTATCTTTTTTTAATGAATTCACACTTTCTATTTTTATTACTCTTTTCAATATGTATCCCTCCTTTTTGTATTACTATATATCACTCAAAACGCTTTATTTATCAAGTATTTCTTCTATATATTTACTTAAAATAGGATTATATTCTTCTATCATTTTATTTTTAAATATATTGTAATCTTCTTTTGTTATAGTTCTTTCTTTAAGTAATTTTTTTAAATAAATTATAGTTATTTGATATAATAATTCTTTATTAAATTCGTTATCATTCATTATTATTATCTCCAAATCTAAAATTAATATAACATCTATGACTACAATATTTTCTTGTTTTATTGGCATATGATTTAAATGTTTCACCACACATTAAACATTCGTGCATACTGTATGATTTTCTTTTTACTTGATTTAGGTGTGTATTCCACCACTTCATTCTACAAATATCACTACAAAATTTTTTTTGCTTCTTTCCTACTTTTTGTATTAACTTCTCATTACATAGTAGACATCCATCATGCTTTTTTATTGTTTCTTTTTTTAATTTCTCTCTTCTACAATATGATTTAACAGTATTATGTGATAATCCTAAAATAACTGCTATCCTCTTATATCCTAATCCTTTTTTTCTTAATTTTTTTATCTCTTCTTTTTCGTGTTTATTCATTTTCTGATTCTCCTTTTATACTAAGGACAAATTTATAATGATTTAACAATTATAAATTTCATATCCTTAAATAACAGTCAAAGAAATCAATTAAAAAATTAACCTTAAAATAAAAAAAACCTATCATTGCTAACTAATTAGCTATGATAGGCTTGAATTATTTATATTATCTCGTTTACTCTTTGTTGTACTTTATTGTAATCATATCCTGCAGATGTTAGTCTATTTTTTCTATCTTCTCCGTTTCCCCACAATCCATTTATTACTTCTCTTGCGACTTCATCTATAGTTTTTATCCCTGAAACAAGTTCGTTAACTTTTGTTTGAACTTCATAGTAGTTATAACCTGCAGATGTCAATTTGTTTTTTCTATCTTCTCCATTTCCCCATAATCCATTTATTACTTCTCTTGCTATTTTTTCTATACTTAAATGCGTTATAGGATATACTTTATTTCCTAATTCATCAAATACTTTGTATTCTGGATTATTGTCTGCACATTTTTTCGCATTTTCTAGTTTTTTAAATGCTCCTTTTTGACTATTTACATCACTCCAATTTTTACGAACTCTATACAGTTTTTCTACATTATTATTTATAGCTACTCCATTTAATCTTTTGTTTACTTCATTAGCTATATAATTGAATTTACTTCCCAAATAAGGTCCTGGACAATTTGTTGGCGCAAACCATTCATGTTTTGTTAGGTTTCCTGTTGTATCTCCTGTATATTCTAATTTGTTAATTCCGTTTCTAGAACATATATCTACACAAAGTTCTATTGTTTTTTCTAATGCTATGTCACTTACATGCCATATTCCTCCATATTCATCGTTTGCTACTTCTATTGTTATTGCTCTATTATCATTAGCTGCGCTTGATGAACACCAAGAACGATTTTTTTCCTCAACATACATCCCAACTCTACCATTAGAATCTACTCCGTAATTACTACTAGCTTGTCTGCTAGGTGATGCAAATATATTACCACATGTTTCTACTGATAAATTTCCTGCCATATGATGTATTGTGATTGTGTCTATTTTATGGTTTCTAAGTCCACTGTGATTAGGACTTAAGTTTATATAATTTACTAAAGGGCTATTACTCATTTTATTTTTCCTCTCTTTCTTTTAGTTGAATTAATATTGATTTTAGTTTTTCTGGTATAGGTAGTCCCAATTTAGAGGCATTCTCTAGTATTGAAATTCCTTCGTTAGATAGGTAAAAAAATATTACTACTGATCTTAATACTCCTGTTTGACCTAGTATGTTTACATCTAATATGTTCGCTACTGCTACTAGTGAAAATATTATTATTTTCCTAGCTATTCCTTTAAATCCTACTTCACTAGATAATTCTTTTTTATCTATTGCACACATAACTCCTGTTATGTAATCTACTACTACAAATAGTATAAGTGAATAAAGTAATCCGTCTACTCCTCCTAAAAGTACTCCTAAAAAACCTCCTATACTTGAGATTATTAGTTTAAAGTTTAGTATTGTTGTATTCATTTTATTTTCCTCCTGTTAAGTAATAAGTTATTTTCATTGTTTTTTCTGCTGTTTTTTCTAATGTTTTTGATAAGTTATTTATTGTTGCTGAGTAAGGTGTTATTAGGTATAATATTTTTCTTAAGTATTTATCCCCATAGTTTTCTCCGTTCGCAAAAAAGCCCATTAAAAATGGGCCGTAAGTTATTGGTGTTGATTCTATTTTGGATAAATCGTTAGCTGCTATTTGTTTTACTTTATCGTTTTTATCTATTGTAAAGTTAGTTCCACATATCATATCTCCTAATAAGTACATACTGCAACCTGTGTTTTTGTTTGTTACGTAATCTACTCTTATTTGAAAAGGTACGTCTATTTTTGTTAAGTCTACTGGGTTATTTATGTTAAATTTTATTATTGCTGTATTGTTTGTATCCACAGCGTATATATAACCGTCTCTTAGTACTGATTTTATTTTTCTACTATAGTTACTATCTAATGTGTAGCTACCTAATTCTCTTATTTTTACATTTTCAAGTGCCATTATACTTTCTTCTGCTGTATGGTTTTCTTTATTTATTTTCATTTTTGTTATTTTGGTATTTTCTCCTAAAACTTCTGATCTAAGTAAGTAGTAGTTGTCATTGTCTACATAAGCGCATAAGCTATATTCACTAAAGGTATTTTTATAGTTTATTCTAGTTTCTTTTATTGGTTTTTCGCTTATAAAGTTTAGGTCGTCTGTTAAATTAAATGTAATTAATGGTTCTCTACATTTTATTATTTTTATTCCTTTTTTATCTGGTATTATAGATACTATGTAGTTTTTCTCAAAATCTGCTTCTACTACATTTATATATTTTTTAGCTAATTCTTTGTCTTTAATTAGTATTTTGGTTTCTCCTAATTTTACTCTATTACATATTCCGTTATCTTTATTTCCGTAATATCCTAATCCTGCATTAGCGTTGGTTAAGCATAAGCTTGATATTCTTCCATTAGCTTTTGATGTTCCAAAATCCCAAACATATTTATAGCCTGAAGTTGTTTTTTGTGATTCTTCTTTATTAAAGCTACCATTTAGTGTATCTGTTTGGATTTCTGCGCTTTGACCTGCATATCCAATACAATTATTTGTTGTAGTAATAAATGTCGTATTTTTTTCTTCTTCTATTCTATCTTTAAATAATAGTATTCCTCCCATAAGTTTTTCTACTATTGGATAATATATGTCTTTACTTGTTTCATTAGTTAAAGCACTAGGATTTAATGTTAAGATTTTTTCTAATACATCTGTTACTAGATTTTCTTCTTCTAATATTTCTTTTTTGTTATTTTTTATGTTTATTAGTTCTATTGTAGTTTTACCTTTCATTATTTTCCTCCACTTCTACATTGTCTACTAGTTCTAGTGTATGGTTATTTTTTACTAGTTTATTTATGTTAATAGTTTCTTGAATTTCATAAGGTGTATTCTCTATTAACTCACTTTCTATGTTATCTTCTAAAATAGGAATTGGTAGTTGTTTTTTATTTTCTATTTTAGTTATTTTTTCGTTTATTTTTATTTTTCCGTTCCATTCTACATCCCCACCAAGAGAACTTCCTATTATAGCTGAAGATATTCCTTCTAATGGAATACTAACACTACCTTTATCTATTTGTATTTCTACGTTAAATCTGTTTAGTACTTTTTCTTTTAGTTTTATTATTGGATAAAATAATGTTATTGTATTTTTTTCTGAAATTAATGTTTCTTCAGGTCTGTGGTTTTCTATTATTTCATCGTTTAAGTAATAGTTTATTTTTATTTTAGGGTTTATTTTTAAAGTTCTAATTAGTTTTAGTTCTTTTTGTTTATCATCTTCTTTTATTAATACAGTTTCTTCTAATTCTTCTGTTTCTTTTTTTACATTTAAAATTATTGTTGCGATAAAGTAAGCGTCTGTTTCTTTGTTGGATGTAAATTCTATATCTATTATTGTTTTAGGTTCTTTTTCTAGTGTTATTTCACTTGAATTTGTATATGAATTAACTCTTAATTTGTCTGAGTCTATTGTCTGTAATATTCCTTGAATATTTTTATCTTGTTTTGTTTTTCCTTTTGATAATAAGTAGTTTTGCCCAACACTTTTTATTCTTAGTTTTCCATGAATTTTATACTCAATTGTAGTTATTATTGTTTGATATGTTTTATTTTCTACTATAAATTCAACTACATCTCCTACATCTAATTTAGGATTACTTACAATTAGACTATCTAAAGGTGTATAAGTTATTTTACTAATTTCTTTTAGTATTTCTTTACACATTCTTTCTCTTTTTTCTTTTAATCCTAACTGCATTAATGGATTAACCCCTAGATTCATAGTTAGGTATTCATCTATTTCATTTGAGTAGTATTCTGATATTTTGGTTTTGAGATTTGTGGTTTGAATTGCTGAATATTTTGTAAGAAAGTCAGATATACTTAAATCATATCTATTTTTTTCTGATATACGGTAGACTTTTGTTGTGGTAAATTTTTTTAATATTAATTTCCCGTATCTATCTATTGTTAAAAATGTGGCAGTTACTAATCCTATGTAATGAAGACGGTCTCTATATGTTTCTATATCGTTATCTGCGTATATTCCTACTATTTCTTTTCCATTAGGAAGTCTTTCTATTTCTTCTTTACTCATTCCTAGATTGACTTTACATTTATCGCATGATAATTTTATTAGTTGATATATTGATCCATGTGTTTCGCTAAAGTTAATGTTTTTCTCAAATTTAACCATATGGTCATAACCTTTTAATTCTACAAATTTTTTAGTTTTGTTAGCTTCATATATTTTAAATATTCCCATAGGTATTTCTTCATTTTCTATTTTGAACTTTAGTTTTATTTTGGCTTCTTCAAAAGATATATTTTTAAATTTGTTTAGTAGTAGTGTTATTCCCATTTCTGCTGCATAAACAGCGCCTAACTCTAATTCGTTATTTCCAGAACAAGAGTTTGTTATGTAACCACTATCTTTTAATATATCTAAATCTGAAAATTCTATTGTTTCTGCCTTTTTTGTTATTACTTCTCCTATCCACTTATATTTTCTGCTTTTTTCTTTTAATTTATTATCAAAGTATTGACTTGTTTCATACATTTAGTACTCCTCCAAGTTAAAACTAACATCCCAAATTCCATATTTATTTAATAAGTTTATTTTGTAGTTTGTCACGTAAGCAGATATTGTTTTTTCTGTAAGTGTATATGGATTAAAATATTTTACTTCTAGTTCTCTATTTTTTAATAATTCCGATATTTTTAAAAGCCATTTAGAGGTTAATGTCAATTTTACTGTTATGTTCACTACTCCTTCTCTTAAAACATCTCGTTGTTTTATACCTGCTTGTGTTATTCCTCCACTTGATGATTCTATATCATTAAATTCAAATTCTAATTCATCAGGAGTTGGTATTTTTATGTTATTTATTTTTAAGTATGTTGTTTTATTCATTTTATCTTCCTCCTGATTTTATAATTTGTCTACGTTGTGTATTTACTATAATCTCATCTAATAAGTTACCTCCTAAATATACAGGTATTGTTATATCTTGTGCGTTATTGTTAAGGTTTATTTTTGATAGTAGTTTGGATATATCTGAGTTACTTTGTGTTACGTTAATTAGTTTTTGTATTTTATATTTTTCTGAACTTGGATTTAATACTAGATCTTGTGAGAGTCTTTTTACTGATGATTTTAATATTCCTCTACTGTTATCTAGTGTTTTTGATAAACCTTTTATAAAATCTGGCATCCAGCTTTCATAATCTGTAAGTGGCCCTACTTCTGGCACACTAAAGTGTAGATAACTCCAAATGGTATCAGCTACTCCTTTTACTGCGTCTACTACTGCACTAATTTTATTTTTTATACCTTGTACTAACCCTGAAATTAAATCACTACCCCAAGTGTATGATGATTTTATTAATCCGAAGATGTAATCTACTGCTGCTTTAAAACCGTTTTGAATTGTAGAGCTAATGTTTACTATTATGTTACTAATGGCAGATAACATGTTATTAAATATTTGTGATACGTAGTTATATATATTGCTTACTATATTAGTAATTATTGAATAAATACTATTCCAAATTGTTGATATCGTACTTGATATATTGTTAAGTATAGTGCTTATTGTATTTTGTATTTTATTCCATGTAGAAGATATTAAATTACTAATTGTCGTTATTACACTATTAATTAGACTACTAATTCCACTCCAAATTGTTGAAATTATTTCTTTTATTGAACTCCAAATTGTTCCTGTGATAGTAAAAATAGTATTCCAGTAAGTTGTTATTACTGTTTTTATTATTTCTATTATTGTAATTACTGTTGTTTTTAGAGCTATCCATATTGTTTCAAAAAATAGTTTAATTCCTTCCCATATTGTTGTAAATGTAGTTTTTAGACTCGTAAATGTAGTAGTAAAATATACTTTTATAACTTCCCAAACTATTATTAGTGTTTGTTTTACTTATTCCCAAATATTTATAAAGTATTCTTTTATTCCTTGCCATGTTCTTAAAAAAAATTCTTTTATTTCACTCCAATGTTCTTTTAAGTATGATCCTATTGCGACTAAAGCTACAACTGCAGCTACAACTCCTAATATTGGAAGAACTGCTCCACCTATACCTGCCATAACTCCACTTATCGCACTAAATGCTCCTGATATTGCGGCTACTCCATTTATTATGTTTCCTATAGCTCCAAAAAGTGTACCAAATATAACAAGCAAAGGTCCTATCGCTGCTACAACAAGTCCTATAATTACAATGAATTGTTTTACTGTTGGATTTAAACCAGACAACCATGAGGCTAATGAACCAAACATATCAGCTACTGCTTGTAGTATAGGTCCTAGTACATCTGATATTGCTTCTCCTAATTGTGCTAGGGCTAATTTTGCATTGTTTGATGCTACTTGAAATTTATCAACACCATCTTGTGTTGCTTCAAATGTATTTCCTACAACATTTTTATATTCAGACATGCTTTTTGATAAGTCATCTATAGAAAATCGTCCTTCTCTAATAGCTTTAGTCATTTCAGTTGCACCTTTAGATCCAAATATTGAGGTTGCTACTTTCAAGGCTTCTGTTTCAGTGCTTGCAGTTTTTATACTTTCTATAGTTTTCTTTAATGCTTCATCCATTGACAGTCCGTCTTTAGTATATGCAGCTACAGCTTTTTTTAATCCCATCATTGCTTGATCTGCATTAACTCCATTTTCTTCAAATTGGGATAATAGGTTAATACTTTGTACTAAGTTTAGTCCCATTTCTTTTAATACTGAGCCGTATTGCTGTACGCCGTTCATTAGGTTATCTACACTAATTCCAGTGTCTTGCGATTTTTGTGTTAGTAAACCTAGTACATTTGCTGTTTCTTTGGTATCTATCCCCCATTGAGTCATTATTTTAGATGACATTGCTATAGAGTTATTAAGGTCAGTTTCATTTATTTGTGAAAATTTTATAAATAGTTCAGATAGTGTTTGAAGTTCTTCTCCTGTTACTTTAAAACGAGTGTTAACTTCTCCTACTGCTACTCCTACATTATTCATCTCAACTGGTAGTTTTTTAAATATGTTATCTGCTACTGATTGTAATGACTTAAGAGCTTCTCCTGTTGCTCCTGTTTTTTTTTATTATGGTATCATAACCAACGTCTACTTCATTAAAAGCTATTGTTGAGGCAGCTCCTACTGCTATTATTGGGGCAGTTACGTTTTGCGATAGTGTTTTTCCTACACTCGTTATTTTTTCTCCAGTTTCTGTGAATTTACCACCTAAATTTTTTAGTGTCGCCTCAGAAATAGAATCTGTATTTTTTAACTCTTTATTAAATTTTTCAAGTGCTCCTTCTGTCGCTATTATTTCTCTTTTTAAGGCGTCAAATTGTTTTTCAGATATATTTCCATTAGCTAAATCTGCTTGTGCTTGTTTTTCTGCAGTTCTTAATGTTTCTAGTTTTTCTTTAGTTTCTTGTATTGCATCTTTTAGTAATTTTTGTTTTTGTGTTAATAACTCTGTGTTATGAGGATCTAATTTTAATAATTTTTCTACATCTTTTAGTTCATTTGTAGTTTGTTTTATTTTAGTTTGAACTTCTCCTAATGCTTTGTTTAACTTTAAGGTATCTCCACCAATTTCTACAGTAATCCCTGCTATTTTCCTAGCCACTTTATCACCACCTTAAAATTTATCCATGTCTTCTTGTGTTGCAAGTACTTTATATTTATATTCATCGTTATTTTTTTCTATATACATATCATTAACTAAACCTATGGTTAGTTCTGATAAATCTTCCATTGATAGTCCTAGCTCTACTGCTCTCAATAAAAAAAGAGCTGTGTTTATTTCACGCTCTGTTTCTTTTGCTTTTTTTTAGGTATACTCATTGTATTTATGTTTAATCCCCAAAGTTTTATTAGTTCTGGTAATATTTTATAAACTGAAAATGTTGAAAACTCCTCTAACCATTCATCTACATTACTTGGTATTTTGTTATCTGCATGATAAGCCATTATATAAGCTATATTTTCAAATAGTTCAAGGTTATCAATACTTATTTCTTTTTTATTTTTAGATGCTTTATCTAATAATATTAAGTCTTTGTAGATATCTCTTCTAAATTTGTTTCTATACAATCTAGGTATTGAAGCTGATGCTTTAAATTTTATTTTTTTATCATCTATTAATATTTCTTTTATTATAGCCATTATAGTTCTTCTCCTTCTTCTTTAACTGGCAAATAAACATTTTTATACCAATTGTTGTAGGTATCTTCTGTTGTTGCTTTACCTGTTTTTCCTTTTACAGGACCTTCTTTTAAAGGTCTTGCTTTTATTACTAATGTTTCTGATTGCACTTCTTTAGATTCTTCATTTGTTTGACCTTCTATTTTTGACCTTCCTGCAGAGCAGTTATATAAAACATGTCTTATTTTCTTTTTATCTCCATCAAATTCAAATAGTAATGCAAAGTTTCCTATCTCAGAATTAGCATCTTCTATTAATACTTTATTTTTATCTTCTTTTTCTGATAAGATATCTACTCTAAAACTTTCTGGTATTAGTGCTAATTCTAATTCTCCATCATATCCCATATTGTTATTTATTGTGTAATATTCAATACCGTCAGCATAAAAACTTGATGGTTCTCCGTTTGGATCTAGGCTAAGTTTTACTGCTCCTGGTATTGGTATTGGTTTTTGAAATGTTGTTGTTTCTCCTTTTACTAACTTTGCATAATGAACGTTTGATAGATTATATTTAACTATATTTTCCATTTTTAAACCTCCATCTTATAAATTGTTTCATACATTTGTTCACTAGATATCCATATTTCCTCTTTTTGATATATTATTCCTTCATTTAAAAATATTTTTTCTAGCCTGTTTTCAAGTTCAAAATCTTTTTTTGAAGTATATAATTCCACTATAAGTTTTTTAAATTTGTAATAAATTAACCCATCGGCATTAAATAAGTTGTCCCCAGAATAGTAATATAGTAGGTAGGGTAATTTTGGATTACTACCTTCTTTAAAATGACTATAAACAAAGGGTATTTTTAATTTTTCTAACATTTTACATACTTAGTTTGTATCCATCACATTTTCTCCTCTAGTTTTTGTGTAATTCTCTCTTCTAAATTTCTAGTAGCTGGCTCTATATGAGGTATTGCTTTAGTTCGTCCACCATTTTTTTTAGCGTGTCCAAATTCTAGTAAGTGTGTTAGTTGATATTTGTTTCTTGAATGAACTACAACCTCAATAGAATTAGCACTTTCTCTTTTCTTGGTACTTTTCCAACTTGCTCGATATTTTTTTGTTTTCACAGGCGCATTATCTTTAATTTCATCTCTTACTTCATTTCCTAACTCCACTATACAAGATTTTAGTTCGTTTCCTGCTAAGTCGGCATAGTCTTTTAAACTTTTATTAATTTCTTTTGCTAATGAATCAATATTTACTTTTTTAGTCATTTATATTTACCATTTTAAATTTAATATATTTATTATTAAACTCGTCTAAATCTTTCAAATTATATATTTCATTATTTATTTTTACTCTGTATTCTAGTGTATTCATATTTTTTAATTTATTACACTTTCTAATTGTTACTAAATAATAAGATTTATTTTTTATAACACCTTGTTTTTCATATTCTTCTGAATTTAATAATTTTATATTGGAATAACAACTATAAAAATCACTCCAATGTTCTGTTTGTTGGTGTAATTCATCAAAATTAACTATACATTTTTGTATTGTTATTCTTGTATTTAATAAATGAATGTACATTAAAATTCCACCTTTCTTATCCCAAATAAAAGACTTCTAAGTGTTAGTGTTAATTCTTTATGGTTAGCTTCTTCTCTGTGTTCAAAAAGATAAGCAACTGTATACATCATTGCTGTTTTAACTTCTTCACATAATAAAAGAGTAGAATCTTCTTCTACTCTTAGAATATGCATGCATAAATTTTTTGAAGTTTTTATTAAAGATTCGAGCAGTAAGTCATCATCACTTGAATCTACTCTTAAATATTGTTTTACTTCTTCTAGTTTAAGACTCACTGCTTATCACTCCTTTTTTATCCATCTGTTTTTAATATTTGTACTGCTTCTTTAACTAGTAGTTTGCCATCTACTCTTTCTTTAGCGACATATCCTATCATTCCGTTTCCTGCAAATAACTCTGTCAGTGCTTTAAATGAACGAGCTCCTCTATCTCCTATATTATAGTGACTAATATCTCCAAAGGCTATAGTATTTTCTGGAACGTAAGGAGAAGTGTGTACTGGATATCCTAAAATTGTATCTGGCTATCCTTGTTGATAGC
This sequence comes from Gemelliphila palaticanis, assembly GCA_013415235.1. Classification (GTDB taxonomy): domain Bacteria; phylum Bacillota; class Bacilli; order Staphylococcales; family Gemellaceae; genus Gemelliphila; species Gemelliphila palaticanis. The sequence continues at coordinate 104,276 of JACBYF010000002.1, forward strand.
TTGGTTGCCAGATATAAGCACCATTGCCGTCTTTAAATTTTCTAATCTGTGCTATTGTTTTATCATTTGTAATAAAAACTGCATTTTTTCGGTATGGACGCTTTAAAGCATGAACTAAGTTTATTACATCATCTGCTTTAATCGTAGATACTTTATCTAAATAGGTTCCACCATTTGTTTCATGAAATATTCCTGTCGGTTTATTATTTCCATCTCCATTTAAAAATGCATCTTCTTCAGCATTAGCTAGTGCTTTACCGAATTGTTCTGTTATATAGTTTTCTAAATTAAATGCACTATCATAAAGTAGTTCTTCTGTTACTTTTATAGCAACATGCAGTTTGTGAGCATCTAATAACATTTGTTTAAATGTTGCTTCTCCAAACTTAAGTTCAGCACCTTCATCTATCCACGCTGCAGCTGGAGAAGTACCCGCAATATTAATTTTATGGTTTCCTGAAGTTGTAATTGTTGTTGCCAATTTGCGTATTATATTTTCTTCTTGTAAAACTTCAATCAAACGAGAATCATATTCTTCTGGAACTAAATATCCCCCATCAGAATCTACTCCTTCTTGTAATATGTTAGATACTTGTTTGAAATTTGTTCTTAGCGCTTTAAGCATACTCTCTTTATATTCTTTTCTAGCTCGTCCTGTTTTGTTTTCACTATTTTCTCCTGGTTTTTCTTTAATAGGTTTATTAATTGGTTTTTCCATCATTTTATCAAGTTGCTCTTCTCTTTGTAATCTTTCTATTTCTTTACTAAAATTTATTACTTTATTTTCCATTTCTTGATATTGCTTAGTGTGTTCTTCAGAAAGTAATCCATCTTTATCTTTATTAGCTTCTACAAATGCTTTAGCTCCTTCCCATGCAATACTTCTTTTTTCAATAATTTCTAATATTTTAGACATTTTTATTCCTCCTAATTTTTATAATAATTGTTAAGTGTTATTAAATACTAATATTAAGGTGTTGTGTCTTTTGTTTATCACCAATTTTTTATTAAATTTAATCTAGTTATTAAATCTTCTGATTTTGTTTTTTCTTCTTTTCCTTTAATTTTACATTTTGTTTCTATCTTATTTTTAAGGGTATTCTCTACTAAAACTTTAGAATATACGTTTGATAAATTAGGTATTTCAAAATTTTCTTTTTCTCGTTGTAATATTTCATCACAAAATCCTAACTCTATTGCTTTATTTGCATTCATCCAAGTTTCACTATTCATCATACTTGATAGTTTTTGTCTATCTAATCCTGTTTTTATTTCATAGGCATTCATAATAGATTCTTTAACTTCTTCTAACATTGATATTGCTTGTTTCATTTGTTCTTTATCACCAAAAACACCCGTCATAGGATTATGTATCATTAACATTGATACAGGACTCATAAATACTTTTTCTCCTGCCATTGCTATAACTGAGGCTGCACTAGCTGCTATTCCGTCAATTTTTATAACTACTTCTCCTTTATGGTTAATTAACATATTATAAATTTGAGCTGCTGCTATACAATCTCCTCCAGGAGAATTTATCCATACTGTTATATCTCCTTTATGATTTTCTAACTCCGATTTAAAAAGTCTTGGTGTGACTTCATCATCAAACCAAGACTCTTCTGCGATAGTTCCATTTAAAAATAATATGTTCTCATCTTTTGTTGTTTTCCAGTTCCAAAATTTCTTCAATATTTTTATCCTCCTTTTTTATATTAGCAAATGCTCCTGCATGTTTTAGTGGTAACATATTACCATTTATTAAATATAGGTCTCCACCTTCTTCTTTAGGTATTTTGTCTAAATTTTCTAGTTTCCTTATATCATTTGCGCTCATCCAACCGTTTTGTCTTCCTATTGCATATCCATTCATTCGAGACTGATAATCACCACGAAGTAACCCTTCTAAATTAAATTTAATATAAAATTTAGATTTTTCTTTATCTTTTAGTAATCTTCTATTAAATGCTTGTTCAAATCTTATTACCCATGGATCTAGTGTATATTTTACAAATTCAAGAGATTGTTGTTCGATATTAGAAAAGCTAGATTTTTCAAGATCTCCTACCATATGAGGTGGAACTCTAAAAATTCTAGCTATCTCATTTATTTGAAATTTTCTTGTTTCTAAAAATTGGGCTTCATTTGGCGATATGGATATAGGTGTATATTTCATTCCTTCTTCAAGTATAGCTACTTTGTGAGAGTTATTTCCTGAAAATCCTCTAGTCCAACTTTCCCTTAAAATCTCTGCATTTTTTACTGTACCAGGATGTTCTAATATTCCACTTGGTGTCGCTCCATTAGAAAAAAATTTCGCCCCGTATTCTTCAGCTGCAATAGCCATACCAATTGCATTTTTAGCCATAGCTATTGGTGAGTAACCTACTAAGCCATCAAATCCTAATCCTGGTATGTGTAATACGTCTTGTGTGGTTAATTTTACTTTTCCATCATTTGTTGTATATTCATAAAAAATTGTATTGTTTTCATCTCTATCAACTTTCATTTTATCTGGCATTAGTGGGTAAAGTCCTAAAACATCACCTTTCCCATTACGAATAATTTGAGCATATGCATTTCCCCATAATAATAAATGTGTCATTAGTGTTTCTCTAAATATAAAACTTGTCATCTCATTGTTAGGTTCGTTATGGAGTAAGTTATATAAATAGTGGTTGGTTGCTTTTTTACTTCCTAAATCTGTTATTTCGTATATATGCAGTGGTAAACTAGCGAGGGTTTCTGATAATATTCTCACACATGAATATACAGCCGTCATCTGCATTGCAGTTTTTTCATTTACTCTTTTACCACTTGATGTTTGACCAATAAAAAAAGAGTGGTTATTTCCACTCAATTTATTTATTGGCTTATCTCTTGATTTAAATAGTCTACTTAATATCATAATTTTGTCTCCTAATTTTTTGTATAATAAAAACACCTACTTAAGTGTAGATGTTTTATTGTTATATTTATACATTGCTTTTTCTAATAATATATAATCACAGTGAAATTTACTTAATGCTGTTCCTTTATCTTGCGTTTTATTATATAGATCATTAGTTCTTTCTAAAATTAAATCTTGATTAGATTTACAGAAATTGTGTTCCTTATAAAATAGGAATTGATAGTTCATTGGAAATGAACTAAAATTTATCTTTCTAAACATCCCACTAGGAACTGGCACCATCTTACGCATGTCTAATATACTTAAAATATGATATCTTTTACTCATATCATCCTTCTTCTCTTTATAAATTGCATTAGATTTTATGTTATTTGCATCAACAATATCATAAATTAAAATATAATCTTTAGTTTTAAGATTATATTCACTATGTTTTTGTTTAGCTGACGCCAACGGAATGAAATAATTCACATCATTTATAGTTCTTATTACACCTACATATGGTTTAGTATCTTGTTTATATTTCTCATGAAAATATACCTTAGAATCTACTTCGTAAAGATACTTCATATAATTGTAATCTATTTCATAAAATACAACTTCATTATTTAAAAATTTCATTACACTCCTAACGTATATAAAAAACCAGGAAATTTCCTGGTTTAAATTAACGTTCACATTTAGGATATAGGTAGTGAATCACCTCATTTAACGCTCACATTTGGGATATAGGTAGTGAATCACCTCATTTAACGCTCACATTTGGGATATAGGTAGTGAATCACCTCATTTAACGCTCACATTTAGGATATAGGTAGTGAATCACCTCATTTAACGCTCACATTTGGGATATAGGTAGTGAATCACCTTCTTTAGTATCCCACATTTAATGGTAGAGAGACACTATCTTTACTTACCTATATTTTAGCAATTATTACTATTTAAGTCAACTATTCTTGATAAAATAAAATATTCGAATCTTCATTTATCTGATTATAAACCTTTTTTAGGCGATTTTAAATTAATTATTCAATTACATAAACAGTAACCCACGTTCATCATACACACTTTCTACATTCTGATTACCACATCTTATAGCTCTATCTAGTGCCATAATTGTCGCAATAGCTCCATCAATTTTTTCTGTAGATTTTTCTTTGTCAGCTTTAATATTTCCTGCTGGATCAGTTCTTATAAATATGTTATCCATATTCCACCTTAAAACTGGATGCCCTCCATGAGCTATTTTTTTCTCTAGTGTTAGTTTCATTAGCTCTTTAGTTGGGGGACTCATATCTTTAAATCCTTGTCCAAAAGGTACAACAGTAAATCCCATATTTTCTAAATTTTGAACCATTTGTATAGCTCCCCATCTATCAAATGCTATTTCTCTTATATTAAATTTTTCTCCTAATCTTTCTATAAATTTTTCTATATGCCCGTAGTGTACTACATTTCCTTCAGTAGTGTTTACTACTCCTTGTCTCTCCCAAACGTCATAAGGTACATGATCTCGTCTTACTCTTAAAAAGAGTGTGTCTTCTGGCAACCAAAAATATGGTAGTATTATGTATTTATCATCTTCAGATGTAGGTGGAAATACAAGGACAAAAGAAGTTAAATCTGTTGTCGATGATAAGTCTAATCCTCCGTAACATACTCTACCTTCTAAATCTTCTTCTTTTACTTTAAATGCACATGCATCCCATTTCTCCATAGGCATCCATCTTACTGATTGTTTTACCCATTGATTTAGTCTTAATTGTCTAAATGCATTCTCTTCTCCAGGGTTTTGTTTTGCTGATTCGCAAGCTGCTTTTACTTTATCTATAGATACTGTTACTCCTAATGAGGGATTTGCTTTTTTCCAAATTTTTGGATCTGTCCAATCGTCTCCTTCATCTGCTCCGTATATTACTGGGTAAAATGTTGGATCTATTTTTCTCCCCTCTATTATATCTTTAGCTTTTTGATGCGTTTCATAACATATTGAATTTGTATCTGTTCCTGCAGTTGTTATTAAGAAATACAGTGGCTGTGTTCTTGCATCTCCAGATCCTTTTGTCATAACATCAAAAAGTTTTCTGTTAGGCTGTGTATGTAATTCGTCAAATACAACTCCGTGTATGTTAAATCCATGTTTGGAATATGCTTCTGCTGATAATACTTGATAAAAGCTATTGGTTGGTTTGTAAATAATTCTTTTTTGTGAAGTTAATATCTTTACTCTTTTGTTTAATGCTGGGCACATTCTAACCATATCTGCAGCCACATCAAATACTATTGTTGCTTGTCCTCTATCTGCAGCACATCCATATACTTCTGCACGTTCTTCAAAATCTCCACAACAAAGTAAAAGTGCTACTGCTGCAGCTAATTCACTTTTACCCATTTTTTTAGGGATTTCTATATAAGCTGTATTGAATTGTCTGTAGCCATCTTTTTTTACTATTCCAAATAGGTCTCTTATTATTTGTTCTTGCCAATCTAATAGTTTAAATGGTTTTCCTGCCCATGTTCCTTTTGTATGAGATAGACATTCTATAAATTTTACTGCATAATCTGCTAATTCTTTATTATATTTTGATGTTTTTTGTTTGAATTTACTAGGTTTGTATTTCATTTTTTATTTCTCCAATAAAAAAAGAGCTTATGCTCTTTGTGTTAATTTATTTTTATGCACTCATCTATACCAAATAGTACTCCTAGTCTGCTTCCATTATCCCAAGAAACAATTATTGTTCCAATTGAATCTATTCCTTTTACAGTACCTTCTGTTCCTATAGGTGGGGCATGTTTGTCATCCATTTTTGTTAATTTGACTCTTGTTCCTACCGGATATAAACTTTCTAATTTTTTTATCTCTAGCTTCGTTATTTTTTTCATAGTTATTTTTATCCTTTTACTGCATTTTTTATTTCTTCTAGTGCGTTGTTAAAAACTGTCGTTAATGTTTCTGAATTACAAAATATTTCAAATTCTTCTTCTGTTAAGTCTCCATTTGTTAAATTCCATAATTCTTCATGAGCTCGTTTTGTACAAGTAAGTGCACATTGTGCTACATCTATCATATTCCATGCTGTTTTTATTCTTCCTTCTTTCGCAAATTCTATAGCTTTTTTTGAATAATTAATTCCTACTTTGGATTCAGCTAATAGTCTATCTAATAAATCTTGTTTTGTGTTTTGCATTTTTAATGTACTCCTTATTTTTTAACTACACTATATATCACTCTAAACGTCTTATTTATCAAGTTATTTGTTTGATATTTTGGATATTTTTTTCATAATATATATAACACAAGGAAGTGCTACTCCGTTACCCCACATTTTATATTGGGCACTGTCACTATAAGGATTTTCTAACCATTTTTTTATTTGTTTATCTGTCTTTGACTTTATTTTATTGTTAATTATCCTATGCTCTTCAAATACTTTTCTCCAAAACTCTATCTCTTCTTCACTAGGATTATTTATAGATAAATTATCGCACCAATCGTCTGGAAAGCCTTGTAATCTTCCACACTCTTTTGGGGTTAATCTACGAATATTAAAGTTACGCTCACATATTATTGGAGGATCTTTATAATCACTAGATACTAGTGTTCCTACTTCATTTTTGTTTGCTTTTGTATGATGAGAATTTTTGCTTGTAGAATATACTACTGCAAGTCCTCCTTGATTTCTATCTGGATTATTACCTCCAGTGTCAATTGTTCTAGATATAGATGTTTCATATACATTCGCTCTAATATTTTGTGTATTTTCACTTGTTAGTCTTATGTCGTATGTTTTATGTTTTACCACTAAAGGACCGTTATTTCCTCCTGTTCCCATAGTAGTTCCTATGGTTGGTGCTATTTTAATAGGTCCTGTATATCTAGAATCTTGTCCGTGATTTTCAAATATATAAGGAACTCTACTTGTTTTAGATAAAAGTGTTGGTATAAATTCTTCTGTTATATCCATTCTTTCTCCACCTTGGTCATTTAAGCATTTTGTAGTGCTATTTCTAATTCTTGAGGTAGAGTTTTGTTTCTCATTTTGGCTCTTTTTAATATTCCCATACAAGCTTTCTTTGTCAAATAGTATTTCTCCGGAACATTCTCCATTAAAATCTGCGATAAGAAAGATTCTTTTTCTTCTTTGGGGTACTCCAAAATACCTAGCATCAAGCACTCTCCAGGTAAGAGAAAATTCTCTTCCCAATACTTCTCCACTGTTTGACCATTTTTTAGGTTTAGAAATAGATGTAGTTTTCTCTTTGATTTTACAGATTGATTCGAGTACACATCTAAAGTCTTCTCCTTTATTACTTGAGAAGGCTCCTGGTACATTTTCCCAAATAATAAATCTTGGTTTTTCTCCATTTGTTTTTTCCCTCATTTCTTTAATGATTCTTATTGCTTCATAAAAAATACTAGATTTTTTCCCTTCTAATCCTTTTCTTTTACCTGCAATTGATAAATCTTGACAAGGACTGCCAAAAGTAATAATGTCTACTTCTTGTATTTTATTACCTTTTATTTTTTCTATATTTCCTAAATGTTTAACTTCTTGTAAATTTTTTCTTGTAACTAATATAGGAAATGGTTCAATCTCGCTATTCCATATAGGTTTAATTCCATTTATTTTAGCTGCTAATTCAAATCCACCAGAACCTGAAAATAAGCTACCCATGGTTAGATTAGTCATTTTCGTCACCTACTAATTCACTATAAGGTATTTTCTTATCATCACGAATGACGTATACATCATCACTTTTTCCAGATTGTTCAATATATCGTTTAACGATGACATCGCAAAATTTTTCATCCAGTTCGATTGTATAACAAATCCTACTTAATTGATCACTTGCAAGTAAGGTAGAACCACTACCACCAAACATATCTAATACAACACTATTAGTCATACTTGAATTTTTAATTGGATAAGCAATTAAATCTATAGGTTTCATAGTTGGATGGTCTCCGTTCTTCTTAGGTTTATCAAACTCCCAAATCGTAGATTCTTTTCTCCCTGTATACCACGTGTGTTTACCTTTTTTCTTCCAACCAAATAAAATAGGTTCGTGTTGCCATTGGTAAGGACTGCGACCTAGAACTAGAGATTGTTTTTTCCAAATACATGTACCCGATAAATAAAATCCTGCATCTTTAAATGCTTTTCTAAAATTGTACCCTTCTGTATCTGCGTGAAAAACGTAAATACTGGAATCACTTGCCATAACTTTTTCAGCTTGCGTAAATGCATCTAGTAGAAATTTATAAAAAGTACTATCCTCCATATTATCATTTTTTATTTTGCCTGCACTACCCTCGTAATTTACGTTATACGGGGGATCTGTTACTACAAGATTAACTTTAATATCTCCAAGAAGTACCTTATATGTTTCTTCCTTTGTTGAATCGCCACATACTAGAGTATGTTTCCCTAAAATCCACTTGTCTCCAAATTGTGTGATGTTTGGTTTCTTTAATTCATCTTCAACATGAAAATCATCTTCTTGAATCTCTTTTTCGTCATCAAATAATTTAGATAGTTCTTTATCATCAAAACCAAGTAAATCTAAATCAAAGTCTGATCCTTGAAGTTCAGATAACTCAATTGTTAATAATTCATTATCCCATCCAGCGTTAAGTGCTAGTTTATTATCTGCGATTATGTAGGCTTTTTTCTGTGCTTCTGTTAGATAATTTTCTTTTATACACGGAACTTTATTTAATCCTAATTTTTGTGCAGCATAAAACCTACCGTGACCACAGAGAATTGTATTATCCTCTGAAATAACGATAGGTGATAAAAATCCAAATTCTTTTATTGATGCAGCTACTTGTGCTATTTGCTTTTCTGAATGTGTTCTCGCATTATTTATATATGGAATAAGTTCATTTATATCTGCAAGATAGTAGTTAGTTTCTTTTTTCATTATATTAACCCCCATTCTGCAAATTTCTCAAAACCTCCAACTGACTTTATATATTTTTTAGCTATATTTACTATATCTTCATAAGGTATACCATCAATATACTCATCTCCAATTGCACAGCTTATCTCTATTTTTTCGTTTGTTTTCTGCGATTTTAAAAATGCATAAATGTTTACTGATACATCTGATTTAGATAAATCTTTCCCATGAAGTCCTCCTCCTGTTACAGCATCCCCCATATCTGAACCGAGTTTTCTATTTGTTGCTCCTGTATCAACGTTAGTTCCTCCTGTCCAGTCTCCTAATGGATTAACTCTAGCTGTCGGATATAATGATTGTAAAAAGTTAGTTTTACAGTTACTTTGACATATTATAAGTTTATCAACGTCTAGTATGTATTTTCCATCATAAGGATAAATTGAATAAATAGTTTTGGCAATTTCAGATAGTTGCTTTTGCTCATCTGTAATAGGAACTCCTTTAAATATTCCGTTATCACCACAACGTATTTTCCCATTTTGGTTATTTTCTAAATGAATGTCTTGTTTTTCAATGTTAATATCACACTTCATCTTACCTGCAATACGTTCAATAATATCCTCAATATCTTTTTCCTTTAAAGTACAAGTCGTTTCAATAATTACCGTGCACTTACCGTGCCCAATTAAAACTTCTACTGCTATTTTAGGTTCTTTTTCTTTTATATAAGCCAGATCAACAATTGCACCTGCAATTCTGTCTGCTAATTTATCTGGGTGAGCTGGGTTTACTTTCTCAAACATTTTATTCCTCCTATAAATTTTTTCTTAGTCTTAGTAAGTTTTCCATCATATCATTTGAACTTTCTTCAAAAGGTGTTGTACAGTTTTGTTTTACTATGTCGTATATTTCATACCAAAGTAAGTTCGCTTGTTTTTGAAACTGAACTGACATCTGTACAAATGGAGATGCTATTACTCCTCCTGTTGTCGGATGCTTTCCTAGTAAGCCATAGCTACTTAGTGCATCTTCACATTGAATATATCGTGCAAATGCTTGTGAATAGTTTTCTATTAATCTAGGGTTTACTAGTCTTTCACAGTTTCTTTCTCTAAGCCATAGCCATATTTCTTTGTAAATTTTATCTGCACCTAATGGAATACCACTTTTTTGTTTTGCATACAAGTACTCACTTGGCTTAGGTATATCTAGTCCTTTAAGATGTGCTCCTTCTGGTAAGTCTACAGCATCTAGCTCGTCTATATCTAAAACTGGTACGTCATTTGAGATAATATTAACTGATTTTCCATTTTGAATTTTTTCAAATACTGCTTTTGATTTTGGGCCTGTTTTCTGTCTACGCCCTCCTCTTTGAGTTCCATCTTTAGCCATAAGTTTCTCCTTTCTATAATGTTTTTTAATACCCCCTTTGAATACAAATTTTTGTGCGTAAGGGGGAACGCCCGTTATTTTTGGATATTAGTTTTAGAGATTTATATCCCCCTACCCTATCTTTTTTTATTCCATCTACTTCCGTTTTGTGCATGTATTCTAGCGTGACATGATTTACAAAGTGATATTAAATTATTTTTATCATGTGTTCCACCTTCTGATAAAGGCTTTATATGATGAACTTCCTCTACTGGAATCATTATTTTATTTTTAAAACATATCTCACAATAAGGATTGTTCCTTACATATAGTTGTCTTACTTTTCTCCAAGTACTTCCATATCTTTTTCTAACTATAGGATCTCGTTCATATTTTTCATATCTTTTATTCTCTAATTTATTATGTTCTTCACAATATCTTTTTTCTGTAAGTTTAGGGCACATTGGATATGAACAAGGTCTTTTAGGTTTTCTTGGCATATTCTCACCTCCATTTATGTATAAGAAAAGCCCTGTAAGATTTCTCTTACAAGGCTATATATTATTTTTTACATTTTAATAATATCATAAATTTATACTCTATTTCTATAAACTAAACTATCTGTTTTTTATTATTTCTAAAATATTATTTAATGCTCTTTTATGTACTTTAAAACAATATTGAATTGAGTAATTCATATCTACAGCTATTTGTTCCCAATTTTTAAAACATAAGTATCTCTGTTCTAATATCAACTGTTCTTCTTTATTTTTTAATTTATTTATATCTTTTGTAATTTTCTTTTTGATATCTAGTAATATTAGAATATCTTCATTTATTGATTCTTTTAAGTCTGTTATTTTAACTATCGTATCTTCTAATTTGTTACTTTTGTAGTTGCTTTTTGTTTTTGGTAAATCAGAGATAACTCCAGTTACTTTAGTAGTTAATTCATTTAATACTTGTATCTGTTCTATTTTATTTTCTAGTTCTCTATCTAAATATAATGCTTGATTTAAATATTCTTTAGCTGTCATATTATCCTCCTATTCTAACTTTTACTGCATTTATAAGTTGTTCTTGAATTTTATCTTTTTTCTTTAGTGATTTTATTACATCTTCATCAATTGTACCTTTTGTGATTATGTGATACACAGTTACCGTTTCTTTTTGACCTTGTCTATGTAGCCTTGCATTTGTTTGTTGGTACAGTTCTAGTGACCATGTTAAGGAAAACCATATTAATATTGATCCACCTTCTTGCAGGTTTAAACCATGTCCTGCCGATGCTGGGTGTATTAAAGCTACGGGTATTTTTCCTTTATTCCAATCTTTTATATCTTTATCTGTTTTTATCTCTATTACATCAAATCTTTTACTTATTCTTTCAAGGTCACTTTTAAACCAGTAAGCTACTAGTACTGATTTTCCATTAGCTGACTCTATTAAATCTTCTAAAGCATCTAGTTTTTTATCATGTATTTTATGACTTACTTTATTTTCATCATATACAGCACCAGATGCCATCTGTAGAAGTTTGTTTGATAGGCTTGCTGCATTTGAGGCATCTATTTCTACGTCTTTTATTTTAATAAACATTTCTTTTCTAAGTACGTTATACTTTTCTTTTTCTTCTTTGTTTAGTTCAACAATTATATTATTTACCACTAATTCTGGTAATTCTAAGTAATCACTTGACTTCATTGATATTGTAATATCTGATATTGCTTCATATATTCTTTCTTCTGCATTTTCTTGTGGTTTATAAGAATAAATAACCATACCATTTCTTTTATCAGGTATAAAGTATTTATTTCTATAATGACTAATAAATCTACCTAATCTTTTACCTAAATCTAATATTTTAAATTGTGCCCATAAGTCTATTAATCCATTACTACTAGGCGTTCCTGTCAATCCTACTATTCTTTTTATTTTAGGTCTTACTTTTAGTAAACTTTTCACTCTTTTACTTTGATAAGATTTAAAAGAACTCATTTCATCTATGACTAGCATATCAAAATCAAATTTATATCCACTCTTATTTATTAACCAGTCTACATTTTCTCTGTTTATTAGATAAATGTGAGACGGCTTATTTAAGGCTGATAGTCTCTCTTTTTCACTACCTACAACTACTGAATAGTTTAGGAATTTTAGATGTTCCCATTTTTTTATTTCATTTGGCCATGTTGATGTTACTACTCTTATTGGACCTATAATTAAAATCTTGGCTACATCAAATCTGTTAAGCATTAGTTCATTTATTGCGGTTAAAGTTATAATACTTTTTCCTAAACCCATGGACAACAGAATTGCAGATATCTCGTTATTTACAATAAAGTCTGTGGCGTATTCTTGATATTTATGAGGAATATATTTCATAAATTATACCTCCTACTTGATCTTTATCATCTAACAAGAAACATTTAAAACCTAACTTCTCTAAATCTTTTATTCTCTTTTCTTGAATAAGTCTTGGCTTTTTACCTTTGACCTTTACTTCTACAAACCCTATCTTTCCATTTGGAAGTAGTACTATTCTATCTGGAATACCTACCAAACTTGGACTTGTAAATTTTATGCATAAACCTCCCATATTTTTCACTTCTCTTGTAAGATACTTTTCGATTTCTTTTTCTGTCATAGTACTTATGTACCTCCATTTTTCCTATATATACATATATGTGTTATTTTTATGTTTTTATACTCTTTTTTATATATTTTCTATTTATTAATATTTATAAGAACATAAGAACATATATAAAGAAAAGACTAAAGTTAATATAGTTTAGGATTGTTCTTATCTTTTGTTTCTAATTTTTATTTATCAGAACAGAACATATTATATTTTCATGAGATGTTTCTAAGAACACTTAATTTTTTAGTTAAGAACAAACAAGGAACATCACTTAGGAACATATACTACTTGTGGTCCATAAATAGAAATTCTTTTCTTTTGATTTGTTCTTTTCCATCCTAATTTAATTAGAATAGATGTGATGTCATTAGAATCTACTCTCTTAATATTAGACCTTTCTTTTCCAAAACATTCGCACCAAATTTCTAATGTACAAACACTTTCTCTTTTGTGTTTTCCTTTTGTGTCTATATCTCCAAATTCACTTTCTCCATTTATGTAATTACGTCTTTCAAATAGAGTCATAGCTTCCCAATTTTCTGGAAGTAATATATCTAGATACTCTTTTACTATTCCTTCTCTTTCATCTGATTCCATTGCTAATTTTTGTTCTTCTTTAGCTAACATACCTTGTGAGTCATTTAGATGCAAAGGCTCCCCTTGTTTTACATAGTAGACTACCTCTGCCCATATTTGACTAACATCTTCACTACTTAAATTCCACGATTTCTTTTTACTTATACCTGTTATTGGTACTGGCCAAAATCTTCTATTTCCTGTAGTATCTCTTAAATAACCATTTTCAGCATTTGTAGTTCCTATAAATATACACTGCCTTGGATGTTGAACAGTCCTTCTTCCAAAAGCTGCCCTATAAACATCATTTTGTCTTGATAAGAAAGATCTAAGTGTCTCTACTTCTGCTTTTCTTAGTCCAGCTAGTTCTCCAATTTCTAATATCCAGTAACCTTGTAATTTTTCTGCAGCTGTTTTATCTTTGGTGTCTGATAAATGTAAGCTATCTGAGAACCATTCTCCTGCTAATTTAGATATTAAAGTAGATTTTCCTACTCCTTGTGGTCCATTTAAAACAAGCATAGTGTCAAATTTACATCCTGGATTAAATATTCTGCATACTGCAGCACACAATAATTTTCTAGTAACTGCCTTAATATATTCATTATCGCTTGCCCCTAGATAATCAATAAGAAGCCTATCTACCCTCTCTGTTTTATCCCATTCAGGTAGATTTTTTAAAAATTCTTTAATTGGATGATATCCTCTATCATCTGTAACTTTTGTTACTGCAACCTCATAGTTTCTTTGTGAAAATGTTCCGTAGTTAAGATCTATATAAGAAATTAACTGGGCGTCATCTGCATCTCGCCAGTTTTTACTCGGATGTTTCCAAGGTAAATCGCCTTTTATTTCAATAGAATCTGATAGCTGATTATAAACAAGTGACTGCAGATTTTTATCATTCTCAAGTATCAACATTAAATTTCTTAGGGTATTTTCTATCACCGTTGATTTCTTTTGATATGTTAGTTTCTTTCTCCAATCATCTTCATAAGAAAACTCCTCTTTCGCTTCTATTTGTTTTTCTTCTAATAGCTGAATCTTAACATTCTCATCTTTAATCGCAAAATCAATCATTTCAGATTTATCATCTTCTCCAAACTTATGAATTCTAACAAGGTCAAAGGCGTTTAATAATCTACCTCCTGCAGGATCAGAAGCATGATGACTATATACAAATTTGTCATCATATATAACTACACCTGCACTTGATTCTGACTTCTTGTGATCGTACCTATTTGGAATTTGTGAAGGTTCATAGATATCAGATAAAAATTTATCAATTACATCACTTATTGTATATGTCCTACAAAATGCACCTACAACTCCATCTTTTTCTAATGGATCTTTTTGTTTAGATGCAGACTTTTTAATTACTTGTGATTCTTTTGAAGAAACTGGCCAAGTTTTTATGTCTCGCCAATCGTCATATCTTGATAGTATATTATCTGGATTTATTAATTTTCCATCTTGTTCTTTAAAAATATAATCCCCATCTTTAGAAACAGATGGCCAATACATTAACCTCTCTGCATCATAGGTAGTATCATCAAATAAATCGATTCCTATATCTTTTGCGATCATTCTTGAAACTGCACCGTATTCTTCAGAACTTATATTTCTACTTAAGGGAATAATAATACGGTATCTTGGTTTTAGTTTTATATGACTATGAGTAGAATAAAGTAAAGTTCTATATGGGAAAATCATAGTGAGCTCTTCCCATATTCCTTCTTTACCAAAATCCATATCTAATGTAATCATTGACCTACTTAATACATGGTCTTTCTTTCTTCTACCTTCTCTTAAATGTCCTGCGACAAAGCCACCAACATCTTTAATATTATCTCTATCTTTTTTAGACATCTTCTGATATTCACTGACACTCTCTGTGGTAATAATTGGAGTCTTTATTCTTTCACAAAACTCTTCCCATGTTATCTCACTGTTTTTCCAAATCTTATCGGTTCTTTTATTTCCGTATGCTATTTTAAACAATTTCAACACACTCCTCATCAAAGTATCTAATCTTTTGTCTTCTACGTTTAGCGACATTTAATTCTTCTTTCATACCTTCTGTAATTTTACTTCCAAAAACCCACACCTCTTGGCATTTCCCAAGAAATATAATATCCATAAACAATGCATCTTTTCTTTGTTCTTCTTTGGTATCATCTAAAAATGGAAATAATATATGTGGTGTAACCGGAATAGCACCACAATTATATGCAAACTTAGCATAATTAATTGCTTTTTTTATATTTTCTTTAATATCTCCTCTAAACGGAGAACATATATACACTAATGGTTTAAACATTATTATTCCTCCTGTTCCATTAAAGGTATAATATTTTCATTCTTTAATAAGTCATAAATAAACAATCTTCCTTTTTGTGTCCAATAGGTATGAATTTTAGCTCCTTTACTTCCATCAGTACGATTATACGAGTGTGTTTTAGTATTTGTATAACCTAGAGTTGAATATTTCTGATAAAGCAACCATGTATCTCCCTGTTTAAACTGCACTCCCAATTCGTGTAATTTATTGTTCATCCATTGTGCTGATTTACCATAATCTTTAGCAAGTTCTCTCATTGAAATTACATTTGTAGAATTTAAAATAACATCGTAGTAACTAGCTTTAGGTCTAATCTCATTTAACTGTTGATTTTGTATAGCGATTGTTTTAGTCAATATTTTATTTCTATCACGTTCTTCTTTTAAAGCAACAAAAGCTGCGATAGCTACTTCTGGATTATCTAGTAAATAATCTGTCGCATACATACCTGTTTTTCTAATACTTGGTAAAACTTCTGAAGTTACCCATTTTTTGAACTTTTTAGCTGATGGTTTTTTACTTGCGAAAATTAAACTATATAATCCTGACTCATTTATTAAAATTGGATTTTGATCCCTACCTATGGAGTCACGAATCGTTACCCCATATGTCTTATCATCTCTATCAACATGATCAAGCAACGCTTTTCTTGTATTTGAATAGCCTAATATATCCGCGACATCTTTACCAACAAACATTACCTCATCATTTAATAATAATGTTCTTACCGACCCTAGATCATCGTTTTGAAATATTTTTAATTCCGTCATCTCTATGACCTCCTATTATTATTAAGAGCATAGACATTTTGCCCTCTTACATAACAGGCAAAAAAAAAGAGTGAGAAATTAACCTCACTCTAAAACATTTTTATTCTTTTTTATAAAAATCACATACATATCCATCTGCATCTAAAATTAATCCTTTAGCCCAAGATGGAGGTTTTGACATAATTTTACAAATTTCTTCTATACTTGTATTGTTATTTGCTTCAATAATTACTTCATCATGAACATGTGCTACTATTTTATATTTTCTTAAATTTAATAAAGCATAAACTAGAATATCTCTTGAAATTGCTTGAACAATATTTTCTACAAATTTTGGTCCATAACTTTCTATTCTCTCCCATTTTTTTGTTGTCCCTATCCCTTCATAAGTTACAGATTCTCCTCCGAACTTATTCTCCCCAATTCTTGGTTTTATATATGTTAAGTTTCTTCCACTGGGAAGTGTTATTCTTAATAAACCACTAAGATAAGAAAATGTAATACCGTGAGTTTTGGTTGTAGTTTTTTCTTTTATTGTTTCTTTTACACATCTATCTACAGCCCACCAAAGATTAACAATATTAGTATTAGCGTTTCTCCATGAAATAACTAATGGATTTAACTCTTCTTCTTTTTAATCCCATATCAATAGCTCCCATTGATTTTAATGCGCCTACAGAACCTCCGTATCCACAAGCTAGTTCTGCAATCTTTCCTTTTTGTCTGAGTTCTTTGTTTATACCATTTTTTTCTACTGGAACTCCAAACATCTTACTTGCAGACATACAATAAATATCTCCACCTTTTTTTAAAAGTTCTTCTCTCCATTTTTCTCCTGCAAGCCATGCGATAACTCTTGCTTCTATAGCTGAAAAATCAGCTACATAAAATTTCATATTATTTGAAGGTACAAAAGATGTTCTTATCAATTCTGATAATATTCTAGATATATCATCATATAATAATTCTATTGAATCAATTTTTCCTTGTTTAACTAATTCTCTTGCCTCTTTTAAATCTGGTATTTTATTTTGTGGTAGGTTTTGAAGTTGGACTAGTCTTCCTGAAAATCTACCTGTTCTGTTTGCGCCTAAAAATTGAAACATTCCTCTACATCTATTATCTAAACAAGATACATTTTCCATTGCTTCATATTTTTTAACTGACGATTTAGATAGTTGTTTTCTTAATACCAATACTTCTTTAGTATCTTCATCTACTTCTTTTATTAACTTTTCTACAACTTTTTTATCTAAGCTTTCTGTTTCTATTCCTTTATTTTTTAACCATTCTCTCATTTGAATTGCTGAATTGGGATTGTCTAATTTGGTAAGATTTTTTAGTTTATTTACAATTATTTCTTTATTATTCTTATTAATGTTTATTGCTTGTTTTACAAACTCTGTGTCTATTAAAATGCCTCTATCATTTATTTCTTGATCTAAAACATATTCATCCCATATAAACTCTGGAACTGGAAATTTGTGAAGTTTTCTTTGTATAGATAATTCTACTTCTACGTCTCTTTTATTATATTTTATAAAATCACTCCACTTATTTTCATCATGGTAGAAATAATTTCTTGTTCTATTACCATTTACCTTTGTAGGTGCACAAGGAACACAAAAATACTTTATTAAGTCTTTCCCACTTTTTATTTTTTGTTCATCTAGACCTAACACTAAGCCAACACCTTCTAATGATAGAGGAAGCCCCATATATGCACTCCAAATCATAGTACATCTCCAACTACAAGTATTTAAATACTTTCCAATTCCTAATCCTAGATATTTTGATAAACATATTCGTTCAAATTGCGCATTAAATGACCACTTTATTATCGAATCGTCTAGTAAAGCATCTGTAATATTAGTTGGGATTTTTTCTCCTCTAGCTAAATCTACGACATTAACTTCTCCTTCATCTATGCTGTAAGCAAACAATAATATCTCAAAGTCTTCTGATTCTACATATTTATAAACTCCCGATTTAGATAAACTAACTGATGAGTATGTTTCTATATCTATGTTTATTGTTTTCATTGTCTTCCTTTCTAACTACATTATAATTATTTTTTTATAATAAACTATATAAATATTATTTTTGATAAGTTACTTATATTAAATTCCATTATATTAAGTAATATGTTATAATTTAAAAAACTAAAAGGAGATATTAAAATGAACACAAAAAAATATATTTTTAGATTTTTTTTAAATTCTTTATTATGGTACTTATTTTATTATATAACCGAAATTATCAGCCCTGATAAACCTAATCCTAAAGATTTTGGCGATTTAAATATGATGGGCTTTATTTTAGGTACTATTATGATTTGTGGAATACATTTAATTCCATTTTACTTAATATTAATAAAAAATACTTATAATAACAAATTAAAATTTTTTATTTTAAATATTTTTATTATAGTAATTTTTAATCCTTTATCATGGATAGCTTTATCTGGAAATAGCAATTCAAAATTTGAGACTTTTAAAAATTTTTTAGTAGCTACTACATATATTTCACCTATACATGTAATTATTTTTATAATTTGTTTTTTTATCAAGCACATATATTTTAAATTTAATAGATAGCTTGCTATCAATTTTAATTTTCTATTTAAATATTGATATATATTAATGTATATATAGTCATAATATATTAATATCATTAAATAAACAATTGGCGTCAATCAAATATGATCAACGCCATTTTAATTATCTTGATTTTCTCCAAATATAATTCGCAAAAGCTTTACTTGCAGCTTTCTGTTCTAATTCGTTAGAATCCCCTTTGAAATCTTTGAATTTTTTTATTGTAGCTTCATCTAAAGATGATGCAATGTTATTCATTTTATTCCAAATAGAACTATTTAAATTTTCTAATGATGAGAAATCTAAACCGTCATATTGATATTGTGAGTATCTTTGTTTAGTTGTTAAATTATTATAATATTCTTTTAATGTTTTACTTAATGTGTAAGTGTCTTCTTGTTTTCTAGACAATATCCTAGATATTCCTATGGCATCTGCATCATCACATATATCTGTAAAATTACAACGTAAACCTAAGTTAATATTATTTCTTATTAAATTAGAAGGATTTTCCTTATGCCCTCCAATAACAGCATTAGCTATTAATTGAACATCTACATTTGGTAATTTTTCTTTGTAATTATGAACATCTGCCATTCCTGTAGCTAGATCTCCACCCCATCCTGTCCAGAAATCTGGTGCTACATTAGAAATTTTATAAGCTAACATTGTACAACACATATGTGCTATATCATTAGAACCTCCTATATTATCCTTAACATCTACTCTATTTGATCCAATATATCTATCTAATTTTTCTATCAGCGATTGTTTATACTCACGCATAAACGCTCCAAATATTGTATCATATGGTGTAATACTTGCTGCAAATTTAAATTGACTAAGATAGTACTTACTTAGATAATTTAAACATCCTTCTACAGAAGTTAGCGGTATATAATTTTTATCATATTTTTTGTATCTTCCATTTTTAAATTCATTATAAGCTTGCTCTAATTCTTCTATTAAACCAATAACTTTAAAAATAGAATCTTTTGATGATAAACTAGGCTCTGGTGGAAGTGAGTAGTTATTACTATTTTTAATAATATTGACACTCTTAATTACTTCAACACATCTGTTATACCAGTATTTTCTATCTGCTAAACCGTTATACCCTCCATTTACTCGTCTAGTAACTTGTTCTACTGTTGGATTTTGATCACATAATTGATTCATTGAATTTCTATTCCACCAGAATCCTGCACTAGTCCATGGATAGTTTTGGGCTACATAATCTACTCCTATATTTACTATGTTCTGATCTCCCATAGCGTTCGCAAATTGTGTATAGTTATATCTTCCTGTTAGCTGAATATAACCTCCACCTTTAAATTTAGGTCCATCCCCATATTGAGTATTTCCTAAATCTTGTCTCCAGTTATATGCATTTCCATCAGCGAGCTCTTTAGTCCATTTTCCTCCACCAGATTCATGACTACATTGGCTTATAAAGTGTCTAATTCTCGATAATGTTGTTATATTATATTCTTTTAAACATCTATTAAGGTCGTTTACCATTCTATCATTTACAACTGTCCAACCAATTTGTCTAAGTTGTTCTCCAGTAACATAGTATCCATCTGCATTTGGATAAGCTGGACCATTTGGTACTACTGAGTTTCCTCCAGTTCCTTGAGATATTACTAAAACTTGACCTACATGTATTAAGTTTGGATTTACTATTCCGTTTAATCTTTGTAATTCTGCTACTGTTGTTCCAAATCTTTGGGCTATACCACTTAAAGTATCTCCACTTACTACTGTATAAGTTTTTCCTGGTGTATAATTACTTGAGCCAGATGTAGAAGCATTTATTACTAGCACTTGACCTACATGTATTAAGTTTGGATTTACTAATCCATTTAGTCTTTGTAATTCTGCTACTGTTGTTCCAAATTTTAAAGCTATTCCACTAAGAGTATCTCCCCAAACTACTGTATAAGTTGTTTGACTTCCTCCACTATTATTATTTGGATTTGTAGTTGGTATTGATTTTACAGATAATACTTGACCTACATATATTAAATTTGGATTTGTTATTCCATTAATTCTCTGTAATTCTGCTACTGTTGTTCCAAATCTTTGGGCTATTTCTCCTAAGGTATCTCCTGGTTGTACTGTATATGTATTTCCTGTTAAATATAGGTAGTTATCTACAGTAGGTGTTGTTGGTTGAAAATCTTTTAGTTTTATTACTTGTCCTGCATATATAACGTTAGGATTAGCTATTCCATTAATTCTTTGGAGATTTGCTACTGTTGTTCCAAATCTTTGAGCTATCGCTCCTAATGTATCTCCCGCTCTTATCGTATAAGTATCAGGTACTAATATACTTCCAGGTCCTACTCCACTTCCTGTTCCAGTTCCTACTGAAGGTATGTTTATATAATTATTTACTATTAATCTTTGACCAACTCTTGCCTCTACTGGACCACTTAAGCCATTTATTGCTTTTAGTCCCTCTACTGTCATTCCATATTTACTTGCTATACTATATAATGTTTCACCTTTTTTTACTATATGAATCATATTTTTTTCCTCTTTTCTTTTTTATTGTTGTTATTAATTTTGATTGCTATTTTTTTATATTTTATATACATAATTTATTATTCGGTGGATCTTTATTTCTCATAATCTACCTTATTCTAAAAAGTTATCTTCTTCAAATGTTGTGAAGTCATCACTTGCTGTACTTCTTCCTCCAAGTGCTTCTCCGTCTCTTATTTTTTGAATATTACCAAGACCACAAGCTACTCCTTTATTTCCGTTAGAATTAAATGCATAAAAGTTTAATGATACTCTTGCATAACATCCTGAATAAACTTCACTCCTATCTAATATTGGCTTTACTTGTCTATCTACTATCTGAGGTGGTGTTAGTGAATTTGCATTAATAAAATAATGTCCTTTATATGCTTCATCTTCTCTTTCTATATCTCCATCTCTAAGTGGTAGTTTTATTGCCGCTTTATTTGGTTTCTTCCCTCCAAATTTTGAAATTCCTTCTTCAATTGCCTGATCGATTGCTTTTTCAATAGATTTAATTGTTTCTAAATCATCTTTGGGTATTAATACTGATACAGAATATTTTTCTGCTGATCCGTTTATTGATACTGGATCCCATCCGTTAAAGTATGATAGTCTTGTATTTATTCCTGTAATTACTTTTGTACTTGCCATATTATTTTTCCTCCGTTACTACATTAAATTCATTTTTGGCATTTATTATTTCTTTTCTTCTGTCTAAGTTAGAAACTAGTACAGCTTTTCCTTTTGGTTTATATACCATTTGGGACAGTAATTCTTCAAATTTAATTTTTCCTAGTTTCTTTTGAAGTTCTGTCATCGATATTAAATTTTTCTTATAAATATCTTGGTATCCATTTTCTTCTAATATTTTTATAACTTCATCTTCATTTTTAAATTTTCTATTAGTTCTCGATTCTACTAATTTGAAACCATTCCATTTTTTTCCTGTTTCAATAGCTATTTTTTGGGCATATTCCTTTATTTCTTCTGCCCACTTACTTAAATCATCTACATGTTCTAATACTTCTTCTATTTCTACATCTGTAAGTAAATGTGGACTTTGTAGTTGAAATCTTTCTAATTTTTTATGGTGATCGTATCTAGCTCTTAATACTACTGAACAATTTGAAAACTGACACCAAGGACCATATTCAACTATTCCCTTTCCTTCAAAAGCAAGTTCTGCCTTATCTTTTAATTCTGTTTCAGCCCAGTTTATTAATTTTTTTACTGAGATGGTATCTGTAGATATATTGAATTTTCTAGGTTGGAATATTGTCATTCTTATTTCTTCTATGTCATATATAGTCTCGTACAATCTAAGTGCTCCTAAAGCATATAATTTCATTTGTGGATTATCTTTAGCTGATACTTCTACTCCCTTACCATATTTAAAATCTATTACGTGTATTGTTTTATCAGCGACTAATACACAGTCTCCTGTCCCGGAACCTTCAGGTACGTAATGAGAGAAATCTAATCTTTGTTCAATATGAATAATTGGGTTTTTTGTATGTTCTTTTAGTATTTCTAACTCTTCTATAACAAAAGATACATAGTCATCTGTATAATCTTCCATTTCTTTATCTTCTATTTTTATGAGTTCATATTTTAATCCTAATTCTTTTTTTAATTTTTCTTCTGCTACTTTATGTGCTAAGGTCCCTTCTTTAGAAACTTCGTTTATTTTATTTTCAAAGCATTCTTCTAACCTAGCTAGTGGAGGGCAGGTAAGCCATCTATGACTACTTGAGGCAGATAAAACGACATGTTGTTTTTCCATTTTATAAACCTCCTGATTTTTCTAGTAAATCTTTGTAGTATTTTGAATCAACTTCTGATAGTTTATTAGCACCATACGATTTTATTAGTTCTTTTATTTATTCTTGTTTACCTTCTTGTGCTTTAACTGCAAGAATAGTTCTAATTTCTTCAAGACTTACATTGTTTTTTTCTTTATTTTCTGTTTCTTCATAATTAGATTCGTCTTCTTTACACATAGAATAGTAAAGTTCTTCTAAACTTTCTGATAGTGACTTTATGTCATCAATTACATTTTTTAATAGTTTTATTTGACTCATGATTTCTTATCCTTTCTTTATTTCTTTAATATCAACGGATTTAATAGTTTGACCAGGTTTCATTACGAATATCTGTGTATAATCTCCAAATAACCATTGAATAATTTTTTTAGGTAATGTTATTTGTGAACCTTTCAAAATAGTACTATTTTCTCCATTTTTATTAGATACATTAATAACTACTTGATGTTGCATATATATTTCTCCTTTCTTTAGTTTCTAAGAGTTATTCCCCCTCACATATCTCAGGCAATAAAAAATAGCGAGAAATTAACCTCGCTAAAAAAATTTTTTAAAAATATTTTTTTATAATATCTTTGGCCTTTTTAAAATGCTTGTTGATTGCTACTGCAGATACACCTAATCTATCTGATATTTCTTTTTGGCTTAATTCATCAACAAACATTAGTTTAATTACTTCTCTTTGTTTGTCCGTCATTTCTTCCATAGCAGCTATCATTTTATCAGACCATTCAAAATTATCATTTTCTGGTTCTATAGCTGTTATCATACCTATTTCTGACTTTTCAAAATCAACATCTGCATAATCTATAGATAAATTGTAATTACGTGGAAATATCTGCTCTGCTTCATAATTTACATCTTCTCTATTAGGAGCATATCCGTATTCTTCTATAAAGTTTTGAATATATCTTTCTTTCCATTTGATTATTTCTTCTTTTTCTTCTTTTGTTCGCTTAGGTCTTAAATTTTTGTTATTATAATAAACTTCACTATCATCCATTGAGTGCAATAGTTTAATATCTATTTCTGTTATACCTTTTTCTCCAGGTATTAGCGTTGTTCTTGTTCCAACTACTGATTCGTAGGTATATTTAACTCTATTATTTATGTTAGTTTTTCTGATTTTACTAAATCTGTAATCCACGATTGGTTACCTCTCTTTCCGTATTGGAAATGAGGAATTCTGTGGATATCCCTGTTTTTGTTGATCATTAATGAATTCCTCATTTCTGATCAACCACCCCATTAGGTTGATTTATTATTTATTTTTGTTTTGCTTATTAACTATGGGCACAGATTCGTCAATCTATGAATTAATAAGCAAGAGTATATTTAATAATCAAGTAGCTAATTTGATTATTTTAATTAAAAAATAAAAAAGCCTAACAACATTCTTTTATTGAATATTGTTAGGCTCGTAAGTAGTCTTAATGCTCTTTGTGCTCTATACTAATCTATTTCTATATATATTTTATTTTTACATTTGTAACATTTAATTTCTAGATTAAATTTTTCCTTTTCTTCACATCTGGTACTTATCGTACATTTTTTATTACCTTTATCCGCCAATCTTGCTCGGCATAATGGACATTTAATTTGAGTTTTCATAAAATTCTCCTTTCGTAAAATACGCTTTTTTGCGAACTTTTATTTTAAAAAATTTAGCGAGAATTAACTCGCCATTTTTAAATCAGCTAGTATTCTTTTTAGTCTTACTTGTGCTGAATCTTTTGAAACGTTAAATATTTTAGCAATTTGTGGTGCTAGTGATACAGCATGATAAGATTCTAATTTATCTAGACTATATCCCATATTTCTTATGTGAGTAAGGACCGCATATCTATTCATAAGTAAACAAGCTGATATTGTATTAGCCTGCCATTCTAACCAGTCTCTATCTGAGAATAGATCTCTCTTCTCACTAGTAAAGCTACTTTTATAATCACTTAAATATCCTACTGGTGGTTCGTTAGTACTAAAATATTTTCTATGGAATATTATATGACCACACTCATGTGCTAAAGTAAATCTCCTTAAAGTTTCCTTTGAATCATCTTCATATAAACTACCGTCTATTATAATAGTTTTATCTGCTACACTTAATCCTTTTATTGAATTATTTTCTTTATCGTATACTATTATTTTTCCTTCTTTAAAAAAGGACATTCCTAAGTAACATCCATTATTTGATAAATAGTGTACTTCTAAATTATAATTCAAAAAGAATTCTGCGAAATCATCTATATCAAATGCCTGTGGTGTAACTAGTAATTCAGGTTTATAATTCCTTATTATTTGTATAGATAATTCTTCTATATCTTTATTACTTAATATTGGAACTCCTGTTCTACTAAAATTTACTTTCTTGAGTTGAGCCATATACATCTTCCTCTATTTAGATTTTTTAGATAACCTATCAATGAAATCTAGCCATTCCTCTTCTCCTGCATCTAAATCTTTTGCCATTCTAAGTGCAGCATTAATATAGTCCTTGCCAGCTATGTATTCAGGTAAATCTGGGGCTATATCATTTCTTTGATTTCCAGCTAAATTCATTAATTTATCTTGTTCTTCTTGGGTTAATTTTAAAAATTCCGAAATATTTAGTAACTTATCTAACAGAAGGGAATCTCTTCTTCCTTTTTCTATATCCGTTAAATATGATGCTGATAATTCTATTTGTTGGGCTAATTCTCTTAATGTGACTCTCCTAGATTTTCTTAGAGTAGTCAAATAATTTCCAAATGTTTCCATTGTAATTTCACACTTTCTAATATAATTCACCTTTGTCGTAAAAGTTCTCAAACACGCATTTTTGAGAGTATATTTATATTTTATCAGATGATATAATTTTTTGCAAGATAAAAAATAAGAACAGCATAAATTTTTGCTGTTCTTTGTAGTATGAATATATTCTAGTAATTTTTTAAATTCAATAGTAAGTTTGTAGCAATTTCAATATCTTTCTTGGATGCATTTTTCACTTGTATAAATAAATTTTTTAAATCTTCATTTTCTGTGATAGCTTTAGTAATCTCTAATATTTCTGGATTAATATCTATATTGTTAGTTTCCCAGCCGTATAAATAGCTCGGACTAGTATTTAAAGCTCTAGCAATCGTTTCTATTTTTTCTTTTGGAATATTTGAAATTATTCCTTGTTCATATTTATGTAAATTTTGTCTACTAATATTAGTTTTCTTACCTAATTCTTCAAGTGTTAGATTATTTTTTAATCTTAGTTCTTTAATTCTACTACCAATATTCATAATTTTCTCCATGGATATTTTATTATTTCATATCTCTATGCATATTAAAAAAGAGGACACAAAAGTCCTCAATTTTAGTAAAGTAGCATATAGCTGAACTTTATTATAGCATACTGTAGAGTTTTTATCAAAATTATCCAATACTACTAGTCATTAAAAATCCATCTATATTACACACTCTGTGTTCTATTATTCAAATCAATCACTCACTCTATTACTTTAGGATTATATTGTTCTACCATATAGTATTCATTTGCAAAATTTCTAAATAAATAAGCCTATATTTCAAGGCTTTTGTCTAATTTTTTGTCATCAATACCACACACTCAACATGTTTCGAGTTGTCTTGATAGCTATCAAAAACGCATTCTCAACCCCTATGGTTAAGGGGAACATATCCACACTCGTAGTTGGAAACATATCCAACATTGGCTCTCGTTTGTGGGAAAATATCAACGGTTTTGTCTGTTCGTGAGAACATATCAACTCAAATCATTTCATGGTTAATCACTTATCACTGGCATCCTGAATAATCTAATAACAACATACCCCCAAAGGATTATTTTCCTTACAAAGCGAATTATTCATTGCCCTAGTTATGGCATTTACTTCTTTAACGGTTTTCGCACCATGCTTTACAACTTATTCAATTACCTGATCTTCTGTGTCTTTCCTGCAATATCAAGCATACTTAGGATCTGCATCTTTCTTAAACCAGATAGGAACCCTAACTTGGTCTTTTAAGAATTTTATTTCTTTTTCTCATTTATAGTAAATAACGTCGAAGTCCTCATTCATGCATATCTTTATTGCTCTCCATCAACGGCATTGCGATAATCATCTGGCACCAAGTGTTCAACGGTTATCCTACTAACTGTTACTCCTTCATTATTACAGACAGGGTAACTCTCATTTGTTCTATTTAAATTTTGTGTGATATATACACAGCAACATTCATCAATAACTTTCAATTACATAACTTCCATTTCTATAAAACCATTTAATTCAAGGTAAATCCCAACCAATTTTCATTTATAGTTTTTAAATTAAAAAATACCCCTTGTTTATAACCTCAATTATCGGTATCATTCAAGGGGTGAATAGGAAAAAAGTTTATAGATTCTTTACATTCAAAGCTCTAAAAGCATTTAATACTGCAATGATAGTTACACCTACATCTGCAAATATAGCTACCCACATAGTAGTTATTCCAATAGCACTCAAAATAAGAACAATTATTTTTATTCCAATTGCAAATACTATGTTTTGATGTGCAATTTTAAGTGTCTTTTTAGAAATCTTCATTGCAGTAGCAATTTTCGATGGCTCATCAGTCATAATTACAATATCAGCAGCTTCAATGGCCGCATCAGAACCTACACCACCCATTGCTATTCCAATGTCTGCACGAGCTAATACAGGTGCATCATTGATTCCGTCACCAACAAAAGTAAGTTTACCTTTTTTAGATTTTTGCGAAAATAATTCTTCTAGTTTCTCAACTTTGTCTGCTGGCAACAGTTCTGCATAAACCTTATCAAGACCAAGCTCTTTAGCAACTTTTGAACCAACACTTTTATTATCACCTGTCAACATAACTGTTTGTTTAATATTAGCTGCCTTAAGTTCCTTGATTGCTTGTGCTGAATCTTCTTTTACCTCATCGGCAATTACAATGTAACCTATATATTTGTTATTAACAGCAACATGTACAACAGTACCGATCAGCTCTTCCTTGAAATAAGGGATATCCATCATTTTCATAAGTTTGACATTACCTGCCATTACCTTTTTGCCATCTACCGTTGCAATAACACCATGACCTGATATCTCTTCTACATCTGAAATACGTCCATTGTCTATTTCTTTACTATATGCACGTTTCAGTGAAAGTGAAATCGGATGGTTGGAATAGCTTTCCACATATGCAGTTAATTCTAGTAGCTCTTCTTTGGAAACTCCTTCTGGATGGATTTCCTGTACATTAAATACACCTTTCGTTAGTGTTCCAGTTTTATCAAAAACAACAATTTCAGTTTCTGCTAACGCCTCTAAATAGTTACTACCCTTGACTAAAATACCTTTTTTTGAGGCTCCACCTATTCCACCGAAGAAACTCAAAGGAATTGAAATAACTAAAGCACACGGACAGGATACCACTAGGAATGCCAGTGCTCTATATATCCAATCACTAAAAGTCGCCCCGTCTATAACAAGAGGCGGTATAATAGCTAGAAAAACTGCAATTATAACCACAACTGGTGTATAATATCTCGCAAACTTCGTAATAAATTGTTCAGAATTGGATTTTTTACTACTTGCATTTTCAACTAAATCAAGAATTTTACTTACAGTAGATTCTCCAAATTCCTTGGTAACTTCTGCTTTAATAACCCCATTAATGTTGATGCACCCACTTAGGACATCACTTCCAACTGCTACTTCGCGAGGAACAGATTCGCCTGTTAGTGCTGATGTATCAATCATTGAACTTCCCTCAATTACCTTGCCATCAAGAGGAATTTTTTCTCCTGCTTTAATTACAATAATATCTCCAATTTGTACTTCATCTGGGTCAACTTTGACAAGTTCATCACCTTTTTTAACATTTGCATAATCTGGTCGAATATCCATAAGGCTTGCAATTGACTTCCTCGACTTGCCAACTGCATAGCTTTGAAAAAGTTCTCCAATTTGATAAAACAGCATAACTGCAACACCTTCAGGATACTCACCAATAAAAAATGCACCAATTGTTGCAATACTCATTAAAAAGTTTTCATCAAAAACTTGACCTTTAAAAATATTTTTTACAGCTCTTTTTACAACATCTCCACCTACAATAATGTAACTTATTATAAAGAGAGCAATCTGTAACCATTCGTTATTTAAATTAAGCAATACTGCTGTAGCTAACACGGCTACACCAATAATTATTCGCCATAGTCGTTTAGTCATACAAAATAGCCTCCTTTAAGCCTTTTTCATAGTTGTATCGGGTTCAATTTTTTTAACTATTTTTTCAGACTCTGCTATTATTGTTGGCATTTTTTCATCCTCACCATCAATAACGAGTTTTGTGGTCATAAAGTTAACAGTAGCTTCTTTCACTCCATCAAGCTCATTAATAGCCTTTTCCATTTTTGCCGCACAATTTGCACAATCTAAACCTTCAAGTATAAATTTCTTTTTCATTATTAAGTCCTCCTAAATTTTATTTGTAATTTTATTTTGAATAATAAAAGTCTTTTTCAAATTTTCTTGAAGCTTGATCATTTGAAATGAAGACTTAAATATATGCCCAAATATCTTCAAAAAATATTCTATTCTACCGCATTACTACTTCTCGTTGATATGAATTAGACCTTGGTCAAATATTTCTCTTACATGATCATCAACTAATGAATAATATACTACTTTGCCTTTTTTTCTGTTTTTCACTAAATTAGCTTGTTTTAAAACTCTCAGCTGATGGGAAATTGCTGATTGTGTCATGTTAAGTAATACAGCGATATCACAAACACACATTTCAGCTTCATGTAAAGCCCATAATATCCTGATTCGTGTTGAATCTCCAAATACTTTAAATAATTCTGCTAGATCATAAAGGCTTTCTTCTTGAGGCATTTTATCTCTAACTTGATTTACAATATCCTCATGAATTACATTGCAGTCACATCTTTCAATTGAATTAAATTTTTTAGTCATATTATCACCTCTTTTTAAATCATTTAATCTGAATACTTGAACAATCATTCAAATGTTTTATATTTATTATACCATTGTTTTTCTCTTGTGTCAATAGTTATATGAGCGTTTATTCAAGTGTTTTTTATATTATTTAAAATATCTCAAAAACATCTACTAAGACATTAGTACCATCTTTTCTCGGTATCCTGTTCCATACATATCTTTTAAACAAATCCTTTAAAATAAAGACTTCACCTTCGTACAAGTTTTCGGTTTCTTTAATAGCTTCGTCTAACAGCTTATTACATCACTCATGTGGTCAACTCCTTATCAATTACCTTATAAACAACATTTTTGAAAATATCACATGTATAAATTGGGAACTGGCGGTCACAATGTTCCTCTAATTTTAACGCATGATGGTCGAATTCGAAAGTTGACTCCTAGGGAATGTTTCAATGCTCAAGGGTTTCCTGCCTCTTTTAAACTTCCAGAACAAAGTAATGGCAGACTGTATAAACAAGCTGGTAATAGTGTCGTAGTTCCTGTTATTAGTCGAATTGCAAAAGAAATTGCAATAGCAGTAAACAACTAAAAAATTATTTACATCTACACATAACAAGGTCATAATCGCTAATATTTTACGATTTTGACTTTTTTTCTAGCTTCTATTATTTAAAAAAAACAATATTTATATTCAAGAAGAACTATAAATAAAAAAAATACTACTTGAACATATTTATTCTTACCAGCCCTCTCAATAACACAAAACACTTCAAATACACCTATCTACTCCACACCTTCTAATCCATCTAATTACTCTAAAAACAAAAAGATTTCCAAGCATCATTCTAAATCGAACAACACTCAGAAACCCTTTATTTATCAGCCTATTTACTGAATCCACCCTATTTTCTTTCCAACAGTACTACCAGGTGTGCTGGTTCTATTTATCTAAAATTTAATCTAAATATATGACCTCGACCTGCATAGCAGGTGGTATATTGTTTCTTTAACTCAACTTACTAAATAAACAAAGAAAAGCTCTGGGGGTTTCCCTCCAAAGCGTTTCTTATACTTATTGCTAATTATATAGTACCACAGGTTATAGCTCCACATACTAGGAAATTAGGGTATATGTCTAAATTAGGATTTTCTAAATTAACCCTACATCCTTGTTGTTATCAGTTTTAACTCATATTCAATGATTATATTTATTTTCCATAGAATTTGCAAATCTTACCAAGGCTAACATAACAGGAACCTCAACCAGAACACCTACTACAGTTGTTAATGTAGCTCCTGATGATAACCCAAATAGAGATATAGCAACTGCAACGGACAGCTCAAAAAAGTTAGATGCACCAATCATGGCACAAGGAGCTGCAATTGAATATGGTAGCTTTGCTAAATATGCCATAAAAAATGTTATTGCAAATATAAATAAAGTTTGGATTATCAAAGGAATTGCAATAAGGATAATATTTAGTGGTTGATCCAATATCTTCTGTCCTTGGAATGAAAATATTATAATCAACGTCAATAATAATCCCATCATAGTATATTTATCAAATGCAGGGATGAAAGTTTTATTTAGGTAGCCCTCCCCTTTATTTTTAATAATTATACTTCTAGTTATCATGCTTAAAATAAGAGGAACAACAATAAACAATACAATGGACAATAAAAGTGTTCCCCATGGAATATTAATATTTCCAACCTTTAATAAGAAACTTACAATTGGTATATATGCAAGCAAAATAATTAAGTCGTTACTAGCTACCTGTACTAAGGTATAGGCACTATCACCTCTTGTTAACTTGCTCCATACAAATACCATTGCGGTACATGGTGCAGCTCCAAGTAAAACCGCCCCAGCTAAATACTCTGATGCCAATTCCTTATTTATAAATCCTTTATAAATAATAAAGAAAAATAAGGAGGCGATTAAATACATGGTAAGCGGCTTAATTACCCAATTTACAAACCATGTAATAAATAGGCCTTTAGGATTTTTCCCTATGTCTTTTATACTCTTAAAATCAATTTTCAACATCATTGGATAAATCATTATCCAAAGTAAAATTGTTGTTGGTATAGATACATTATAGAACTCAAAATTTCCTAGCCAATCTGGAATAGCAGGAAAATAGTTCCCAATAACTATACCTATTACCATACAAATTAACACCCAAAAAGTCAGGTTTTTCTCAAAAAAACCAATCCCATCTGTTTTCTTCATCCCTAAATTTCCTCAACTTCCTCAATTAATTTATTAACCTTACTTTCTATTTCCTTAATAGTTTTTATAAACTCTTCATCATTTTTTCCGGTAGGGTCATCAAGTCCCCAATCATCTTTTTTAAAAGTGTAAGGAAGAATTGGACAAATGACATTACATCCCATTGTAATTAGGTAATCAACTTCTGGAATATCATCTAAAAGTTTTGGCTTTTGAGTCTCTTCCATGTCAATTCCATACATTTCTTTGACAAGTCTTACTGCATCTTGATTAATTCGTTTCTTTAATTCTGTCCCTGCAGAATACGCCTCTATAGAATTTCCAGCAAATTTTTTTGTTAGTGCTTCAGCGATTTGACTTCTGCACGAATTATGAACACACACGAATGCTACTTTAGTTTTCATCATTTTCCCTCCTATATATTATAAAGTTTATCACCAGAAAGGTCTTCTTTTGTCCATTCAATGACGGCTAGTTTTCCTGAAGTGTGATCTAATATTTTGTTAATCCACTTAACTTCTTCATTGGCTTTAGCAGATAACATCTTGTTCTTAGGGTTTGCTTTATACAAGGATGAATTAACAATCCACCAATTTGTATGAATTGATGCCCTTTTTAAATCTTCTTCTAAGCGATATGCCTCATAAAATGGGGTAGCCTCAGCCAAGCTAACGATTAATACTTCTGTTTCCTCTCCCCTTAGTCTAGGTAACAATTTTTTTACAGATTCAGGTATCTGTCCTTGTGTTCTTTGAACTTCTTTATGATAACTTAAAGTTGAGTCTAAGAGCAACAAGGTATGACCTGTAGGAGCAGTATCAATTACAACAATTTCATCATCTGCTTTTTCCACAAGCTCTGCAAAAGCTCTAAATACAGCTATTTCCTGTGTACATGGTGATCTTAAATCTTCTTCAATATAAGCTACATCATCCTCACTCATTGTTTTTCTTGCATTTTCAAGTACTTCATCTTGATATTTTTTTAATTCTTCTTTTTCATCAATATGGCTCATAGATATTCCACTTGAACTATCTATCATAAATTTTATATGGTCAGCGGGATCTGTTGTAGCTAGGTGTACCTTTTTACCTAGTTTACTTAGCTTGAGAGCAACAGAAGATGCAATAGTAGTCTTTCCTACACCGCCCTTGCCCATAGTAAAGATTACTTTTCTATTATTTTTTACGAGATCACTAACAACATCATCTAAATTAAAAAGCTTGCCTTTTACTTCCACTTTTTCTTCATTTATTTGATCTTTCTTAAGGAGATTTCTTATAGAGTCGATCCCAGTAATGTTATATGACCTCAAGGCAATTGTATAGGTATCAAAGTCATGTAACATCTCTGGCTTATTTTCAAGGGCTAACTTTTGTTTGTTAAATATACTTTTAGATAAGTCATCATCATAATTTTCTAAGACACCATTAATAACTAATATTTGATTTTTTACTCCAATCTCAGACAACTCCTTTGATGCTCTGGCTACCTCATTAAGTGGTGTTTTATCAGGCCTTGTAACTAACACTAGGGTTGTTAAACTCTCATCTGCTAAATTTTCAACTGCCTGTTTATAGGTTTCTTTTTTAGCCTCTAATCCTGATAACTGTCCTAAACAAGATGCTCCATGTGTACTTTCACTTATAAAATTAGTCCAAGCAGAAGGAAGCTGTAACATTCTAAGGGTATGACCTGTAGGAGCTGTATCAAATATAATATGGTCATAGTCTGCATCGAGCTCAGAATTTGTAATGAAATTAGAAAACTCATTAAAGGCAGCAATCTCTACCGTACAAGATCCAGATAATTGTTCTTCCATATTCTCAATAACAGAATCAGGCAATTTGCCCCTAAAAGGTGCTACTACACTTTCTTTATAGTTATGTGCCGCTTCCAATGGATCTAGATTGATTACTTCTAAATTATCTACTTCTTTAATTGACTTTGGTTTACCATCTAATTCTGTTTCAAAAACATCTTGAAGATTTGAAGCAGGGTCTGTACTAATAAGTAGAACTTTCTTTCCTTCATCTGCTAAATTCACTGCTGTTGCACAAGCTGTAGATGTTTTACCCACACCTCCCTTGCCTGTGAAAAATAAATATTTAGTTAATTTTATATCTGCAATATTAAATCCTTTCATAAAACCCCCCTTAGCAACAATTGCTATTATTTCCACAGCACCCTTGATTAGGTTTTTCATCTTTACTACTTTCAAGATAATCCTTAGGGATTTCTAAAAGTTCCATTATTTCTTCATTCTTTGGATATCTTCCTTCTATGACTATATCATCATCTACAAGGATTAACGGAAGCTTGTCGGTTCCATTTTTATCCAAAGCATCTTTTACCTTGTTGTTATTGACAAATGCCATTGGCTCATTTGATAAATTGTATCTTTCAATAGTGATACCATTTTTCTTCAAGTTATTAATTAATGTTGAAATACGTACGAGTTCAGGATCTACATTAACTCCACAAACACCTGTATCACAACACATAGCTGGTTCATAAATTGATATTCTTTTC
This sequence comes from Gemelliphila palaticanis, assembly GCA_013415235.1. Taxonomy (GTDB): domain Bacteria; phylum Bacillota; class Bacilli; order Staphylococcales; family Gemellaceae; genus Gemelliphila; species Gemelliphila palaticanis. The sequence goes on from JACBYF010000002.1 coordinate 139,484, forward strand.
ATTTTTTACATCCTTTCTTTAATTTTTAATTAAATTTTATTAATACATCAAATTTATTTGATATGAAGAGTGTTTTTTTAGTTACCCTTAAGGGTAACTAATTTCTTTCAGTAGATTCTAAAAACATCTGCATTATTTTTTGTCTTCCTTGTTCAGATATAGTGTAGTACACCCACTTGCCTTCTTGTCTTGCTGTAACAATTCCTGACTCTACCAATATTTTCATATGGTATGACAAGCCTGATTGTGTTAAATGCAGTGCTTCTAGTAAAACACAGGCACATTCTTCACCATTTTTTAATAAATCTAATATCTCTAGGCGAATCGGCACTGAAAAGGCTTTAAATATATTTGCAGTTTTTACTAAATCTCTGTTCATAATAATCCCTCACATCAAATTTCCTTGATATGTTTATTGTATCACTATTTATTTTTTTTTACAAGTCTTATTTCGTGATATATCAAAAATTCTTATGGATAGATAATCTTGTCATCTTATATATTAGTGCAGTCTATAATTTGGTGGTATCTTCACCAATTTCAACTGTTATCCCTTTTATTCTATTTGCCAATATCTCGCCTCCTTAATTCTAGGCATCAAAAAAACACCTACAAATTAGTAAGTGCTGTAAACATTATTCAATATTAGTTTAAAATCAATTTTCATTTAGTTGTTTCTTTTTTAAATAGATACAAAGTTAACAGCTATAGACAATATAACTAGAACCCATAATGTTTTGCTCACTGTAGGCATAATGTCCATAAGACCTCCCCAGTCTTCTTTAATTTCACGGCTATCTCCATCAAAATATAATGCGCATACTGTCAGAGCTGTTAAAGATAAGCTCAAAAATCTATATATATATCTGCATATTTATTTTTTATTGCCGTTATCATATTTAATAGTGCAAATACAATGGCACCTATCTCAAAAATTAACCATATAAATCCATCCTTACGTTTTTTAATGTATTGTTATTACTTAAATAAATCAGAGTGTGAGATAGTTCTTATTATAGATAACACTAAAACCTCTTCTAGTATTAATTGATTCTTTTTCAAAAAAGACTGGGATATTTTTCTCTTTTAACTTTCTTATATAATTAAGGCAGTCTACTGTATTTCTTGCAAATCTTGAAATAGATTTTGTAATAATCATATCAACTTCGCCCTTCATACAGCTTTCAATCATGCTGTTGAATCCATCTCTCTTTTTTGTATAAGTTCCACTGATGCCATCATCAGCATATACACCTGCAAAATCCCAATCTGGAGTATTTTTTATATAAGAAGTGTAGTAATTTACTTGTGTCTCATAGCTAGTAGCCTGTTCATCTGTATCAGTTGAAACTATACAATAAGCAGCAACCCTTGTCTACTCAACTATAATTCTAAAAATCCTCCATTAAAATTTACTCTAACTAAAAAAAGAGCATAGAATTCCTTCCACGCGCTCTGACGTGTTGATTTCAGTCTTTCTAGACCTCATCATTTTCACCTACCCAACATTTATACACTCAACGTGAAACGATTGCTCACTAAATACATCTAGTAATCCTGTTCGTATGAGGAAATATATTCATGAACCTTTTAACGATACGTAGAAACTATCGTTAAAGGGTATCAGACAGATTAACTTAAGTTTATCTAATTCAACCAATCCAAAAATCCTAAACTCATTAATTTTTCTTCAAAATGTAAGAAAGCTTTCTCTTTTGGTATTTCTTTTTTGCAAATTAAAAACAAATAGCAAAACTTATTTTGAAGGTACTTTTTATCTTGTTCATTAGCCTTTTCAAAATAATCCATGTTATCAATGACATCTAAAACCCTAACTATTAAAGATTCTTTTCCTACTTTAACTGATCTTTCTAATGATTCTTGGAACGCCTCAAATTTGCTCAGGCCATTGTCTTTTATAGTAAGTGAATCTACTATTTCAGCAATAAAATTTCCCCATCTAATTTGAATATTAGCAATTGTACAATTAGTATCCTCAATAAGATCATGCAATGCAGCAGAGATTACAACGTTTTTTCGTAACCCATTTTTTGAGCAAGTTGTGAGACCCTTATTGAGTGTAAAAATGATGGTTTCCCAATATTTCGATTACTTTGTATAAAAAAACTTGCCGAATAAAGTAATGCTTCATTCAGTTCTCTATCATTTCTATTATTCATGTCCATTACCAAATCTCCTTTATATACTTAAAGCAATCAGTTCACAAATTCTAATTTATCCTACTCCTTCACTCCATCCATACTGTTAAGCAATTTTCATAATTTTCTCAAGCAAAGCGAAGCTGAAATTATAGAAAATGCTTACCTACTTGGTTACACGACCTACCTAAATATCCAAAGTGTTTCTACAAGCAAGTATTCAGGAGATATTTTTGAATGTTAATTTCAATAAATTTATAATCTCATTACTCAACCTAAAATTCATAAACCTATTGATTTCAAGCCTTTCAGAACCTTTAAGCCTCCTACTCTCTTGTCATCAATACTAGAGCTTCCACATGTCACGTAAAAGAAAACATATCATTTAACGATTACCTACTTTTTAACGATAATAAACTATTTAACGATTTCAATATTTCTTCAAAATTACTTGCACTATCAAAATTGTGATTTATTACTGTTTCCACTCTTTTTATTCAATAAAACTGTTCAAACCCCTTATACCAATACTATTTATTTCGTCATATTGTATCAATTAACTAATATCAACATCTGTTACTACAACTTTTATCATACAATTTTCTCCTTCTGTTATTATTAGGGGGTGCAATGAATTTTTTGTTACTGTAACTAAAGTTACTAGTAACAAAACGCTTGTTGCTATTTTGCAACCAAGCTAAATTCCTTACTTACTTCTCAACTAAATCTGTCGTTTTTAGTTGTTTCGTTTCGCAACTAAAACAAAAAATTATAATCATTTTTCTTCCCTTATTAACTTTTATATTATATCAAAAACTATTGTTTTATTCCACATATTAAAGTAACCAGATCATATTTCTATGACCTAGTTGTTTTTAAATTCTACTGCTACTTTTTTATCTTTATGTATAATAAGTTTTTCTACCAAAGTATTAAAAAGCTTATCGTCAAAGTTAATAAGGAGTTGTTCTTGTTTTTTTAAGAAATCTATAAACAATTTTAAATCTGCAGACTGCTTAATCTTTAGTTTTATAATTCCTCTCTTTTCTAAAAGTTCATTTTGTAATACACTAGAATTTTGCTTTATCAAGTTCTCTACTTCAGTTTTTATATATTCCATTTCTTTTTCTAAATTATTTATTTCTGATTCTATATCTCCTGCATTTTCAATTATTTCTGGATCTATATTAAAAAAGAGGACATAAAAGTCCTCAATTTTAGTTATTAGCATACGCTGAATTGCATTATATCATAACATTATAATTATTTATAGAAAAAAATTTTATAAACTTTATTTAGAAAAATGCAAGTGACCTTCTCTAAACATAACCTATTCTTGAGATACCTTAATAAGAGAAAGAAATTTATCTTTAAAATCTTCTAACGAAATATTTAAATGACAAATCCATTCTTTCCCTTCACTAACATACCTTTTACCTAATTTATCAATTTTTTCAAATATTACGATATATATTTTTCATATTCCAAAGACACACTTTTTGATATTATATCTTTAACTTTCTCAAATACTTGAACCAGCTCCTATAATATTGTAATATCAAATGATTTTACACTTGTTTCTCCTGGTTCCACAAATGTTACTTGTCGTTTTTGTACCAAATTATCAGATTCCTCTAAAGAAGTTGATAATCCACTCCATGGTTCTAAAGCAATAAAAGGACTCTTATTTGTAGTAGACCATAGTATTAAATTAGGAAAATCTTGAAAATCTACTCTAAGGCCTTTATCTGTTTTTGAGGATTTTAAACTTACACTACGTGATTTTAATTTATCTAGTGTAATTGCATCATGAGAAAATAATGAATAATCTAAATCTAATCTATTTGTATTTTCTAAAAATGGAGTTCTCTTACGAGTATCTAATAATCCCGTTTCAGGAAATGTTTCTGGAACACTTGTAGTTTCTACTTCAGAAAATTCTAAATAATAATCTTCATACTTAGTCCCTTCTGCTAATGGACAATTAAATCCAGGATGGCCTCCAATAAAATATGGCATTTTTTTGTCATCATTATTTTTAACCTGATACTCTGTTATAACTGTTGAATCTTTCAATCTGTATACAATCGTAAGTTCAAAATTATAAGGATATTCTTTCAATGTTTTCTCTGTTGCTCTGTAACTAAATGACACTGCTGTATCATCTATTTTCTTATAAGTAAAGTTCTCTTTTCTTACTAATCCGTGTCGTGGAATATTTCTTATTTTCCCTTCTAGTAAAACTTCATTTCCTCTCACACTTCCACATATAGGAAATAATACAGGAGCTTGACCGCTCCAATATTCTGGATTTCCTTGCCACAGATACTCTACTCCATCCTTATCTTTAATTGATGTTAAAGCTCCTCCTAATTCTGAAAATTGAACTATTAATTTATCATTTTTTAATTCTATTACCATTTCTATTCCCTCCAATAATACAAATAGAGTGTTAGTTCAAAGACTAACACTCTTATATTGTGCATAAATTTATTAAGAAGTATCTTTGATACTATTCAATAACTTGTGTTTTTGCTACTTTCTTGTACCAGTGAGCAGATTTTTTAGGATATCTTTCTTGAGTTTCAAAGTCTACATAGAATAATCCATAACGTTTTTCATATCCATTAGACCATGAGAATACATCCATTAATGACCAGATAAAGTACCCTCTAACATCTGCTCCATCTTTAATAGAATCAGAAATAACTTCAAGGTGTTTTTTCACGTAGTCAATTCTAGCGTCATCATAAACAGTTCCATCTACAAACTCATCTTTATATCCTAGACCATTTTCTGTGATATAAATTTTCTTGTAGTTTGGATAATCATTCTTAACTCGCATAATTTGATCATATAAACCTTGTGGGTAAATAATCCAGTCCCAATCAGTTTTTGGTACATAATCAGGTGCTACCCTTCTACCCACACCTTTGATTTGATATTTAGAAGATCCTTTTTCACCTTTACCGTTGTGAATAATTTCAGTTTCTCCATCAAATGCTTCCATCCAATCACTCATGTAGTAGTTAATTCCTAGGAAGTCATTTAAATCTTTTGCTGCTTCTAAAACTTCAAAATCTTCATCTCTTAGATCTAATTCTCCACCATTAACATCAAGAATTTCCTTAACTCCTGCAAGTGTTGCTTCTGAATATTTTCCTAAATATGTAGCATCTAGGATAAATTTGTTGTGAATAATATCTTCTAACTCTGCAGCTTTTACGTCTGCTGGATTTTTTGGATCTAGTGGATATTTAGTTGGAAGTGCATGAACTACTCCAATTTCTCCTTCATATCCTTTATCTTTATAAATTTTTACTGCTCTAGCATGGGAAACCATCATATTGTGGTGTGATTGAAATACTTTTGCTAAATCATATTGAATACCTGGTGGGAATTTTCCAACTAGATATTGCCCATCTCCGATAGGTCCAATTTCATTGAATGTAGTCCAGTATTTAACTTCTTTAAATTCTTCAAAACAGTATTCTGCATATGCTACAAAGTGTTCAATATTTTCTCTGTTTAAGAAATCTCCGTTTGAGTGTAAAGTTTCTGGAGTATCAAAATGGTGTAATGTTACAAATGGCTCTACACCACGTTTGTGACATTCAGAAAATAATTTGTGGTAATACTCTACTCCCTTAGGGTTTACTTCTCCAAATCCTGTAGGGAAAATACGAGACCAAGCGATTGAAATACGAATACCATTAACTCCGTATTCCTCTGCTAATTTTAAATCCACTGGATATCTATTGTAGAAATCACTTGCTGGCTCTGCTGTATACCAGTAATTATCTTCTAGATATTTATCCCAAGCAACTGCTCCTTTTCCATCTGTTTTTGTAGCCCCTTCTGCTTGATAAGCAGCAGTTGCTCCACCAAATATAAAATCTTTTGGTAATGTTTTTGTCATTTTAAACACCTCTAATTTTTAAAAATTGGGAATAGCATATTAGCTTTACTAAATATAACTATTCCCATTATCAATTATTTATTAACTATTTACTTGCTCTTTTACGAATTCTAGTGATCCTTTTCCATCACGAGTTAATCCGATGTATTGAGCTCCTTCTGTTTTAACTAGTTTAATTCCTAATTTATCAGTTTCTGCTTTCATATCTTCATAGTTAGAAGCTACTTGTGGAGCTAGGATAACTAATTGATATTGTGGAAGTATTTCACGGTGAGCTCCGTATGATCCAGCAGCAGCTGTAATTGGTTCTCCGTGTTCTTTCGCTGCTTTATTTAATGCATTGGCTAAAAGACCACTTGTTCCTCCACCAGCACATAACACTAAAACATTTATTTCATCTATTAATTTTTCAGATGCTACTTCTTCTTTTTTCTCTGCTTTTTCTAATACTGCATCTGCTTTTGCTGTATTGAAGTTAGCTGAAACTTTCTCTTTTAAGTCGCTAGATGATTTTCCTGATAATTCATCTGCAAGAATTTGTTTATCATATACTTTGAAGAATGGGTAGTAAATTAACACATCTACTACTATTAATGTTAATGCTAGAACGAATGACCATAATCCAAATCCTGTTCCCATTACAATTCCAAGTGGTCCTGGAGTTGTCCATGGTAAGTTTACGAAGAATGAGTTCATTTCTAAAACATCAACAAAGAATTTGAAGATCCATACGTTTGCGATTGGTGCAAATACGAATGGTACAAAGAACACTGGGTTTAATACAATCGGTGCTCCGAATAAGATTGGTTCGTTAACTCCGAAGAATGTTGGAACTACTGATGCACGTCCGATTGCTTTGTTACGTTTAGATTTAGATAACCACATGAAGATAAATGGTACTACTAATGTAGCTCCTGTTCCCCCCATTGTTACGATAAACATTTGAGTACCAGGTGTTAAGATTTTATCTGCTTGTTGTCCTGCTTCTAATAATTGGAAGTTTGTTTCAATGTTTGCATATGTAATAGCTGCGATTGCAGGTTCTACAATTGATGGACCGTGGATTCCTACGAACCAGAATAATGCAAATGCACCGAATATAATTGTGATACCTACGTATCCATCAGCAGCGTGGAATAGTGGAGCTAATAGTGTTCCAACTGCTTCTGCAGTTCCTGTTCCAACTGTTGATCTTGATAAGATATCAATTCCGTATAACACTACTATTGATAATGTAAATGGAATTAAGTCTTTGAATACTTGAGAAATGTTTGGTGGTACTTCCTCTGGCATACGAATTGTTACATCATTTTTAACACATACTTTGTAGATGTTTACTACGATGAATGCTGAAATGAATGCTGTTAGTAATCCTTTTGTTCCTAAGAAACCATTAGCGAATCCTTTTTCTAAAGAATCAGCTGCTAGTAATAAGAATCCTGTTATAGACGCAAGCATTGTAGACATAAAGTTAATTTGGTTTGTTGGTGGTAAACTACGGTTGATTGAATCTGTTAAAGATTTAGCTGTTGTTCCTGCTACTAATAATGCAACTACTCCCATTGTATATCCATAAGGTTTCATAATTAATGCTTCAGTAGCTTCATCCCATTTAAATCCAAAAATATTAGGTACATAAGCAATCAGTAAGAAAATACTTGAGAATAATATTACCGGCATACTGGCAATAAATCCATCACGGATTGCTCTTAAATAAATGTTTCTTGAGACCTTTTCAAAGAAAGGCTTCATTTTTTCAATTTGTGCAATTAATCTATTCATTATTTACCTACCCTTCTATACAATTCAATAAAGTGTTTGATTGTATCTTTTAATAAAATTGTTGTCATAAGGTGATCTTGACCGTGCATCATAGTAACACTGTAAGCTAAATCTTCTCCAGCTGCTTCTTTTTGTAATAATGAAGTTTGTGCGTTGTGAGCACCCACAATATTTTCTTCGGCTGCCACTACTAATTGTTCAGCTTTATCGAAATCACCTTCTTGAGCTGCTTTTAATGATTCTAATAATTTAGAACGTGCATCTCCTGCATAAGCTACAATTTCAAATCCTAGTAATGTAGTTTCTTCTCTGTTCATAATATTTTCTCCTATCTAAAATATTTAAATTTTATTTTATTCTATCTTTCCATGGCGTTGCTGTTTCTTTTAAGACTTTGTTTAAGTCATCGATGTTTTTGAATCCAGTTGTACGTAACCACTCTCTTGCAGCTTCTTCACCTTTTTCAATATATTCTTTAACACTTCCTGCCCAAGTTGCACGTCCACATAAAACTCCATTGAATTTAGATCCGGCTTCTTTAGCGAATACTAGTGTGTCTTGGAATAATTTTGCTGATACTCCTGCACTTAGGAAGATATATGGTAAATGAGTTGCTTCATCTTGCTCTTTGAAGAATGCTGCTGCCTCTTCTTTAGTGTGAAGTACTTCTCCTTCTGCATATCCTTCTACGAAGTTCATGTTTACAGGTACTTCTACTTTTAATACGTCAATTCCAAATCTTTCATCCGAGAATACTTTCATCGCTTCGATAACTTTACGTGGTTTTAATTTTGCGTATTCTGCACTTGTAGCGTCAGATACTTTTTCATCATAAGCTAAGATTTCTAAGTAGAATGGAATATCTTCTGCTTTACATTCAGAACCTATTCTTTCAATATATGCTTGTTTTTTAACATTTGTTTCTTCATCACTATCTACATCATAGTATAGTAGGAATTTAATTGCATCCGCACCTTTTTCTTTAAGACGTAATACTGACCAATCTTCTAAACAGTCTGGTAATCTCTTAGTACTGCTTGTGTCATATCCAGTTTTTTCGTATGCCAGTAATAAACCTGCATTTTTATCTAATTTTTTAGTTGCTGGTAATCCATATTCTGGATCTAGTAACATTGATGATGCGTATGGAGTTAATTCTTCAGTTACTAAAACTTTTAATTCTTCCATTTGTGCAACTGTTGGCTCTTCTGTTTGGTGTTTAGCCATTAATTTTTTTAATGCTCCACGTTGGTCAAACGCTAATGCTGAAATTATTCCATTTTCATCACTTAATTTTTCCATATATTTTAGTTTTTGTTCTGTTAATTGTAATGCCATGATTTTATACCTCTTTAACTTCTATTTTATTAAATAATTCTTTATAGTTTTTTAAATTTACAAATCCTGTTTGTTTTTCTTGGGCGTTTAACATCCCTAGTACATTGGCTTTTTTCAATAAATATTCATCACTTGCTTCATATACTAGTGCTGATGCTATACCTGCTACTGTTGAATCTCCAGATCCTACTGGATTTACAACTTCTATTTTTGGAATATTTACTTTGTAGAATTTGTCACCATGCTTTGCAAATGCTCCTTTTGCTCCTAGCGAAACGATAACCCATTCTACTCCTGTAAATAATTCGTTTGATAGTAATTTTTTTAATTCCTCTATATTATCTGTAACTTGTGTCTCAAATATTTCTGATAATTCTTCAGTATTTGGTTTTATAACAAAAGGTTTATTCTCTGCTTTTAATGTAGCTATTAAAGATTCTCCCGAACAATCTAAAATTGTTTTTTTATTGTTCTTAGTAGAAATTTCTACCATTTTAACGTAGTAATCTTTAGATATACCCTTCGGTAAACTTCCTGATATAGCAACTAAATCTGCTTCTTTTACTAGTTTTTCATAATGTGTTAAAAAGTTTTTCGCTTCTTCATCACTTATTGTTGGTCCTGATTCTAAAATCTCTGTTTGATTTCCGTCGTGTAGTACCGCTATACAATTACGAGTATCTCCAGATATTTTATAGAAATCATTTCCTACTTTATTTTTATTTAATTCCTCTTCTATAAATTCCCCAATTTTTCCACCTAATAGACCACTTGCTTTAACATTATCACCTAACTGAGATAAAACTCTAGTAACATTTAATCCTTTACCTCCTGCTGTTTTATTAACTTCAGCTACTCGGTTTACTGTATCTAAATTAAAGTTATCTAATTGGTAAGCAATATCAACTGAGGGATTCATTGTTATTGTAAGTATTGTCTTATTAGTCATGATATTCTCCGCGATCCCATTTTTCTAAGAATTCTGTGAAGAATCCTTCATCAGTTTGAGATTGATTAATTGTTTCTACTTTAGTAATTTTTTCAATAAGTTTTTTATTTTCTTCTGTTGGTTTGTATTCAGCTTTGATAAATGCTTCAATGATATCATTCATTAATAATCCACCTGTAATTTTCCCACCAAATCCAATTACATTAGCATTTAATTCTTCTTTAGCATATATAGCTGAAGTCATATCTCTTACTAATGCTGAACGAACACCTGGTACTTTGTTTACAGCGTTGTTAATTCCAACTCCTGTACCACAAATACAAATTCCTAAATCTGCTTGTCCACTTACTACTGCTTCTCCAACTTTTTTACCATATAATGGATAGTGAGTTCTTACATTATCGTAAGTACCGAAGTCTAGTACTTCATATCCTTGTGTTTTTAAATAATCTACAACTGCAATTTTTTCATTTGTAACGATGTGGTCACAACCGATAGCTATTTTCATTTTTTATATCTCCTCTTAATGTATTCTTTCTATATTGTTCTATTAGCACATTTTGTTTAACATATCTACACGGATTTGATGACGCCCACCTTCGTACTCACCTTCAACAAATCCTTTTGCGATGTTTTTCGCAACTCCTTGACCTACAATTTCAGAACCTATTGTAATAATTCTTGAGTTATTGTGTCCTCTTGTCATGTAAGCTGATCTTTCGTCTGAAACTTCCGCAGCTACCATCCCTTTAATTTTTGTTGCTACCATAAATGGTCCTGCTCCGTAAGCATCAACTACTATTCCTAGATTTTTCTCATCTGCAACTACTTCTTTAGCTACTGCTAATGTTACATCAACAAAATCTGAATCTTCTTTTTCTACATCCTTTACTTCATGTCCTAATTCAGTAAGGTATGCCTTAATAATATTTTTTAATTCCACTCCTGCTTTATCAGCACCTATTACAACTGCCATTCTTATATCCTCCTGTTGTTTAATTTCTATCAGTGTAATGTTTGTTTTTTGTTGCTTTATTTTCTATATTTACATTATACAAAAGAAAATCAACATTTGTCAACAGTTTTTTTAAAACTTTTTGTTATTTTTTTGTTTATTAATGTTTATAAAAATAAATACGACAATAACCAGTGTGATTGTCGTACGTTTTCATTTAATTATTTTCATTTTTAAAAGATATAATTTATTTTAATATTAAACTAGCTGCACCTATTATTCCTGCATCATTTCCTAAACTAGCTAATTTTAATTCAGTAGAAATTCTTACAGTTGGAAATGCATATTCTAAATAAACATTATTTACTTTTTCTAATAAATATTCCCCTGCAGCAGATACCCCTCCACCAATTACTATATAATTTGGATTAAGTGCATTTGCTAACTGACTGCATGTTTTTCCTAAATATTTTGCAAATTCATCTACTATGAACGTTCCATATTTATCTCCAGATTTTGCATAATCAAATACTTCTTTTGCAGAAGCCTTTCCTTCTTTTACTAATTTAACTAATCCATTTGTTTCTTCAAAATCATTTACATATTTATTAGCTAAATTTACAATTCCTGTTGCACTTGCAACGGTTTCTAAACAACCTACATTTCCGCAAGTACAAGTGAAACCTTTAGAATCCACTAGCATATGACCTATTTCTCCTGCGGCACCTCTTGATCCGTGAACTAGTTTTCTGTTGATAATTACTCCACCACCAACTCCTGTTCCTAAAGTTATAAAGATTACATCTGGTTTATTATCACCTGCTCCTATCCAGGCTTCTCCTAGTGCAGCTGCATTGGCATCATTGTCAATTGCAAATGGAACGCCAATCTCTGACTCTATTACTGATTTAATTTCTTGTTCTTCAGCCCAACCTAAATTATATGCACCCCTAACAGTACCTTTCTCATAATCAATTTGACCTGGACTTCCCATTCCTATACCAAAAATATCATCTGTTGTTAGTGAGTTAGTAATTAAATATTCTTGTATAGATTTAACTATATCACTCACAATATATCTTCCATTCTCTGCAATATTTGTATCAATTGTCCATTTAGATTCTAATTTCCCATCTACTGAAAGAACTCCAAATTTAATTGTAGTTCCTCCCAAGTCAATACCTATTATTTTCTTATTCATTCTTTATTCCTCACGATATTACTTCTATATATTTAGAAATTTGATTTATTGTATCTGTATCCTCTGAATCAGTAACTATTGCAGTTAAATCTGATAAATGGCAAATTGTTGTAAAATCTTTCTTACCTATCTTTGTATTGTCTAATAATAAGTACTGTTCAACAGAATTTGATATTGCTAACTTTTGTGTGTATGCTTCTTCCATTGATGATGCCATTACATCATTCTCAAATATTCCATTAGCACTAAAGAACATTTTACTAAAATGCATTTTTTCAATACTGTTGTTAGTAATTTCTCCTACAAATGATTCAGAAATTTGTCGCATTTCACCACCTAGTAAAAAGACTTTAAATGTTTCTGATTTTTTCTTAGATAGGATATTAAATACTGGTAAGCAATTTGTAACCACAGTTAAGTTTGTATTTTGAATTTCTTCAGCAAATATTTCTACTGTTGTACTTGGTCCTAAAAATATAGTATCTCTTTCTTCTATTATTTTAGTCGCTATTTTAGCAATTTTTAATTTTTCTTCTGGATTTTGAGTATGTTTTTCTCTATGAGATACTTCATTATATTGAAAGGCTGAATTTGATCTTGCTCCACCATGTATTTTTTTCAATACACCTTGTTCTTCAAGTTCAATCAAATCTCTTCGGACAGTCATATCTGTTACTCCAAATGTTTCCATAATTTCAGAAATTCTAACTGTTCCTTTTTTGTTTACAAGTTTAGTTATTTCCTGATGTCGTTGAAACTTGTTCATATTTATACCTCCTTTGTATCCTTTACCAACATTATACAATATTTCAAACAACAAAACAACATCAAATGTTTATATTTTAATTTTATAAACAAAAAATAGTAATTTAGTTACTATTCAGTGTTTAAATTACTATTTTTAGCATATCATATGCTATTAAATTTTCAACAAAACCTAATTAATAATTATTTTCAATATTCATTTTATTACATTTTAACGTTTTACCATAGAATTAAACTTTTTAACAATATCTAATACCTTTTAACATAATAAAAAATAAATTACTATATTCCATATTCTATATCTTTTTAAAATATAATCTTCTTATGTTTTTGGCTTAAATAATTTATTATTTACGATATATTGGTTTTTTCTATAATCTATTTGTATCAATTAACTAATTACAACATCTGTTACTACAACTTTTATCATACCATTTCTCCTTTTTTTGTTACTAGGTGGTGCAATGAATTTTTTGCTACTGTAACTAAAGTTACTAGTAACAAAACGCTTGTTGCTATTTTACAATCAAGCTAAATAACTCACTTACTTCTCAACTAAAACTAAAACTTATAGTAATTTTAATTCCCTTATTAACTTATATATTATATCAAAAACTATTATTTTCTTCCACATATTAAAGTAACCAGATCATATTTCTATGACCTGGTTGTTTTTATCTATATTAGGAATAAATACATTAAATACAAAATCTTTACTTTTACTTATACACTGTATATTAATACCTATTGGAATTTGATTATCTTCATTATAAATTAATATTCAAAAAATGCAATAATGTATAATAACTTTATTTTTCTTCTTCAATCTTTTTTATATTCTATGAAAATATATACTTAAGTTTATTATAGTAATGTTTAATATAGGATTTATATATAAACTTTTATAATAATTCTATTCTACTTTTTTATGTTTTTCAAATTAAAATTAAGTTTTTTTAATGAATAAAAAAGAATATTCTCTCCTTTCATTCTGTACTCTTCATGTAAACTATATTCTTTTTGAGAATCACACCATTGGATAACACCCAATCCTTGAACTGCTAAATAAATCCATAAATTTTCTTCAACTACAACGACTCCTGTTCTTTTCATCCACTCATTTAAAAATATATTGACTTTTTCTTTCTCAAAAAAATTTATATTATTAAAAATGAATTTGGTAGTATCAAATAAAATATCTCCTATCATAGCATGTTCAAAATCCACTATACCTACAATAATATTTTCATTATTCACTAGTAAATTTCTAAAACCGTAGTCTCTATGAATAATACCTAAATTCTCTGTTTTCTTATCTATATTCTTTAGTTTAGTTATTAAAAAATTTCCTATTACTTTATAATTGATATCTCTATTTAATTTAATATTATTTACCCATTTGGGTATTTTCATAAAAAAATATTCTTTCCATTCATAACAATTATCATCTAAATACAATGGTATTTTATTTAAGTATCCCAATTTTTGTGCAGATTCTTTTAAAATATTTATTTTTTCATTTTTACTAAAATTGTCATATTTTTCTAACAAATTTACTCCTGATAGTTTACTTTCAATTATGTAACCATAACCTTTTTTAGAAAATAAATTTTCAAATTGAAGAATCATTGGAAAAACTTTACTTTTTCCAGCAAGCAATTTTAAAAATTTTACCTCATTAATAAACTTCTTCTCATCTCTATGAACTTTCAAAATCACATTACTATTATTATAATAAATTTCATATACTTCTGAAGTATCATTTCTACTTAAAATTTTCTTGATTATTGTATTCATAATTTTATATATATCCTTTTAAAGCATTTAGTTCTAATTTTTGTGCTCGTTATAAAGCCAATATTGAGCATTCTATATAGTTATATAACTAATTATAATTATATTTTCTTAAAGATTGTATGTATTTATTTTTGGGAATTAACCACATGTATAATAAATATCTGTAAATTTCAAATTATTTATATATTGTTAATTCCTTTTCTATATAATTTGAACTTTCTCTATTTTTTAATTATAGAAAATATTAAAGATATAAAAATAATAATTACCTTTAATCAAACAATAATATTAAATTAAATCCCTTTATAAGATAATGTCATACTAATAGAAACCAAAATATTAATGTAATTTCGAAAGTCCATATTTAGATATTCTAAATTTTGTTTCTATTGTAACATTCTTTTATAAAATCTCTCGTAAATCTATATATTCTATTACTTTCATTGGTCATTACTCTAAAAGCCAATCTACTACATACTTTATTTCAATACCATCAATATAGTCTATACCTTCGTATCTACCTGTTATAACTACTTTTCTATAATTATCTTTTATCATCAATAAGTTATCTGTTTCATGTGAGTTGCTAGGTAATTTATAGGCTACTTGATAATATTCTGTAATATCGTCTTTTTTCGCAAGAAAATCAACTTCCTTACTGTCTAACCTTACTACATCTACTCTATAACCTCTTCTTATAAGTTCTAAATATACAATATTTTCTAACCTATTTCCTTGATTCCCTTCTTTGTGACTAACTGCATGATTTCTTAAACCACTATCTACAATAAAATATTTTGAATTTTGTTTTAAATATGCTTTTCCTCTTACATCATAAGGTTTTGCTTCATAAAATAAATAAGCACCTTGTAATAATTCTAAATATCTGTTAACAGTATGATTAGATATATTTAATTTCTCTTGTTTCAACATATTAGAAATTTTTGATGGATTTACTAATTGACCTACGTTATCAGCTAAAAAGGAAACTACTCTTTTTAACGAAAAAGTTTCTTTGATTGAACCTCTTATAGCTATATCATTTAGAATAATTGAATCGTATATCCCCGATAAAATAGTTGATTTTAGTGTTTCATCTGATAAAACTACTCCAGGAAAACCTCCATACTTTTCATACTCTCTGTATATAATATCTACTTGTCTTGAATTTTTATCAACATTTTTTACTTGTAAAAATTCTTTAAAAGAGAATGGATATATAGGAATTTCCACATATCTTCCACTTAGTAGTGTAGCTAATTCTCCAGATAATAATTTTGCATTCGACCCTGTAATTACTATATCACAATCAAAACTTACCCTTAATGAATTTATAACTTTTTGCCAATTTTCTACAAATTGAATTTCATCTATTAGAATATATACTCTACTTTCATTATTAGTTATTAAATCTTTTAATAAATTAGAAAATTCAATAGATTCAGTTATATTTTGATATTCAAATGCCTCTAAATTGATATAAACAATATTTTCTTCAGACACATCTATGCTTTTCAAGTAATCTTTATATTGTTTTAAAAGTATAGATTTTCCCGAACGTCTTACTCCTGTTATTACTTTTATAAAATCAGTATCTTTAAATGAAATCAATTTATCTAAATATTCTTTTCTAATATACATTTGATTGTCCACCTATAAATTTTATTAAATTAATTATAACATAAGGAGGTATTAATTGGAAGTTTAGTTCCTACTTTTTATTTTTAGTAGTTAAATATGAAACACAGTTCATATTTAACTTGATTTTTTATGTACAAAAAAGGGGCTGACCTAAAAGCTAGAAAATATCTTGTAATTAGATTTTTCTATGCAATAAAGTCAATATTATAAAGTTTTAAAAATATAACTTAGTAATATTTTTGACTTTTAGATCAGCCACAACATTTATTAAATTTTTTTATATTATTTCAATTAAATTAAATCTTATAATCCATTTATATATCCTATATAATAAATATTATTACAACATAGTACTATATTATATTTTTTATTTTCATAACATAGTGGTACTAGCACATAAAATCTATTTTAATTTTCTTTTTAACAATATCAATCTTAATAAAATGAATATCAATAAGGAAAGTATAGTAAACATTACCCAAGTTTTTGATATTCCTATAAAATCAGATAAGATACCATTAATAGGTAACAATATAGCTGATAATAATGCCTGTAAAGAATAGAAAGATGAAATAATAGATGTTCTTAAAGAATTTTCTTTTATAAGTTTATCATGAATATATGTAACAATAAGTGTACCATTAATCCCTACTAAAAATACGTGTAAAACAAATAAATACGGAAATAAACTTGTAAATATACTCAATATAATTATTAATATAACATCAAAAAATACAACTTTATCAATAACAGAAACTATATCATATTTCTCACTTAAGTTATATTTATTTATAAATAAATTTGATAAAATTGTTGTTATACCTATCGCTACTACATAATATCCTACGATATATTCACCAACTGACAAATTTAATACAACTTGCCATTGATTAGATGGGCCTATGTCTAATATTCCAGGAATTGTAAACAATACAAAGAAAATTACTATATTTATATCTTTAAAAACATTTCCTAAATTTAAAATAGTTTCTTTATAAGTTGATTTTATTTGTTTTATGCTAAAACTTTTAAATTTATCTTCAAATAAATCTTTTGAAAAAGATATATAAAGAAATAAAAGTAAAAATAAAATAGATGAAACATAAAAAGGAATTGTAGGATTTAATCTACCTATAAATTGAACTCCTAGAAAACCAGATAACAGTCCAAAAAATGTTGCAACAATATTTAATTTAGAAAAAAGTTTTCCTATTTCATAATCATAATTAGATTTTTTTATTTCATTCACTATCCAAGATTCTAATGTTCCAGATGAAAGTGCACTAGCTATTCCAGTTAGTAGTGCAGTAAATAGTAAAATATAGAAATTTTGAAAAAATACCATAAAGAAAAGCCCTAAAGCTCTAAGCATATAAGATAATTTTAGAACAGCTTTTTCTCCTATACTATCTACCAATATTCCACTTGGAATTTCACTAATCATTGTTACAGCAGTAAAAACAGCTAAAAATAGACCTATTTCTGAATAATTATAGGTTAAAAATATAAGCATTAAATAAGTTAATTGTCCGAACATTTGAACTGCTATATTTTCAATAACAGCTATAAGATAAAAATTATTTAATTTCCAATTCATAAATTCTCCTTTAAATTTTCATAAAAACATAAAATTTTACGTTACTATACTATGTAAAATTAATAATTATTATATGTTATATGTAGATACATGTCAAATTAAGTTTAGTCATAAACTTTTTAATTATTTAAAATTAATCTAACTGATTCCCATTACTACTCAAATAAATATGCCTTTTTTAATTTTTAGTAAATTATTAAATTTTATATTATATAAAAAACTATTATTTTCTTATGGATATTAAATGAAAGATTATAAAAGTATTGCAAATGTTTAACATTTGTAGTACAATTTAATAAAATATTAGGAGGTAGAATATATGGCAAAAACTGCAAATATTAATTTACGTATAGATCCTGTGAAAAAACAACAAGCCGAATCTTTATTTAATAGTTTTGGTATTTCTGTAACAGATGCAATAAACATCTTTTTAAATAAATCTATTATGGAAGGCGGGTTCCCTTTCTCAATTACTCAACCTCGCTACAATAAAGAAACAGAACTTGCTTTAGAAGAAGCTAGACAAATTTCTTCAGGAACTATTCAAGCAAAAACATACTCTAGTTTTAATGAATTTTTAAATGATATTGATAATGAGGATAATAAATAGTGCTAACTCTTTATACCACTACTCAATTTAGAAAAGATGTAAAAAGAATGAGAAAACGTGGATTAAACCTAGAAAAACTAAATTTTATTATCGAAAAATTATTAAAAGGAGAAATTTTAGAACCTAAATATCGTGATCACGATCTAGTTGGAAACTATATAGGATTTAGAGAATGTCATATTGAGCCAGATTGGCTTTTGATTTATAAAATAGACAAAGGAAAACTTATACTAACTGCCTCTCGAACGGGTTCTCATTCAGATTTATTTTAAGCTACTAAATTAAGTGTTTTTTTTTATTTAAACTCATCATATGAAAAATATCTTTTATTTTTAGTTGAATTTTAAATTTTATCCTAAATTGAACATATACAAAAAATAAATAGCGCATATTTAATTTTATACATAAATACTTCTACATACTAAAAAACACAAGATTAAGAGTAAAAACTCCATATCTTGTGTTTTTATGTATTTCAGGTTATGAATTATTCATATATAAATTTTTTAAATGCTTATACTCAAATAGCTCTATACACATATATATTATATTATCACCACAAAATACATTAATATATATTTTCTACTAAAGATATATATGTATAAAGGAAGAGCTGTCATAAAAAATATATCCTTTAAAATTAATTTAGTTCTCATTTTTATTAATTTTTCTTCTGATAATGTATAAATTACATCTTCTCCTGTAATAAAAAACGAGATATTTATCGAATTTTTATACATAGCAACTTGTCCATATCCGATAGCTATAAACACTATTATTGGTACAACCAACACATAAATAGGCAATTCTAATCCTTTTTGCAACGTACTAAAAAACATATATATTAATACTAAATCAAAGAAAAGTGTTCTAATTATAAATGATGTTTTGGTCATATTACAGTCCCTCTCTTTTTTACCAAAAATTATACTATTTATATAGATAATTATTCATATAATATGATAACTTTATATATTTATATTATAACACAGTTATCTTTGAAATAACCGGATTTTAAAGTTTTATATAATAAATTTAATATATTGACCTATATTAAATTCTATAATTTTTGTAGACACATTTTTAATAAAATTATTATCATGACTTACCATAATAAGTATTCCAGGATATTTTTTTAATATTTTTTCTACAGCTTCAATAGTTACAATATCTAAAAAGTTTGTGATTTCATCTAAAAGTAGAACATCTGATTCTTGAAAAAGAAGACTTATAAAATAAAGTTTTACTTTTTCTCCATTACTTAAATTTTTTATTTTTTTATCTATATCTGAACCTCTGAAATTTAATAAAGCTAAAATATTTCTAAGTGTTATATTATCTAAATTAGTAAACCCTCTTATATATTCAATAATACTAATATCCCTATTTAATAAATCTAAATTATTTTGTTCGAAGTATGATACTTTATATGTAGTAGGTATTTGTGATTTTACATAATTTAGAAAAGTAGTTTTTCCTGAACCATTTCTCCCTATTAAAATAAACCTATCTCCACTAGAAAATGTTATATTAGGAGATTTCCATAACAAATTATTATTAATAAAAAATTCTTTTTCGCTAATATAAAAAGATTTCCTATTTTTAATTTTAAAAATATCTAAAAAATCAATGTTATAATCTTCGATTACTTTTTTAGGTTTAACTAAATCATTAAGTTTTTCATTTTGTTTTACTATATTTTTCTGCAACTTTTTTTGATTATTACTAATTTTAGTTTTTACTCCTACCATACGATAATCAGAAGCACTCATATTTTTAGGTTTACCTTTTTTACTTTGTTGAGTTTCTTTCATCTTACGTATACTATCTTGAACTTTTTTTCTTTCCTTGTAATATTTATCTAAATTAGTATTGTAAGTTCTAATGTCTACTTCTCTTTGTTCTAAATATTCACTATATTTCCCATTGAATTCAACTAAAGTTTCATTTTCTATAATCCATATTTTATTACATATTTTGTCTAAAAAATATCTATCATGTGTCGCAATGCAAAATATGGAATTTTTTCTTTTTATTATATTAGCTATTTTATTTATGTTATTTTTATCTAAATAAGTTGTAGGTTCATCTAATAAATATATTTTTTTGTCATAAGAAAAACTTTCTAATAATTTTTGAACAACCATTTCACCACCACTTTTGTTCATATTTAAGTTGTCATTAAATTTTATTAACTCTATACTATTAGAATATTGTTTATTGTTTTTAATTTGATTATAAATTTCACTAAGTAATGTTGTTTTCCCAGAACCATTTTTTCCTATGATACCTATTAAATCACCATCATTTATATATATATTATTTATTTCAAATAACATTTTCCCATTACATTCTACGTTACTATTTTTTATTCTTAGTATTATAATAATCACCTCACTATTAATAAAGTACTATAATTACAACTACTTTATATATTGTTATAGCTTAATTTCTAACTTCTACTAAATTTTTATTTTCTATTTTATAAACTTTCATAAATTCTGATAAATTTCCTAATCTATGAGAAATCACTATTATAGTCATATCTAGTTCTTTTAATAAATTAGATATACTTTTTTCGCTTTTTTCATCTAAATTAGCTAAAATCTCATCTAATATTAAAACTTTCTCTTTTTCAACAAGGGCTCTCGCTATTCCTAATTTTTGTAATTGCCCTGCAGATAAATTGGTTTTTTCTTGAGTTTCTAATATAATTTTTATTAAAGTTTATTACCAAAACTTATAACATATCTAATATGCCTTTTTTTATTGCTAAACTTTCCATATACCTTAACATCAATGTTCCTAAAAATAAAAATATTATTCCTAAAATAAACTCCATTCTTATTAAGTGAATATTATTAAAAATAGAATCTCCTTGAATTATCTTTTGAGATGCTTCTATAGATCTTGTTAGTGGTAAACAATAAGAAAATTTTTGAAGAAAAATAGGTAGTTGAGTAATTGAAAAATTAGCTCCTGTGAATATAAGTAATACTTTTTCTGCAGTATTAACTAGTAATTGTACTTCTGTACTTATTAATATAAAACAAGAGAAAAGAAATCCAAAACATACAGATGTAAATATAGCAACTATTAAAACAGAAATAAAAGATACTATTTTTATAAAATCCCACGAGATATTAAGTATTATACTCATTAAAACTACACCTATAATTACAGATATAAAACTAGTTAACATAGATGATACTGCACTAGTAAAAAATATTTCTGATAATCTTGTTCTTGTAGCAACTAAAAGAGAAAGTGTTCCATTTGATTTTTCTCTAATTAATTGTAATCCGACACGATATATTGCTCCAAAAGAAGATATTAGTATCGCATTACCTATCATCCATTTTGCAATATTATCAGCACCATAAACATAGTAACCAACTAGAGAAAAACAGCACATTTGCAAAACAGGAGCTGAAACATCTAGCATTAAAAATCCTTTCCAGTCTGACAATATAGAAGATATTTTGTAAGAAAACTTTATTCTTCTAAAAAATCTATAAATAAATTCCATATATTAAAACACCTCCAATGTTCCATTAATTACGCATTTTTCTGTTATCTTTCTAAAAGAAAGTATACTAATTGAAAAATAAATAATTGTAACAACTAAAAGTCCTAAAGCAACAAAAATCATTTCTTCTTTAGTTCCTCCTAAAACAGCTAACCTAAAACCTTTCATAGCCCAAGTAGGACTTAATATATGCGAAATTATTTGTATAAAATTAGGAAAAATACTTATAGGAAAAACCATACCTGTTAAAATAATTATAGGATATTCTATAAGGTTCATAAATAATCTTACTTTTCTTGATAATGTAAACAAACCACATAGCATAAATCCTAAAGCTATCATAGATAAAATCATAAGAATAAAGATTAATACAAAAAAGTTAAAATTACTAAATTTTATAGGTATATCAAAGAAAATATATACCGTTAGCATATTTAGAAAAACACTAAATATTCCCCAAATCGTATTACCTAAAATTTTCCCTATAATTATATTTTCGAATCCAACTGGAGATACAAATATTACAGGTAAAGTTCCCATCCATTTTTCTCTATCGATATCACTTGCTGATGAGAAACATATACTTCCCCAAAATACACCAATCCCTGCTCCAATAAAGGCGTAAATCATGAAATCTTCAACAGATTTATTTTTATAAATCATCCCTAGTAAAAACCCACTTATTATAGGATTAACTAAAACACAAAACCTAAACATAGGTCTAGTTATTGCTTGTTTTATTTGAACAATTATACTGTTTAAAATTGCATTCATACTAATCCTCTCCTAATAACTCAATATATATATCCTCTAATGTTACGTAAACATTATTTTTACTTCTTTCATATTGCTCTTTTTCTTTTCTTGCTTTTATTTCATTTTTCTTATCTTCAGATATTAGTGTCTGTAAACCTTCTACATTATCTACTGCTAATATTTGTCCTTTTTTTAAAATAGCTATTCTATCACAAAGTTCCTCAGCTTCTGCCATATAGTGAGTAGTTAAAAGAATTGTTGTTCCAGTAGAAGATAATTCTTTTATTAATTGCCTCAATTCAGAAGCACCTATTGGATCAAGTCCTATACTAGGTTCATCCAAAAATATTATAACTGGATTATTTAATAAAGCTCTAGCTATTTGTAGCCTTTGCTTCATACCTTTAGAAAAAGTTTCCACTTTTTTATCAATATCTTTATACAATTTCACCTTTTTAGCAACATCTTCTACAATTTTTCTTCTATCTTTACTAGGTATTTTATATAGGTCGGCAAAATATTCTAAATTTTCTCTAGCAGTGAGTCTCCAATAAAGACTTCTTTCTCCTCCAAAAACAAAATTTATCTTATCCCTTATATACTTACTATCTTTAAAAGTGTCGTAACCTAAAACTTTCGCTTCTCCCGAAGTAGGAGCAAGCATTGTTGTTAATATTTTTATTAATGTAGTTTTCCCTGCTCCATTATGTCCTAAAAGTCCAAAAACTTCTCCCTCGTTTATTGAAAAATTAATATCTTTTAATATCTCTACTGTTTTATTATTTGTTTTAAAACTTCTATAAAGTGATTTAACTTCTACTACTTTTTCTTTCATAAAATCCTCCTAATTATTGTAAATAATATTTATTCTAATATTATATTTAATTATATATATTCATTAACTTTATTATATTACTTATAATAATTTACTAATATTACCATTGTTATCCCCTCCTTTAAGAGAATAAATTTATATTTATTGTAACCGTTTTTTTTTGGAAGTCAACATGTTTTCTTTTATTTTAACTGTTTTCATAGATAAATATAAAAAATATTTTTATTTTTCTGAAAAATAAAATTTTAAAATAATCTTTTTATATAATCTAAATGTTATTTATAAGTAATAAAACTTAATAACAAAGAGATAATATAAAAAGTTACTTTGTAATACTATATTTTATGAGTAGTCTATTATAAGACGATATGTAAATGTACCATTTTTATATATATTTATCGTTAATCTTACGACATCATCACTTAAATCTTCCCATATTAATTCAATATCATCAGATGTAATATTATCATTAGGTAATATTATTAATTTTGTTGGATCATAATCTATTCTTATTGGAGAATAATCATCTACTATTAGAGTGAATTCATTTTCTCTATAAATATCCACATAAAATTCTTTATAATTGCTACTTTTTATTAGCCTATCTGCATTTTCTTTTCTATATTGACGTTCACTAGGAGTATTATTTTTCTCATAATATACTTTACTGATAAAATTATAATTATATATTATTAATATAGAAATTATTATTATACTAGCGAGTAGTATTTTTAATTTTTTATTCATTAAAATTTGTTCTTTTCTTATTTTTTTACTTAAAAGTCTAAAATTAAGTATTTATAATTTATTAATTATTCTACTTCTATAATATTTTAATAATAAGTATGGGGTACTGTGTATTTTACTTCACCATCTATAACTACCATTACCTTAGCCTCAATATAATTAGGGTATTCTTCCCATTCTATTTTTATATTTTCTGATTCTATAGTCCAATCCTGAGGCATTTTCCAAGGCATAGGTCCAGAATCTGCCCTAAATATATCATTAGAATAAGTGTCTATTATAAAATCATCATTACTAAATTTATATATGTCTATATATATTCCTTTATAATCACTACTTTTTATTAGCTTATCTGCATTTTCTTTTCTATACTTATGTTCTATATTGTTTTGTGATACAAATTTACTAAAGTTATATTTAGTATAAACTAACAATATAATAATAAAAATAAGTATAAAATATCCTAGTTTTCTTTTTTTAATCATTATTTTATTCCTTTACTAATTTTTTAATAAAACAAACACCTAATATTTATTCAATAACTCATATTTTTTAGTTAAGTATTTTATGCTATTTTGTGATATTGAATCTATTGCTATATTTTCTCTTTCTATATAGTTAAAGAATTTTCTAATACTACAATAACCTTTTTTAGCTATTATTATATGATCAAGAACATCTATTCCCACAATTTTCCCCGTTTCAAAAAGCCTGTGTGTTAATTTTATATCTTCTACCGAAGGTGTTGCATCTCCAGATGGGTGATTATGAACACATATAATACTAGAAGAACTGTTTTTTATTGCATCTTTAAATATTTCTCTAGGATGAGCTATAGAAGATGATAAACTGCCTTTGAAAACTTCTCTTTCTGCTATTATTTTACCTTTAGTATCTATATCAATAGTTATAAAAACTTCTTGTTTTAATTCTTGTACTTTATATCTTAAATAATTAGCTATTGTATCTGGATTATCACAAATTATTTTTTTATCTACATTAATAGTAAATATTCTTCTAACAAATTCAATACTAGCTAAAATATCAACTGCTTTTACACTACCTATTCCTTTGTGTGCTAACAATTCGTTATACGTTACATTTTTCAGATTAGATATATCACCTACATCTTTTAAAATTTTATCTGCTAGTTGAACTACATTTAGATTTTTAGTTCCTGTTCTTAACATAATAGCTAATAGCTCCTTGTCGCTTAAATTACTAGCCCCAATTTTTCTAAGTTTTTCCCTAGGTCTGTCCTCTTTTTCTATTTCCTTTATAGTTATATTTTTTACCATAAGTATATCTCCCTAATTATTATTAATGTAATATATGATAAACTAATATAAGGTGCTAATGCCAATTTACTTTTTCTGTTTACTTTTTTTGTTATTAATAAATATATTGCGAAAAATCCTGCAAATATAAATGTGTATAAAAATAAATTAATACTCTCTATAAAATCTAAATTTAAAGATAAAATAGATAACAATTTTATATCTCCATATCCTATACCTTTTTTCAATAAAAAATATAGTAGATGATATATTAAGACAATTAAAATACTATATAAAAAATTAAAATATTTATAATCTTTTATAACATTGAAAGTTATAAGACTTAATAAAATTATTTGTAATTTGGGATTAATTTCATAACTATAGATGTCTTCTATAGATATATATATTAATATTAGCAGTATCCAAAAATCTAAATAGGTTATAAAATAAAATTTATTTGACGTTGTTATAAATAAAATTGCTACTAATAAAGCAAATACTTCATATAAAAATAAAGACGCTGGCAATTTATAATTACAATATCTACATTTTCCTTTTAATAATATATAGCTAATAAATGGTATTAAGTCTTGAATTTTTAAAACTGTCTTACAGTTTTCACATTTACTTCTACGATAAAAAAACTCCCTATTTATTTTGTTATCGATAAAGCATTTTATAAAGCTTGAAAAAATAATAAATAGCATAAATTTAAAATATATCATATATACTCCCCTTATAATAATGTAATCCCTTTAATATAATTCTAATATAGCTTTAGCTACTTAGTCAATACACAAATTATACTATTATAAAACAAAAAAGGACTTAGAAAAATTTCTAAATCCTTTATATGTTATTATGGTTTTGTAATCTACTCTTCGCTCGTATTAATATTCTTAATCCTACAAAGAAATATATTATACAAGATATAAATAAAATTCCTAGTGTAAATATTAATATTGCTATAGAATATACTAATAAAATAAATCCAAATAAATAGTAACTTTTACCTCTTAACTGTAAGTATATTATAACTACAAATAAAAATATAAAAACAGCTAAATAAAGATAAGATAAGACACCCATAATTTCAAATATATAATTTATATCTTTTGTAGAAACATTAGCACTATCCATAGTTAGCTTAGTCTGTTCTCTAATTTGATCAACTAGCCTACTTCTTAAATAATCAGTAGAAACGTATTCTTTAAATTTTCCTATCCAAGTTGCTATAAAAATATTATAGATAAAAAATAGTATATTCGCTATGAGCAATAATAATTTTTCTAATTTATCTAATTTCATAATACTCCTAATTGTTTTTTTCTAATTCACAATTTTGGCAAGTTCCGTATATTGCTATTGTATTATCTTGAACTTTAAAGTTGTACTCATTATTTACATATTTTATTAGTTTGTTAAAGACTTCATTTTGTACTGTTATAATGTTATGACAGTTTATACATATTAGGTGATGATGCATACCACTACTTAATTTTTGTCTTAGATGATATTTTGAAATACCATTACCAAATGTTATTTTTTCTAGTATTTTTAAGTCATAAAATATATCTAGTGTTCTGTAAACTGTAGCCAACCCTATATCAGGATTAACCTCTTTTAAAATAAAATAAAGCTCTTCTGCACTCAGATGACTGTCTTTATTTTCAACAAGAACTTTTACTATTATCTCTCTTTGTGGAGTTAATTTATAAGTTGATTGTTGTATTTTATATATTATATCATCATATATCGTCATATTAACCCTTTCTATTTTTCAACCATTGTAACGCTATTATAGTTTTGCTATCAGTTATAGAATTGTTATCCAATAATTTCATAGCTTCATCCAAACTATATTTTTTTAGATTTAAAAATTCGTCTTCATCAAGGGCTAAATCTCCTAATTGTTCTTTAGAAAGTTTATCCACAAAATAAATAGTTATCAACTCAGAACTATATCCTATAGCTACATGAGTTTCGCATATTTTTTCTAATGAGTCATTGTTTACAGTATAACCTGTTTCTTCCTTAAGTTCTCTTACTGCACATTCTAAAGGATCCTCATTAACATCAAGTTTACCTGCTGGTATTTCTAGTGTAGTCATTTCTACTGCTTTTCTATATTGCTCAACAAGTAAAATTTCATTATTATCAGTAACGGCTAATATTGCTACTGCTCCGTTATGTTTTAATAATTCTCTTTTTGAAAAAGTTCCATCTGGTAAAACTACATCATGTAATTCTACATTTAAAATTTTACCTTTATATACAACCTCTTGTTTTATAGTTTTTTCTTCTAAATTAACCATTTTATCACCTACGTTACAATAAATATTCATCTAAATCATTTACTATTATTATGTTTTCGTTATTTATATCTGACTCTATATTACTTAAATCTTTTTTGTCGTATCTAGAACTTATATGAGTCAAATATATTTTATCAAATTTTTTACAATTATAAAAATTTTTTATATCTAATATATTTAAATGTTTATGCTTTATAGCCATATTTTTTTCTTCTTCTCTTAAATATGTACATTCAGAAATTAATATATCGACATCTTTTATTATTTTATTTAATTCTTCAAAATATACAGTATCAGGTAATATGAATAAAACTTTACCTTTTTTATCTTCGCTTAAAAAATATTGAGTTAAGTATTTTTCTCCATTATGATAAAAATAATCCGAAGACTTGATTTCTTTATATATAGGACCTGGATTAATACCTAATTTTATTAACTTTTCAACATTCAAAGCACCTTTTTGGTCTTTAAATGCTATTTTAAATCCATAGCTTTCAATTGTATGTTCTAATTTATAAACATCAACTTTTACTTTATTATTATCAATAATTGTTAAATTGTTATAATCATATTCTTTAAATTCTATTTCATAAGTTAAAAAAGAATGAGTATATTTTAAATTAAATTCTACATATTCTTTAATACCCTTAGGTCCATATATAACCAATGGATTTTCTGATTTGTTTAATAGAAAACTTCTAGAAGTTAAAAATCCTATAAGACCTAATATATGATCTCCATGCATATGACTAATAAAAATTTTATTTATTTTTGATGGTTTTATGCTAGTGTGCATAATTTTATGTTGACTCGATTCACCACAATCAAACATCCAGTATTCTTTTAACTCATCTGTAAAATTTAGTATAAAACTTTGAGTATTTCTATATTTTGACGGCAATCCTGCCCCTGTACCTAAAAATGTTACTTTCATAAATATTATAGTTTAAACACTACTACTTGTGCATCTTCTAAACAAGTTATTATGTGCATTGTTCCTTTTGTTATTTCTAGTAGTTCAAATTCTTTTAACATTTCTACTTCTTCATTAGCTGATACTGTTATTTTACCACTAACATTGAATATTATTATATCTCTATCGTTATTGTAATCATCAGTCTGATTACCTGCTTTTAAATTCATATGAACAACTTGACATTTTTCATTATCAAGTACTATTCCACCAAGAAGTATATTTTTATCTAATGTTGTTTTTTTCATTTTTATCTACCCTTTCTTTTGTATAATCCGTCTTCTTCTATTGTTATTTTTTTGTTTTTAAATAGTCTTCCTACTGCCTTTTTGAAACTTCCCTTACTCATTCCAAATACAGCTTTTATTTCTTCTGGAGATGATTTGTCAGTAAAATCGCAATATCCATTATTATTTTCTATATAGTCTAATATAGTTTGACTATCTGCATCTATTCTTTCATGTGCTCTAGGTAAGAATGAACCATTTAGTTCTCCGTTATCTTTAACTCCAATTATTCGCACATTAACTAATTCTCCAAGCCTTGGCTCTTTTTCTCTTTCTGATTCGTGAACAAAAATTTTATATCCTTCCTTAGATAAAAGGAATGTTCCTACTCTCATCAATCTATAAGGATATGCACTAATTTCTGTGTTAAACAAATCTTTACTTGCTTTAGAGTAAAGTTCTTGTACTATAGTTTCACTTGCTATTCTAGCAAATAGTTGTCCAGTATAATCACGCCTTAATGTTATAAATAGTTCATCACCTTCTTTTGGCCATACAGATTTTAGTTTAGGTAAATCTTCTGCCAATAGCATAATTTCTCTTGAAAAACCTATATCTAGTCCTACACCTTCTTGATTAACTTTAACTACCTTACTAAATCCGTAATCTCCTACAGTAACATCTGGTATGTTCGGAGTAGCAAAAAGTTTTCCACTTCTAGAAGGATATATGAACATTGAATATTCTTCTCCTACCTCGTAGTCATCCATATTATCTATATCTGACTCATTACAACTTACCTCTTCTTTATCTTCTGTTAAAAAAACAAGTGATGAAGTTTTTTTCTCAATAAGTTCTAAAAAATGTACTTCTCCTGTTATAAATTCTTTCTTTTTATGCATATCTTATCTCTTTCTTTTAATATTTTATTATAAATAAAAAGGTTGATAAATAATCAACCTTTAATAATCTTCTTAGTTAATAGTAGTATTAAAGTTAATTATATACTTACTTAATAACCATATTTTTTATTTGTTTTAATTGATTTATCCTAACATCTTTAGGTAAAAATCTACGAATTTCATCTTCATTATATCCAACTTGAAGTCTCTTATTATCAACAAGTATAGGTCTTCTAAGCATACCTGGATTTTCTTGAATTACCTTATATAATTCCTGTAATGACATTGTATCTATATCTATATTTAATTTTTGAAATGTTTTAGATCTAAAAGAAATTATATCCTCAGTTCCTTCTTCTGTTATAGATAATATATTCCTTATTTCTTCTATAGTTAAAGGTTCAGAAAAAATATTCCTTTCTTTAAACTCTATATTATTTTCTACAAGCCACGCTTTCGCTTTTCTACAAGAAGTACAACTAGGAGATGTAAACAATATAACTACCAATGGTGATCACACTCCTTTTAATAAATATCTCAACACTAACTATACCTTAATATTATACTACAGTAATAACCTATTTGCAATATAATTTTAGGAAATTTAAACTCATTATTTTTAATATTTTATATTTATGTTAGAAAATAATTTATAATAAAAATAAAAGAGAAGTTATAAATAAACTTCTCTTTTATTTTTATTATACCAGTAGCCGGGGTCGAACCGGCACGAGTTGCCTCGCTGGATTTTGAGTCCAGTGCGTCTGCCAATTCCGCCATACTGGCTAAACAATACTAGAATATTGTACTACAAATTTTTATTTTAAGCAATAATATATTATAAATATTTGTATTTTTTTATTATTTATAAAGAAATCACACTTTTAAGTGTGATTTCTTTATTTGCTACAAAGCATATATTAACGTTTAGAGAATTGAGGTGCTCTACGCGCTCCTTTAAGTCCGTATTTTTTACGTTCTTTCATACGAGGATCACGAGTTAATAATCCTGCTGGTTTTAAATCTTTACGGTATTCTGGATTTACTTCTAATAATGCACGAGCGATTCCGTGACGAATAGCTTGAGCTTGACCAGTATATCCTCCACCATGTACGTTAACTAATACATCGTAGTTACCTGTAGTTGATGTTTTTTCTAATGGTTGCATTAAATCTAATACTAAAGATTCTAATGGTAAGTATTCACGCATTTCTCTATTGTTAATAGTAACTTTCCCAGTTCCTGGTACTAATCTTACACGTGCTACTGAGCTTTTACGGCGTCCTGTACCGCGATATTCTACTTGTGCCATTTAATTGTTTCCTCCTAATTATCCACGTAATTCATATTTTTCTGGTTTTTGTGCTGCATGTGGGTGCTCAGCTCCACGATAAACATGAAGTTTCATTCCTTGAGCTCTACCTAAAGTATTTTTTGGTAACATACCTTTAATAGATAATTCTAAAAGTTCTTCTGGATATTTTTCTAACATTACTCCAGCAGTTCTTTCTTTTAATCCACCTGGGTGCATTGTATGACGACGGTAAATTTTATCTGTTAATTTTTTACCAGTTAATACTATTTTTTCAGCATTGATAATTATTACATTATCTCCAGTATCAATATGAGGTGTATAAGTAGGTTTGTGTTTCCCTCTTAGTATTGAAGCTACCTCTGATGATAAACGACCTAATGTTTGTCCTTCAGCATCTATTACATACCATTTTTTTTCTACAGTTGATGGCTTTGCCATATAAGTTTGACGCATGTGTCATTTCCTCCTAAGATGTTGTTTTAAATCTGTCATTACGACTAAGTTTCCGGGGCTTACTCGTGAAGATATATAAACAATATCATTGTTTATAATACATTATTTAATATTGAATGTCAATAATTTAATACAATTTTAATTAAATTATTTTAAAACTGCTTTAATTCTATCTACAACTAATTCTTTTCCTAATAATTCTAAACTTAAATTAAGTTCTGGTCCGTGCATTTGTCCTGTAGTAGCTACACGAATAGGCATGAATAAGTTTTTACCTTTTACCCCTGTTTCTTTTTGTATTTCTTTAATTACTAATTTTATATTATCAGCATCAAATACTTCTAATGCGTTGATTTTAGATATAAGCTCATTAAATACAGTCGTATTAGTTTCTAAAGATAATATATTTTGTTCTTCTTCTCCAAATGATAATTCTTTTTTGAAAAATAGTGATGTAAGTTCCACTATTTCTGCTCCATAACTCATTTGTGGTTGATAAAGTGATATTAATTTTTCAAACCATTCTTTATTTGAATCAATTTCTTCTTGTGTTACTACTTTTTCTTTAACTAAAAATGGTATAGATAGATTAACTATTCTTTCTAGGGGTTGTTTCTTTATATATTGATTATTTATCCATGTTAATTTTTGATTATCAAAGAATGCTGGTGATTTGCTTAGGCGTTTTTCATCAAAAATTTTAGCAAATTCATCCCTAGTGAATATTTCTTCTTCTCCTTCTGGAGACCATCCTAATAATGCTATAAAGTTAAATATTGCTTCTGGTAAATAACCTAATGAATCATATTGTTCTATAAATTGAATAATACTCTCATCTCTTTTTGATAGTTTTTTCTTATTCTCATTAACTATTAATGTCATATGACCAAATTTAGGTGGTTCAAATCCTAATGCTTCATATACGACAAGTTGTTTTGGCGTATTTGATACGTGATCGTCTCCTCTTAAAACATGTGTAATTTCCATTAAATGATCGTCTACAGCAACACAGAAATTATAAGTTGCTACTCCATCATTTTTAAGAATAACAAAATCTCCAAAATCTTTTCCTTCAAATGATAATGGCCCTTTAACCATATCATCAAATGAATAAGTTCTGTCTTGAGGTACTCGTATACGTATAGAAGGTTTTCTTCCTTCTTTCTCAAATTGTTCTTGTTCTTCTTTGGTTAAATGTGCATGTTTACCACTATATCTAGGTGGTAATCCTTGAGCTTTTTGTTCCTCACGTTCTGCTTCAAGTTCTTCTGCAGTCATATAACACTTATATGCTTTATCTTCTGAAATTAGTTTTTCTGCGTATTGCTTGTATATATCTAATCTTTCAGATTGTCTATAAGGACCAAATGCGCCCTCTTTATATATACCTTCATCATAATCTAGACCTAGCCATTTCATATATTGAAGCTGACTTCTTTCTCCTTCTTCTTTATTTCTCTTAAAATCAGTATCTTCAATTCTAAGAACAAACTCTCCACCGTAGTGTTTAGCGAATAAATAGTTAAATAAAGCTGTTCTTGCATTTCCTATATGTAAATTCCCTGTTGGTGAGGGTGCATATCTTACTCTTACTTTTGACATAATAATATTCTTCCTTATCGTAATATTTAATTAAAATTATAACATAGTAACATTTAAAATTTCAATTCTTTTATTAATAAAAAGAGAATTACCTAAGCAATCCTCTTTTAAGTATGGAGATGGCGGGATTTGAACCCGCGTCCAAAAAAACCTCTCATTAACATCTACATGTTTAGTTTATTTATTAAATTTAATTTTTTATATAAGCTAATAAACAAGCTGTAAAAAACGAGTTTGATTTTCTTCTTAATTAATTTTACAAACGGAAAAATTAATTCGTAGACTGCTAATTTATGAACCGATTATCTTTATCACAGTCAAATAAAGTAATCAGCCTTTAGCTAATTAAGCAGCTAAAGCTAATGATTTATTGTTGTCAGTTATATTTAAACTGTTGTGTTTTTAAAGAGACAACCCTCTTACATGCAATTAATAAGACTAGTATTCCTGTCGAATCCTAAACATCCCCTAAACATATTGTAAGATTATATCATAAAAATAGTAAAAAGTGAAGAAATTAATCTCCACTTTTTTATTATACGTACTATATTTCTCTTCTTCTTGTTCTTCTTGGTCTAGGGAACATTTCTGATTCAGTCTCATCTTTTGCATAATTACTAGTAAATGAAGTAGCTGCTGGTTGAGTTCTTGTTGATAAATCTCTTTCAACAGGTTTTTCATCATCAAACCCTGTAGCAATTACAGTTACTATAATTTCATCAGTTTTTTCTAATTCTTCATTAAATACTGTACCAAAAATCATATTTACTTCTTCATCACTAGCTTCTTGAACTATGCTTGCTGCTGCCTGAGCTTCAAATAAACTTAAAGATGGACCACCTGTAATGTTTAATAATACACCTTTTGCTCCTACTATTGAAGTTTCTAATAATGGAGAAGAAATAGCTTTTTTAGCTGCTTCTATAGCTCTATTTTCTCCTGAAGCTACTCCTATTCCCATAAGAGCTGAACCTTGATCTGCCATTATAGCCTTAACATCTGCAAAGTCTAAGTTTACTGCTCCAGAAACGTTAATTAAGTCTGATATACCTTGAACCCCTTGACGTAATACGTTATCTGCTTCGACAAATGCTTGCATCATAGGAGTTGATTTATCAACTATATCTAATAATCTATCATTAGGAATTACTATAAGAGTATCAACTGCTCCTTTTAGTGCATTTATACCTGCAGTTGACTGAACTTGACGTTTTTTCCCTTCAAAATTAAATGGACGAGTTACAACACCAACTGTAAGTGCTCCTAATTCTTTTGCAATACTTGCTACTATAGGTGCTGCTCCTGTTCCAGTTCCACCACCCATTCCTGAAGTAACAAATACCATATCTGCTCCTTCTAAAGCTGCTTCTATTTTATCTTTAGTTTCTTCTGCTGCTTTTCTTCCTACTTCAGGATTAGCTCCTGCTCCAAGTCCTTTTGTAAGTTTTTCTCCTATTTGGATTCTAACATCTGCTTTTGACTTTCTTAATGCTTGCGCATCTGTATTCACTGCTATAAATTCTACATTTTGAACTCCACTTTCCACCATTCGGTCAACGGCATTTCCACCTCCGCCACCTACTCCAACTACTTTAATTACAGCTGATTGTGCAAAATCATTATCTAAAAACATATTCATTATTTTTTATTCCTCCTAATATATTATTCAAAAAATGAACTGTATTTTTTCTTTATTTTTGTAAAGAAATTATTTGTTGAATCTTCTTCATATTCATCATCTTCTTCGTAATAATATTCATCCTCATAATACTCTTCTTTAATAGAATTATTATTTGTAGGTATTTCTTCAATATTATTTACATTTTCAAAGTTTGCTACATAATTGTCATTTACAGAAACTGCTTCTCCAAATGTTTGATAACCAAATAAACTTTCTATATTATAACTACTAGTAAGTGTTCCTACTGCTACTGATAACTCTGGAGAATTAGCTCCAATTATTTTTGGAGTACCTAATCTTACATTCATCTTTTTTAGCATATCTTTTGCTAATTCTAAAACTCCTGGCATAAGCGTAGTACCACCTGTAAGAACAACATTTCCTTTAATTCTATTTATTCCTGCTTTTCTTAAAATATCAAACGATCTTAAAATAATCTCTTCTACAATTTCTTCAATGTAATCTGATAATTCTTTTTGAGTAAAAGGTAATTCTTCTTCCTCTAAATTATCCAACTCTATTATTATATCATTAGATGCTAAATCATAGAAGCTGTGCCCCTGAGTAATTTTTATTTCCTCAGCTTTTTTCATAGATACGTTTAACACATCGGATATAGCTCTTGTTATATCATCTCCAGCTAAATCAATTGATTGAGATAATTGCAATATATTATCCTCGTAATAACTAACAGTAGTTATTCCAGAACCTATATCAATTATTACTGATCCGTAATCTTTTTCTTCATCACTAAGTAATAATTCTCCTAAAGAATGTGAAGAAACAAACGTTTCGTTACAATCAATTTTTAATTTTTCTATTGACTTATATATAGTATGTAAGTGGGTTTTAGATGTAAGAACCCTATTACTAGATAGTTCAAAAGAGTTGTGAACAGTCATACCTTTTGGTTGTTTAATATTTTCAATATCATCAATTCTATAATAATCTGGTATTACTTGTATAACATCACGTTCTCTTGGTACTGGTAATGTTTTTACTTCTTCTACTACTTCTTCTATATCTCTTCCATCTATATCATGTTTATTATCAAAAGTTATCTCCGCCACACTTCTTTTTATATGAGTATGTATACTTGGAACTGCAACATATAAAGACCGAATATCTTTATTTGCTTCGCTTTTTGCTATTTCTAAAGCTTTTTCTATATCACGCGAGGCACTCTCTACATCAATTATATTCCCTCTTTTGATAGCATTTGTTTTGACAATTCCTACACCTAATATGTTTAATTTTTCATAAACTACATCAGCTATTATAACCTTGATACTTGAAGATCCAAGATCTAATGCTGTATATAATTGTGAATTCAAGATGAACACCCCTTTCTTATCAAAACTAACATTAAAATAAACAAATTATGCCTATTTACTTATTACTAAATTAGATTATATCATAAAAACCCAAAAAAAAGTAATAAAAATAGCGTTTTAATATGATTTTTTAATTTTTTTTGTCTTTGTTATTCTCTTCTTTTTTATTTTCAGTATCAATTATTATATTTTTTATATTTTTTTCTATCTTTTCTTTAGTTTTGTTATTTTCAAGATATACGCCATTAACTAAATTTAGAGTAGTATTATTTTTATCCTCTATATATTTTTCTATTTGCAAGTAATAATTTAATTTAAGATGAAAATTATTTATATTTATTTTCACTTTCTGTCCATCTTTCATATAAACAATTGCTTCTTCATTTTCTATATAAACTATTTCAGAAATACTTTTAGCTACCAATTCATCTAATTTTAATATACTTTTTATAACAGTATTTCTTTGTTCTGTATTATTTTCAAAATTTTCTATATACGGTACACTAAACGGATGTGTAATAATCCCTTCAAAAATTTCTCCATCTTCCAATATCGGTTTATAAGAATCTTCTGCATTCTTTTCTAGAGATACTATTTTTTTTTCTTTTACTAATATATTTAAAGTATTAAAAATTTTCTTTTCTACTATTACATCTCCTATTATATTAAATTTAGATAAAATTTCGTTTTTTACATCATTTTCACTTACATCCCAATATTTAGTATCATTGTTTACACTTATATTATTCAATATATCTTCTTGTTTTAATTGATATATTCCATCTACATTTATATGTTTTATCTTTACATAAGAACTATTAATAAATAAAAAAATAGAAATTAAGAATATTAAAATAGAAGAGAGAAATAAAAATTCTCTTCTTCTCTTTTTTTTATATCTTTCTACTGCACTTACATATTTCTTATTTTTTTGTCCAATTTTATAATTATTTTCCATGTTTATCACTCTTATTTTTTATATTATTAAAAGTATTTATAAACTCTTCACCACGTTCTTCAAAATTTTTGTATTGATCCCATGAAGCACAAGCTGGAGATAATAAAATTATATCATCTTTGTCTGCTATATTCTCTGCTATTTTAGTAGCATCTGCAACTTTTTCTGCCAATATTGTTTTTAAATTATTTCTTTGCCCTAAATTTGCTAGTATCGATTTACTCTCTCCTATGCAAATTAGTGCTTTTAATTTACTTAATTGAGATTCTAACTCTTTAAAATCAACACCTCTGTCTTGACCACCACATATTAATATAACATTTTTTTCAAAACCACTTAATGCTTTTGATGTAGAAGTAGGATTTGTTGCCTTAGAATCATTATAATACTTGACTCCGTTATTATCTCCTACATATTGCATTCTATGCGCAACTCCACTAAAGTTGTAAAGAATATCTGTAATACTTTTATTAGAAACTCCTTTTATTTTTGATACTATTGCCGCATTGATGCAATTTTCTAAATTATGATTACCTAATAAAGATAGTTTATTTTTATTAAATATTTTTTCCTGATTAAAAATAAACCAATCATCTTCTATATATGCAACTTCAGAAGAATTGTCCAAACTATAATATATAACTCTAGAATTTATAATATCATTTTTATATAAATCTTTATCTTTTATATTTAAAATTAAGTAATTATCTTCTGTTTGATTTTTAAATATTCTTTTTTTAATTTTATGGTACTCATCTTTTGAAGAGTGATAGTCCAGATGAGCTTCTTCTAAATTAGTTATTATTGCTATATTAGGTCTAAATTTATCTACTCCGTTTAACTGAAATGAAGAAACTTCCAAAATAATCAAATCGTTTTCTTGAGCATTGTCCATAACTTCTATTAACGGGTATCCTATATTACCTGCAACTTTGACTTCAGTATTTCTATCTTGTTTGAGAATTTCATATATTAATGTTGTAGTTGTAGTTTTTCCATTAGTTCCTGTTATTGCTATTATTTCATTATTGTATAAAGAACTTGCAACTTCTATTTCTGTAAAAATTGATATATTTCTTTTTATTGCTTCTTTTAATATTTCTATCTTATAAGGAATACCTGGATTTTTTATTATTAAGTCTATATTATCTAATAAAAAAATTGGATGTTCACCTGATACAATATCAATTCCTAATTGCTTTAACTCATTAGCTTCTAAATTATCATTCAAATTCTCATATGAATTCACAATTACTTCTATCCCATGCTTATGTAATATTTTAGCAGTTTGATATCCACTTCTAGCAAATCCAAGAACAAGTATTTTTTTATTTTTTAATGATTTTAAAAGTTCTTCATTCATTACGATACTCCTATAAAATAACCTATACTTGAAGATAAAATAGCTATAATAACAAAAATATACACTGTTTTAACTTCTCCATGACCCGATAATTCAAAATGATGATGTAATGGGGACATTTTGAAAATTCTTTTTCCTGTTTTTTTGAAATATAACACTTGTAAAATAACAGAACCTGTTTCTAAAACATACACTAGTCCTATAAATAAGAAAGCTAT
The DNA here is from genome assembly GCA_013415235.1 of Gemelliphila palaticanis. Taxonomy (GTDB): domain Bacteria; phylum Bacillota; class Bacilli; order Staphylococcales; family Gemellaceae; genus Gemelliphila; species Gemelliphila palaticanis. The sequence goes on from JACBYF010000002.1 coordinate 178,686, forward strand.
TTCTTGATGCAATATTATTGATATTGCTGATAACATAGCTCCTAAAGATAGAGAACCTGTATCTCCCATAAATATCTTAGCTGGTTTTTTATTAAATAGTAAAAAACCTATTAAAGCTGCTACTATTATTATAGAAAATATAAATACTGGATAATTATTTACTCTATATGCTAATAAGGCTAATGTAGATGTTGTTATTATAGTTACACTAGTTGCTAATCCGTCTAATCCGTCTGTTAAATTAACCGCATTTGAAAAACCTGTTTGCCAAAAAATAACAAATAATAAATATATTATAGACATATTTAAATTATAATCTAAAAAAGGAATTTTTATATATCCTATATCACCATAGACTAATTTTAGTAAAATATAAAATATTGTAGAAAATAGTATTTGTAAATATAATTTATATCGTGGCGATAAACCATCATTTTTCTTCTTAACTACAATTAACATATCATCTATGTATCCTATTATAGAAAAAGAAAATACTGTATATATGAATAATAAATAATAAACACTATTTTCGAAATCTATAAAAATAGCAACTGTAAGGGAAATAATTATTGCTATTAAAAATGATATACCTCCCATTGTCGGAGTCCCTTTTTTTACTGCATGACTTTGAGGTCCTTCCTCTCTTATTGATTGACCAAATTTAAGCCTATGTAAATATTTTATTAAACTTGGTAACAGTCCCACCGTTATAATAAATGACAACAGGGGTAATAATATGTATTTAAAATTCATTGTTATCTCCTTATGAAAGTTTAACTTTTAATTCATCTCCACTTTTTACAATACTACCTTGTTTTATAGATTGATTAGAAACAAATCCATTGCCTTCTATAATTATATTCAAACCACTTAATTCTTTATACTTTAGAATGTCAGATTTAGACCATCCCTTAAAATTAGGAACTGTAATTTTATTATTACCTGTAACTAAAAATATTTTGTCATTTGGTAAAATATAGCTATTTTCTAACGGAAATTGTCTTATCACATTATTGCCACTACCTATTAAAACTATATTTTTTGAAAAAGTGTATATTGAATTAATAGCGCTATTTATTTCGTGTCCTTCATAGTTTATAATTTGACTATAATTATTTGAACCATCTAATCTCTCTTTTTGAACATTTAAGTAATCTAGTGTATTTGTCATAATAGGATTAAACAATTCTTTTACTGAATTGTTATAATTCTGAGCTACATTTTTTCTAGGTATTTTAATAGCAGAATAAACTATTATTTCTGGGTTATCACTAGGTGCATATCCCATAAATGAGTGAATAACTTTGTAAGGACTACTATAGTATCCTCCTTTTTCAGGATCGACTACTTGTGCAGTACCTGTTTTTCCAGACACACTATAGCCTTCTAATTGATATTTCTTACCTCCGAGAGCCCATTTACCATTTACTACTCCATAAAGTTCTTCTTTTACTTTCTCTGCTGTTTCTTTTGAAATAGGTTTTCCTATTACTTCTCTTTTTCCTTCATTTACATTAGAATTTGTTGTATGGTCATAAATTTTACTAAGATAATAAGGTTTTAATAATTCACCTTCATTTAGTATCGCTGTTTCAGCTTGAACCATTTGAATTGGAGTTACTGTACTTCCCTGACCAAAAACTGTAGTAGATGCAGATACTATATCACCAAAAGATAATTGTCCTGCTGATTCATTTTCATACAGTGAGTTAGTACTTTTTCCAAACCCAAAATTCTCTAATCCAACTTTTAGTTTATCTTTACCTAATTCTTCTAACATAGTAAGCATAAGAGTATTAGAAGATTCTTGAAAGCCATGTCTATACGTTATAGTCCCCCAACCAACTTTATTATAATCGTAGATAACAGCATCCTTTACTCTATAAGAACCTGACATATAGTATTTATCAGGATCATATATTCCGTTCTCTATCATAAGAGCTAGTGAGAATATCTTGAAAGTAGATCCTGGTTCTATAGCAGAATTATATATAGCGTTAGTCCATGAATGTTCTATGTTTTCTTTAGTATTTGGATTAAAAGCAGGTGTTTGTCCTATACCTAATATTTCTCCTGTTTTAGCACTAAGAGCTATAGAAAAAGCGCTTTCAGGATCATATTTTTCTTGTATATCCGCTAAGCTGTTATCTATAAAGCTTTGAATATTTTTATCAATAGTTAAATAAATATCCGCACCATTTATTGGTTGAACTTCTGTTTTAGGAGTACTTGATACTATTTGCCCCCAAGCATCCCTAGCGTATATAATTCGACCACTCTTTCCTCGCAAGTAGTAGTCGAAAACTTTTTCTATACCTAACCTTCCTACTATTAAATCACTATTGTCTCCAGAAGATTGTGCAAAACCTAAAAAGTTACCCAGCATTGTTCCATTAGGATAATATCTTTTTTTAGTAGTTTCAAAAATTATTCCTGGCAAATTTAATTCTTCTATTTTCTTTTTTGTTTCTATACTTATATCCTTACCATGTACACCAAACTCGACTTGATAAACATTCTTCCTTGAAATTACATTAAGTATTTCATCTTTATCTAATTCAATATACTTTGATAACTCCGTAGCTGTTTTTTCAAAATCAACAACATGCTTAAATTTCGAAGGATCTGTTATTCCTTCAGATGCTTTTTCTGATAAAACAGCAATTAATTTATAGGATTCTATATTGTCTGCTAATACATATCCATTTCTATCATATATTTTACCCCTAGCTGGTTCAAGGACCCTATCTACCTTATATTTTTTATCAGCTATATCACTTAGATTTTCTCCTCTAATTTTACCTAAGATCGTCATTTGACCTATATTAAAAATTAAAATCCATAAAAAGAAACCAATAAAAATATAAGAAAATATCAATTTTGTTCTTTTTTTGGATATGGTATATTGATTTTTTATACTTTCTGAATCTTGTAGAAATCTAAGTGTTAGAATATATATAATTTTCTTCATTATCTTACTACCTTAACATTATCTTTGTTAGCTTCCATCCCTAAAACTTTAGCTATTTCTTTTATTCTTTCGTATGAAGATAAATCATTTATAAGAACTCTTTGTTCTTCATTATCATTTTTCATTTCTTTTATGGTAACATTATTCTTTGCAATATCTTTTTTTAGAGAGTATGTTACACTATAAAAATTCAACATAAAATAAATAGTCGAAAACAAAATAATAGGAAAAGTTATGTATATTATCCATTCCAAAATTGTAAATTTTACTTTTTCTTCTACTTTTTTTACACCGTATTCCCTACTATATACTTTTAATGTAGCCACATAAATTCTCCTTCTTTTCTATTTTTGAATCTCTGCAATTCTTAATTTTGCACTTCTTGATCTATTATTCTCTTCTAATTCTTCTTTACTAGGAATTATAGGTTTTCTAGTTATATTTTTTAATTTTGATACATATTCTTCAGGAATAATTGGTAAATTTTTAGGTATACTATCATTAGAACTATAAGATTTAAATATTTGCTTACATATTCTGTCTTCCAAAGAATGAAATGTTATAACTGCTATTCTTCCTCCAACATTGCAAATATCTATAGCTTGCTCTAAAGATTCTTCTATAACTCCAAGTTCGTTGTTAACTGCTATTCTTATAGCTTGAAAAACTTTTTTAGCCGGATGCCCGCCTGTTCTTCTAGCGGCTGCAGGTATAGATTTTTTTATAATATCTACAAGTTCAAATGTAGTTTCTATTGGTTTATTAATTCGTTCCTTTTCTATATTTCTAGCTATTTGCTTAGAAAATTTCTCTTCTCCATATCTATAAAATATTTTCACCAAATCATTATAGCTGTAATTATTTATTAAATCATATGCTGTAAAACTAGAGTCTGTATCCATTCTCATATCTAATTTATTATTATAATTATAACTAAAGCCCCTTTCAGGCGTATCTAATTGTGGAGAAGAAACACCCAAATCATAAACTATTCCATCTACCTTTTCTACTCCTAGAGATGATAATTCTTTCTTTAAATTAGAAAAATTAGATTTTACAAAAACCACTCTATCTTCATAATTTTTTAATTTTACTTTTGCATTCTCTATAGCAAAGCTATCTTGATCAAAAGCATAAAGTTTACCACTCTTTAGTCTTTTTAAAATTTCTAAACTATGACCTGCTCCACCAAGAGTACAGTCTACATATATCCCATCTTCTCTAATATTTAATCCATCTATCGTTTCATCTAACATAACACTATAATGTTTAAACATATTTTCTCTCCACACTAAAAATCAAAGTCTTCTAAATCCTCAGCTATTTCTTCAAATGCTAGTTCACTTTCAGATAGCTGAACTTCCCAAATTTCTTTATCCCAAATTTCTATTCTATTTGACACACCATTAACAACACATTCTTTGTCCAATTTAGCATGTTCTATTAATGATTTTGGTATATTTATTCTTCCTTGTTTATCAATTTCTACCTCTGTTGCACCAGAGAAGAAAAATCTTTGAAATGCTCTAGCATTTTTTTTAGTTATAGGTAGTGATTTTATTTTGCTTTCTATTTTTTGCCACTCTTGTAATGAATAGCCAAATAAACAAGAGTCTAAACCTCTTGTTATAATAAACTTATTTCCTAATTCATCTCTAAATTTAACTGGCATACTTACACGCCCTTTAGAGTCCATTTTATTATTATATTGACCAATAAACATTACAATCCACCACCTTACTAATATAATTTACCACAAATCCCCACTTTTTTCCACTATTTTATAAAAAAAAGCAAAAATATATTAAAATCTTTTTTACTTTTTAAAAGAACATAAAAATACACCATAAAAATTTAATTTTTATGGTGTATTTTTATTGAAATTTATTTATTTATAAAATTAATAATTTGTTCTTCTGATAGTGAAGAATCACATACTACTCTAAAATTTTCAAAATTGAATACTAGTAATCCAGGCACAGTTTTAACTCCATATTTCTCTCGAAGAGATGCTATTCCTGTGTCCGAAAAATCTTCACTATTTAAAAAATAGTAGTTATTTTCTAATTCTTTAGATACATTTCCTATTTTTGGTGCAAATCTTTGGCAAAATGGACAGCTTGATCTTCCTATAAACAATACAAAATTTTCTTTTTTGTTAATCATCTCTGTTACTTCTGAAGAGTTTACTAATTTAAAGTTGCTAATTGAATCGAAAAAAGACATAATTATTTCTCCTATAATTTTATTTTATAAAGTATATTTTACAATAATTATTAATTAGTAGCAATTTTTATGATTAAATAAAAAACTATGGATATATTTATCCACAGTTTTTAATGAATAATTATTATCTAAGTTCAGCACCATTAGGTACATCAGAATTTATTTCTACAACTCTTAAAATGCCATCTTTTTCTGCTGAAAGTATCATACCTTCACTTAATTCACCCATTATTTTTACAGGTTTTAGATTAGCTACTATAGCAACTTTTTTACCTATTAATTCTTCTGGAGAATAATATTTAGCTATTCCTGAAAGTATTTGTCTTGTATGATTTCCTAAATCTAACTTAAATTTTAATAATTTAGAACTCTTTTTAACTTTTTCACATTCTAATACTTCTGCTACCCTAAGAGATGTTTCAAAAAATTTATCTATCGTTATCTCTTCTGCAAGTGGAACATAAGAATCATCTTCTTTATTTTCTGATTCTAAATTTTCTAGTGCTTTAGGCGTCATTTGACTTCTTATATAATCTATTTCTATTTCTTTATCAAATCTTGGGAATATAGGTTCAGGTTTTTCTATTACTTTTATATCACCTACAAAAACTCCAAAATTATAAATTGTATCATAATATGTATGTTCTTCTTTAAGATTTAGTTGTCTTTTTACCTCTTTTGGAGCATTAGTTAAGAATGGTGCTATTAATATATTTATAATTCTTAAAGATTCTGCTAAATAATTCATAACTTTATTAAGTTCTTCTTTTTTATCTTCATCTTTAGCTAAAATCCAAGGACAAGTTTGATCTATATATTTATTAGTTCTAGATACAAACTTCCAAAGACTCTCTAAGGCTCTAGAAAATTGCATATTATCCATATATTCTTCATATTCTGCAATCGTTTCTTTTGATGTTTTTATTAGATCTTTATCTACTTCATCTTCTGTCTCTATAAATTTAGGTATAACTCCATCACAGTATTTGTTTATCATAGATATTGTTCTATTTAAAAGATTACCTAAATCGTTAGATAAATCCGAATTTATCCTATCAATAAAACTTTCTGGAGTAAATAAACCATCTTGTCCAAATGGAACTTCACGCATTAAATAATATCTAACAGAATCAAGTCCATATTTTTCTATTAACATATTTGGATAAACTACATTACCTTTAGATTTACTCATTTTCCCATCTTTCATTAAAAGCCAACCATGACCAAATATTTTTTTAGGAAGTGGTAAATCTAAAGCCATCAGTAAAATTGGCCAATATATAACATGGAATCTCACTATTTCTTTTCCTACTACTTGTATATCTGCAGGCCAAAATTTATTAAATAATTCATCACTATCTTCTGTAGCGTAACCTAAAGCAGTTATGTAATTAACTAGGGCATCTATCCAAACATAAACAACATGTTTAGGATTTGAATTAACTTTTACTCCCCAATCAAATGTAGTTCTTGTTACTGCTAAATCTTCTAAACCTGGTTTAATAAAGTTATTTAGCATCTCATTTTTTCTACTTTCAGGAAGTATAAACTCAGGATTATTATTATAATACTCCACAAGTCTGTCCGCATACTTACTCATTTTAAAGAAATAGCATTCTTCTTTAACAAGTTTTACTTCATTACCACTAGGAGCTATCCCTCCTATCATTTTTCCTTTTTTATCTCTGAAAACTTCTTGAAGTTGTGTTTCTGTAAAGTATTCTTCATCACTTATAGAGTACCAACCTTCATACTCTCCTAAATAAATATCCCCTTTTTCTAATAAAGTATCAAATATCTTTGCAACAGCTTTTTCATGATATTTATCAGTAGTTCTAATAAATTTATCATATTTAATATCCATAGCAGACCATAATTTTTTTATATCTGCTATCATATTATCAACGTATTGTTGTTCACTAATTCCTTGTTCTTGTGCTTTTTGCTGTATTTTTTGTCCGTGTTCATCTGTTCCAGTTAAGAAAAATGTTTCATAACCTCTACTTTTTTTATATCTAGTTATAGTATCACATGCTACTGTTGTGTAGGCATGACCTATATGTAAATTACCACTTGGATAATATATAGGTGTTGTTACATAAAATGTTTTTTTTGTCATTTACACAATCTCCTACTAAATTTCTTATTTCAATAAATATTATTTTAACATATATCTTAATTATATGCATACATAATTTTTTATTTTTCTAAAAATTAGCAAAAAATATGAGAATTATAAAATAATATAACCTCATATTTTAAGTAAAATATATTTATCTACTGCACCATAGTACAGGTTCTACTTTTTTGCTAATTTTGCTATCTCCACTATAACATCTGCTGCTTTTTGCATGTGCTCTAAACAGCTAAACTCATATTGCCCGTGGAAATTTTCCCCTCCTACAAATATATTTGGAGTAGGTATTCCCATATAAGATATTTTAGATCCGTCTGTTCCTCCTCTTATAGGTATAACTATAGGATTTACATCTACATTTCGCATAGCTACTTCTGCAATATTTACAGATTTTTTATCTTTTTCTATTACATCCCCCATATTATAATATTGATCAAACATATTATATTCTAGAACATCTCCATATTTAGCGTTTATTTTTTCTGCTACACCCACACAAAATTGCTTTCTTTCTTCAAATTTTTCTCTATTAAAGTCTCTAATAATATATACTAAAGTAGCTTCTTCAATTCTAGAATTCATTTCGTGCAGTAAGTAAAATCCTTCGTAACCTGATGTCTTCTCTGGAACTTCATTTTCAGGGAACATCATCGCTAATTCTGCTGCTATAGTATTAGCATTTTTCATTTTATCTTTGGCTGTACCAGGATGAACACTAACACCTGTTATTTTGTATGTTATTTGAGCTGCATTAAAGCTTTCATATTGAAGTTCACCTAAAACTCCTCCATCCATTGTATAAGCATAGTCAGTAGCAAAATGTTTTGCATCAAAATTATCTGCACCTCTACCAATTTCTTCATCTGGACCAAAAGCTATTCTTATATCCCCGTGCTCTATTTCAGGATGTTCTTTTAGATATTTAACCGCTTCAATAATTTCCACTATCCCTGCTTTATCATCTGCTCCCAAAAGAGTAGTTCCATCAGTAGTTATTAGAGTTTTTCCTACATAGTTTTTTAAATTAGGAAAAGCTTTAGTAGTCATTACTATATCTTTTTCTTTATTAAGAACTATATCATTTCCATCATAGTTTTCTATTATATTAGGTTTAATATTTATAGAATTAAAATCTGCTGTATCAACATGTGATATAAAACCTATTTTATCAAATAACTTGTTAGAATTAGATGGTAATGTAGCTGTTAAAAACCAATTTTCTTCATTAAGTTGTATATCACTTAAACCTAATTCCTCTAAATCTTCTTTTAACATTTTTAAAAAATCTTTTTGGACATCTGTAGACGGTATTGTCATAATTGATGCATCCGATCTTGTATTTATTTTAACATATTTTAAAAATCTATCTAGCATTGTTTCGTATTTCATATTAACTAATTCTCCTTATTATAGTATTCTAAATATTGTCTAGAAAATTCTCTCATAGATAATTCACCATTTTTTCGACTATTATATGTTTCTACAACAAATTTCTCTAATAAGTTATCTCCCACAACAACTTTTTCCAACGGTTGCTCTAAACTTATATCTCTTCTTACGGAAAATGTAGAAGTACATAAACCTACTAATCGGGTACTCTTATCTTGTATATTAAAAGCACTTAATTCTGAAAATATTTCTACACTCTTATTACCTACCCTAGATACATAAGATTTTATTATTAATAATTCATTTAAATTAACAGCATCTAAAAATTGATAATTGTCTATTGTTGCTGTAACAAAAGGAATAACACTATATTTTCTTATAGTCATACCCATAACTTCATCTAGCCAAAATAAAATTTGTCCTCCGAAGAGTGTATCGTGTCTATTTAAATGTTTTTTATATACTGTATAATAATTTTCTATTAAAGTGTCTGAACACAACATTATAAAAATACTCCTCTATTCTTAAAAGAGTGAGAAATATATTTTATATAAACTCACTCTTTTATTATTCTAATTAATCTATAGAATATAATATATCTAAAACTGTTTTTTCAACAGCAGCTATTTTTTCTTCTGCTTCTTGTCTATCATTACCTTTTACATATATGTAAAGTTTAACTTTAGGTTCTGTTCCACTAGGTCTTAAAGTGTACCAAGTTTCATCAGAATAAGAGAATTTTACAGCATCTGTTTTTTCTATTCCTGTAGATTTTTCTTCACCAGTAGCTACAGTTAATTCTTTATCAGCTAAATAATCTGTAACAGAAACTATCTCTGCTCCTAGAATTTCTTTAGCGAATATATTTCTATACTCTTTCATCATTCTAGAAATTCTCTTAGCTCCTGCTGCTCCCTCTAGAGTTATAGATATAGTTTTATCCATATAATATCCATAAGTTTCATAGAATTCTTCTAAAACGTCAACAAGAGTTTTTCCTTGTTTTTTATAGTAAGCTGCTAGTTCTACTAATATCATAGAAGTAGTAACTCCGTCCTTATCTCTTACAAATGTTCCTATGTTGTAGCCTATACTTTCCTCGTATCCCATTACGTAATTTTTTTCTTTAGTAATGTCAAATTCATTAGGTAGAGCTGCTATGTTTTTAAATCCAGTAAGAACATCGATAACTTCTATTCCATATTCAGAACATAGTTTTTCTATCATTTTTGAACTAACTATAGATTTAACTATAACTGGATTTTTAGGCAATTTATTTTCTTTTGCAAGATTTTCTACTACATATTTAACTATTATTGCACCTACTTGGTTTCCATTTAATGAAACTATTTCTCCATTATGAACTACTTCTACAGCTAATCTATCACAGTCAGGATCTGTTGCTATAAGTATTTCTCCATCTACTTTTTTTGCTAGTCTTTCTGAATATTCAAAAGCTGCTGTATCTTCTGGATTTGGATATTCTATTGTCGGGAAAGTTCCATCAGGATCTTTTTGTTCTTCTACAACATGAACATTTTTAAATCCTCTTCTATCTAAAACAGTAGTAACAGCTTTGTATCCTGCTCCATTTAAAGGAGTATATACTACAGATATATCTTTATCAATATTATCATCGTTTATACTTTGTGCTAAAACTTGTTCATAGAATTTCTCGTCTATTTCTTCTCCGATATATTCTAAAAGACCTTTTTCTATTGCTTCTTCTTCGGTAATAGTAACATAGTTTTCAAAAATATCCATTGAATTAATATATTCTAAAACTTTATCGCTAATATTTGATTTTATTTGTGAACCTTCTTCCCAATAAACTTTATAACCATTGTACTCTTTAGGGTTGTGGCTAGCTGTTATATTTATACCACTTGCAGCACCTAAGTATCTTATGGCAAATGATAATTCAGGCGTAGGTCTTAGATCTTCAAATAAATACGCTTTAATACCATTACTTGCCATAACCATTGCAGAAAGTTTAGCAAATTCTTTAGAAAATAGTCTACAGTCATGTGCTATAGCTATTCCTTTATCTTGTAAACCATTATCTATTATAGTTTTAGCCATCGCTTTAGTAGCTCTAGCAATGATAAATCTATTCATTCTATTTGAACCCATTCCTACTTTTCCACGTAGTCCTGCTGTACCGAATTCTAATTCTTTATAGAATCTGTCTTCTTTTTCTTCCTCGTTGTTTTCTATTGCTACCAATTGGTTTCTCTCTTCTTCAGTAAGTACCTCACTTTGAAGCCATTTTTCAAATAATTCAGTGTAATTCATAATTTATTTTCCTTTATTAATAATTTTAAGCTAATTCTAATGCTATTTCCATCATTTTTGTAAATGCTGTTTGACGTTCTTCAGGAGTAGTTTCTTCTCCTGTAACTAGAGAGTCACTTACTGTTAATATAGTAAGAGCATTAACTCCTGCTGCTATTGCATTTGCATACAATGCTGTACTTTCCATCTCTACACCAAGAACTCCCATTTTCATCCAGTTTTTCATTGCATCTTTATCTGCATTGTAGAAAATATCACTACATAATATATTTCCAACATGCATTTTAGCTCCTTTTTCTAATCCTATGTTATGAGCTTTAGTTAATAATTCAAAAGATGCTGGTAAACTTAGTTGTCCAGGTATATTATATTGATGTAAATAGTTAGTGTTAGTTGATGATGCCATACCTAATATAATATCATATAGTTTAACGTTTTCTTGTAAAGATCCACAAGTACCTATTCTAATTAAATTTTTAACACCAAAGAAGTGTATTAATTCATAAGTGTATATACCTATACTTCCTGGCCCCATACCTGTTCCCATAACAGAGATTTTTTTCCCTTTGTAAGTACCAGTATACCCTAGCATTCCCCTTACTTCATTAAAACAAACAGGATTTTCTAAAAATGTTTCTGCTATAAATTTAGCTCTAAGTGGGTCTCCTGGTAATAATATTGTTTCTGCTATTTCTACACCATTTGGTTTTATATGTGGCGTTTGAACATTTGTCATTTTAATATCCTCCTAAAACGTTTGTATAACTAATATTATACATTTTTTTTGAAATTCTAACAAGTTATTTTTATTATTAAATTATATTGAATAAATGTTCTATTATAGAATAGATATTTTTTTGTTACGTTTACAACCTTTTTAAATCAATATTGTAAATTGTGATAGCATTTTTATTTTAATTATTATATAATAGATAATGTAAAATATTTTTTTAGAAAGAGGGGTTTTTTAATGTTACAAGTAAGTATTTTATTACCTTTACTTGCAATTTTTTTAGTACCTTTTATAAGAAAAAATATTAAAAATATACATTTAGGAACATTCGTAATATTTATTCCTTTAAGTTTATTTTTATATTTTTTATCAACAATAAGCAAAATAAATGCTAGTGAAATTATCATTAACAAACTTAATTTTGCTTCTAATGTGGGGCTAGATATAAACCTAAAATTAGATGGTTTGTCTTTATTATTTGCCTTGCTTATAACTGGTATAGGTACACTAGTTATACTTTATTCAACATATTATATGGAGAAAACAGATCCAAAATTACATAAATTTTACATTTTCTTAATGTTATTTATGTCTGCAATGCTTGGAGTAGTTTTATCCGATAATCTTCTTAGTATGTATATGTTCTGGGAATTTACTTCTGTATCTTCATTCCTATTAATCAGCTATTGGCATGAAAACGATGCATCTAGACGTGGAGCATTAAAATCATTAGTCATAACTGTTTTTGGGGGAGTACTTATGTTGTTAGGAATATTTGTACTACAACAGATTACAGGTAGCTTTAATATTAGTGAAATTATTGAATATAGTTTAAATAACAAATTTGATTCAAGAATAACTATAGCAATGATTTTAATAATATTCGGAGCGTTTACTAAATCAGCACAATTTCCATTCCATATATGGTTACCGGACGCAATGGCAGCTCCTACTCCTATAAGTAGTTATCTGCATTCTGCTACAATGGTAAAAGCTGGTATATATTTATTATTAAGAATAGGCATAGTATTTTCTTATAATGAATTATTCGGAAACATTCTTATAACTTTTGGAGCTATAACTATGCTATTAGGGTCAATAAACGCAGTATTTTTAAAAGATCTTAAAGGTATTTTGGCATATTCAACAATAAGTCAACTAGGAATGATGACTTTAATGATAGGTATAGGTAATATTGGATTAGCTAATAATTCTAACTACATATATACATTTGCATTTTATACTGTATGTTTCCACATTATAAATCACGCTGCATTTAAAGCGAGCTTATTCATGGTTACAGGTATAATTGATCATACATTCCATTCTAGAGATATAACTTTAATTAGAGGGGCAAGAGCTTTTCTTCCTATAAGTTTTATCATTAGTATTATGGCTGGTATGTCTATGGCAGGAGTTCCGCCATTTAGTGGATTCTTCTCTAAAGAGTTTTTCCTTACAGTAGTTTACGGTCTAATTAGCTATAATAAACTGTACTTAATAGTAGCCATTATGACTGTAGTAGCTGCTTTAGGAACATTTGTATATTCTATGATTCTTGCATTCAAGCCATTTTTAGGGGTATATAATGATACTGTTCTAAACGGTCACAAAATGCACATAGCAAGCAAGGGAATAATTGTTTCTCCTGCGATATTAGCATTCTTTACTATAGCTAACAATTTCTTTAAAGATAATATAGTAATACCGGCTCAAAAAGCAGTATTAGCAAATGATATAGCCCAAAAAGAAATAATATCTCATGTTCATCATGATGGATTATTTACATCTGAACTTATAACTACTATAGCAGTTATAGTACTTGGTGGATTTATATACATTACTTTCGCTAGTAAAAATACTGTTTATAATTACAGTCCAGTTATTATTTCTATTCAAAAATTATACGATAAAACAGGTTCAGCTTTACATAATATAGCAGGTATATTGCACGATACATTTATAACTAATAAAATAAGAAGAAATATGAGTTACATATTCGTAACATTGTCAGCTACAGTTATAGGAGGATACTTTGCTATAGGAAATCCGCAACTTATAAATACATTCTCTAAAATACACTTATTCAACGTGTTAATAGCTGTAGGTGTACTTGTATGCTGTATCGCATTATCTATTATGACTAATAGATTAGTTCTAATAATGACTTCGTCAGGTATAGGTTACCTAATGACTGCTCTATATGTAACATTTAGAGCACCAGACCTAGCGATGACTCAATTCGTTATAGAATCTATATCTACAATAATATTTTTAGTAGCATTTATTCTACTTACAGATAAAACTAAACATGAAGAAAAGCAAAAATTCAAATTAACAAATGCTATTATAGCTACATTAACAGGACTAAGCTTTATAATAGTAGGATTAGTATCATTCGCTCAAAAAAATCCATCAAAAATTAGTGAATTTTATATTGAAAATGTTATCCCATCTGGTGGTGGTAATATAGTTAACGTAATTATAGTTGATTTTCGTGGGTTCGATACCCTGTTTGAAATAACAGTTATGAGTGTTGTTGCACTTATAATTTATTCAATGTTTAAAATATTAAAAAAGATAAAAGGAGGAAATAAAAGTGAAAACTAATGATCTAATTTTAAAAACACTAGCTTCAATAGCTTCAATAGTAATATTTTTATTATCTCTTTATCTTTACTTTGCTGGGCATTTTAACCCTGGTGGTGGTTTCGTAGGTGGACTTCTTTGTACAATGGCGCTTGGTCTAGCAATGTTCACTTATGGTATAGAAAAAGTTGAAAAATTAATTCCTATAAACTATATATATATAACTGCAATAGGATTAATATTATCTATAGGAACTGCGATTAGTGGCGTTTTAGTTGGTAAAAACTTCTTCAAACATCACTTCACTCATGCTCACCTTCCTCTAATTGGAGAAGTTGAAATGCATACTGCAGCTATATTTGACCTTGGAGTATACTTTGTAGTTGTAGGAGTGCTTATGTCGATAATTTTAGCTTTTGGAAAGGATGGTAAATAAATATGGAATTTTTTATGATAATACTTTGTGGTATTTTAGTAGGATTTGGTGTTTATATGATGCTTTCTAAAAGTACAATGAGAATTATAATAGGAGTTGGTTTGTTTGGACACGCTGCTAACCTTATAATACTTATTGCAGGTGGATTAAATGATGGTGATATTCCTATAATTTCTGAATTAGGTAATAATTATATAGATCCAGTACCTGCAGCACTAATTCTTACTGCAATAGTAATAGGATTCGCTGTTACTTGTCTTCTTATATCTATTTATATAGCAAACTATAAATTAAAAAATAGCGACGATATAAATGTTTTAGAAGATGTAGAAAATATTAAGGAGGTAAGTGACAATGCTTAGTAATTTACCAGTATTTTCAATATTCATTCCGCTAATTTTTGCGGCACTTACAATTTTATTTAAAAATAAAGTTATAATTCAAAAACAATTAACTCTATTAGCAACTATTTTGGTATTAATAGTATCTATAATAGGTATTATTAAAGTTAACACTTATAAAGTTATTGTACTTGAAATGGGTAACTGGATGGCTCCATTTGGTATAGTTTTAACATTAGATGGTTTAAATAGTATATTTATTTTTACATCTACAGTTGTTTTCCTTGCTACACTAATATTTTCATTTAAAACATTAGATAAAGATACTGAAAATAGTTTTTTCTATACAGGATTTTTACTAATAATGGTTGGTATTAATGGAGCATTTACAACAGGAGATATTTTCAACTTATTTGTATTCTATGAAATATTATTAATGGCATCATACTTACTTTTACTTGTAGGTATAAAAAAAGAACAATTAAAATCTTCAATAAGTTACGTTTTTATGAACGTATTTGCAGGTAGTTTATTTGTTATAAGTGTTGGTTATTTATATACAATTGTAGGAAGCTTAAACATGGCACACATATCTCAAATAATAATGCAATTAGAAGATAAAAAAGCTGTATTTTTAGTAGGGGCTGTTATGCTATTTGTATTTGCTATGAAAGGGGCTTTGTTCCCACTATTTACATGGATGAATAGATCATACGCTGCTCCTCCAGTAGCAGTATCAGTTATTTTTGCTGCTCTTCTTACAAAAGTTGGCTTATATTCAATTATAAGAACTTATAGCTTATTCTATTTTGATTCTCCTTTTATAAAAAACTATCTTTTATATTTAGGTGTAATTTCAATAATAGCTGGATGTATAGGGGCTATATATCAAAAAAATCTAAAACAAATAGTAATATTCAACATTGTTATATCGCTTGGGGTAATGGTTACAGGAACAGTTACTCTTAACGAATATGGAATTAAAGGTACTATGCTATATGCAGTTAACGATATATTATTAAAAGCTGTATTATTCTTAATAGTAGGTTTAATTATTTACATATGTAATGTTAAAAACATTCAAAAATGTGGTCTAATTAATAAATATCCGTTATTAGGATGGACATTCTTTATCACTACATTATGTTTATCTGGAGTTCCTCCATTAAGTGGATTTTATGGAAAAGCACTTATTATAAGAAGTCTTGTAGCAGATAAACAAATATTTGCAAGCGTTGTGGTAACTCTATCTGGATTAGTAGTATTCTATTCACTAATAAAAATATTCTTAGAAATATTCTATGATAATATAAATAAATCTCTTGAGTACAGACCACTACCTAAAGTATTACTTGCACCTGTTGTTACTCTTTTAGTAGTAGCTATTGCTATAGGGTTAAGTAGTAATTTAATAGATTCATTTTTAACACAAAGTGCAGATATTATTTTAAACCCACAAGCATATATAGACTTAGTTTTAAAGAGAGGATAAGATACTATGACAATACAATTTTTAATAAATATAATTTTTGGATTTTTATGGATGTTCTTATCTAATGGATATAATTCAGAGTACTTTGCTGTAGGTTTCTTCTGGGGAGCTGTAGTTTTAGTAATATTTCAAAAATTACTTCCTGGGAATAGATTGTACTTTATTCACCTTTATAAATGGTTAAAATTAATTTTACTATTTATAGTTGAATTAATTAAAGCTGATATAGCTGTATTTAAATTAATGTTTAAACCAAATTTAGATGTTAATCCAGCTATATTTGAATATCCTTTAGATATAACAAAAAATTGGCAAATCACAATGTTATCTAACATGATAACACTAACTCCTGGAACTATAACTGTAAATGTAAGTCACGACAATAAAAAGTTATTTATTCATAGACTTGATACAGAAGATATTCCCGGAGAAATAGAAGCTATAAAAAATAGTTTCGAAAAAGCTATATTGGAGGTAGATATAAATGGATAAAATATTAGATATCACAATACTAGCTGGAATATTTGTAAGTATAGCAATGATTATATTCTTACTTTATTATATGGTTACTAGAAAAAGCATATTTGATAAGTTAATAGCTAGTGATTTAATTGCTATGCCCCTTATAACTTTAATTGTACTAGTAAGTATGTACTATAAAACATTTTCTTACATATCATTAATACTAATAATTGCTGTTATTTGTTTTGTTGGTTCTGTTGTAACTACTAGATTTTTATCAAGAAAGGAGATTTTCCCTAATGATGATTCTAAATAACATAATGACACTTATAATTATTATACTAATAATCATTGCTATATTAGCTATGATAAGTACTATGCTAGGATTTATCAAATTACCTGATGAATTAACTAAAATCCACGCTGCAGGAGTAACTGGTTCATTTGCTGTAGAATTAGCATTAATTGCTGGATTTATATACTTCTATAGATATTTACACGTTTTTGAATTTAAATTACTTGTAGCTATAGGATTTCTATTCTTAACAGCACCAATAACAGCACACATGATTGCACTTAGTTCAATAGTAACTAAGAAAACAGGTGCTTTTAAAAGAAAAAATCAAATTGAACCTTTACTAAAAGATGTAGAAGAATTTAATAAAAAATAAAAATATAAGGTTGTTCTAAAAAATTGAACAACCTTATATTTTTATTTTTTCTCATATAACTTAATTCTAAGTGACAATAAAAATGCTAAAAATGCAATTATAGAAGATACAATAAATACAAATTGTATACTTATTTCCCATAAATAGCCTACAATATACATACCTAGAAATGCACTTAATTGAAAACCTACTGCACTATATAAATTTTGCATATCTAATATCTTACTATCACTAAAGTTTTTATTTAGTATTAATATAAAAGATAATTGAGCTAGTGCAAATGTTATAGCATGTAATACTTGCATTATAGAAAGAACATAAACGTTAGCAAATAGCCCCAACATTAACCACCTAAAAGAAGCCACTCCACAAGCAAATATTAATAACTTATTAGGACTTATATTTTTTATTATTTTAGCTGAAAAAACAAAAAATATTATTTCAGAAATTACCGAAATATTAACTATAAAACCTGTTAACCATTTATACTCTATATTAAGATTTTCTAAATAAAGAACACTATAATTATTGTATGCTGCATGACTAATTTGTAAAAAGAAAAAAGTTACTATTATAATAACTGCATTGAAGTCTTTTTTCATCCATTTATAAGAATTTCTACTATTTTTTTTACTACTTATAGGTTCATTTAATATTTTAGGATAAGGTAAAAAAGTAAAAATTAAATACATAAATACCATAAATACTAATAAATGATAAATATATATATTATTAACATACCCTAGTAATCCCCCTACTAAAATACCTATTAACATAAAACTTATTGATCCAAAAACTCTAACCTTTCCATAGTCAACATTCTCTTTTTTTAAAAATATAGAAGCTGTGGTTTCTGTTAATGGTGTTAAACTAAAAAATGTCAACCCAAATAAAAAAGTTACAATTAATAAATATAATTTTGATTCTCCAAAACTATAAAGTAATACAGATAACATACCTAGTATTGCTATTATTCTGTAAGATTTTAACATTCCAAACTTATTTATTATAATAGAGCTTAAAAATACACCACTAATAAACCTAGCTAGATAAACCATAGAAAAAATTATACTTGCATCAAAAACACTAATTCCTTTTACAGTAGTTAAATAGAATAACCAGTATTGAAAAAATACACCTTGAACCATATACTGTAAAAAATAATTCGCTGATAACCATTTTTGTGATTTCATTATTAACTCCTTCTTTAATTGTTTATAATTTGCGCTAGCATAACAGCTGTATTCATCAATAAATGTGCCGTTATAGGTGTTACTATATTTTTAGTATAAGTATATAAACCACTAAAAACTAAAGACATAATTATATAAACTATCATCAAAGGAGAAAAACCATCATGAGGTAAACCAAATATAATTCCTGTTAAAACTCCTGATAATAAAAATTTTACTATATTATTTGTTCCATATAAAATATCATTAAAATATCCAAATATAGCCTTTCTAAATACTATTTCTTCTGCTATTGGAGCAAAAATTATAGGCATTATTAAATAAACAGGGTACGCTTTTACTATTTTTGATAAAAAAGCTGTATTTTGACTTGTATAATCAAAACCGTATATTTTAGAAAGAAAATACAAAATTATTCCTAGTATCATTTGTAATATAATTAAAGCAAAAAATCCTATAATTCCCCAAAATACTGATTTTATAAAAGGCATTTTATTAACTTTATCCATATTATTTATTTTATTTCTACTTACGTATAATAATATTGCTATTAAAGAAATAATATTAGAAGATAAACTTATGATTATAGATGTATAAGTATTATTAATACTAAATAGTTTATTTGTAAAATAAGGTATAAAGATCAACCCTGAAATATAAATTAAAACTATTATTATTAAAGGTATAAATCTTCCATTTTTAAAATTTATTTTCATCAATTCACCTCTTAAAATAATTATTGTAGTTATTATAACATATATATTTAAACTAAAAAATAATTGTTGAGAAAATCAACAATTATTTTTTAATTTTTCACAATAGCAAATACAAAATTAACTTTAGTATTAATTTTAAAACTCCAAAACATTTTCTTATAAAAATACTTATAAATTAACTTTATCTGTCACCATTAAATATTGAATTTTTAACTACAACATAATCTACTTTTCTTAATGACGAAATATCCTTTCCTCCAGCATAAGATATAGATGATTGTAAATCTTGTTGCATTTCTTCTAAAGTATCAAAAATATCACCTTTATGGTTAATTAAAATCTTCTTACCTTCTACATTTTTTCTTTCACCTTTTTGATACTCAGATGCACTTCCAAAATATTCTTTGTACTTCTGACCATCTATCTCAATACTTTCTCCAGGACTTTGCTCATGCCCTGCAAATAAAGAACCAATCATTACAAATGTCGCTCCAAATCTTATAGATTTAGCTATATCTCCATGATCTCTAATTCCACCATCTGCTATTATAGGTTTTCTAGCAGCTTTTTGACACCATCTAAGAGCTGAAAGTTGCCATCCACCTGTACCAAAACCTGTTTTTAATTTTGTAATACATACTTTTCCGGGTCCAATTCCTACTTTAGTAGCATCGGCGCCTGCATTTTCTAATTCTCTAACTGCTTCTGGAGTTCCAACATTTCCTGCTATTACAAATGAATTAGGTAAATGTTTTTTTATAAAACCTATCATTTCTATAACTTTATTTGAATGTCCATGCGCTATATCTATAGTTATGTACTCCGGAGTCAAATTATTTTCTTTTAATTTTAAAACAAAATCAAATTCATCTTGTTTTATTCCTATACTTATAGATGAATACAGCCCTAAACTATTCATTTTTTTTATAAAATCAAATCTAGTTTCAGGATTAAATCTGTGCATTATATAAAAATACCCTTCTCTAGCAAATTTTTCTGCTAAAGATTCATCAATTATTGTTTGCATATTAGCTGGTACTACCGGAATTTTAAAAGTTCTATTTCCTAATACCACCGAAGTATCGCATTCTGACCTACTATCAACTATACATTTATTAGGAATAAGTTGCACATCCTCATAATCGAATATTTTCATATCGTTTATCATAAAAGAAAACCTCCAAAAAGTTTTAGGTAATTATTTTACCATTAATATAATACAATAATTAAAACTTTTTGTAAAGATAAAGTTCGTATTTATGAATATAAAATACAAATTATATTTGCAATATTTTGCTAAAAACGAATTTTGCTATAGAACATATTTAATTCTTATCAGCAAAAAATTTGATAATAATCTACTTTTATTAGAGTTGTTTTTTAATAATAGCTATTCTATCTTTACCATTAATATCTTTAATAACTTTACATTTATAATAGTTATTTTCTGCTAATTTTTCTATATCATTTTTTTGATTATATCCAATCTCAAAAAAAATAACACCATTATCATTAAGGTAATTTTTGGCATTTTCTAAAATTTTTCTATAAAAATACATACCATTTTCTTCCGCAAATAATGCTAAATGCGGATCATAATTTAAAACATTGTTACTAATTGTTTTTTTATCACTATAAGATATGTATGGCGGATTAGAAACTATTAGATCATATTTACCATATATATTTTCAAATAAATCTGATTGAATAATATCTATATCAGCTTCTAAATTAATTGCATTTTTTTTAGCAACTTTCAATGCTTCTTCACTTATATCAGAACATGTAACTTCTAAATTAGGAATTTCCTTTTTTAATGTTATTCCTATTATACCGCTTCCCGTACACAAGTCTAATACAGCTAAATTATCATCTTTTTCTTTTATATGGTTTATTACATTGTATACTAGTTCCTCTGTTTCCATTCTCGGTGATAAAACATCTTTAGTAACATAAAATTTTCTATCATAAAAGTAATCAAGTCCCAATAAATGACTTAAAGGCATATCATTATTTATATGCTTATCTATTAAGTCAAAAAATTTAATCTCTAAATCTTTAGCTAATATGTTATCAAAATTTTTATTAAAATTTTGAGTATCTTCTTCTAATAGATATTGTAGTAAAAATCTTGCTAAACTTTCTTCTTTTGCCTGCTCTCTTAAAAGAGAACAAGCTTTGTATAAAGCCTGTTCTCTTTTCATTATAGTTCATCACCTTTATTAAGTTCTGCCATTTTTTCAGTTTGTTCTGCTATTCTTAGTGCTTCCATAATTTCATCAAGTTTACCTTCCATAATTTGGTCTAATTTTTGTATAGTAAGACCTATTCTATGGTCAGTAACTCTATTTTGCGGATAATTATATGTTCTAATTCTCTCCGATCTATCACCTGTTCCTACCTTAGATTTTCTTTCAGCATCAAATTTAGCTTGTTCTTCTTGTTGGAACTTATCATAAACCCTTGCTCTTAAAACTTTCATAGCCTTTTCTTTATTTTTTATCTGTGAACGCTCATCTTGCATAGATACTACTACTCCAGTAGGAATATGAGTTAATCGCACAGCTGACATAGTTGTATTTACAGATTGTCCTCCTGCTCCACTAGAAGCAAAAGTATCTACTCTAATATCATTTTCATTTATTTCAATTTCTACTTCTTCAGCTTCTGGTAATACAACTACTGTAGCTGTAGATGTATGTATTCTTCCACTAGATTCTGTTGTAGGTACACGTTGAACTCTATGGGCACCACTCTCAAATTTCATCTTAGAATAAACTTCTTCTCCAGAAACGATAAATATAGCTTCTTTTATTCCTCCAATTCCTGTTTCAGAACGCTCAAGTAAGTCTACTTTCCAACCTTGTGCTTCAGCAAACCTTGTATACATTCTAAGTAAGTCACCAGCAAACAATGCCGCTTCATCTCCTCCTGCAGCTCCACGAACCTCTACAACTACGTTCTTACTATCATTAGGGTCTTTAGGTAAAAGAAGTATTTTTAATTCTTCTTCCATAGGCTCTAAAGTAGGCTCTAGCTCTTTTAGCTCCTCTTGCATCATTTCCTTCATATCTTTATCTTCTTCAATTTCAAGAAGTTCTTTAGTTTCTTCTATTTGTTTAACTATATTTTTATATTCTCTAAATACAGTAACTGTTTTTTCTATAGAACGTTGTTCTTTAGAATATTCCATTAATTTTTTAGTATCACTAACGACATCTGGATCGCTTAGTAATTCATTTAATTTCTCATAGCGTTCTTCTACTATTTCTAGTTGATCTAATATTTCCATTATTATCTCCTAAATATTATTTTTCAATTTTATGACAATGTCTACATCTAGCCTCGTAGGCTTCACTTGCACCTACTACAACTATTGGATCATCCATCTTAGCAGGTTTACCATCTATCAATCTTTGACTTCTGCTAGCCTCTGAGCCGCAAACTGTACAAACTGCGTGTAATTTTGTAACAATTTCACTAATTGCCATGATGTTGGGTACTGGATAAAACGGTTGCCCCTTAAAATCCATATCTAGTCCAGCAACTATTACCCTACTTCCTCTATTGGCTAAATCATTTATTATATTAACAATATCCTCATCAAAAAATTGGACTTCATCTATTCCTATAATATCATATTTCTCATTTTTTATATAGTCATATATTTCTTTTGAATTCTCAATACATATTGAATCATAACTATTTCCATTATGTGTAGATATTTTATCCTTTATATATCTATTATCTATTGTTGGTTTAAATAATATTACTTTTTGTCTAGCTATTATTCCTCTTTTTACTCTTCTTAGTAGTTCTTCAGATTTACCAGAAAACATACTTCCACATATACACTCTATCCAACCTATTTTTCTATTTTCAAACATAAATTCTCCATGATAATTTAATTTAATAGAATAAAAACAGACAACTATATAGATGTCTGTTTTAAAATTCTTACTTGTTGATTCCGTATTTTTTGTTGAAACGTTCAACACGTCCATCTGCTTGAGCAAATCTTTGACGTCCTGTGTAGAATGGGTGAGTATCTGAACTTATTTCCACTTTTAATAATGGATATTCATTTCCATCTTCCCATACTATTGTCTCTTTAGATGGTTTTGTAGAACCACTTAAAAATTTAAAACCACTTGTAGTGTCTAAAAATACTACTTTACGGTAATCTGGGTGTATTCCTTGTTTCATTTTAAATTCTCCTTCTGCCCTGAACACTTAATATATGAACAGAGTTATTTTTGGTGATTAAATCACGTACTTAAATATTATAATTAATATTTTTAAAAAAATCAATACTTATTATTCGAATTTATCAATTATTTAGTAAATAATTTAATTTTTATTTTTTAAAGTTAAAATTAAGTTTTATATCTTATAATTAGTATATAGAATATTAGCAGAGAAAGGAGAAGGAATACATGAAGAAAATATTATTATGTAGTGCAATAATGACTAGTTTTTTATATTTAGAAAATTTTAATGTATCTAAAGCTAACTTTAGTAATTTTAAAACTTTTTATGACAATAATTTATTTGAAAATAGCAATAGTATAATGTTTCATTCTAAAAAAATACCTTCTCCTTCAATAGAAACAAAATTAGAAGAAGGGATTCCTGAAATTAAATATCGTGCTTACCTAGTTGATTATAATAATAATAGCTACAACTATTTAGTTTTCTATAATAAAAAATCAGATGGAAGTGTTGAGGAACTATTTAGAGAAAGAATTTTAAAAAATGGTAGTGGTGTTATAAACAACTTAAATCTATTAGAAAAAATAGTTAACAATAGTATAATATTTGCTAGAGTAGAATCATTTAATTTTTTACCGAATCAAAAAATTTCTTATACAAATGTATCTAAAAACAGCGTTTATTACTATACACCAAAAAATTATTCTTTAAACATTTTAGAGGAAGGTAAAGTTGTTTCCAAAGAAAATATTTTATATAAAAATGAAGTAGCTGATAAAAATATAAAAATTCCTATTTCTGATTTGACAAATTATAAATTAGATAAATATTATACTTATAGTGGAAGCAAAATTAGATACGATAATAATTATGTAAATTCTGTAAATGGTTATATAACTATTCCTTATGATTCAGAAGAAATATCAATAGAATTAGCAAAAAATTTATCTAATTGGAGAGATATAGAAATTTCTTACCCTAATAAATATAAAGATAAAAATAAAATTTTAAAAGGTAAATCAGGAATTGGTTTTAAAACATTCCTAAAAAAATATAATAATGAATTTGAAAAAATAAAAAGTGATAATTACATTTTAGATAATTATTATATAGATGATATAAATATATATAAATACGATAAATTAATAAAAGATAATTTGAAAATAAAAGCTATATTTAAAACAAAGATTAAAATAGAAGCTGACAACAAAGAAGATACTATATATTTAAAAACAGGTCAAAATTTATCAGAAATAGATTTAGCTAAATATTATAAGGATAATTATGATATAGAAAGTTTTACAATAACTAACAATGATTCAGGTGAAATATTTACTGTAAATGATATATCATCTATAGTTGTAAATGATAGCTTAACTATAAATATAAACTACAAAGAACAAATAAGTGTTTTAAAAATAAGACAAGATGATTATAATAGTAGATTTGGAATAGTTGATGAGTCTATAAAAAATAAAGATATAAAAGTATCAAAAAATAAAATTTCTAAAGAAATTTTAGAAATTCTAAAAAATAAAATAACACCTAACGACGGATATGAAGTAAAATTTAGAATAAATAAAAAAGAAGTAGAAGATAATACATACTTTAAAAATGATTCAATTTTAGAAATTTACTTTAAAAAAGTTCCAGAAAAATGGATAAATGTAAAGTTTGTTGGAGAAGGAATAGATAAGTTCCTAAGTGACGGACAAGAAATATTAGTAGGTTCAAATATAAATTCTCTAAATTTACCTACGAGTTCAGGTACAAATAAAGAATTATTAGGATGGAAAGCCAATCACGATTATAAAATAAATAAATCTGGTAATGTAGTGTATAAATCTAAAGATAATTTATTACAGCTTAATGATATTCAAAATATTATTACAGAAAAAAATAAAAACTTAATCTTTACTGCAGAATATTTTGAACCTTATTATTTAGAAATTATAAATGACATCAATGGAACAGTATCTTTAGGAAAAGATAATAAAATTTATATAAATAATTTAGGAAATTTAAAAAATTCTCTAAATAGCTCAATTTATATAAAACCTAGAGCACATCATATATTCTCTCATTTTACATCAACCCTTCCTGTATTAATAGATGATAAAGAAGGTAATATAAAAATAATTCCTATAGGTAAAAAAATAACTTTAACAGATTTCTACAATATTATACCTAATCAAAACTTAACTTTAAATTCTCACTTTGTATTTTATAATAATTTTATACGAAGTAAAGATTTTATAAAATTAGATTTATTTAGTAAATCAGAAGAGTATGATAATTTAATTTTAAATAACTACGACAAAAATATAAATAACGATATATTAGGTCCTTTTATATTTTTAAAATAAATGGAGAAAAAATGAAACAAGAATTTAATTTTAATAATATTATAGAAAGTGATATTGTTAATTATTTTGAAGAAGCTATTGATACAGTTATAGATTATAAAGATATGCTTTTATCCTATGATTGTGCTATTAAAGAAATAGAAACAAAATTTAATATACTTAATGCAGAATTTCAAGTAAATAATAAAAGAAATCCTATAAGTGCTATTAAATCTAGATTAAAAAGTAATACAAGTCTAATTAATAAAATAAATAAATTAAATGTTGAAACAAATATCGAGTCTATTAAAGAAAATATAGAAGATATTGCTGGCGTACGAGTAATATGCAACTATATAGATGATATATATATAATAGCTAAATCTTTAACAGGTCAAGATGATATAGAACTTATAAAAGTTAAGGACTATATATCTAATCCTAAACCTAATGGTTACAGAAGTCTACATTTAATAGTTAAAGTACCTGTATTTTTTGCTAATAAAAAACAAAAGGTTAAAGTTGAGGTTCAAATAAGAACTATAGCTATGGATTTTTGGGCTACTTTAGAACACCAAATGAGATATAAAAAAACAGAATTAGATAGTGCAAATCATATTATAAAAGATTTAACAGAATGCGCTAACATAATTGCTAAAACTGATGAAAAAATGCAACAAATAAGAAAAGATATAGAATCTTTACAAACTATTAATGACAGTAACGAAATATTACTAGAAAAAATAAGAAAATTAAATATTTCTTTAATTTAAATTAATAAAACACTTTTTTATAAATAAACTTAAAAACAAGAAGTTAATAAATAACTTCTTGTTTTTATTATTAAATTTTATAAATTTATTTATAGTATATCTAAAAATATTATATGTATTTTTTGTATTCAGAATATCCCTCTTCGTCCATCTTATCATAAGGAATAAATCTAATAGCAGCAGAATTTATACAATATCTTAACCCTCCTAGCTCTTTAGGACCATCAGGAAATACGTGACCTAAATGTGAATTACTTTTACTACTTTTTACTTCTGTTCTTATCATACAATGTGATGTATCTTCATACTCATCAATATTACTATCTTCTATAGGTTTAGAAAATGCTGGCCACCCACATCCTGAATTAAATTTATCTTTTGATGAAAAGAGAACTTCTCCACCTACTATATCAACATAAATTCCTTTCTCATAAAAATCATTATACTTACCTGTATAAGGACTTTCTGTAGCTCCATTTTGGGTAACTTCATAGGATAGTTTTCCTATTTTATTTATTAATTCTTCTTTATTCATATTTTATTTATCCTTTCTTTTTAATACTGCGCTAATCCAATCAGGAGCATAAGCTGATGTACAACCTTTAGATACTTTCTGATCTTTGTAGACACCTAGTTTTTTTGATAAATCTAAACATTTATTTAAGTATTCACTATAACTCAAAGCAATAGTTACTAAACAATAATTCATAGCCCATTTTAGTGGTTCATCTACTAATAATAAATTTAACTCTATATATTCTAATATTTCATCTATTTCTTTTGAACTTACTTTTTTGGTAGATAAATACTTAACATTAAGTCTCCACCCTAAACTTTGTGTATATATATCTTCACTGCTTGATAATTTTACTCTATAATATTCTGATAAATTGCTACTCGCTATAATTTTTTCAACAAA
Organism: Gemelliphila palaticanis; assembly: GCA_013415235.1. Lineage (GTDB taxonomy): Bacteria > Bacillota > Bacilli > Staphylococcales > Gemellaceae > Gemelliphila > Gemelliphila palaticanis. The sequence goes on from JACBYF010000002.1 coordinate 206,586, forward strand.
CATTATTTTAGAAGTCATAGAATCTGTATATTCTAAAACTTTTTCTATATCATCTTTTGTTATTGTTTTATAATCAAAAATATTTATAGATAAAATTTGTGCATCTAAATTTTTTGTTTCCCAAAGTTCTATAGCTAGCTTATTATTAGGAGCATAATTTTTTGCTATTTTATTTATTTCTCCTTTTAAAACTCCGTAGTATGGTTTAGGTTCATTTAATTTTTCATATCTTTTTATTACACTAGAATTAGATTTTTGTTTTAAACTTTCTAATATATTATTTAACATTTTTCTCCTTAAAAATAGATTGTATATTTTATTAAAAGCCACAATACTCGTATTACGGGTATGTGGCTTTAATAAATATTATCCTACTAATATCTCTACTATTTTAACATCTTCTACTGGCTTATCTTGGAATCCTGTCTCTACACTTGCTATGTTCTCTAAAACATCAAATCCATCTATTAATTGTCCAAAAACAGTATGTCTATGATCTAACCAAGGTGTTCCACCTTTTTGTGCATATATTTCAATAGCTTCTTTTGGCCATCCTCCTTGTTCTAAGTTAGCTAACATACCATTATCAACATGTTTAGCTTGAACAACAAAGAATTGACTTCCATTTGTTCCTGGTCCTGCATTAGCCATACTTAATGCTCCGTAGAAGTTAAAGTACTCTTTAGAAAATTCATCTTCAAACGATGAACCCCATATAGATTCTCCACCCATTCCTGTTCCTGTAGGGTCTCCTCCTTGAATCATAAAATCTTTTATAATTCTATGGAATATTATTCCGTTGTAGTATCCATTTTTAGCATGTGTAATAAAGTTTTCTACAGTTTTAGGAATATCTTTCTCGAACAATTTAAAAGTCATATCCCCCATAGTAGTTTTTATTACAACCTTTATTTCTCCGTCAAGTATTTCATTTATATTTTGTTTTAATGTCATATTATGCCTCTTTGTTTATTTTTCTTTCTTTTATTTCTTTTAGTATATTTGCTTTAAATTCTTCATAAGATTTAGTTTTTTGATCTTGCGATCCAAATGTTCTAACATTAACATCTTTATTTTCAACTTCTTTATCACCTATTACAAGAGTATATGGTATTTTTTTGTTAGCTGCTTCTCTTATTTTATATCCTAATTTTTCATTTCTATCATCTAAAGTTACTTTTACTCCAGATTTTTTCAAGTCTTCCATTATTTCTCTAGAATAATCGTAGTGATAATCATTATTTACAGGTATAATTCTAACTTGATTTGGTGCTAACCAAGTAGGTAAATCTCCTTTATATTCTTCTAATAAGAAGGCTACTAACCTTTCCATAGTAGAGACAACTCCTCTATGAATAACTACTGGTCTATGAGCTTTTCCATCTTCTGCTATATATTCTAATTCAAATCTTTCTGGTAATAAAAAGTCTAATTGAACTGTTGATAATGTTTCTTGTTTCCCTATTGCAGTTTCAACTTGAACATCTAATTTAGGTCCGTAGAATGCTGCTTCTCCTTCAGCTTCTACATAGTTAAGTCCTAATTCATCTGCAGCTTCTTTTAACATAGCTTGAGCATTATTCCACATATTATCATCATTAAAGTATTTTTCTGTATTTTCAGGATCTCTATAAGATAGTCTATAACTATATTTTTCAAGTCCTAAATCTTTATATGCTTCTTGAATCAATGCTACTGTACGTTTAAATTCTTCTTTTATTTGATCTGGTCTAACAAATATATGTGCATCGTTTAAAGTCATTCCTCTTACACGTTGCAATCCACTAACTGCTCCACTAGCCTCATATCTATGCATCATTCCTAATTCTGCTATTCTTATAGGTAATTCTCTGTATGAATGACGTTCATTTTTATAAATCATCATGTGGTGAGGGCAGTTCATCGGTCTTAGAACCATCTCTTCATGATCCATCTTCATAGCAGGGAACATATCATCTTGGTAGTGTTCCCAGTGACCACTAGTTTTATATAAATCTACAGATGCTAAAACTGGAGTATATACATGATCATATCCAGCTTCTACTTCTTTATCAACTATATATCTTTCAATAGTTCTACGTATTGTTGCGCCATTAGGAAGCCATAATGGTAATCCTGCTCCTACTTTTTGACTAGTAGTAAATATTCCTAACTCTTTTCCTAGTTTCCTATGATCTCTTTCTTTAGCTTCTTCTAATTTTCTTAGGTGGTCTTCTAAAGCTGCTTTTGTAAAGAAGGCTGTTCCATAAATTCTTTGAAGCATTTTATTATCACTATTACCTCTCCAGTATGCTCCAGCTACTGAAAGTAATTTAAATTCTTTTATTTTAGAAGTCGAACTTACATGCCCACCTCTACACAAGTCTGTAAATTCACCTTGTTTATAAATTGTTATTATTTCACCTTCTGGTAATGCATTTATCAGTTCAACTTTATAAGGATCTTCTGCAAAGATTTCTAATGCTTGTTCTTTAGATACTTCTTCACCTTCTATTTTATGATTTTCACTAATAAGTTTTTTCATTTCTTTTTCTATAACTTTTAAATCATCTTCATTAACTTTGTGTTCTGTATCAAAGTCATAGTAAAATCCACCATCTATAGCTGGACCTACTCCAAAATGAACATCTTTTCCGTACACTCTTCTAAGAGCTTGAGCTAGTAAGTGCGCTGAAGAATGTCTTAACACATATAAACTGTCTACATCTGTGTCATCTGAAACTATTAATTTTATATGACCGTCTTTAGTTATAACTTTATCTAACTCTATATAATCATCATCTATTTTGGCTGCTATAACTTTCTTCTTCAAACTTACACTTATACTTTCAGCTACTTCTAGTGCAGTTTTATTTTCATATTCTTTTATATTTCCATCTGGAAAAATTAATTTTACCATCTTGTATCTCCTTTAAAATAAAAATAAAATCCCTATACAGAACAAATCCATATAGGGACGAATAATAATCGTGGTACCACCCAGTTTTGAAATATGATAACATATTTCCTTTAATAACAATTAAGCTTGTCAAACTCATATACTTTTAATAAGGGAGTAATTAATATGATTTTATAGATATTTTCACCAAACATATCCTCTCTAAAATAACAATCATAATATCATGTCCTTATATATATTATAAATATGCTTAAATTCTACCATAAAGATATAACTATTGCAACCCATTTACTATTATAAAAATTCTCTTTCATTTTTTGAGTCCAAGTAAATAGGTTTCGCTAAATATTTTATTCTATCTAAAATTCTCATTGCCTTAGTTTCATCAATAGTGTTTTTAGTATTAGATAAAGTTTCACTTAAATTCCTTATATCTAAATTAGATGTAAAAAATGTTAATAAATTTTCTGAAGATCTATAATTAATTATAGGTACTAATATCTCGTCTCTTACAAACTCGGTTATATTTTCTGCTCCTATATCATCAATAATTAATACTTCTTGTTTTCTTATTTCATCAATAATATAAGTATATTCTGAATTAATAATTTTTGACTTCATTTTCCTAACAAATTCAGGAAAATAAATTATAGCAGGTTCTAAATTTTTTGAAAGTAAATAATTATAAATACAACCCATTAAATAAGTTTTTCCAATACCAGTTTTACCATAAATATAAAGTCCTTTAGTATTAATTTTATTTAGCTTGTTATTACATATAGTAATCAATTCTTTGGCAACTTTAGACTTTTCTGCATCTATAGTTAAATTACTAAAACTAGAGTTTAAAACTGATTTAGAAATATATTCTGTTTTTAGTCTATTGTACCATCTGTTTTCAGCAATAGTCTGCTTATATTCTTCTGTTTCATTATATTTTAATTCTACAATATTATTTTTAAAACTTAATTGTGGTTTATAAAAATTGGAATCTATATTTCTATTTATTCTATAATATTCATAAATAGTAGAAAAGTTCTTATAAATATCTTCTTTAGATAAATTGTTGCTCTTTACAAAATTATTTATATAACTATCATCTAACAATTTTTTTATTATATTTTCTGATAATTCTATAGTTTTATTACTATTACCTACAATATCGGATATTTTCTTCACCTTAATTTATACCCTCCTGTTTTAAAAATTCTTGTAATTTAGCATGCTCTAAAAAATCTTCTGTTGTTTGCTCTCTATTTGATGGTGTATCAGCTATTTTATTAAATTGCTCTTTTATATACTCAGGAGACTTAACAGTTTTTTTAGAATTCTTTTTAGCATAAGTATTTTTATTGTCTTGTATTTTTTTTGATTTTACTAATTTTTCTTTCTGTGACTTAACTAAATTTATTGCATCAAGAGCAGATATAATTCTTTGATTAGACCAACTACTTGCTATTTTATCTAAATAATTAATATGAGGGATACCAGAAGAATTAGATTCTTGAATACAATAATCTAGAAGAACGTTTAAAACACCTAATGTAAAATCATATTTATCTTTTAATTCAACTATTCTTTTCGCATCAACATTAGAAATAACTATACCGTGTTTTTTCTTTATAAAATCAATGTAGCTAATACTATCTAATCTCTTAGCAAATTTCTCCTCATTAGTCAATTCTCTATCTTTATATTGTTCTTCGATTATCTTTTTATTTAACATATTATTTAACGTAGGAGATTTTTGTTTTTTTACTATTGTATTAAGATGAATAAAATAATCATGAATTTTATCTAAATTTATATTATCTTCATTAGATGAAGGATCTACACTTTTTTCTATAGCATTAGCCATATCTAATGGAGTTGCATTATACAAATAAGCTATTGATAAAATATCCTTTTCATCTTTATCATCTTTTAAAACATAATCTAAATATTTTGAACTAAGTATATATTTTAGTTTATCTAAATCAAAGAAATAATCTTCTAAATTAGGACCTTTATAAACGTTATTTATATTCTCTAAAGAATAATCATCTATATTATCATAAGAATATAAATCTGTAAATTTTATACTAATATTTTTAAATCTATCAAAGTTAAATTTTTTAGCACCATATTTTGTTTTTAAACATTGATAATTAGTTGCCCCTATTGTATTTTCTAATATTTTACTTAATATAGGATTATTAAAAAATTCTTCAAATGATAATGGTTTTTTTAATTTATATATATAATATTTCTTATTATCACTTTCTGCAACGTAGGTTTCAATAAGTCCTATAGCCTCTAATCTTTTTCTATATGTATATATTTCCTTTAAGTTTAGTAGCAAGTTATCAATCAAATCAAAATGTAAGTATTCTGTACTTAAATTATTACTTTCGTTTAATATTCTAGAATGAAAGTATTGATACATACTAACTGCCTTAGCTCCAATTAAAGGTAAATATAATAACTGTAATTCCTTAGATACATCTATATAATAGTAGTCATTATATACTAAATACATATCATTTTTTTCAATATTATTATACATTACCGTCACTCATAACTTCTATAATTATTTGTAAATATTCTAAAGCGAATATAAAATCCTCATTGTAATCATATTTTATTTTATCATCATTTTTTAGTGGTGCATAAAATGATTTTACTAGAACAGGATAAATATTATTTAAAAGTAATTTTGTATTATCATTTTGATATAAATCTCTAAGTATTAAAAATAATTTTTTCACTATTGTTATAAACTCCTCTTTGTCAGGAGTAGTAATATTAGTATATGTTAGTATTTTATTACTAAAACTTAGTATTTCTTTTTTTTCTTCTTTAGCTATAAAGTTTTTCATATCATCTACTAATAAATACATATAATCAAAAAATCTATCAATGTTCGATAAATATTCATCTGATATAACTTTTGATTCTCCAGTTAATAATAGTTCATTGATATTATAATCTGTTACAAATAAATACATTTTGTATAAATCTGAAAATTCTATTAAATTTGTAGTTCTATAATCATTTATAATATCTTTAAAACTATTCTTTTCTTTATATATATTATATATAGTATTAAACCAGATAAACTCAGATAACTTTTTATCATTAATTAATTTTATTAAATAATTGTTAAAATCATATCCTTTTTCTTCATCTAGTATACTATATATATTTGAATCTATTTTATCAACCAAAGTAAAAAATTCTTCAGATTTATCTTTATTATAATTCTCAATATTAAACTCTAATTTTAATAGTGATTTTGCTTTATTAAATAAGTTTATGCTATCATCATTATCATCTAATCTTTTTTGAAAAATAGTGTTATATCCTGGTTGTAGAGAATAAAAATAGTTTTCTACTGCCTTATGTAATTTCAATAAATTTTCTAAAACTTTTATATAAGTAACCTTTATATTTTTATCATTTGATATGTAGTTTATTTTTTCTACAGCATAAAGTATTAACTTCTTATTTTCTTTTGTAATTTCTAAAATTTTTTCATCTTCAATATACATACAATTACCTCCAATATACAATCTATATATTACAACATTTTAAATTTAAAATCAAATCTAGGAAATAAAAAAAGCTCCCGTAAGGGAGCTCAAAAGCCTGGCAACGTTCTAATCTCGCAGGGCGTAAGCCCAACTACAGTCGACGCTAAAGAGCTTAACTTCTGTGTTCGGTATGGGTACAGGTGTGTCCTCTTTGCTATCGCCACCAGACGAAAACTATAT
>JACBYF010000030.1 GCA_013415235.1 Gemelliphila palaticanis
TCGTTATATTATTTTTTGCACTTTATATTGTATCGGATATTTGTCTTTTTGTATATAAAAAATTAATACGGAGCATGGAGAACTATTTTTTATTTTTTCTCCATGCCCCGTATTTATTATACAGCCATTTTTACTACTAATCATAAAATACTTGACAAAGGATTAAAAATATTATAATATCTATAAATAATTACAAGTGACATATTTTTTATCAATAGAGATTTTATTTTTAAAAATTAGTCTTAGAGAGTTTGGTTTATAAGCTGAAAGACCATTCACTAATATAAAAATAAGGAACACTTTATTGAACAATTTAATATTATTTTAATAAGATATTTTATTTAATAAAATATGAATTAGGGTGGCACCACGGAAATTTTATTCGTCCCATATGAGCAACAATGCTTGTATGGGACTTTTTATTTTGTAAATTAAAAGGAGGATAGTATGTCTATAATAAATGTACCTAGAGGAACACAGGATATATTACCTAAAGAATCAAAAAAATGGCAGTATGTAGAAGAAAAATTAAGAAATATTAGTAATAATTTTTGTTATGATGAAATTAGAACGCCGATATTTGAATCTACAGAACTTTTTGCTAGAGGTGTAGGAGATACTACGGATATAGTTCAAAAAGAAATGTATACTTTTTTAGATAAAAGTGACAGATCGATAACTTTAAGGCCAGAAGGAACTGCTGGAACAGTTAGATCATATATAGAAAATAAACTTTTTGCAGAAGTAATAAAACCACAGAAACTATTTTACATAGGGCCTATGTTTAGATACGAAAGAAAGCAAAAAGGAAGATATCGCCAATTTGTTCAATACGGAGTTGAGGTAATAGGTGAAGAAAGTCCAAAAATAGATGCAGAAGTAATTAGTTTAGGATATAACATTTATAAAAGTTTCGGTATTAATAATATAAAAGTTAGTGTTAATTCACTTGGTAATCCTTCGGAAAGAAAGGCTTACAACGAAGCTTTAGTAAAACATTTTGAACCTAGAATTGGAGAGTTTTGTAAAGATTGTAACTCTCGTCTTTACAAAAATCCAATGAGAATACTTGATTGTAAAGTAGACGCTAATCACGAATTAATGCAGTCAGCACCTAGACTTTTAGATTTTCTTGGAGAGGAGTCAATATCTTATTTCAATGAAGTTCTAAAACATTTAGACAATTTAGGTGTAAAATACGAGATAGATCATAATTTAGTTAGAGGGTTAGATTACTATACACACACAGCTTTTGAGATAATGATAGATAATCCTAATGTAGAGCTTAAAACTCTATGTGGTGGAGGACGTTATAACGGCTTAGTAGAAATGCTAGGAGGTCCTGAAGGAGAAAAAGGAATAGGATTTGCTCTTAGTATAGAAAGACTACTTTTAGCATTAGAAAGCGAGAATATAGAATTACCAATAGAAGAAAGTATAGATCTATTCGTAGTATCTATGGGTCAGTCGGCAGGAGATTTTGCAGTTAAATTGACTAACGATTTAAGACTTGCAGGTCTAAAGGTTCAAAATGATTATTTTGATAAAAAAATAAAAGCACAAATGAAACTTGCTGATAGGTATAAAGCTAAATATACTATTATTATCGGTGATACAGAGATAGAAGAAGGTAAAGTTACTGTAAAAAATATGGAAAACTTTACTCAAGAATCAGTACAAATAAATGAACTTAAAAAATATATAGAAGATAAATTAGGAGAATAAAGATGGGAGCATACGGAAGAACGGATTATTCAGGACGCATAGATGAAAAATATGTTGGACAAACAGTTACAATAAAAGGTTGGGTTAGTAAAAGACGTGATTTAGGTAATTTAATATTTATAGATGTTCGTGACAGAATGGGAGTAGTTCAATGTGTATTTTCTGGAGAAAAAAATGAAGAAGCACACAAATTAGCAGACTCTATTCGTAACGAATATGTAGTATCTGTTGAAGGTGAAGTAGTTTTACGTAGTGAGAAAACTATAAACGAAAAAATTTATTCTGGAAAAGTAGAAATAATTGCTAAAAAATTAGAAATATTATCAGCAGCTAAAACATTACCATTCGTTTTAGAAGATTCTAGCTTATCAAGTGAAGAATTAAGAATGAAATATCGTTATTTAGATTTAAGACGTAAAGAGTTAGCAGATGTTATTCATTTACGTTCAAAAGTAACTAAAGCTACTCGTGATTATTTAGATGGAAATAACTTCACAGATGTAGAAACTCCAATATTAACAAAATCAACACCAGAAGGAGCAAGAGACTACTTAGTTCCAAGTAGGGTACATCCAGGTGAATTTTATGCATTACCACAATCACCACAACTATTTAAACAACTTTTAATGGTTGCAGGATTTGATAGATATTATCAAGTAGCTAGATGTTTTAGAGATGAAGATTTAAGAGCAGATAGACAACCAGACTTTACACAAATAGATATGGAAATGAGTTTTATGTCACAAGATGAAATTATGACTATGATTGAGGGACTTATTTCTCATGTAATGAAAGAAGTAAAAGGAATAGAAGTAAAAACTCCTTTTGAAAGGCTTGATTACAACGATGCTATGGAAAGATTTGGTAGTGATAAACCAGATACACGCTTTGGTATGGAATTAAAAGATGTTAGTGATATAGTTGCTAATATTGATTTCAAAGTTTTCTCAAATGCAGTAGAGCAAGGTGGAGCAGTAAAATGTATAGTTGCTAAAAATGTAGCTGATAAATATTCACGTAAAGATATAGACGCTTTAGGTGCTTATGTTGCAAACTACGGAGCTAAAGGATTAGCTTGGGTTAAAGTTACAGAAGAAGGGCTAAACGGAGCTATAGCAAAATTCTTTACAGAAGAGGTAGCAGCAAAATTAGTAGAAAGAGCTGAAGCGGAAGTAGGAGATTTAATCTTATTTGCAGCAGACAGTAAAAAAGTTTGCTATGCATCATTAGGAGCATTACGTCAAAAACTAGCTCGTGATTTAGATTTAATTGATCCAAATAAATTCAACTATCTATGGGTAGTTAATTGGCCATTATTAGAATTTGACGAAGAAACTGGAAAATATAGTGCAGCTCACCATCCATTTACAATGCCAAAAGTAGAAGATGTTGAATTATTAGAATCAGCACCAGAAAAAGCGTATGCTCAAGCTTACGATATAGTGTTAAATGGATACGAATTAGGTGGAGGAAGTATTCGTATATTTGATAAAGAAGTACAAAAATCTATGTTTAAAGCATTAGGATTTAGTGAAGAAGAAGCTAAAGAACAATTTGGATTCTTACTAGATGCTTTTGAATTTGGAGTACCACCACACGGAGGATGTGCATTAGGATTAGATAGATTTGTAATGTTATTAGCAGGACGTGATAACTTAAGAGATACTATTGCATTCCCTAAAACAGCAAATGCTTCATGTCTATTAACAGAAGCACCATCACCAGTAGATTTAGAACAATTATTAGAATTAAATATTTCAACATTAAAAAAATAATATAAATAACTTTATGGAGTAGAAATATCGGTATTTTCTTTATGAAAATATTAATTTCTACTCCATTTTTTTATAAAAAGTTATATAATGTATTTAGATATTATATTTAGAAAGGATTAATAAAAATATGACAAGAGTAGTATTAATAACCGGAGCATCAAATGGAATAGGAAAAGAGTTTGCTTATAAGTATGCTAGTAAAGGATATAATTTATTATTAGTAGCTAGAAGAGAGGCAAACTTGTTAAATATAAAAGAAAAATTAGAAACAGAATACGGAATAAAAGTATTTATATTTGTAAAAGATTTAAGTGTATCAAATGCAGCTAAGGAACTGTACAATTTTACTAATGAACAAAATATTATAGTAGATATATTGATAAATAATGCAGGATTTGGAGATTTTGGAGATTTTAGTAGTAGTGATTTAGAAAAACAAACAAATATGATTAAATTAAATATAATATCATTAGTTGAAATAACTCATTATTACCTAAGAGATATGATAGATAGAAATTATGGAAAAGTACTAAATGTAGCGTCTATAGCAGGGTTTATGCCGGGACCAAAAATGAGTGTATATTATGCAACAAAAGCTTTTGTTTTAAGTTTTACAGAGGCATTATCTGAAGAGATGTCGAAACTAAATATCCAAGTAAGTGCACTTTGTCCAGGCCCTACAAAAACAGATTTTGAAAAAAATGCTGATGTGAAATTTAGTAATGTGAAAATGTCTGATGTTCAAGAAGTTGTAATCTATGCTTATAATCAGTTTATGAATAAAAACAAAGTAATAATATTACCAGGTTTAACAAATAAATTATTTGCTATTACTACAAAAATAGCTCCTAGATGTATCGTAAGAAAATCTGTAAATATTATACAAAGCAAATTTAGATCTGAAAGTATGTAAAACTAACGTTTTCAAATTATTTTTACAATCCAAATAAACTAAATAAATATTTTTTGTAAATTCTATTGAAAAATAACCAATAAATTGTTATAATTTACGAAGAATATATATTTTCAAAGGAGAATTACTATTTATGAAAAATTCTGTAAAATTAGGAGTTACTTTATTAGGAGGATCTTTACTAGCTGTTTATGGAGGAGCAGATGCTTCTGCTAAAGAAGGAGAGGTAAAGGTTCAACTTCAAGGTATTAATGACTTACACGGACAACTAGATGGTTATGGAAGTGTCTATGAATACGGTAAAAAACATAAAGAAAAAGGTGGAACTGCATCGTTACTAGGAACATATCTAGACAATTCTGAAAAAGAATTTAAAGATAGTAATGTAGAAGATGGTGTTACATTAAGAGTTCAAGCAGGGGATATGGTTGGAGCTTCTCAAGCTATATCAGGAATACTTCAAGACGAGCCTACAATGAAATCTTTAAAAAAATTAAACTTTGAATTAGGAACTATAGGAAATCACGAATTTGATGAAGGGTTAGAAGAGTTTAATAGAATTTTAGTAGGAGAAGCTCCAAAACAGGGAGAATTTAATAAGGCTGTAGATGAATATCCTCGAGAAAATACAAATATGGAAATCACTATAGCTAACGTAACAAATAAAGAAGACGGAAAAGTTCCATTTAATTGGCCGCCATATTTAGTAAAAACACTAGTTGACTCTGAAGGAGAGGAAGCTAAAATAGGATTTATAGGAGTTGTTACAGAAGAAATACCAACGTTAGTACTAAAAAAACAATGGGAAAAATATAATGTAACAGATCCAGCAGATGCTATTAATAAATATTCTAAAGAATTAAGAAAGCAAGGTGTAAATGCTATAGTAGTTCTTGCACATGCTGCTGCTTCTAGTGCAAAAGATAATGATACAGATGTACAAGGAGAAGTTAGAAAAATTATAGATAGACTAGACTCTGATTCAAGCGTAGATATAATTTTTGCAGGACATAATCACGTAATAACTAATGCTGTTTACAAAGGTATAAGAGTAGTAGAAGGTGCTTCTCATGGAAAAGCATTTGCAGATGTAATAGGTACTTATAATGTTAAAAATAAAGACTTTAGTGACGTAACAGCAAAAGTTACTCCTGTTTTAGCTAAAGAAGGAGTTAAGCCTAGAGAGGATTTAGTAGCTATTGCCAAAGATGCAGAAGATAGAATCAAAGAAATAGTAGAAGCTAAAGTAACTACAGCAGATACAACAGTAGTTAGATCTATAGATTTTCCAGAAGGAACTCCAGAATATAAAAAATCTCCAGCTAACTTAGAATCACCAGTAGGTAACTTAATTACTGATGCGCAATTAAAAGCAGCAAGAGAAGCAGGATTTAAAGCAGACTTTGCTATTACTAATAATGGGGGAATAAGAGCACACCTTGAAATAACAAAAGAAGGAGTTGTTACTTGGGGATCTGCTCAAAAAGTGCAACCATTCGGTAATGTAATGCAAGTGGTAGAAATAAGTGGAAAAAATCTTATAGCAACATTAAATTCTCAGTACAATTCTGAAGAAAAATACTTCCTACAAATGTCAGGAATAGGATATACATATAAAGAAGCTCCTGAAGGGACTGAAGATGAAAAAGGTAAACCAGTTAAATGGGTAGTTGACAAAGCGTGGGTAGAAAAAGATGGTAAGAAAATATTAATAAAAGAAGATTCTACTTATGTAGGTGTAATTAACGACTTCCTATACGGTGGAGGAGATGATTTCCCAGAATTAAGAGGTCCAGAAAATACTAAACTGCTTGGAGCACTAGATCCAGATACAGAAATATTTGTTAAATATTTAAAATCATTTGAAAAAATAGCCATTCCAGAATTAGGAAGAAAAATTTATTATAAAGATTTACAAGATACTATCTTAACAGAAGAAGAAAAATCTAACGAATCTACAGTAGAAAAAGATAGTAAAACTTCTAGTTCAGTTTTAGGAATTGAGATTAAAGAAAATGAACATAATGAATCTAAAGATAGTGACTCGAAATTGGAAGAGAAAGAAATAACAATATCTTCTGAAATCAAAAAACAATCTAAAGAATTGAATGTATCAAAAACTAAAAAAGATGCTTCAGAAACTAAAAAATTACCTAATACAGGTCAAACTACTAGTAATTATACTTTATTTGGAGTTTTTGCAATAATAGGATTATTAGGTTTAAGAAGAAAATTAAAAAGATAATAATATATAATTAATTTTATAAAGTTCGTATTGCTAATACTAGTATTATTTAGTAATACGAACTTTTTGTAAAGTACTTTATTATTCTTTTTTTTAAAAAAATATGTTAAAATACATCAAAAATGAAAAGGAGTTTATAAACTGTATGGAAAAAAAATTAAATTTTGTAATGATTTCGCCACATTTCCCCAAAAATTATGAAACATTTGCTTTTAGAATGAAAGAATCTGGTATCAATGTACTAGCAGTTGCAGATGTTTCTTATGATGAATTAAGCGATGTTTTAAAAAGTTCTTTAACAGAGTACTATAGAGTTTCTACTTTAGAAAATTATGATGAAGTATATCGAGCAATTGGCTACTTTGCTCATAAATATGGAAAAATTGACAGAATAGAGTCTAATATAGAATATTGGTTAGAACTAGATGCTAAGTTAAGAACAGATTTTAATGTATTTGGCTTAAAAGTTGAAGATATGGAAAAAATAAAAACTAAGTCAAAAATGAAAGAAATTTTCAAGGCTAATAATATACCTGTAGCTAAAGGACGAGTATTTAGTAGTGATGATGATGCTAGAATTTTATCTTCTGAGTTAGGATTTCCTGTAATAGTTAAGCCTAATAGTGGGGTAGGAGCTAGTGATACTTATAAAATAAAGTCTAAAGAAGATTTAGAATGTTTTTTTGAGAATAAAACAGCAGGAGTAACCTACATAATGGAGGAGTTTATACCAGGTGATGTAGTTACTTTTGATGGACTAGTTGATAGTAATGGTAAGTTAGTATTTTATTCTTCAATAATACATAATACAGCATTACTTAATGTTTTTACAGATTCAGAAGACATGTACTTTTACTTACCAAATCAAATTCCTAAAGATTTAGTAGCTATGGGAGAAAAATGTGTAAAAGCTTTTGGTATAAAAGAAAGATTTTTCCATTTTGAATTTTTCAGAACAGAGCCTAAGGGAGAATTAATGGCACTAGAAATAAATTGTAGACCACCGGGATGGCCTACTATAGATATGTTTAATTATGCTAATGATATAGATATATTTAAAGAGTATGCTAATATAGTGTTAGGAAACGATTTTTCTGCAGATGTAACTAGGCCTTATAATTGTGTTTATATTTCGCGAAAAAATAGTAAAGATTATAAACATAATTATAGCGATATAAAAGAACAATATAGTGAGCAACTAGTAGATGTATTAGAAGTCCCAGTACCTTTTAGATCGATGTTAGGTGATGAGGGTTATGTTTTAAGAGATTCAGAAATTAAAAATATTTATGATATTATTAACTATGTAAGAGAAGTAAAAAAATAAATTTAAAAAGCTAAGAGTAATTATTTCTTTTAAACTTATTAAAATAAGAACGTATTTTATATTTTATTTTATTTGGTTTAAATTAGAAATTAGTTACTCTTTTATATTTTTAAATTTTTATCAGAAAAATGAACATATTTATTTATTTTTTTCAGAAAATATGTTACAATATTTCAAAAATAAAAGGAGTTTATAAAATAGATGGATAGAAAATTGAATTTTGTAATGATCTCACCGCATTTTCCTAAAAACTATGAGACTTTTGCTCACAGGTTAAAAGAAGCTGGTATAAATACTTTAGGAATAGCAGATGCTTCTTATGATGAGTTAAGTGATGGATTGAAATCAGCTTTAACTGAATATTATAAGGTAGATGATATGAACGATTATGATCAACTTTATAGAGCTGTAGGATATTTTGCTCATAAATATGGAAAAATTGATAGAATAGAATCACACAATGAGTATTGGCTAGAAACAGATGCAAAACTTAGAACAGACTTTAATGTTTTCGGATTTAAAGATGAAGATATGGAAAGTGTTAAAACTAAGTCAAAAATGAAAGAAATATTTAGAAAAAATAAAATACCTGTAGCTAAAGGTAGAGTATTTACTGACGATAAAGATGCCAGAATTTTATCTTCTGAATTAGGATTTCCTGTAATAGTAAAACCTAATAGTGGAGTAGGTTCTAGCGATACATATAAAATAAAATCTAAACAAGAGCTAGAAGAGTTTTTCACTAAAAAGTCTCCTGACGTTATTTATATTATGGAAGAATATATAGAAGGAGATGTTGTAACTTTTGATGGCTTAGTTGATAGAGATGGCAATGTAGTATTTAGCTCTACAATTGTTTATAGTAATACAGTTTTAGATATTATAAGTGATCCAGAAGATATGTATTACTTCCTTCCTAGAGAAATACCTAGAGATTTATCTAAATTGGGAGAAAAATGTGTTAAAGCATTTGGATTAAAAGAGAGATTTTTCCATTTTGAATTTTTCAGAACAAAATCTGATGGGAAATTAATGGGATTAGAAGTAAATTGTAGACCACCAGGTGGTTTAACGATAGATATGTTTAATTATGCAAATGATTTTGATATTTTCAAAGAATACGCTAATTTAGTAAAATTTAATGAGTTTAGAGCAGAAATAACTAGACCATATAATTGTTTATATGCAGCTAGAAAAGGGCACAAAAATTATGTTCATTCAATAGATGATATTAAAAATAAATATGGAGAAAATTTAGTGGATATACAGTCTGTTCCGGGAGTGTTTTCTGCGATAATGGGAAATGAAGGTTACATATTTAAAACTACCGATTTAGATAAAATGTTTGAAATTATACAATATTTGAGAAAAACTAATTAGGAGGAAGTTATGAAGTTTGAAAAAAGAAGTCACTACAGTGGCTCGTTAAATAGAGAAATGGAATTTAATGTTTATGGTCATGCAGGAAAACCTATTATAGTTTTTCCTTCTTCGGGTGGGAGTCACAATGAATATGCCGATTTTGGAATGATTGATTCTATAAAAGATTTTATAAATAGAGGGCTAATAAAGGTCTATACTCCTAACTCTGTAGATAGTGAATCTTGGTTTGCAGAAAATAAATCAGCGCATGACATGGCATATTTCCATAATTTATACGATAGTTATATAATTAATGAATTTATACCTCTTATTAGACATGAGTCAAATTGGGGTGGAAACCTAATTGCTACGGGTTGTAGTATGGGAGGCTTTCATACTGTAAATTTTGCTCTTAGACATCCTGATGTCTTTGATACAGCTATTGCACTTAGTGGTGTATACGATGCAAGATTTTTTACAGGTGAATATTACGGAGATTTAGAAGTTTATCATAATTCACCTATAGATTATTTATCTAATACTGATGATTTTTATAAATTAGAAAATTATCGACACAATGATTATATTGTTTGTGTAGGACAAGGTGCATGGGAAGAGCCTCATATTTCTGATACCCAAAGGTTAGAACAAGTATTCAAAAATAAAAATATACCTGGTTGGTTTGATTACTGGGGGCAAGATGTAGAACACGATTGGCCGTGGTGGCGAAAACAAATGCCATATTTCCTATCTGTTCTAGAAAGTCAAGGTAAATTATAAAAGAATAATTATAATTTTGTTTATAAATAAAATATTCGACATAGCCATATAAACACAGTATAATAATTTATGTAAAAAATATAAGAGGTATTGTGTAAATTGGAATTAGTAGATTTTAAAAATGAGTTAGAAAATATAAAAAAAAATATAGAAGATTTTACATTATCTTTAAATTTAGAAGAAAAAAGAGAAAGAATAGCAGAAATAGAAGAATTAATGCTCGATACAAATTTTTGGAATGATAATAACTTGGCAACTAAAGTAGTATCAGAGTCCAAATTTTTGAAAAAAGAAATAGAAGAATTTGAAGAACTAAATTTACTTATGGAACATAGTATAGACTTGATAGAATATTTAAAAAATGAAGAAGATGATGAAATATATTCAGAATTAACTTCTAGCTATCAAGAACTAAAAGAAAAAATAGAGAAGTTTACACTACGATTATTATTATCTGAACCTTATGACAACTACACTTCACTTTTTGAAGTTCATGCTGGAGCAGGAGGAAGTGATGCTACAGATTGTGCGGAAATTCTTTTAAAAATGTATGAAAGATTTTTTACAAAGCAAGGTCTTAAATATAGTTATATAAACTATCAGAGAGGAGATATTTGTGGAATAAAGTCTGCTACGTTAAGAGTAGAAGGAGATTATTCATACGGTTTATTAAAAGGAGAAAAAGGGGTTCATAGATTTATAAGAATATCGCCGTTTGATCCATCTGGAAAAAGACATACATCTTTCTGTTCGATAGATGTAATACCTGAATTTTCTGATGATGAGATAACAGTAGAATTAAACCAAGAAGATTTAAAAATAGATACATATAGGGCCCAGGGAGCAGGAGGTCAGCATATTAACACTACAGATTCTGCTGTAAGAATAACACATATACCTACAGGAATAGTAGTTCAATCACAATCAGAAAGAAGTCAGATAACAAATAAAGAAACTGCATTAAAAGAACTAAAGTCTAAATTGTATCAAATGCAATTAGAAGAAAAGGAAACTGAATTAAGTGAACTTAGAGGAGAACAAAAATCTATAGGATGGGGCTCTCAAATAAAATCATACGTCTTTACTCCATATACTCTAGTTAAAGATCATAGAACAAACCATGAAGTGTCAACAATAGATAAAGTCATGAATGGAGAAATATTTGATTTCATTGATAGCTATCTACATTATAATATGAATATAAAACTTCAAAGTGACTAATTCTAGTTGACATTCGTAAACTTGGATGTTATAATTTTAATATCTGGATACAAAGCATTAGTAGTTTTGTATCCAGAAAAAAATAAAACAAAGGTCTACAAATGTAACCGAAAAATAGGAGGGATATTATGATTTCCAATTCAGAATGGGAAGTTATGAGAATTATATGGACTTTGGAAAACGTTGGTAGTTCAGAAATAATAAAAATTTTGAGTGAAAAAAAACAGTGGAGTCCATCTACTATAAAAACTTTAATATCTAGATTAGTAGATAAAAAATTAATAAGTTATAGGAAAGTATCTAATAAAAATATTTATTACAGCAATTTCACAGAAAAAGATGGTGTATTTAGTATAATATCTGATGTACTAAATAAAGTATGTTCAAAAAAAATACCTAATATTTTAGAGATAATAGTAGAAAATACAGAGATGAGTAAAAAGGATATAGCACAATTAGAAAAAATACTAAAGAAAAAAATTTTAACAGCCCCTGAAACAGTTAAATGTAACTGTGTAGCAGGCCAATGTATGTGTAAGTAGGAGGAATTTTATGGAAACAAGAAAATTTTTAGTAGAAGGAGTAATGTGTTCTTCTTGTGTGCAATCATTAGAAAAAGGTTTAACCAAAAATAAAAGTATTAAATCAGTAGCTTACAATCTTGCAAATGATAGAATGTTACTAACTTATGATGAAAAAAATATATCTATAGAAGAAATAGAAAACGAGGTTTCTAAATTAGGCTATAGTGCTGTTCTTTATACTCCAGATATAAAGAAAGATGAAAAAAATATAGTAGAAGATAAAAAAAGTAAAAAGCAAAGAAAATTCTTTTATTCACTTATATTATCACTTCCTGTAGTTTTAATATCAATGATATCTATGTTTGGAATAGAAATACCTATATTTAATAAAGAAAATCCGTTTATGTATGTATCTTTACAATTAATATTAACAACTTTGGTAATATATATAAATGTAGATACATTCAATTCAGGCATTAAGTTTTTAATAAAAAAATCTCCTAATATGGATAGTTTGGTTGTACTTGGAACTTTATCAGCATATTTTTATAGTATATATATATCTTACTTATCTATTTATATAGATATAAATCACTTGCATCACTTATATTTTGAAAGTGTAGTTGTAATAATAACTTTAATAAATTTAGGTAAATATTTAGAGTATATTGCTAAAAGAAAAACATCTACTTCAGTTCAAAAATTAATAAATTTATCACCTAAAGAGGCAAACTTATTAGTAGGAGAAGAGGAGTTTTTAGTTGATATAGAAGATTTACAAATAGGAGATATAATATTAGTAAAACCTGGAGAAAGAATAGCTCTTGATGGCGATATTATAGAAGGATTATCATTTGTAGACGAAAGTATGTTAACAGGAGAGAGTATTCCAGTAGAAAAGAAAATCGGAGATACAGTTACTGGAGCAACAATAAATAAAAGTGGATACTTGAAAGTAAAAATAACTAAAACAGGAGAAGATACCACATTTTCTAAAATAATAACTTTAGTAGAAAATGCACAAATATCAAAAGCTAAAATATCTCGTATAGCTGACAAAATATCTTCTATTTTTGTTCCTGTAATTATATCACTAGCAGTTTTAAGTTCGTTATTTTGGTATTTTATAATAGGAAAAGATTTCTCTTTTTCATTAACTATAGCAATTTCTATTTTAGTTATTGCTTGTCCATGTGCTTTAGGATTAGCTACCCCCACAGCTATAATGGTAGGTTTGGGTACAGCAGCAGAAAAAGGAATATTAATAAAAAATGGAGATGTTTTAGAAGAGTTTAGTAAAATAAATACTATAGTATTTGATAAAACTGGCACACTTACTAAAGGAGAAGCAGAGGTTTATGAAATAATTAGTAAAACTTATAATGAAAATGATTTATTAAAAATAGCAGCTTCTTTCGAAAAATATTCAGATCATCCTTTAGCTAAAGCTATAACGAAAAAATCTAGTGAAAGAAATCAAAAATTAATAAAACTAGATAACTATAACAACATAGAAGGAAAAGGAATAGAAGGAACTATTAGAGATGAATACTATCTTATAGGAAGCTATAATCTATTTAAAGAAAAAGACATAAACACAAATGAGTATGAGGAACAAATAAAAAAAATACAACAATTAGGATGTAGTATAGTTCTAATATCTAAAGAAAACAAAATAATAGGCTTAATAGGGGTAAAAGATAACCTAAGAGAAGAAAGTAAAAATTTAATAAAATTATTAAAAGAAAAAGGAATAGAAGTTGTACTTTTAACAGGGGATAATAAAATTGTAGCAAAATCAATAGGGGAAGAATTAGGTATAACTGAAATCATTAGTGAAGTACTTCCATCTGAAAAATCAGAAGTTATAGATAGATTAAAAAGGCAAAATAAAAAAGTAGTAATGGTAGGAGATGGAATAAACGATTCTCCAGCTTTAGCAGCATCTAATATAGGTATATCTATGGGTTCTGCTAGTGATGTAGCTATAGAAACTGCAGATATAGTACTATTAAAAAATAATTTATTAGAAATAATAAATGCAAGAATAATTAGCGAAAAAACTATAAAGAATATAAAAGTAAATTTATTTTGGGCGTTTATATATAATATAATAGGAGTTCCAGTAGCTATGGGTGTTTGGTATTATTTTGGTGGGGAACTATTAAATCCAATGCTAGCTGCTTTAGCTATGAGTTTTAGTTCTATATCTGTAATACTAAATTCATTAAGAATAAAATTAATAAATAAGAAAGGTTTACTTTATGATAAATAAATATAAAATAGAAGGGTTAAAATGCCAAGGTTGTGTAAATATAGTAACAAATAAAATATTAGAACTTGAAAATATAGAAATAGATGACATAAACATAGATTTAGAAAAATCAGAGCTTACATTATTAAAAAATGTTAAATTTGATGTTTTAGAAGATAAAATTAAAGAAACTAAATTTAAAATATTTGAATAATAATATAGTAAATAATATTTAAAATATTAAAGAAAACTTTTATTTATAAAGGTTTTCTTTTTATTTTCAAAAAAAACAAAAAAGTATTGACAAAGAAAAATAGTTAATGTATAATTATAAAAGTCTTTAGAGAGAGACGAACAATTAAAACATTATTTCATTTAAAAGTTAAGAATTTCCTTAAAAATATTTTTAAAAAAATATTAAAAAAAGTTCTTGACAAACTCAAAAAGAAATGATAAGATATAAAAGTTGCTAAAACAGCAACATTTGAACATTGAAAACTAAACGAATTAAGTCAACGTTAATTCCAAAAAAGGACAGTTGTGAAAAGCAACTATAAAACTTTTTAAAGAGCTAATCAAGCAAAACAAAGTATTTTGGAGAGTTTGATC
>JACBYF010000031.1 GCA_013415235.1 Gemelliphila palaticanis
TATTTCTAATGGTTCTTTAGAAGGTATTAATAATAAAGTTAAGGTTCTTAAAAGGATCTCTTATGGTTACCGTAGCTTTTATAATTTTAGATTACGTATTTTAGTTGTTTTTAGATTATTTGTCTCTGATCGTAAAGTTATTGAAAATTTGGTTGATAAAAAAATAACTAAGCAGCAATTTGCCGCTTAGTTATTTATCTCATTTTCTCTCCATGCCCCGTATTTGACTTAGAGCCCGAATGCAACTACTTGACATACTTGGTGTTCACTCGTTTCAAGTGGAGTGCGTAGCGTTGCTTACAAAGAGTTAATATTTTACATACTCAGAGCAAGCATTTCTGGTAAAAGTTTTACAATAGATACTAATAAATCTTAAAATATTTCTAAAAAAATGCACTTAAAATTTTAAGTGCATTTTTTTATTTTATTTTATTTTTGTTTTCTAAATGAATATAGAATAATTGAGCTTAGTATTAATATTGTTACAATATAAGTAACTGAATTGTCGCTATTAATACCTGTTTTAGGCAGTATTTTTTGAGCAAACGAATCTTTATATATAGTGCTTAATGATGAGTTGTTTTTAGAATTATAGCTACTATCTGTATTTTTTGTATTAAAACTAAAATTAGAAGGTGTTTTGTTTCCATCTTTGTATACTATACTTAATGTACCTAATTTATCAGTTTTAACAGTTATGTAATCTTCTGTTTCAGAAAATATTAATTCTTTATTATTATCATTAATTAAATATACCTTATCTACATACTTACCTTTTTCTTTAGGAATTTTTATGTATTTAGTACCAGATAAATCTATATTTTCCTTATTTTCTTTATTTACTATTTTAATAATATAATCATTATTATTTTTTGTAGTTACCAATTCCATACTATCATTTAATGAGTCGCTTATTAATTCTATACCAAATTCATTATTTTTAATATTAGTTAAATTGTTAATATCTTTATTAATTGAATTATCATTATCTTTTCCATTTAGGTTCAATTCTGCTGTAAGTAATTCTTCTATAGCTAGTGTTATCTTGTCTTGAGAATGCTCATTATTTAGTACTAATTCATATAAATTTTTTACTTTTTCATCATAGTTATTTTTGCTTTCTACAGATGAATTCTTATATTTATTAGAATTTCTTACGTCAAAAGTTTTATTATAATTTTCTAATAGTTCTTTATTATTAGGGAGTTCTTTATCTTTTAGATTGAATACTGCTTCCTCTATAATATCTATTAAACTTAATATCTCTGCTTTTGTTCTAGCAGTTAAATCTTTATCTAAAATAGAAATTTCATTTTCAACATTACTTAAAACAGAGTTGAAATTATCCAAGCTATCTTTTGTTTTATTAGAAAAGTCTTTTGATTTTAATTTATTAACCTTATTTACTAAGTAGATATATGCCTCTACAGCTTTCATATCTATTTCTGGATTTTCTTCTATTGTAGTAGGAGAGTCATCAGATTTGTAATATTTCACCTCAGCATAAGTTAATTTAGTGTCGTGGTTTCCATTTGAGATTTCTACTTTAAAATTGTTGTCAGAAACTTCATATATTTCAGGTAATTTAACTATTATAGTGTATTCACCATTAGGCAAGAATTTCTCAAAAACTTTTCTATTAAATTTGCTGTGATTTAATTTGAATTTTTGTCCTTTAGAATCTACAGCGTAAACTTCGCTATCTAACGGAACATTTTGGTCGAAAGTGACAGTTGTTTTATATTTAATAATTTCAGTAGCTTTAAATGTTACTAAAGAATAAGGGTTTTCAGAGTTTATTTCAAATTCGAATATTTTAGGGCTTATTATTTCTAATGCATCATCATAACTTACTAACTCAACTCTATATTTTCCAAATGGGAATTGTTTTAATGTTTTCCAGTGTACGTCGAAAGTAACTGGGTCAAAACCTGCAGCTCTTTGGAAAGTTTCATAAGCTACTGTATTTCCTTCTTCATCTGTTATTTTAAATCTTGATAATTGTGAAAAATCCTGAGATGAATTGTCAACTAATAGTTTAACATCTATTACTCCTTTGTTACCTATTTTGTTTTTATCAAATAACTTAAATGAATCATCGATATTTCCCGCGTAGTCTTGTAAGACAACTTCTATTCTATTTTTATCAACATTTTCAGGGATTACATAGCTACCATTAGAGTTTTTTGTAAGTATATGTTCTTTTCCATTTTCTTTATAAAATACTTTACTGTAATATATTCCGCTTCCGTAATCAAAAAATTCGTGAGGAGTAAATTCTCTAGTTTCTTCATTGTAGTTTCCTCCTGTGAATTCAGGAATTGTATTATCGATTATTATATTATAAGAATAAGTTTGTTCAGAAGCTCCAGGAATATCAGGAGTTACAGTAACTACATATTGGTATGTTCCGTCAGGTAGTTGGTTTCCTTGATTGTCTTTTCCTTCCCATAAATCAATTACTTTTACTTTGTCTGTTTTATTTCCGAAATAATGTTTTGTTCCATATAAATCAGATTTACTATATATAGGATTTTCTCTGTTAACATCATCTTCTTTATATATATTTATATTGAGATTTCTATAATTTCTTAAAAATGTAGCTTTGAATCCTATTACATCTTTAATTCCATCTTTTAAACCTGGAGAAAATGCTAATTTATCTTTATGTAAAACAAATTTTTCAGGATTGTTTACATCATAAAATTCGCCTAATACGTACTCTTCGCGTTTAGGGAATATAACGTTATCTTCAGTTTCAGTAGTAACAAATGAAGTAAAGTTTCTAGTTTCATCCATTTCATCAGAATTTGCTTTGTAATAATAAAATGGCTTTTCATCATCTTCAAATTCATAAATAGATTTTTCTA
Organism: Gemelliphila palaticanis; assembly: GCA_013415235.1. Taxonomy (GTDB): domain Bacteria; phylum Bacillota; class Bacilli; order Staphylococcales; family Gemellaceae; genus Gemelliphila; species Gemelliphila palaticanis. The sequence goes on from JACBYF010000031.1 coordinate 2,871, forward strand.
TAACTCTAAGATTTTCAAATTCACCTTTAAAACCAGAAAACGGAATACTTATTTCTTCAACATCATCTTCAGCATTAACAAATTTAACAAACCCTTCTAAAAAGTATCCGTTAGGCATTAGTCCTGATAATTCTTCTGTAAATGCAGATGAGTTAACGTTAATAGTTATTTTTTTACTAGAGTTTGCTTCTATTTCAATAGTAGAATCGCCTATTATAGATTTTAAGTGTCTTGGTAATAAATCAAATTTGCCATCTGTTACTTTATCAGTTCCTAATTCAGTTGTGTATTTTAGTCTTTTAGTTTTATTTGAAATATTGTGTATAATAACATCAAAACTAAATTTTTCACTTATATTTCCTAATGAAACACTAGGATAAAATTTATCGCTAGTAACATAAACATCAGTAGCAATAGCTTTATTTAAATTCATAATACCTGCTCCTTGTTGACGAGGAGATGTATATGCTTCTTCAGATTTGTTATAGTGAGGAGTAGCTGTACTCATTAATACAGATTTTACTAATTGGTGCAAATCGGCTCCTTGAACATTAGGAAATCTATCTTTAAATGCTTGTTTTACTAGTGCAACTCCTGCAGCAACATGAGGAGATGCCATACTAGTACCATTTTGAGAACCATAATTATTATTATTTATTGAAGAATATATTCCACCACCAGGAGCAGTTATATCTGGCTTTAATTCACCATCGTTAGAAAGTCCCCAACTTGAAAAATCAGCAATTTGATCAGCATTTGGGTTAGGTGATATTAAAAAGTCACCATCAAACCTAATTTTATAATTAATATTTTGAGATAAAATATTACCTATATTAAAACCAATAGAAGTTACAGGGTAATCTTTTCCTTCATCTGCAAGTTGCATAGATATAGTTTCATTTCCACCTGATTCATGATTAAAAATGACAACTCCTGCAGCATTTGCCTTTTTTGCATTTTTAACTTTGTCTACAAAAGTTATTTCTCCCCTTTTTATTAATGCTAGTTTATTAGTTAAGTCTTTTCCTTTAATATCTTCTTCTGTACCTAAATTAATATATTCAAATTCATAGTCTTTTCCTTTTTCAAATGGATGTGATGGTTCTGAAATAGAAACTAATCCGTTATTAAATTCTGCATTATTTTCTAGTTCTGGTATTTTAAGAGCTTCTGATCGTATTAAATTGTTATTAATTGCAGCTACTGATAAAGATTCGTACCCTACAGAAGGAGATGCTACTAATCCAAAATCAGGATTGTTTGCACTTGGATTTGAGTAACCATCGCCATATGCACCGTCATTTCCTGCAGCTATTGAAACAGTAACTCCAGATTCTTTAGCAATGTTTAAAGCATTATCTATAATATCTCCGACTTCAGAAACACTTCCTGTAGCAGATCCTAAACTCATATTAATAGAGTCGGCTCCTAATTTTACGGCATCTTCTAAAGCTTTAGCATACAAAAATGCACTTGTAGATCCTTTATTGTTTGAATCAGAAAATACTCTAAAAAACATTAGTTGTGCTTCTGGAGCCACTCCCATGACTAGCTCGTTGCTAGGAGCTTTTTGACTAGGATTTCCCACTGAAATACCAGCAACGTGAGTACCATGAGAGTCTTTACTTTCTTCCATAAGTTCATCGTTTAAATCGTTATAATTATACCCAAAAACAACTTTATCGTTGTACCATTTACCATAGTTTATTCCAGCTGCTTCTTTTGCTTTTTCTATAGATTCTTTTGTAGGGAATTTTCCTTTAGAAACATCTGTTACTCTAAATGTATCGTGATTTATATCTAATCCAGAGTCGATTATTGCAATAACCATTCCTTGACCTTTAATGTTGTTATTCCAAAGAGGATTTGTATTAACTAAGTCATTACTGCTTAAATCGCGTTTTTTTCTTTTATTAGATAAATTTTCATTATGTATTTTTGGTTTAGATATTTCAGCACTTAGGTTTACATCTTCTACAACATCCAAATCTTTTAATTTATTAATATCAGAAGATTTTACTTCTAAAGCAAAACCATTAAATAACAAATCATATTCTACTAATTTCTTGTATTCAATATTTTTTTTAGTTAATGATTTCAAAGCATCTTCTCTTATTGATTTTGTAGATTCTACTCTTTTGTTTTTTCCGTCTTGTGTATTAAGATCACTTGGCTTAAAGTTGTTTTTTTCTTTTAATTTAACAATAACTTTAACTAGTTCCTCTTTATTAATTTCACTATTTGCCAATGAAATATTTTCTTTTTGAATATTTATAAAATTTAAATATGAAATATTACTAGTAAGTAGTGATGTGGCTAATACGCTAGTTATTAATTTGTATTTTATACTCATCTTTGTTTCTCCTTGTTTATTTTATATTTTTTATATTTAAACACATTTTTTCAGAAAAATCAATACATTTTAAAAACAAATAAATAAAATTTACATTAAATTATCGAATAATCTGAAAATTAAACGAAAAAACATTATTTGTGTCGTAAAAATATTGATAAAGTAGCTATTTTATGCTATTATATAATGATGTATAAATATAATTGGAGGTAGTTATGTCAACAATTACTAGAGAACAAGTTGAACATATAGCAAATTTGGCAAGATTAGAAATAAAAGAAGAAGAAATAAGTACTTATGCAGAAAAATTAGAAAGTATAGTTACATTAGTTGAAAATCTTTCTAATGTAAATACAGAAAATATAAAACCTACTTATCATGTATTAGATTTAGTAAATGTATTTAGAGAAGATGTTGCAAAAGAAGGTTTAAATAGAAAAGAAGTTTTAAAAAATTCTTATGAACAAGAATCTGGACAATTTAAAGTTCCAACTATAATAGAATAGATTTTAAGGAGAATAATTTTAATGGATTTCATGTATGAATCAATAGAGAGTCTAGAAAATAAATTAAAAAATAAAGAAGTAAAACCGTCAGAAATATTAAATAGCTCTCTTGACAGAATAAAGGCTACAGAAGAAAAAGTAGGTTCTTTTATTACAGTTACTGAAGAGCTTGCATTAGAAGAAGGTAAAAAATTAGATAAATTACAAGAAGACGGTAATATAACTGGAAAATTATTTGGTATTCCAATGGGGATCAAAGATAATATAGTTACTAAAGATATAGAAACTACTTGTGCATCAAAAATATTAGAAGGATTTATTCCTATATATGATGCTACAGTAATTACAAAATTAAATAAAGAAAATCCTATACTTATGGGTAAACTGAATATGGATGAGTTTGCTATGGGAGGTTCAACAGAAACTTCATATTATAAGCTTACGAGAAATCCTCATGATTTATCAGCAGTAGCAGGTGGTTCTAGTGGAGGTAGTGCTTCATCAGTAGCAGCAGGACAAGTTTTATTTTCATTAGGAAGTGATACAGGAGGATCAGTTAGACAACCAGCATCTCACTGTGGAGTAGTAGGAATGAAGCCAACTTATGGTAGAGTTTCTAGGTTTGGGTTAGTAGCTTTTGCATCATCTCTAGATCAAATAGGACCTATTACAAGAAATGTAAAGGATAATGCAAGAGTTCTAGAAGTAATCTCAGGACTAGATGAAAATGATATGACTAGTGCTCCTGTAAATGTACCTAAATTTAGTGAAATAATTACAGGTAATGTAAAAGGATTGAAAATAGCTTTACCGAAAGAATATTTTTCTGACGGGGTAGATAAGGATATTAAAAATAGTGTTTTAGAAGCTGTAAAACATTTAGAGTCTCAAGGGGCAATAGTTGAAGAAGTTTCTTTACCTAATACATCTTATGCTATAGAAACTTACTATATAATAGCATCAGCAGAAGCGAGCTCTAACCTTTCAAGATTTGATGGTATAAGATATGGATATAGAAGTGAAAACGCTACTAACCTTGAAGAAGTTTATAAGAAAACACGTGGAGAAGGTTTTGGAGCAGAAGTAAAACGTCGTATAATGCTAGGAACTTATGTATTATCTTCAGGTTATTACGATGCATATTATAAAAAAGCACAAAAAGTAAGAACATTAATAAAAGAAGATTTTGACAGAATATTTAAAGAATACGATGTTATTATAGGGCCAGTTGCTCCAACAGTTGCATTTAACTTAGGAGAAAAAATAACTAATCCTGTAACTATGTATACTAATGATATATTAACTATACCCGTTAATATGGCTGGGCTTCCTGCAATGAGTGTACCTTGTGGTTTTAAAGGTAATAGACCTATAGGAATGCAAATAATTGCAAAACCATTTGCAGAAGCAACTATATATGATGTAGCTTATAACTATGAGCAAAAATACAACTTACAAAATAAAAAAATTGAAATATAGTCTTAGGAGAAAATTATGCATTTTGAAACAGTAATAGGATTAGAAGTCCATGTAGAATTAAAAACAGATTCTAAAATATTTTCTTCATCACCAGCTCACTTTGGAGCAGAACCAAATACTAATACTAGTGTAATAGACTTAGGTTATCCTGGAGTATTACCAGTAGTAAATAAAAGAGCTGTTGAATGGGGAATGAAAGCTGCTATGGCTTTAAATATGACAGTAGCAAAAGAATCGAAATTTGATAGAAAAAACTATTTTTATCCAGATAATCCAAAAGCTTACCAAATATCTCAATTTGATCAACCTATTGGAGAAAATGGATGGATAGATATAGAAGTTAATGGGGAAACAAAACGTATAGGTATTACTAGAGCTCATCTTGAAGAAGATGCAGGAAAACTTACACACAAAAATGGATATTCATTAGTAGATCTAAATAGACAAGGAACTCCACTTATAGAAATAGTATCAGAACCAGATATTAGAACACCAGAAGAAGCATATGCATATTTAGAGAAGTTACGTTCTATTATTCAGTACATAGAAGTCTCTGATGTTAAGATGGAAGAAGGTTCTATGAGATGTGATGCTAACATATCAATAAGACCTTATGGTCAAAAAGAGTTTGGAACAAAAACAGAATTAAAAAACTTAAACTCATTTACTTTTGTAAAAAAAGGTCTAGAATTTGAAGAAAAAAGACAAGAGCAAGTAATATTATCTGGTGGAGAAATAAAACAAGAAACTAGAAGATTTGATGAAACTTCTGGAACAACAAAACTTATGAGGGTAAAAGAAGGATCTGACGATTATAGATATTTCCCAGAACCAGATATAGTTCCTATGATTATTTCAGAAGAGTGGATGAACGAAGTAAGATCAACAATTCCAGAACTTCCGGACGCTAGAAGAGCTAGGTATCAAGAAGAATTAGGTTTATCAGCTTATGATGCACACGTGTTAACATTAACTAAAGAAATGTCTGATATGTTTGATGAAACAGTAAAACTTGGTGCAGATGCTAAATTAGCTTCTAACTACTTAATGGTTGATGTTAATGCTTATTTAAACAAAGAACAAAAGGAATTAAAAGATACGAAACTTACAGCAGAAGGTTTATCAGGAATGATAAAACTTATTACAGATGGAACTATATCAAGTAAGATAGCAAAAACAGTATTTGCAGAATTAATTTCTAATGGTGGTAATGCAGAAGAAATAGTTAAATCTAAAGGATTAGTTCAAGTTTCTGATAGTGGACAATTATTATCTTGGGTTAATGAAGCACTAGATAATAACCCTCAGTCTATAGAAGACTTTAAAAATGGAAAAGATAGGGCTATAGGATTCTTAGTGGGACAAATAATGAAAGCATCAAAAGGTCAAGCTAACCCACAAATGATAAATAAAATGCTTTTAGAAGAAATTCAAAAAAGATAAAATTAAATCCTTTTAGCTTATAATCATAAAATTTAGAAAACTAGTAGAGCTGTGAAAATTGTACAGAACTACTAGTTTTTTATTGTTAAATCATATCAAAATTTATTATAATGGAGGAAATAAAATGAACGAAACTATAAAATTATTACAAAATCATAGGTCTAATAGAAATTTCGTTAAAGGACATTTAATTTCTAAAGATGAAGTTAATGAAATAATAAAGTCAATAAAACAAGCTCCTAGTTGGATGAATGGTCAGCATTATAGTGTTATAGTAGTGGATGATCAAAAATTAAAAGAAGAAATATATAGCTATACAACTAGAAATAAGCACATAGAAACAAGTTCAGTATTCTTTATATTTTTAGCTGATTTAACTAAACAAAAAATAGCTGCTGATATGAAAGGAAAAGAATTTTCTTTTGGGGGCATTGATACTTTAATAAATACAACCACAGATACAGTTTTAGCTATGCAAAATGCAGCTATAGCAGCAGAATCTTTAGGGTACGGAACTGTATTTTGTGGTGGAATAAAAACGGTAGCGGATAAAATAATAAGATTATTTAATTTACCTAAATATGTATATCCAATTTGCGGACTTAGTGTAGGAAAATTAGATGAAGAACTCACTACAGAAAGAATAAAACCTAGATTCTCTAATAATACAAACATTGGATTTAATAGTTATTCTGTAGCTACAAAAGAACAAATAGAAGAATATGATAAAGTATTAGAATTATTTGCAGAGAAAAGAGAAACAAAAATATGGAGTCAAAAATTTGCGGATATTTATAATAAAGATAACGAACCTGGTGATTTAAAAACAATAAAAGAACAAGGTTTTGAATTTTAAATATGAGGATAAGAGAAATAATTCAACCAGAAGTTATATCAATAGACGAAAATATTAGACTTCAAAAGTTTGATACAAACTATTATAGATTACAACATTAAAATGGTATCAAGATTTAGAAATAGTTTGGTTAGTAGATGGAGTTAAAGAACATTATGATAAAATATTATTAGATAAAATGTACAACTATTGGTCTAATGAAGATTAATTATATTTCATTTAGGTTTTTAATGGTAATAATTTCGTAAGTATTGGATATGTTACACTTTGTGAATATGATTTACCTATAGTGATAGGAGATAAAAACTATCATAATAAAGGAATAGGATCGAAAGTTGTAACAACTTTAATCAATAGAGCAAGGGATTTGGATTTTAAAGAACTATATGTAGAAGAAATATATGATTGGAATATAGGCTCAATAAAACTTTTTACTGGTCTAGGTTTTAAAAAATATAAAAAAACTAATAAAGGATATAGTTATAAATTATTGTTATAAAATTTAGTTAATCACTTGACTATAATTTAAAATAGTGTTAGAATTAAAAACAGTGTAAAATAATAGCAGTGAAATATTTGTTATTGCCTCTATGTTATACATTTTTTAATGTGGCTACTCGTAACCTATGCTGCTAGGTGAAGTTCCAATAATATAACATATACAAAAATGAATGTTTGTGCTTTTTGTTTTACCAAAAAAAACAAAAAGAATATTAAGGAGGAGCAAAAATGGCTCGTTTTACAGGTTCAACTTGGAAAAAATCACGTCGTTTAGGGATATCGCTAAGCGGAACTGGTAAGGAATTAGCAAGACGTCCTTACGCACCAGGACAACATGGTCCAAATCAAAGAAAAAAACTATCTGAGTATGGTTTACAATTACAAGAAAAACAAAAACTTCGTTACCTACACGGTATGAATGAAAAACAATTCCGTAAATTATTTGATAAAGCAGGTAAATTACAAGGTCTACACGGTACTAACTTCATGGCTTTATTAGCTACTAGATTAGATTCAGTAGTTTATAGCTTAGGATTAGCTAGAACTAACCGTCAAGCTCGTCAATTAGTAAATCACGGACATGTATTAGTAGACGGTAAAAAAGTTGATATAGCTTCATACCAATTAAAAGCTGGACAAGTTATTTCTATAAGAGAAAAATCTCGTAATTTAGAAATAGTTAAAGAAGCAGTTGAAATCAATAATTTCGTTCCTGGATATTTAACTTTTGATGCAGATAAATTAGAAGGATCATTAGTAAGATTACCAGAAAGAAGCGAATTAAACCAAGAAATTAACGAACAATTAATAGTTGAGTACTACTCACGTTAATAACAAAAACACCAGTAAATATTTACTGGTGTTTTTTGCATATAAATAGTTTTATAATTTAGTTGTATTTTATTTTTTAATTTGTTATAATTTAGGAGTATTTATGCTTATTATTATTGTATAATTACGATTTATATTTCAGGAGGAATAAGTCATGTCAGCGATATGGCAAGAAATTTTATTTACTTTTTTTGGAGGATTAGGTTTATTCTTATTCAGTATTAAATATATGGGTGATGGTCTTCAGTTAATGGCTGGAGATAAAATGAGAAATATGCTTGATAAGTACACTTCTACTCCTTTAAGAGCCGTGCTAGTAGGTATAATAGTTACTATACTTATACAATCTAGCTCTGGTACTACAGTAATAACTGTTAGCTTGGTTGCAGCAGGATTACTTAATTTAAGACAAGCTATTGGAATAGTTATGGGTTCTAATATCGGAACTACTGTTACTTCATTCATAATAGGGTTCAATTTATCAGCCTATGCATTACCTATTCTATTTTTAGGAACAGCTTGTTTATTTTTTACAAAGAAAAAGACAGTTAACAATATAGGAAGGGTATTATTTGGTGTTGGAGGTATATTTTATTCTTTAAAAATGATGTCAACAGCAATGGGACCACTTAAAGAAATGGATTGGTTTATAAATGCAATCGGAAGTGTTGGTGAAAATCCTATTTATGGAGTAGCTGTTGGTACTGGACTAACTATGTTGATACAATCATCAGCTGCTACTATAGCTATACTTCAAAACTTATATTCTGATAATGTTATAAGCTTAAGTGGAGCATTACCTATCTTGTTTGGAGATAATATAGGGACTACTATAACTGCTGTACTGGCTGTAGTAGGCTCAACTATTGCAGCTAAAAGGGTTGCGGCAGCTCATGTTTTATTTAATATTCTTGGTACAGTAATATGTATAATAATATTACCTTTATATGCAAGTTTTGTTCAGTACATAGAGCATATTTTAAATTTGAATGGAAAATTAACAATAGCTTTTGCGCATGGAACATTTAACGTATTCAACACACTGCTACAATTTCCGTTCATTTGGTTATTAGTAAAAATAGTAACTAAATTAATACCAGGTGAAGATGAGTTTATTAAATATAAAGCACAACATCTTGAAAAATCATTAATAACAAGTTCGCCTTCTGTAGCATTAGGGCAAGTAAGACTTGAATTTTTAGATATGATAGCAATGGCAAGAAAAAGTTTTGATAATGCAGTTAACTTCTTCCAAACTCGAGATGAAAAATTAAATGAACGTGGGAATAAATTAGAAGAAGCGATAAATTCTATTGATGAAGAAATGGCAAATTACTTAACTTTGTTGTTTAGAGAAAAACTAAGTAATAAAGAAGGGGTAGTAGCTTCAGCTTTATTAGATGGAACTAGGGATATTGAAAGAGTCGGAGATCATGCCCGAGATATGCTTGTATC
>JACBYF010000032.1 GCA_013415235.1 Gemelliphila palaticanis
ATTGTTACTTCCCCAGTTTTTGGATTTACTGTTACTCCTGGTTTTGCTGGTGTTGTCCAGTTTCCATCTTCACCTTTTGTTACTACTACTGTTTCTGGTTCTCCGTTTTCGTTTGTATACGTTACTTCGATTGTTTTTGCAGTATCATCTTTTGGTGGTACTACTGTTACTGATCCGTCTCCGTTAGCTGTTACTGTTGGTTTTCCTGGTTTGTCTGTTGTTGGCTCATCGTTTCCTGCTGTTACTTTTGTTGGTTCTGATGGGTTGTTGTTTCCATCTTTTGTTGTTGCAGTTACTTCTGATCCGTCTTTAACGTTATCTTTATCAATTGTTACTTCCCCAGTTTTTGGATTTACTGTTACTCCTGGTTTTGCTGGTGTTGTCCAGTTTCCATCTTCACCTTTTGTTACTACTACTGTTTCTGGTTCTCCGTTTTCGTTTGTATACGTTACTTCGATTGTTTTTGCAGTATCATCTTTTGGTGGTACTACTGTTACTGATCCGTCTCCGTTAGCTGTTACTGTTGGTTTTCCTGGTTTTACTGACGTTGTTCCAGTGTCTGTTCCTGGTTGATTTCCAGTATCTGTTCCTGGTTGATTTCCAGTGTCTGTTCCTGGTTGATTTCCAGTGTCTGTTCCTGGTTGATTTCCAGTATCTGTTCCTGGTTGATTTCCAGTATCTGTTCCTGGTTGATTTCCAGTGTCTGTTCCTGGTTGATTTCCAGTGTCTGTTCCTGGTTGATTTCCAGTATCTGTTCCTGGTTGATTTCCAGTGTCTGTTCCTGGTTGATTTCCAGTGTCTGTTCCTGGTTGATTTCCAGTGTCTGTTCCTGGTTGATTTCCAGTATCTGTTCCTGGTTGATTTCCAGTATCTGTTCCTGGTTGATTTCCAGTATCTGTTCCTGGTTGATTTCCAGTGTCTGTTCCTGGTTGATTTCCAGTGTCTGTTCCTGAACCTGGTGTTGGTGTTGTTGAATCATCATTTCTTGCTGTTGCTTTTGCTGGTTCTGATGGTTTGTTGTTTCCATCTTTTGTTGTTGCAGTTATTTCTGATCCGTCTTTAACGTTATCTTTATCGATTGTTAATTCTCCAGTTTCTGGATTTACTGTTACTCCTGATTTTGCTGGTGTTGTCCAGTTTCCATCTTCACCTTTTGTTACTACTACTTTTTCTGGATCTCCATTTTCGTTTGTATATGTTACTTCGATTGTTTTTGCAGTATCATCTTTTGGTGGTAATACTGTTACTGATCCGTCTCCGTTAGCTTTTATTGTTGGTTTTCCTGGTTTTATCGCTGCCACTATAACATCACTTGGTTGGAATCTTGGATTATTTACTCCATCCTTTATTACATCTACAGTTCCTTTATCAGATACTATTATCTCTCCATCTTTGAAAGCTATATCTGGATTATATTCTTTTATTTTTTCTATTACTTTTGATTTTTCTTCTGGTGTTAAAGAATTAGGATTAGATACCAAAACTCTTTCTCTTGGAGGATTTACAAATTCTCCCCCTGTATTTGTTCCTGAACCTGGTGTTGTTCCTGTTCCTGAACCTGTTCCTGAACCTGTTCCTGTTCCTGTTCCTGTTCCTGTTCCTGTTCCTGTTCCTGTTCCTGAACCTGTTCCTGTTCCTGTTCCTGTTCCTGTTCCTGTTCCTGTTCCTGTTCCTGTTCCTGTTCCTGTTCCTGAATCTGTTCCTGTTCCTGTTCCCGTTCCTGAATCTGTTCCTGTTCCTGTTCCCGTTCCTGAATCTGTTCCTGTTCCTGTTCCTGTTCCTGAATCTGTTCCTGTTCCTGTTCCTGAATCTGTTCCTGTTCCTGTTCCTGAACCTGTTCCTGTTCCTGTTCCTGGTGTTGGTGTTGGTGTTGTTCCAGTATCTGCTTTAGGAGTTACAGTATAGTTAAGCGCTACTTTATCTTTAGAACCATCTTTTTTATAAGTAACTATTATATATTTTTTAAATTTACCTGGAGCATCTGTGCTTACACCTCCAGTAGTGAATCCTTGTTGTTTATCTTCTTCTGTTAAATCTTCATCAGTTGCCCATGAGAAAACTAAATCTTTTTTAGCGTTTAATGCACCTTTTTCACCATAAAGCTTATTAGCTCTTCCATCCTTTACGTATGATCCTGGATCTGAATTTCCTTTCCAAACATGTTCTGAAGGTAGGGGTGATCCTTGCTCATATACCTGATTGTCTACTCCTGGTTTTAAAATAGCATGTTCTTTTTCTGCTATCGGAGCTTGATTAGGTGTACTATTAGGATCATCAGGAGCTGTATTTAGTTCTTTTTCTTTATAATCAGGGAAACCATCATTATCTTTGTCTCTTGCTCCATAGAAAGCATATCTAGGGTTAGTTTCACCCTCAGGAAGATCTGCCTTGATTCCTGCTATTAAATTTACATCTTTAGGATCTACACCCTCGTTAACTTTCATTGTAAATTTCAATTCAATAACTGGTTGGAAAGGATACTCTGGATGATCTATAGGAACTATTTTAGCAAATAATATACCCGAGAAAGCGTCTTTAGCATTAAAGTTTGCCATTTCACTGTTTGTATCTGCTTTCTCACCAATAAAATGCTCATTATATTCTGCACTTCCTTTTTCATAGTATGATCTATTAGCAGATTTTGACCAATCTTCAATACTGGCATTATTTGTTACTACTTGCCATTGATTATTTCTATTCAAATCTACCGAGTAAGTTATACCATTTACAAGTGCTGCATTAGAAGGTAATACAGCAGTAACAATAGGTTTAACCCAACCTACAGGATCAGCTCCTGGTCTGTTAGGTTGTGGATCGTCTTGCTCACTAAATCTAATTACATAATCAATGTAATTTTCATTACCTTCTGACCTTACAGTTCTATTTATTTTGACGGTCTCATATCTAACATTGTTCTTAAGAGAACCTTCCCCTGTACCATATAAAGCCTCATAGTCATCTTTCCATTGAACTTCAGCACTAGCTTCTGAGCCACCTACTAAAGTACCAAATAAAAATACTGATGATAAGAATATCCACTTACCATTCTTCTTCCTTGCTTTCCAATTTTTTCTAACTTCTTCTTTACTTTTGTCTCTAAACATTTTCTCTCCTTAGTAAATTAATTATTTTATGTCTATATATTATAAAATGTATATTAACGCATTAATTTTATCATTTTTTAAAACTCAAGTCAATTTATTTGCTATATTATCTACTAAAATAATTACAAAGTTAAAGTTAATAAAAAAGATATTTATGCCTTAACAAAAAACAATTTAATAAAAAACAATTTAAATACATTATAAAAACTAGTCATTTATAGAAATACTTTGCTTACAACCACCAAATATAACAAAGCAATGTTATTGCACAGCATAACACAAAAACACAATAATATTTTTATTTTTATTTTTATAATAGAAATATAAATAAAAACACATTAACACAAAAAATATTTAACCTTTATTTAAAACAAATTTTTTCAAAATAGTATAAATCAAAAAACAAGAAATCGTTGTCTATATTTTTATATAAGTTTTTAAATAATAATTTGATTTTTAAAAAGAAATAAATTTAACACTTTTTAAACACTTTTAATCAGTGTTAATTATTATTCATAAACAATAGAATTATTATAAACAAAAGTTTATATCTTATTAAAAACCTTTAATATACTAAATTATTAGACACAAAAAACTAAAAAATAGTTTTTTATTGATATATATCTAATAAAAACTAAAAAAAGACTTTTAACTAGGCAATTTATGCTTTATATTATTAATTTCAATTTAAACTTAAAATTTTTTTAATATCTAACATATTCTTATTTTAAAAATTAAATTGAATAAAATAAAACCAACAAGTTTAAACTCGTTGGTTTTATTAAAATTTGAAAGTTGATTGAGAGCTAAATTAGATTTTTTCTACAAATTTCTTAGCGTCATATCCTTCCCATGCCGCTTCCATAATTTGTTCCATATCACTTATCATTGCTAAACGTGGGTTAGCTGGAGTACATTGATCTTCGAATGAATCGAATGCTAACTTAGTTAATGAAGCTTTGTATTCATCAAAGCTTACTTCAGATAATGCTTTATGATCTTTGAACGCCATTGGACATCCAACTTTTATACCTAAATCGTATACTGCTTTAGCATAAGATTCAACCCCTTGTTCTGGAGTATCTGCTTTAAGTCCTAACATACGAGCTATAGCTTGATATCTTTCTGCTGCTTGATAGTGTTCATATTTAGGCCATAATGATACTTTACCTGGTTTAGTTCCGTTGTATTTAATTACATAAGGTAATAATGTTGCGTTGTTTTCCCCGTGTACTGTGTGGAATTTACCTCCAACTTTGTGTGACATAGAGTGACAAATTCCTAAGAATGCGTTAGCGAACGCCATACCAGCTATACATGATGCATTGTGCATTTTTTCACGAGCATCTCTATCTCCTGTTTTAACTGATTTTTCTAAGTTTTCAAATACTAATTGAATTGCTCTTAGAGCTAGTCCATCTGTATAGTCGTTAGCTAAAATTGACACGTATGCTTCTGTTGCATGAGTTAATACGTCCATACCTGTAGCTGCTGTTGGTCCTGCAGGAACTGTTAATACTAAGTTAGGATCTACTATTGCAACGTGTGGTGTAATAGCATAGTCAGCTAACGGATATTTTTTGTCATTTTCTTTATCAGAAATAACTGCGAAAGGTGTAACCTCACTACCTGTTCCTGATGTAGTAGGGATAGCTATAAATTTAGCTTTATTTCCTAAATGAGGATATTTAACTGTACGTTTTCTTATATCAGCGAATTTTTGAACTAACTCATTAAAGTCAGCATCTGGTCTTTCATAGAATAACCACATAATTTTCGCTGCGTCCATTGGAGATCCTCCCCCTAGAGCAACTATCGCATCTGGTTTGAAGCTGTTCATTAAAGCTGTACCTTTTTCTACAGTTGTGATGTCTGGGTTTGGTTCTACTCCATCGAATATTTGAACTTGTACTTTATTTTTACGACGATGTAATTGGTCTATTACTTTTTGAGCAAATCCTAACTTAACCATTGATTCGTCAGTTACGATCATTACTCTCTCTAAACCCTCCATCTCTCTTAGATATCTAATTGAGTTTGGCTCGAAGTAAATTTTTGGTGGTACTTTGAACCATTGCATATTATTTGTTCTTCTACCGATTAATTTAATGTTTAGTAAGTTAACTGCTGATACGTTTCCTGATACAGAGTTACGTCCGTAGCTACCACATCCTAATGTTAGAGATGGCATAAATGCGTTATAAACGTCCCCTATTCCTCCAAATGTAGATGGTGAATTCCAAACTATACGGCAAGCTCTAACTACTTTTCCGAATTCTTCTGCTACTTCTTCATCTTGAGTATGTACTGCAGCTGTATGTCCTAAACCATTAAATTCTACCATTTGACGAGATTTTTCGATTCCGTCTTTAGTATCTTTAGATTTGATTACTGCTAATACTGGAGATAATTTTTCACGAGTAAGTGGTTCATTTACTCCAACTTCTGAACATTCTGCTGCTATAATTACAGTTCCTGGAGCTACTTCAAATCCTGCTAACTTAGCAATTTCAGTTGCTGGTTTACCTACTATAGTAGAATTAAGTTTTGCTCCTGAGCAATCTTTAGATTTAGCTTCTACTCCGAATAATAATTTTTCTAATAATGCTTTTTCTTTTTTGTTTACAAAGTGTACTCTATGTGATTTCATAGTAGAAATAAATTCATCATATAATTCTTTATCTACTATTGCTGCTTGTTCAGAAGCACAAATCATACCATTATCAAATGCTTTACTTAAAACAATGTCATTTACTGCTTGTTTTAGTTTAGCGTCTTTGTGTACATAAGCAGGTACATTACCAGCTCCAACTCCTAATGCAGGTTTTCCACAAGAGTATGCTGCACGAACCATCGCATTTCCTCCAGTAGCTAAGATTGTTGCTACTCCATCGTGGTTCATTAAAGCATTTGTTCCTTCCATAGAAGGTTTTTCTATAAATTGAATACAGTTTTCAGGAGCTCCTGCTGCTATAGCTGCATCTCTAACTATACGAGCAGCTTCTTTTGAACATTCATTAGCCGATGGGTGGAAACTGAATATAATTGGGTTTCTAGTTTTTAAACAGATTAAAGATTTGAAAATAGTTGTTGAAGTTGGGTTAGTTGTCGGTACAACACCACATACAACCCCAACAGGTTCTGCTATTGATACCATTCCATCTACATCATCTCTATCTATTATTCCTACAGTTTTTACACCACGCATACTGTTTACGATGTATTCACAAGCATATAAGTTTTTAGTTGCTTTATCTTCTACAACACCACGTCCTGTTTCTTCTACTGCTGCTACTGCTAATGGGCCGTGAGCCGCTAGAGCTGCTACTGCTGCTGCTTGAACTATAGAATCAATTTTTTCTTGATCTTCTATTTTTAAAAATTCATCTAGAGCTTTTAACCCTTTTTCTACTAGAGTATTAACTTCTTCTACTGGGTTTAATACAACTTCTTTTTCTTTTGCCATGGTAAGACACTCCTTAATGTTTATTTAATATTATTTTAGATTTGATAAGTAGACAAATTATTAAATAAAAATTAAAATAGTTGGTAGGGAAAATTTTAATTTATTTAACAACAATCACTTATCTTTAATTGACAACTAAATAATAGCATAAATTAAAAGGTCTGTAAATACTGTTATAGGTCTGTTTTTTAATAAAATAAAATATTATTTAATGTTTTATTTTATTAAAAAAATAACCAATAAAAAGATAATATAACAACAAAACAACCTTGTATAGCACTGTTTTTATTAAAAAATAAAAGTTTTCTTTTGTTTGTTTTCATTTTTTCAAAAAACTGTTATATATCTTTTGTTTTTTCTTAATTTACTATTTATTTTAATTAAAATAATTTTAATATTTTCCGTAAATAAACAGTTATTTGGGTTGTTATAATACAAAAGGAGATTTAATGAACAAAGATTTTTTACTTTACGATGTTATAATCATTGGCGCCGGTAGCTCTGGGCTTATGCTTGCTGATAGATTAAACGATACAAAATTAAAAGTACTTTTATTAGAGGGAACAAGACGAATAGGAACAAAACTCCTTTTAACAGGAAATGGTAGATGTAACGTACTATCTAGCGATTCAGCAACAGAGTTAGAACATGCTATTCATAACGGAAGATTTTTAAGGAGTGCATATCACAAGTATGACCTTCACAAGTTTTTTAGAAAACATAATTTACCTTTAAAACAAGAAAACAAAAGACTTTATCCTGCAAGCGAAAAAGCTAGAGATGTAGTGGACTGCTTTAGAATACACAATGTTACTTTAAAGAAAAATTGCAAAGTAGAAGACTTAATTTTTAAAGAAGACAATCTTGTTGGTGTTAAAACTAATTCCGGTGAATTTTATGGAAAAAATATAGCTGTTTGTAGCGGAGGAAAAACCTATCCAAAAAGTGGGAGCGATGGCTCGATGCATAAAATTTTAAAAAAATACGGAGTTAAATTCACAAAAATTTATCCTAGTGAAGTTGCTTTAGTTTATCCAGATTTTACTGAATTATCAGGGATTGCTCTAGATGGGGTGAGAATGTTTAATAAAAAACGAGAATTTACAGGAAGTTTACTTTTCACTCACAAGGGATTAAGCGGTCCTTTATCTATAAGCATGGGCGAATTTGTTGCACGAGAAGAAGGAGATACTTTTATAGATTTCTTTCCCGAACTAAATGAAGATCAACTGTTTAATAAAATTTGGGAAAATCATAAGTTTTTAGAAAATAAGTTCCCAAAACGATTTTATCAACATATTATGCAGTTTTTCCCACATAATAACCCTAATAAAAAAGAGATTAGAAAATTTGTTACAAATAAAATTAAGAGATATCATCTAAAAGATGTAAAAACTATGCCTTTAGAGTATGCTTTTACTACAGCAGGAGGGGTATCTCTAAAAGAAATATCACCCAAAAATTGTCAACACAAAAAAATAACTAATCTCTATCTAACAGGAGAACTACTAGATTTACACGGTGAAATCGGAGGCTATAATCTTATGGTAGCTTGGTATACAGGTATGATAGTTGCAGATGCTATTAAAGAAAAATTTGATATAATCGAAAATTAATACATATAATATACAAAAGCAACAGAGCGTTTTAATAACACTCTGTTGCTTTTAATATTACTTTACATCGTAATAATAGTAATAAGATTTCTTACTTCCTCCAGAATAGTCTTTATTGTTTATTTTAACAACCATTCTATTTACTATTGTTTTATCCACAGGACTAATCATAGGAATTTCTAAAGTATCTCCATCTTCTATCCAGTCACTCTCTGGCGCTGCCTCGGGCATACCTGCCCCTCCTAAACCAAATGGAATATTATAGGCGAATTTCTTATCCCCTTTAAAGTAAATAACAGTCCCCATTTTTTCTAATATTTTTTTTAGTTCATCATCTGATTTGTCACTGCTTTTTTCTTCTAACTCTGAATATGTTACTAAATCATTAACTTTTAATAAATCTGTTATATCTTTTAATACATCTTCTTCGTTATATGTATTTTTGTTGTATGTATTGTAAACATCTACCACTTCTGATAAATTTATAATACTTATAATTCCTGTATTACCGATATTTATTTTCCTCACATTTTTCGATAGTGAAGGTAGAGTAGCGAAACCAGATGGAATACTTCTCTCAAATTGTGATTTTTGTATATCAAAGCTGTTAACTTGAAAACTTATTATATCATTAACTAGTTTTTTAGCTTCTTCTTTATTATGTTGTTTATTTTCAACTTTTTCTTTCTTATCTTCTTTACTAGAAGATACGTTCGACGATGTAGGATTATTAGCCGACTGGTTATTGTTGCAACCATTAAGTACAGCTAACCCCAAAAATAAAATAGATATAAATTTTATATTCCTGTTGTTCATAAAGACTCCTTTTTCATTTTTTATAAATTATTTCTTCACAACATCATAATAATAGTATAGAGATTTATTTTTTCCACCAGTATATTCTTTATCATTTAGTTTTAAAACTACAGTATGTAAAAATTTGCCATCCATAGAGCCTACCATAGGTATTTCTACTAAATCTCCCTTATACTCCCAATCTTCGTATGGTCCTGCTATAGGAAGTCCTGCACCTCCTAAACCATATATAATGTTGTATGCTATTTGTTTATCACCTTTAAAAAATACAAGTGTATCTTGTTTACTTAATAAAGATTTAATATCTTCTAGTGATTTATCTGAACGTTTCTCATCTAATTCTATATAAGTTAATCTATTATTATTTTCAACTATTTCTTTTATACTTGCTACTACATCCTCTTCGTTATAAACCTCTCTATTATAAGTATTATAAACATCAACAAATTCATTTAAAGGAACTATATTAATATGACCTTCCAAAATTTCTATTTTATCTTTAGAATAAAGAGGGATAGTTGATATACCTGGAGGCACATCTAATCCAGCCCCTCTCGTATTAATATCTATATTATTAACACCAAAAGCAATAGGATCGTTAACAAAAGACCTAGCAAGTTCTTTATCGTGTTCTAGTTTTTTTATCTCTTTACTTTCTTTTTTCGTTTCATTCTCTTTAGTTTCTTTAGTTGATTTATCTACATTAGTTACAGGTTTATTTTTAGCACTATCTTTTTCTACAGTGCACCCTGATAGTAAAACAGTTCCAACCATCAAAACACTTAAAAATTTTTTCATAAAAACCTCCGTACGCGTTTTCTTTAGTATATTATACTATATTTTTTTATTTTTTATAACCCTTTACTTATATGTTATAGTATAATAAAAATAAAAAGGTAAATAATATGAAAATACTTATAGCTTATTCTTCTAAAACAAAAAATACCAAGAAAGTTGCAGAAGCAATATTTTTTGAATTAAAAAATAATTTTGAAGTCGATTTAATAGATATAAAAAAATATAAAAATAAAAGAATAGAGAGTTATGATCTATACATTCTCGGTTGCTGGGTGGATAAAGCAACCTTAAATAAAAATATGATGATGTTTATTGAAGATAATAATATTAATAATAAAAAAGTGGCGTTATTTATGACCTGTGGCGTACCAGATACTCACTATCATGCAGAAGATTCTATTAATAACTACATATCGTATATGAAAAACAAAAATAATGATGTTTTATCATCTTTCATTTGCCAAGGAAAAATAGATCCAAAAATACTTATTGTATTCAAATTTTTAACTTGGCGAGATCCTAATTTTATACATAAAATAGATAAAACTATTTTAGAATGGGTAGAAAGTTCTAAAACACACCCTAACATAGAAGATTTAAGAAACGCAAAAAAATGGGCACTAAACACTGTTTATAAATTTTAGAAATTAAAAAAATACTTAAGAATTAAAAAATTAATTCTTAAGTATTTGTTAACTTTTATAATTTTTCTAATAAGAAATAAACAAGCGAGAATATTAGCAGTATCAAAATAGGAATACTTATTTTCCTAGTTTTTTTTTATCCAAATTATTTCTACAACTTTTTGAAATATCAAAATTAATAAAGAAACAATAATTAAAATTATTTGTGTATTTTTATTATCTAAAAACATAGAACCTATTATAAGGGACACCGCAAACATCGAAATAAGCGTACTAAAAACCGTAAATTTTAAATCCTTATCTAACATTAATCGGTTTTTTTATTTAATACTATTGTTTCTTTTCTTTTTTTACTCTAAGTAATAATCCACTTAAAATTAGAGTTAAAATTCCTAATGATACTCCTGAACTACTAGAATCACCTGTGTTAGGTAGCACTCTTTTATCTCTTGAAGATAAATTATTATTAAATTTATTATTATTAACTTTACCAACCTCTTTGATATCAGAAGAATTATTAATTATTTGAGAACTTTCTGGTGATTTTATCTCTACATTTGGCTTATCTAGTGTTGGATAATTTTCCGGCACTTTTATCTCTACACTTGGTTTATCTATTGTTGGATAATTTTCCGGTACTTTTATCTCTACACTTGGCTTGTCTAGTGTTGGATAATTTCCTGGTACTTTATTAATAACTTTAGTTCCTACTCTTATTACCTTTTCTTTAGCTTCAACTTGCTCTTTAGATACATCAATATATAATTCTCCAGTTGTTTGATTAATAATATAATTAATCGTTTCTATTATATAACCATTTTCTCCTTCTGTTTCTACTACTTGCTGACCTTTTGGTATTGTATTATCTTCAATATAACGAATTGTTTTTTCTATAGGGATAACTTTTATTTTTGGCTGTGTTCCTTTTTCAACTATACGCGGACTGCCTTCTTCTACTTCTACTTGTGGTGCGTTTGGTGTTACTTGTCCTGTATTTGGATCTAAATTATATGTAGTAGTTGTTGTCGTTACTTTTGATCGCCCCGGGTCTACCTCTTTTTCTTGCCCTTCTGGTATATCGTTGTTTCCTCTATATATCGTTTTTGGTAATTCTTCGTTTCTTTCTACCTTCGGCTGTGTTCCTTTTTCTACTACTCTTGGTCTTCCAGGGCTTACTTCTGTATTTGTACTTGGCGTTACATTACCTGTATTTGGATCTACTTCATATGTTGTTGTTGTCGTTGTTACTTTTGGCTCTCCTGGGTCTATTTCATTTTCGATTCCTTCTGGTAAGTTAGGATTTGATACATACGTTACTGTTGGTGGCTCTTCGTTTCTTTCTACTTTAGGTTGTGTTCCTTTTTCGACAACGCGTGGTCTTCCAGGAGTTACTTCTGTATTTGTACTTGGTGTTACATTACCTGTATCCGGATCTACTTCATATGTTGTTGT
>JACBYF010000033.1 GCA_013415235.1 Gemelliphila palaticanis
CAAATTACTTAACTTTGTTGTTTAGAGAAAAACTAAGTAATAAAGAAGGGGTAGTAGCTTCAGCTTTATTAGATGGAACTAGGGATATTGAAAGAGTCGGAGATCATGCCCGAGATATGCTTGTATCAGTAAACTATTTTATAAAGAAAGATATTAAGTTTTCTGAAACAGCGCAAAAAGAAGTTGATTACATGCGTGATTTAGTTCTTAAAATGATAGATTTAACAATAGAAAGTTTAGAAAAAGAAGATAATATAATAGGGCATGAAGCATTAAAAATATGTGATGAAATGTATGCTTTAGAAAAATCTACGAGAAAAGAACACACAAGAAGAATGAAAGATGGAGAATGCGAGATTTCTGCAGGAGTAGTTTATCTTGATTTAACAAACCATTTTGTTAGAGCTTGTGAACATTTAAGAAATATATTAGAGAAGAAACTTTCGGGAGTATTATAGTTTTATGTACAGTTATAAATATAAAGTAGTATTCTTATTTTTAGTGTTATTTTTTTTACTACTTTTATATAGACTTTGGAATATATTTTTATAATTAAAAGGTACTTGCCAAAAAGCTAGAAAAATATTCATTAAATATATTTTTCTTTCAAGTAAATATTATAGGGTTTTTTAAAATTAACCTTAGTAGTATTTCTATATTTTTTGTAAGTACCTTATTTTTATTGGAAATAATATAATATTTCTATAGAAATTTATAATTTTTATATTGATTATTTTATTTTAAGTGTAAAAGACATACGGAGTTCTAATTTTAGATACAAGAATGGACTTATTTTCTACATTATGGTATAATAATTAATATTTTATTAAAAAATAATTGAAGTGAGGTGTTGTAAATGTTTAAATTTCTTAAAGAAGTAGTAGCAGAAATGAAAAAGGTTAGTTGGCCTACCATGCCAGAACTTTTAAAAAAGACAGCTATAGTCATATTTTCAGTTAGTTTGCTTATGGGATTTATATATTTATTAGATTTAGGAATTTCTACTCTTATTAGAAATTTAAAATAAGGAGATACTATGGATAATACAATAGAAAAAGAATGGTATGTTATACATACTTATTCTGGTTATGAAAATAAAGTTAAAGACAATTTGGAAAAGCGTGTAGAAACTTTAAATATGGAAGATAAGATATTTAGAATAGTAGTTCCAGAAGAAAAAGAAGTAATAATTACACCTACTGGTAAGAAAAAAGAAGTAACTAGAAAAACATTTCCAG
Organism: Gemelliphila palaticanis; assembly: GCA_013415235.1. Lineage (GTDB taxonomy): Bacteria > Bacillota > Bacilli > Staphylococcales > Gemellaceae > Gemelliphila > Gemelliphila palaticanis. Next base: position 1,239 of record JACBYF010000033.1, read on the forward strand.
GATATGTTTTAGTAGAACTTGTTATGACGGATGATTCTTGGTTTATAGTAAGAAATACGCCGGGAGTAACAGGATTTGTGGGTTCACATGGTGCAGGAAGTAAACCTAGCCCTTTATTACCAGAAGAAATTAATTTTATCCTAAGAGAAATGGGACTTTCTAACATAATAGATGTAGACATTAATATATCCGACTATGTTAATGTTATATCAGGTCCTTTTGCTGGAATGGAAGGAAGAGTTATAGATTTAGATTTACATAATTATAAAGTTAGTGTAATGATAGAGATTATGGGAAGAGAAACTAAAGTTGAATTAGAGTTATATCATGTAGAAAAATTCAACTAAAATATTGAAAGGACAAGCTATTAAATTAATAGTATATTATTTTTTGTGAAAAAGATTGCTGTATTAGTTGATTCAACTGCTTATTTGGCAAATGAATTAAGAGAAAAAGAAAATTTAAAAATAGTTTATCTTAGCACGATAATAGGAAATGTATCACAAAAAGAGATTATAGAAATAGATTTTCCTAATTACGCAAATTATCTTGCTAATAATAGTGAAGTTTTGCCTACAACTTCTCAGCCTGCTATAGGAGAAGTTGTAGCAGCTCTAGAAGATCTTTCTTCTAATGGTTATACTGATGTAATAGCCATAGCTCTTTCAAGTGGAATTAGTGGAACATATACATCTTATTCTGTGGCTTCTTTAATGGTACCAAATATAAAAGTTCATCCATTTGACTCGGAAGTTTCTTGTCAAGCAGAGGAGTTCTATGTAAAAAAAGCATTAAAACTTATAGATGAAGGTTGTACTCCTGAAAGATTGCTAGATAGTCTTAATGAAATGAAAAAATTATCTAAAGCCTATTTTATAGTAGATGATTTATCTCACTTACAAAGAGGAGGGAGATTATCAGGTGCACAGGCTTTAATTGGTAACTTATTACAAGTAAAACCTATATTACATTTTGAAAATAAACTTATAGTTCCTTATATGAAGATTAGAACATACAAGAAGGCTATTAGTAAAATATATGATTTATTTGAAGAATTTTACCAAGATAATAAAGATTCTAATATAAGTGTATGCGTAATACATGTTGAAGCTGAAAATAAAGCTAACGATATAGTAAATTACCTAGTTGAAAAATATCCAAATGTAAATATAGAAAAAGGATTTATAGGTCCTGTAATAGCTACACATTTAGGCTTAGGATCAGTAGCTGTAGGATGGACAATATTATAAAAACATTTTAGGAGGAAAACAAATGAAACAATATATGGCTCATACTTGTTATAGAGTAGAGGATTTGAAAAAATCAGTAGAATTTTATACTAAAGCTTTTGATTTTAAAGTTAGTAGAGAAAGAGATTTTCCAGAGCATAAGTTTACTTTAGTGTACTTAACTTTACCAGGAGATAGTTATGAGTTAGAATTGACTTATAATTATGATAATGGACCTTATGAATTAGGGACAGGATACGGACATATAGCAATTTCTGTTGATGATTTAGAGTCTATGCACGCCAAACATAAGGAATTAGGATATGATATTACTGAATTAAAAGGATTGCCAGGAACAAAGCCTAGTTATTATTTTATTAAAGATCCAGATGGATATAAAATAGAGGTTATAAGAATAAAATATTAATATTAGTAAAATGGGGCTGACCCAAAAGCTAGAAAAGTTTTATTTTGAAATTTTTCTGTATAAAAAGTCAATACTATCACGTTTTCAAAAATTAATTTTAGTGATAGTTTTGTCTTTTGGGTCAGTCCTGTTTTTGTTTTTATAGATTTATTGATAAAATATTTTATAAATGTTATAATAAGGAGATAAAATTATTGATATAAATAATTGAAAGGACATTATAATGGGAATATTAGATAAAATTTTTGATGCTAACAAAAAAGAAGTTAATAGTTTATCTAAATTAGCTGATAAAATTATAGATAAAGAAGATGAGTATTCAAGATTAACAGAGGAACAATTAAAAGAGAAAACAATTGAGTTTAAATCAATTATTGAAGAAGAAAAAAAAATAGGGAAAGATAGTTCGAAAATACTAGATGATATATTAATAGATGCTTTTGCAGCTGCAAGAGAAGGAGCATATAGATCTTTAGGAATGAAGCCCTATAAAGTTCAAATAATGGGTGGTTTAGCTCTTCATAGAGGAGATATAGCAGAAATGAGAACAGGAGAAGGTAAAACACTTACCGCAACTATGCCTGTTTATCTTAATGCTTTGTATGGAGAAGGTGTACATGTAATAACAGTTAACGAATATCTATCACAGCGTGATAAAGAAGAGATGGGTGTTTTTTATGAGTATATGGGATTAACAGTAGGATTAAATTTAAATTCATTAACCCCAGAAGAGAAAAGAGAAGCATATAATTGCGATATAACTTATTCTACAAATAATGAGTTAGGATTTGATTATTTAAGGGATAACATGGTTAGGTCTGTAGATGCAAGGGTACAAAGACCTTTGAACTATGCTGTAATAGACGAGGTTGACTCAGTATTAATAGATGAAGCAAGAACTCCTTTAATAATATCAGGAGAAGGACAAGAATCGACATCTTTATATCAGGTAGCTAATTCTTTCGTTAAAACTTTAAATAAGGCAACAGAGGAAGATGGAAGTGATGGAGACTATATCCTTGATATAAAAACAAAAATAATACAACTTTCAGAACACGGTATAGACAAAGCTGAGAGTTATTTCGGTTTATCAAATCTTTATGATTTGAAAAATGTAGAATTAACACATCATATAAATCAAGCGTTAAAAGCTAATTATACAATGAGTCTTGATGTAGATTATGTTGTTGACCAAGATGAAATATTAATAGTAGACCAATTTACAGGTAGAACTATGCCGGGAAGAAGATTTTCAGAAGGTCTTCACCAAGCTATAGAAGCTAAAGAAGGTGTTCCTATTCAACGAGAAAGTAAAACAATGGCAACTATCACTTTCCAAAATTATTTTAGAATGTATAAAAAGCTAAGTGGTATGACAGGGACTGCAAAAACAGAAGAAGAAGAGTTTAGAAATATATACAACATGTATGTTACTACTATTCCTACAAACAAACCTGTAATAAGAAATGATGAACAAGATTTAGTATATGCAAGTATAGAAGCTAAATATAAAGCTATGGTAAAAGATGTTAGAGAAAGGTATCTAAATGGGCAGCCCGTTCTATTAGGAACAGTTGCTATAGAGACTAGTGAACTTATATCTAAGTTGCTATATAAAGCAGGAGTACCACATAAAGTATTAAATGCTAAACAAAATGAGAGTGAGGCAGAAATAATAAAACAAGCTGGACAAAAAGGGTCAGTGACTATAGCTACTAATATGGCAGGAAGAGGAACAGATATTAAGCTAGGTGAAGGAGTTAGAGAATTAGGAGGTCTAGCTGTAATAGGAACAGAAAGACATGAATCTAGACGTATAGATAATCAGCTAAGAGGACGTGCTGGTCGACAAGGAGATCCAGGTTATTCTAGATTTTATCTATCTTTAGAAGATGAACTAATGATAAGATTTGGAGCGGATAGGCTTAAAAGATTAATGGACAGTAATGACGATCCTCTAGAAAGTAGAATGATAAGCAAATCTGTAGAGAGTGCTCAAAAAAGAGTTGAAGGAAATAATTTTGATTCAAGAAAACAAGTACTGCAGTATGATGATGTTTTAAGAAAACAAAGAGAGATAATGTATGCTGAACGTAATAAAGTTTTAGAAAGTAGTACAGTTTCAGATATAATTAAATCAATGATAGAAAGTTCTGTTTACAAAACTTTAGAATATGTAATTAATAATCCATATGAAGAAGAATATATTGATTCGAGAGAAGTAGTTAAAGTTATAAATGAAAAGTATTCTTTTAGCAATCCAATACTAGTAGGTACTTATTCTGATAACATAAACATAGATGAGTTAGCTGAAATTATTTTAGATAAAATTTTTGATGACCTAAATGAAAAAAGAAATTATTTAACAGATGAGACTATGGATAGTTTTGAAAAATATATATTACTTAACTCTATAGATAAACATTGGACAGACCATATTGACCAAATGGATCAGTTAAGAAAAGGAATATTTTTACGTTCTTATGGACAAATAGACCCATTAAGAGAATATAAAAATGAAGGTCATGCAATGTTTGAAGGAATGATTGATGAAATAGAAAATACTGTAGCAATGGATTTAATTAGAATAAAAGTAGAACGTCATGAAGAAATAGACATAAAAGAAGAAGAGAAAGTATTAGTAACTAACGATAGTAAAGAACATATTGCTAGAGGTCCTATTAAGAGTAAAAAAAGGGAAGAAAAGAAACAGAAAAAAGAAGATAGATTAAATAAAATTAAAGAATTAAAAGAGCAAAAAAATAATTTGTAAAAATAAAATAAAATAGTAGATTTTATTCAAGAATAATGCTATAATAGTTATCGTTGTATGAAAAAGTTGTAATATTATATTAAATAGGAGGTTATATTAATGCGCGTAAATGTAACATTAGCTTGTACAGAATGTGGTGATAGAAACTACATTACAAAGAAAAACAAAAGAAATAATCCAGATCGTATTGAATTAAAAAAATACTGTCCAAGATTAAAAAAAGTGACTTTACACAGAGAAACTAAATAATTTAAATAAACCTAAGTTAAAAAACTTAGGTTTATTTTTTATATATTATAAAAAGTAAAAAAGCAAGTGGACTGAACCACTTACTTTTTAAATATTCCAAAAGGTTTTCCTAATGGTAAGAATACCTTATTAAAATGAGCATTTAATACATTAGCAGCAAACCCATAAAATGCAAAAATAGAAATAAATAACTCACTATAAGCTGCTAATAAATGCATAGAATGTTCTGCTATTCCCAGTGTAGATAAGCTAAGTCCTATGAATAAAAAGTCTATTAAGACAAATATTATAAATAATACTTTGTTAGTTTCCATAGATCCTACAGTCATAACTAGAGTAAATATTAAATACCCAAGAAAAGCAAAACCTAGCTGTTTAATATCTATTGATTTTGATAATGTACTTCCAAAAACTCCGTTTTGTATAAGCCAAGTAGTTCCTACACCAAACCAAAATAGAGCATAACCACCAAAAGCAGTAGCTCCGAAAACATTTTGTTTTCTAGCATCATGTATACATGCGAATAGTTGAGCGAAACCGCCTAAGAATATAGCCCAAGGTAAAACTAATGAAACACCATTAGTAATTCCTAATTTTTGAGATGAAGCTACCAAAGTTACCATTGCTAGACCAAATAGTCCAAGTGCAGATGGATCAGCAGTAGCAATTTTTATTTGTTTGTTTTCCATAAATACCTCCAATATAATAAATACAGTTAATAGACTAGCAAAAAAAATATAATTTGTCAAATGAATTCTAAAAATCTTGAAATAAATATTACAATAAAATATAATAAGAATATTAATAAAGGAGGCTAATTTTGGATTATTTAAAAATTATAAAAATGCTATCAGGTTCTATAATAGCGATAATTATAGCTAAATACTTAGGTTTAAATAACGAATTTTCAGCAGGATTAATAACATTATTAAGTATAACAGATACTAAAAAAAGAACTTATAGGTTGGCTATGCAAAGAATTATATCATTAATTCTAGGATTTATAATAGGTATTTTTATATTTTATATATTTGGATATAACTTAATATCTTTCACAATAATTTTATTGATATTTATTCCGTTATCTATGGTTTTTAATGTTATGATGGGGCTTGTTCCAAGCCTTGTTTTGTTAGGTCACATTATGAGCCAAGAAAATATAACAAAGTCCATAATTATTAACGAATTTTTTCTTTTAATAATTGCAGTAGTAGTAGGTGGGGTTATTAATCTTTATATGCCATCTAAGGAAAATGAAATACAGGAAGAAAAAAAACAATTAGAATATAATATTAAAGAAATTTTCTATATATTTTATTTAAAAATGACACCATCAAATAATAGAAATATTATAGAAGAAAAAATTCCAAAAGATAACATAGACGACATTTTAATTAAAATAAATAAAAACATATTACAATTAGATAAGTTAGTTAACATAGAAAATGAGAATATACTTTTTGGTAGATATGACTACAATAAAAAATATGTTCTAGCTAGAAATAGACAATATAATGTCTTATCATATATGGTAGAAAGCTTAAAACTATTAAAAGTAGATAGAGATCAAGGAGTTCATTTAGCAGCGTTATTTTATTTAACAGCAGAGCAGGTATCTGAATATAACTCATGTTCATATTTGTTAAGTGACATCGATACATTATTTGATAAATTTAAAAAAGATAGTCTCCCTAAAACAAGAGAAGAATTTGAAGATAGAGCTATTTTATATAAATTATTAACAGATTTCAAAAGGTTTTTAGAAATAAAATATGAGTTTATAGAGAGTATAAAATAAACAAAATTAATATAAGAGGTTTAGAAAAAAAAGTTAATATTATTAAAGATTAAATATCAAATATCATCTTTTTAATATTAACTTTCTAGAACCTCTTTATTTTTTGTGTATATAGAATCTAGCCGTAAACCTATCTTTTTCTTCTATTACATTTTCTAGTATACCACCGCAGGAAATTATAGTTTTTTTTGACGCAATGTTTTCTGTATCACACGTTAGTAATAAAGAATTTAAATTTAATTCATTAAAAGCAAAATTAATACATAAATTTAACATCTTTTTAGCATATCCTAATTTTCTAAAATCTGGATGTACACTATATCCTATATGCCCACCATAATTGTATAGATAGTCATTTAATTCATGTCTTAAGTTGATTATCCCCAATATATTCTCCTCATCTGTTAAAATAAAAGTGTTAGCAGGAACAAAGTTTTTAGGAGTTGTACTCTTACTTTTAAACTTTTCTAAGTTTTTTATCCATACTCTAGTATCTGTTGAACTTAAACCAGATGCTCCATGAATGTCTTCATTTAATTTTAAAAAAGTCTGTTTATAATTATTCAACATATATTCATCTTCGAAATTTAGTTCTCTAAATTTAATCATATAATTTTCCTTTCTATATCTACAATATAATTATAAATTTTATATTATTATATCAAAATAATATATGTTTACAACTATTTAATTAATAAAGTAAAAACAAAATAAAAGAAACTAAATTTAAAATATTTGAATAATAAGATATTAAATAATATTTAAAATATTAAAGAAAACTTTTATTTATAAAGGTTTTCTTTTTATTTTCAAAAAAAACAAAAAAGTATTGACAAAGAAAAATAGTTAATGTATAATTATAAAAGTCTTTAGAGATAGACGAACAATTAAAACATTATTTCATTTAAAAGTTAAGAATTCACTTAAAAATATTTTTAAAAAATATTAAAAAAGTTCTTGACAAAATCAAAAAGAAATGATAAGATATAAAAGTTGCTAAAACAGCAACATTTGAACATTGAAAACTAAACGAATTAAGTCAACGTTAATTCCAAAAAAGGACAGTTGTGAAAAGCAACTATAAAACTTTTTA
>JACBYF010000034.1 GCA_013415235.1 Gemelliphila palaticanis
TTTTTCTAATTTTCTTTTTTCGTAAGAAATTTCTTTATTTTTTCGTATGATAGTTAAATCATTTTTTCGAACTTCAAATTCTAACTCTTTTAAGGTGCTTTTTAGCTTGTTTATTTCTTCTGTGATACTTTTATACTCTTTTTCTTTGTAGACGCCTAATTCGGTGTTTATTTGCTCTAATTTTGCTTTTTTATACTTTATTGCTTGTTTATCTATTTCAGACATAATTTCTTTGTATTCTCTAACATCTTTTATACTGTTAGTTCCAACTATTTTTCTTTGTAAATTATAGTTATTTAGATGTTTTTCAAATATTTGTACTTGTTTATCTCTGAATTGTTTGTACTGATGTTTTCCTTTTTCTTTAAATCCTTGATTATGTAGTGCTTTTTTAAAGCTAGGTTGTATTCTTAATCCATTTTTATATCCAGTAGCTATTGGTATTACGTTTATATGAGCGTGTGGTGCTCCTATTTCATCAACGTGTATTACTGCATTGTAAACATAAAGGTTTGGATTGTTTTTTATAAAATCAAATACCATTGGTTTTAATATCTTCTCTGAAAATTCAACTTTAAACTTTATATCATTTTTTTCAAATACTTTTTTATCTCCAACTGCTAAAATAAATTCTCTTTGTACATCATATTTTTTACTTTTTTTTATGTGGTTTAAATAGTTTTTTATTTTTCTATCATTTCTTTTTTGTTTATCGTTATATTCTTTTAGTGGTTCATCAAAAATTTTTTCGTAAGTTTTTTCTAAATTACCTTTTATAATTTCTATGTTGTATTTACTGTTTTCTCTTTGTATATGTTCGTGTGCTTTCATAGAATATTCTTCTTCTGTTAAATCACGATTGTTATGTTTTAAATTTGTCATTATTGTACTTGTTTTAAATGATATTGATAGTTGTGTCATAGTTATCTCCTTTACCAATAAAATTTTATTATATACGTACACTAGATTATACTGGTTTTTGTTTCTTTTTGTCAAAAAGAAACTTTTATACTATTTTGACACTTCGTATCAAAATGATAAAAGCTCTGCGAGGCTTTGCGAGCCAAAAAAGTGGCTCTGTTTGTTAAGAAAAAATTGTATTTTTTCTTAACTTTTATGATATAATTGTTTTAAATTTTTATATCAAAAAAGGAGTATAATTTTATGGATAATGAAATTAAAAAATTAGAAGAAAGATTAAAGGAATTAAAAAAGAAAAATAAGGAAAAACAGAAGAAAAAAAGAGAAAAAATTTTAATGGAATTTGGTCTCATTTTTGAGAAAAATTTAAAAGAGTATTTGAAAAATAATAATATAAAAATTGAATTAGATAATAATGAGATTTTATTAGAAAAAATTGATAAAAATGCTCTTGATAATTATTATAAACAATTTATGTATGCTATTTATAAGAATTCTACTAAATAAAATAAATATATAATTATTAATTTTTTATTAAAAAATAATGAATAAAAAATATATAAATGTTATAATATGATTGTTATCTTTTCAGATGACATAATATTATTTAATACTATAAACGTTATCTAAAAGATAACTTAATAAAAATTAAATTTATTATGATAAATTGGAAAGGATAAAAATGCTAAAATATATAATTACACATATTTTTATTGGAATAATAGTAAACATAATTAGTTATTATTTTAACAATAAAATATTTAAATAAAAAAAGACGATACCACCATATCGTCTTTTTTTATTAATAATTTAATTTTTCAATTTAAATTAATTAAATTGAATTCGAACCATAATTAAGTAAGCAATAAAAATTACTTACTAGTCCTCCTTAAAATATTTATTTATTAAATTAATATAAATTAATATTTATTAAAAAATTAAAAGTAAAAATGTTTTATATAATTACAATAAAAATTGTAAAACAAAGAATTTTTTATGTCAAATAAAATATATTCTGTTTACTTATATAAAGTAAAGGGTAGAGTATTTTTTCAACGCTTTGCTTGAAAAAATCTTCCTACTAATCCTTGACTTTATATATTTTTCGCTTTTTCTTCCCTTTGCGAAGCATACGGAAAGAGTTAAATTTTTATTCTTCAGTCTGCTTCTTTTCCCATTTTAAAGCGAAAAAACGTCTTTTAGTCTTTGTTTCTGTTTTTGGGTTTTGCTCGCACGGAAAGGAGGGGGCTAGTCTTCTGTTTCTTCATCTTCTTCATATAGAACACTATCTACTAAACAACTAAATTTAAATCTTTCAAAATCTTCTATGTTTATATTGTATTTTTTTATTAGTTCTTCTTCTGTCAAATCTTTATCTTCTTCCATGTTTTTTATTTTAAATTCTAACTTTTTCATATCTTATCCTTGTTTTTAAAAAATATTTTTGTTGGATTTTTTTTGTTTTTTTCTTAATTTTGCTTTTATAGCAATATTTCTTTATTGTTGTAGTTTTTCTTTACTTTTTAAACACTCAACTTCTTTATTATATCATATATTTTTTTGTATTATAAGTCTTGTTTTTTTATTTTTTTATTATTATACTTTTATTATAAGTTTATTATATGCATATAATTTTAGTCATACGTAGTTCGAAATACGTATTATGTTATTTATTCATATAAGGAGGACAAAATTATGAATAAAAAATTTAAATTTGCAAGTGCTGTTCTTTCAGCTGGTTTATTGATTACTCCTGTTTCGGGGTTAATTAATAATTATGATAATGTTGCTAAAGCTGAAGAGATAAATAATAATAAAATTTCTGAAAAAACAAAAAATAAAATAAAAGCAGACTTAAAAGAATATGTATCTATTCAAGATATAGAAAAACTAATAAAAAAATTAGAAAACAACGAAACAACTGAAGTTAGTATAAATTCATCTAATCCTATAATTGAAAAAGAAATTAAAATAAATGAATATGAATATAAAAAAATAAAAATATATAAAGATTTTTCTTATTCAATAACTGGTTTAGAAAAAAAACCAAAAATTTCATTTAGAAATTTAGACAATGTTTATTGTGGTAGTGGTTATTGTTGGGGAACAAATGCTCATGCTTATAAATATGTTAATGGGGGAGAAATAGGATTATATGCAAGTTTAGAATATACAAATACATATGGTCAAATAAATAGTGCTTGGTCGCCATATGCAAAACAAGATGAAATAAATGTTACTGCAAATCCTATAGCTCGTTTTAATCAAGCAGGATATTCATATGCAAGTACCTCGGCAGCTATACACGGTCAATATTATACTGTAACATTACAAGTAGGACCATATGGTTCGACAGTATATTAAAATATTTATAGCATTATTATCAATATCTATATTTTTAATAGGTTGTAACAATCAAGAAAATAATAAAGAAAACGAGTTAATAGGAAAAATTATAATATATAAAATAGATGACACAAAAAAAATAGAAGATGATAATGAAATAAATATAATAAAATTAAAAACAAATAATATTATTATAAATAAAACAGAATTATATAACAAAAAAATATATTATGAATATCCAAATATAATAAAAATAACAATAAACCAAATATTAATAAACCAAAAAGAAAATTTATACTCAGACGTAAATATTCAAATAAACCCAAAATTAGAAGTATTATATGAAAATATTAAACTTGTAGAAAATAATGAAAACAAAAAAGATATTTATGGAGAACTTATAATAAAAAACAATAATTTAGAAGACTATGAAAAAAATTACTTAAAATATTATAGTGAAAAATACCCTGAAAGAATTGAGTATAATGAAAAAACAATAAAATTAAAATTTAACAAATAAAAGACGACTAATTAGTCGTCTTTTTCTTCTAAATAAATATCTTTATACTCTGAATATTTATTATTATTCCACTTATTTATTATTAACCAATACCATTCAGTTTCATCTTTAAAGTAGTATTCTTCAAGTTCTCCATTTTTTAATTTTTCTCTAGCAAGTTTAAAATCTCCACCATACGCATATTGTCTTTTTCCTTTTAGACCTTGATAAAAATTTAAAAATACTTCTTCATTTTCTAAATAATTACTATCTTTTGCTATGTATTTTGTTAACTCCAAAATACTTTTATCTAGCATATTTTTATTCTGTGTTTGCAATCTTCTAACATCTACTTGAGTTATAGTTTTATCTTGCATTACATCTTGCCAATCTTTTAACCATTCATCTCTTTTTATATATATTCCACCTTTAAAGTAACTAATATCCACACTTATTAAAACGTGAAAATGTGGGTGGTATGTATCATAACTTTTACTTTTTTTATTGTTATTATATGTTACTTCTAGTTTACGAATATACCCTTTTATTACATTTTTATATTTCTTTAATTTTATAAAATGATTAAATGCTTTATTATATTTATCTATTTCTTCTGATAAATTTTTTCCGATAACATTTGGTGCTGTAAAAGTTACGAATATGTATTGTCTTTTTAATTCTTTCGTTACATATTCTGTTATTATTTTTAGTTCTACTGCATCTTTTATTGCTTTCTTTTTACTACATATTGGACAAAAACGATTTGTACAAAAATTACCTTGATAAAGTTTATGTTTTTCTAAATTTTTATCTGCTAAAAATTGTAACCAACTACCACAATGATTAATATTAATTAGAGTTTTTTTGCTCATCTTTATTTTGTTATTATCCAATAACGATTCTCCAATTTTAACTAATTTTTCATTTTTTAGTTTTCGGTCTGTTATTTTTTCTAAATGTGTTTTTGTTTTTTTATGTTGCTTTTTTTTCATTTTTTTTTTATAATATCTAGTGAAAATAAATAAACTATCTTTATTATTTTCTTTTTTAATTTTTTGAAAAATAAAAGTATTGACTAGATAAAATTCTCCTTATTAAAATTTTGATTGAACACTTATATTTTAACTTGGAATTTTGACCCTGTCAATTCTTTTTTTTTGGCTTGATATCAAGGGTTCAACTAGAATTTAAAAATTCTAGTTGTTACCCTTATTATCAAGATAAGAAAAAACGGATCAGATTTTTATAAAAAATTAGGTGTTTTTGACGCCCATTTTTTTACTAAAAACAAAAATAAAAAATCGACTATTTTTTGCTAACGCAAAAAGTCGATTTTTATTTTATTGACTAAATAATTTTTTTAAACTAAAATATTATTAATGATTGTGTGAGTACATAGCTACTCATAAAAGAACCTAACTTGCCACAAATGTTAGGTTCTTTTTTTATAAAAAAAGGATAGTATTGCCACATACTATCCTTGCTATTGACTTTAATACTAAACTTTAGCCAACGAAAACTACAAAAAAGATATTAAATCTATTTATCTAGTTTATACAAGATTAGCAATATTAGTATTAATATTATGATTGTGTTTTCCATAATTGCCATCTCCTTAAAGTTTTTTTAAGTCAATAGCTTTTTAATTATAACATAAAAAAGAGTTAGAACAATCTAACTCTTAATTGATTTTTGACGTATTTATAGGACGCATACGTTCCAGCTCCTACGCTTTGGTCTACGGATTAAATCTAACCGTACTGCACTTCTCTAATGACCCATATTTCTGACCCCTAGGCTACGGGTAGTGGTGTACAGAACCCCCAGTTCTCTTACTACAGTATTATTATAACATAAAAAAGATAAATCTTTAATTATCTTTCCAACCCATAATCTCTTTTTATATTATTATTTTTACTTTCAACCTTTTCTTTAGCTTTTTCTTTTAATAAAGTGTGTAGGCTATGTTTTTGTTCTTTTTGTATTTTTTCAATTCTTTCAGACAAAACATCTCTTTTCGGATATATACTAGAATATGCTTTATCAAATTTTATTTTATATTTATCGTATAATTCACTAAATTTAGACACAAAAGAAATTTTATTGATAACTCCTAAAAACTCTTTTATTTTTGATAGTGAATTAAATACAGATACATCTTCAAATATTTCTTTAGCCTTATTAATTATAATTTTATATTTGTGTATATTATTTTCTTTGATTAAATTATCTACAACTAACTCTTTTATACTTAAACCAGTCATTTCTTTAACAAACGCAATATCCTTTTTATAATTCATATATTCTTCATCTTCGTTACTCATATTATTTATTTTTTCAACAGTTTCATTTTCTAAATATCTTATTTCACGTTTTAAGGTGTCTATTAGACGTTTGTTTTCTTCTTCTGTACTTTGTATCGTTTTTTCTTTGTAGGCCTCTAATTCACCCCTTAAAACTTCAAATTCGGTTGTTTTATGTTTTATTTCGTTGTTTAATTTTTCTAATTTTCTTTTTTCGTAAGAAATTTCTTTATTTTTTCGTATGATAGTTAAATCATTTTTTCGAACTTCAAATTCTAACTCTTTTAAGGTGCTTTTTAGCTTGTTTATTTCTTCTGTGATA
>JACBYF010000035.1 GCA_013415235.1 Gemelliphila palaticanis
GCCTGGCAACGTTCTAATCTCGCAGGGCGTAAGCCCAACTACAGTCGACGCTAAAGAGCTTAACTTCTGTGTTCGGTATGGGTACAGGTGTGTCCTCTTTGCTATCGCCACCAGACGAAAACTATATACAAATTATATCACATGATCTACTTCTTGTCAATTCCAAAACTCACTTGATTAAGTCCTCGACCTATTAGTATTGGTCAGCTAAATACATTACTGTACTTACACTCCCAACCTATTCTCCTTGTCGTCTTCAAGGGGTCTTACACTACGTGGGAAATCTCATCTTGAGGGGGGCTTCATGCTTAGATGCTTTCAGCTCTTATCCCGTCCGTATTTAGCTACCCAGCTATGCCACTGGCGTGACAACTGGTACACCATTGATACGTCCATCCCGGTCCTCTCGTACTAAGGACAGCTCCTCTCAAATTTCCTACGCCCACGACGGATAGGGACCGAACTGTCTCACGACGTTCTGAACCCAGCTCGCGTACCGCTTTAATGGGCGAACAGCCCAACCCTTGGGACCGACTACAGCCCCAGGATGCGATGAGCCGACATCGAGGTGCCAAACCTCCCCGTCGATGTGGACTCTTGGGGGAGATAAGCCTGTTATCCCCAGGGTAGCTTTTATCCGTTGAGCGATGGCCCTTCCATTCGGAACCACCGGATCACTAAGTCCTGCTTTCGCACCTGCTCGAGTTGTCTCTCTCACAGTCAAGCTCCCTTGTGCCTTTACACTCTGCAAATGATTTCCAACCATTCTGAGGGAACCTTTGAACGCCTCCGTTACTCTTTGGGAGGCGACCGCCCCAGTCAAACTGCCCACCTGACACTGTCTCCGAGTTTTCTACTCTCTGGGTTAGAATTTCAATACAGCAAGGGTAGTATCCCAACATCGCCTCCTTATACACTGGCGTGCATAATTCCTTGGCTCCTACCTATCCTGTACAAACTGCATCAAAATTCAATATCAAGCTACAGTAAAGCTCCATGGGGTCTTTCCGTCCTGTCGCGGGTAACCTGCATCTTCACAGGTACTATGATTTCACCGAGTCCATCGTTGAGACAGTGCCCAAATCGTTACGCCTTTCGTGCGGGTCGGAACTTACCCGACAAGGAATTTCGCTACCTTAGGACCGTTATAGTTACGGCCGCCGTTTACTGGGGCTTCAATTCATACCTTCGCTTGCGCTAAGCACTCCTCTTAACCTTCCAGCACCGGGCAGGCGTCAGCCCCTATACTTCACCTTTCGGTTTTGCAGAGACCTGTGTTTTTGATAAACAGTCGCTTGGGCCTATTCACTGCGGCCTACTCTCGTAGGCACCCCTTCTCCCGAAGTTACGGGGTCATTTTGCCGAGTTCCTTAACGATGGTTCTCTCGCTCACCTTAGAATTCTCTTCCCAACTACCTGTGTCGGTTTGCGGTACGGGCACCTCTTATCTTGATAGCAGCTTTTCTTGAGAGTTTGGCTTCATTAACTTCCCTACTTTATTTCGGTCCTCATCACGCTTCAGTCTTATGCTCGGCGGATTTGCCTACCTCGCAACCTTTACGCTTGAACAGACTATTCCATCAGTCTGATTAATTAGCCTCCTCTGTCCCCACTTCTCTTATAACGATATTTGGTGGTACAGGAATTTCTACCTGTTGTCCATCGGCTTCTCCATTCGGATTCACCTTAGGTCCCGACTTACCCAGAGCGGACGAGCCTTCCTCTGGAAACCTTAGTCTTTCGGTGGATAGGATTCTCACCTATCTTTCGCTACTCACACCGGCATTCTCACTTCTAACCGCTCCACCTCACCTTCCAGTTCGGCTTCTCCGCTGTTAGAACGCTCTCCTACCATATAACATTAGTTATATCCGCAGCTTCGGTTGTATGTTTAGCCCCGGTACATTTTCGGCGCGATGTCACTCGACCAGTGAGCTATTACGCACTCTTTAAATGGTGGCTGCTTCTAAGCCAACATCCTGGTTGTCTGTGCATCATCACATCCTTTTCCACTTAACATACAATTTGGGACCTTAGCTGGCGGTCTGGGCTGTTTCCCTTTTGACTACGAACCTTATCACCCGCAGTCTGACTCCCGTATATATTTATTTGGCATTCGGAGTTTGTCTGAATTCGGTAACCCGGGATGGGCCCCTAGTCCAAACAGTGCTCTACCTCCAATAAACTCAATTACGAGGCTAGCCCTAAAGCTATTTCGGAGAGAACCAGCTATTTCCAAGTTCGATTGGAATTTCTCCGCTACCCACAGCTCATCCAAACACTTTTCAACGTGTCCTGGTTCGGTCCTCCATTCAGTGTTACCTAAACTTCAACCTGGCCATGGGTAGATCACTTGGTTTCGGGTCTACTCCATCATACTATTTCGCCCTGTTAAGACTCGCTTTCGCTGCGGCTCCATGTCTTCCACTTAACCTTGCATGATAAAGTAACTCGCCGGTTCATTCTACAAAAGGCACGCCATCACATCTTTCTGATGCTCTGACTACTTGTAAGCACACGGTTTCAGGTTCTCTTTCACTCCCCTCCCGGGGTTCTTTTCACCTTTCCCTCACGGTACTGGTTCACTATCGGTCACTAGGTAGTATTTAGCCTTACCAGATGGTCCTGGTAGATTCCAACGGAATTCCTCGTGTTCCGCTGTACTCAGGTGCTATCTCTCGTTATCTCTACATTTCGTTTACAGGACTCTTACCTTCTACGGTTCTCCTTCCCATGAGATTCTACTATGCATTAATATACGATTTGTTGATAGTCCTACAACCCCAGTTAGCATGCTAACTGGTTTGGGCTCCTTCCTTTTCGCTCGCCGCTACTAAGGAAATCGATTTTTCTTTCTCTTCCTGCAGGTACTTAGATGTTTCAGTTCTCTGCGTTACCTCACCCTTAGGTGTGACAGCTCTTTACTGCTGCCGGGTTCCCCCATTCGGATATCTACGGATCGTTGGTTACTTACGCCTCCCCGTAGCATTTCGTCGTTTGTCACGTCCTTCTTCGGCTCCTAGTGCCAAGGCATCCTCCGTGCGCTCTTTTCTACTTAATCGTGTGTAGCTTTTACGCTTCGTTTTTTCCTTGAACTCTTGTGAATAAGTTTTTTACAACTTACTACTTTTCTCGGTTTTTTCTTTGTAAATCTTGTTT
>JACBYF010000036.1 GCA_013415235.1 Gemelliphila palaticanis
TTGCTGATTCTGACGCACTTGTTGATGCTGACTCAGAAGCTGACGTACTTGCTGACTCACTTGCACTTGTTGATGCTGACTCAGAAGCTGACGTACTTGCTGACTCACTTGCACTTGTTGATGCTGATTCAGAAGCTGATGTGCTTGCTGATTCTGACGCACTTGTTGATGCTGACTCAGAAGCTGATGTACTTGCTGATTCTGATGCACTTGTTGATGCTGATTCACTTGCTGATGTGCTTGCCGATTCTGACGCACTTGTTGATGCTGATTCAGATGCTGAAGTACTTGCTGATTCACTTGCACTTGTTGATGCCGATTCAGAAGCTGATGTGCTTGCTGATTCTGATGCACTTGTTGATGCTGATTCAGATGCTGATGTGCTTGCTGATTCACTTGCACTTGTTGATGCTGACTCAGAAGCTGATGTGCTTGCTGATTCACTTGCACTTGTTGATGCTGATTCAGATGCTGACGTACTTGCTGATTCACTTGCACTTGTTGATGCTGATTCAGAAGCTGATGTACTTGCTGATTCTGATGCACTTGTTGATGCTGACTCAGATGCTGATGTGCTTGCTGATTCTGACGCACTTGTTGATGCCGATTCAGATGCTGATGTGCTTGCTGATTCTGACGCACTTGTTGATGCTGACTCAGATGCTGACGTGCTTGCTGATTCTGACGCACTTGTTGATGCCGATTCAGAAGCTGATGTACTTGCTGATTCTGACGCACTTGTTGATGCTGATTCACTTGCTGATGTATTCGCACTTGTTGACGCTGATTCACTTGCTGATGTATTCGCACTTGTTGATGCTGATTCACTTGCTGATGTATTCGCACTTGTTGATGCTGATACACTTGCCGATGTCTTCGCACTTGTTGATGCTGATACACTTGCTGATGTCTTCGCACTTGTTGATGCTGATGCACTTGCTGATGTCTTCGCACTTGTTGACGCTGATACACTTGCTGATGTCTTCGCACTTGCTGATATCTTCGCACTTGTTGATGCTGATACACTTGCTGATGTCTTCGCACTTGTTGACGCTGATACACTTGCTGATGTCTTCGCACTTGTTGACGCTGATACACTTGCTGATGTCTTCGCACTTGCTGATATCTTCGCACTTGTTGATGCTGATGTACTTGCTGATGTCTTCGCACTTGTTGATGCTGATACACTTGCCGATGTTTTTGCACTTGTTGATGCTGATACACTTGCCGATGTCTTCGCACTTGTTGATGCTGATACACTTGCTACTGCTGATGTACTTGCTGATGTCTTCGCACTTGTTGATGCTGATATACTTGCTGATGTACTTGCTACTGCTGACGTACTTGCTGATGTACTTGCACTTGTTGATGCTGATCCAGATGCTTTTTGAGAATTACTCTGTGATTCTCGTCTGGATGCTTCAGAAAGATTATTTCTCCTAAATGGTGTCCTAACAGTACCATTGTCAGTAGTAGCTACTTTACTATAATCTTCTGAAGTAGTAGTATCTCCAATAAGTCCTGTTGATTCTGATATCCTTACCGCAACTCCTGCTCCTCTTTCGGTTAATCTACGCCAGTCAACATTTCCATTACTGTCTTTTGGTGTGTCTGTTGTAAAGTAAATATTCTCTGCAGTACTTTTAGTTATTTTATGTGTACCATGCGTAGCATATACTAACATATCTCCAGTATTTTTATTAGTTCTACGACCATTAAGACCTCTAAATGTATCACCTCTACCATCATGACCATGAAATCTTAAAGATCCCGGTTCAAAAACTAAACCACCATAAGTTTTATTAGCAAAATAAACATAAGACGTTCTACTTCCAGTTAATGGACGTGAAGGATTCCAAGTAACTTCCCACTCTATTTTTTGAGTAGCTGGGTTATAGTAACCATTTATATATCCAGTAGCTGTATTAAGTCCCCCAGCACTACTAGCGATTTGATCTGTATAGACTAATACTCTGTTAGTTGCAGCTCTAGAAGCATAAAAAAAGCCGGTATAACTATCTGCCCTTAGTGCTAACTCGCTATAAAATAGAGATATACTATTTACATAAGATTCTCTAGCACTTAGAGACTCACTATAGCTAACAGACTCACTAGGAGTATGGTTCGATAAACTTAAAGATAAACTTTTTGACTTTTCTATAGACAATGAATCTTGTTCATTATTTTTATTAATAAATTCTATATTAGTATTTCTACTTTCTACTAAATCTAAATTATCTTCTTTTTTATCTTTATTTAATAGCGAATTTGAGTTGATATAACTTCCTGATGCTGATTCAGACGAAGATGTACTAACAGACTCACTAGTACTTAATGATAGCGATTGACTTATACTAGCAGATTCACTTGTACTTGATGAAACTGATAAGCTGTTAGACTCACTAGCGCTTACTGACATAGATAAACTTATAGATTCACTTACTGATTTTGAATTTAAAATTTTACTTGAATCTACATTTGAAGAATTTTCTAAACTTTCTTTTACATTAGCAGATACCGTCTCATTATTTAGTATTAAAGAATCTTTATTTACAAGAACCTCTTCTTTTAAATTAACTTCTTCTTTTATTTCTGCATTTTCTTGAGCGTATGCTTCATTGTTCATAACAATTCCAGCACCAACCAAGGCTCCTATCGAAGATAAACCTTTTAGATATTTTATGCTTTCTTGTGAAAATTTATCTTCTGTTATATTAGCTGAACAATCAACTTTTATTTCTTTACTAGACATACCAAAAATTTTTAATAGTCCTATATTAGATAAAATTGTTGCAACCCATTTTTTCCCAGATTTATACAATTTAACTCTAACTTTCCTATCTATTTCTTGATATTCTCCATTATAATATTTTCGTTTAATAATGCTCTGCCCCCTTTATAAAAATATAAATTAAGTTTAAATAAAATTGTTTTTAAAACCTAATCTATAAAATTATACCGTAAAAAATCTATATTAGCAAATAATTTATAACAAAAAACTTATTTTTTTATTATAATTAAATACTTTACAAATAATATTTACATGTAATAGATACTTTCAATATCCACTATGGCTTATATATATATATATATATATATATAT
>JACBYF010000037.1 GCA_013415235.1 Gemelliphila palaticanis
ACAATTAAAATTCTTAACCTAAAATTATAAAATGATGAATACCCATAAGATACTCTTTTAATAAGTTTTATTTTATTATTAATCCCTTCTAAAACACCATTAGAATAGTTATATCTCAAGCTATTTACCATATAATCTTCATATTTTTTTATAGTTTTAATAGCTTTGCTCATACCTTTAGAGTAAGTATTTTCACTATTATCTATAGTTTCTTTAAATAATTCTATATTTCTTGTTTTTAATGCATACCTTATTTCTTGCATTATTTTATAGTTGTTAGCCAATATTTGATCTATTGATAGTATGTAATCTAATACTTCTTTGTTAGATACTGTTCTTCCAAATGTTCTTGAATAGTGGGTTTTCTGATAGTTTATTTCACTATATTCTTTTAATAGTAATCTCCAATATATTTTTAATTTTGTATATATATGCCTTTCTTTATTTTTGAATTTATTCATTAGTTGTATTCTGTATTTATTGAATTCTCTATTTATATTCTGTACTATATGAAACCTATCTATTATTATTTCTGCTTTAGGAAATATTTCTTTTATTAGTTTCATATAGGGTGGATATATATCAATACATATTGTTTTTACTTTTTTTCTTATGTTTCTTGGTATAGCTATAAAGTAGTTTTTTAATTTTTTATATGTTCTTCCATCTACTATATCTATTAAATTACCTGTTTGTGCATCTGCATATACGAAACTCATTTTGTTTTCCGCATCTTTTGTTGATTTTATTTCATCAAAACATAGATATTCTGGTAAGTTTTTGTATTTGTTTGTTTCTAGGTATTTTCTTGCTCCTTGTAGTATTCTTATTACTGTACTTTCTGAAATGTATTGTTCCTTTGCTATTGTTTTATTTGATTTTATTTCTTTTAAATTAGATAATACTGTTACTTTCAATATTTTTGAAATTTGACAGTATTTATCTACTATTTTTGTTTCAGCTGTAAATTTTCTTTCGCAGTTTTTACATTTATATCTTTGTTTTTTGAGTTTTAGTTTTGTTGGTTTTTCGCTTATTCTCAACATTTTTATTTCTGTGTTTAAAAATCCATCTTTTATTACTGTATGTTTCTCATTTTTACATCCACAACAGGGGCAATATTCTATATCATATGTTAGTTTTCCTTCTACTACAAATGTTGTTTGTCCTTTTATTTTTTCTTTTCTTATTTCTCCTGTTATTTCTATATTTTTGTCTTTTATTTCTAGTATTTCTTTGATATAATTGTACATAACGCAAGTAATCCTTTCAATTTGTTTGGTCAATTTAATTGTACTGGTTATTTGCGTTTTTTTCTATAATTTTTATAAAAAAATATAGTGGGGATGAGTTTTTTTCTCATCCCCACTATTTAGTATACAGCCCATATTTTTATTTTTTCAACAATTTTAATAACTTTCTTCTAAGCGGTAATCCATAATCATAAAGTAATTTATATGTTTTACTTATTGCGTAATCAAATTCTCCGTAATGTTCTACTATGTTAGGATTGAATTTTGACTTAAATAGTAATAAACTATCATCTAAAGTTCCTTCTATTCCCCCAGTAGAAAAACTTTTAACTCCTTTAGAATAGGCATCTTTCATACTTTCTTCATATACTTTATACTGTGCTGGCAATTTTAAAAACCTTTCATCCATTCCTGCATAAATCATCTCTGCATAGTTACCATAAACAACCGTAAATGATGAGCTTATAATACTTTTTTCTTTATCATACTCCAAGCTAGATAGTAACTCTATTATTTTATTAACACTAACTATTTGTTCTTTAAGTTTATGTTGTTTTTTAGGAGATTTTTCTCCTAAGCTTTCTAACTCTAAATTTAGTTCCTTAACTTTTTCTTCACATAATTTTAAAGATTGAGGAACATTTATATAAGAAACGTACATAATTATATCATCTTTGTATAGTTCAAAAAAATTTTCAAAATAGTCTTTACTTCGCAAAGTTATACCTTTTCTTTTTTCTGTACAATGCAGTGTGTACATAAAATCATCTAAATTATCTACCTGTTTTTTCTCCACTACTACAAATTTTTTATCTGCATCTCTTATGAGTCTTCTAGTATCTTTAGGTAAAGAGGTAAAATAGTTCTCATCAAGTTCACTAACAACTTCAAATCTAGGTTGAATAGTGTCACTCATATTTAAAGTAAAGCCTTTGTGCTTAAATCTTTCTTTATTAAATATTTTTAATATTTCTTTAGAATTGTCCTTGCTAGCTGTGTTCTTAAACTCTGATAATTTAGCACTTTTTAATATTTCTGGAATATCTATTTTTAAAAGTTTAGCTTTATTTCTTTTTGCGTATATTTTAAGCTCACGTAAGAAGAAAGATAGTACATCCTTATTTTTATAATCCATAATTGGACCTCTAGGAAGATACCATAGTCCTTTTCTTATTAATATTTGAGCTGTAGCTAATATATTATCTGAATTATCAACAACAGCCACTCGCTTGTAACCCCATGTATTCTTTACATCTACCCATTGAGGTGATTGGAATATATTACAATTATAATTTGAAGTTACAAAATCATTATATTCTTTTAAATTTATATCATCAATAAATTTCATTAAATCATCCTTAATAAAGTATTAACTTATTAATACCTATATTTTATATTCTTTGTCTCGCTTTCTTCTAACCTTTTCTTTTCACTTTCGTTCGAGAAAAGCTAACAATAAACCAATAATATTTCCTGCGTCGCTTCGCTCTTTCTTTTTTTCTTTCATTACTTGCACAGGGGTTTATTATTATTTATTTTCGCTATTGCTCTATAAATAATTAATAAACTGTGTGTAAGTAACACCTACAGTCGAATATTTCAAATATAATTCGTTGCTTTGCAACTCTTATATTTTGTATTCTTTGCTTCGCTTTCTTCTAACCTTTTCTTTTCACTTTCGTTCGAGAAAAGCTAACAATAAACCGATAATATTTCCTGCGTCGCTTCGCTCTTTCTTTTTTTCTTTCATTACTTGCACAGGGGTTTATTATTATTTATTTTCGCTATTGCTCTATAAATAATTAATAAACTGTGTGTAAGTAACACCTAATAT
>JACBYF010000038.1 GCA_013415235.1 Gemelliphila palaticanis
CTCCTGGGTCTGTTTCGTTTTCGCTTCCTTCTGGTAAGTTAGGATTTGATACATACGTTACTGTTGGTGGCTCCTCGTTTCTTTCTACTTTAGGTTGTGTTCCTTTTTCGACAACGCGTGGTCTTCCAGGAGTTACTTCTGTATTTGTACTTGGTGTTACATTACCTGTATCCGGATCTACTTCATATGTTGTTGTAGTTGTTGTTACTTTTGGTTCTCCTGGGTATGTTTCGTTTTCGCTTCCTTCTGGTAAGTTAGGATTTGATACATACGTTACTGTTGGTGGCTCTTCGTTTCTTTCTACCTTCGGTTGCGTTCCTTTTTCTACTATACGCGGACTACATTCTTCTACTTCTACTTGTGGATCGTTCGGAGTTACTATTCCCGTTTTTGGATCTAAATTATATGTAGTTGTTGTTGTCGTTACTTTGGAACGTCCAGCATCTACCTCTTTTTCTTGCCCTTCTGGTATATCGTTGTTTCCTCTATATATCGTTTTTGGCAATTCTTCATTTCTTTCTACTTTAGGTTGTGTTCCTTTTTCGACAACGCGTGGTCTTCCAGGAGTTACTTCTGTATTTGTACTTGGTGTTACATTACCTGTATCCGGATCTACTTCATATGTTGTTGTAGTTGTTGTTACTTTTGGTTCTCCTGGGTATGTTTCGTTTTCGCTTCCTTCTGGTAAGTTAGGATTTGATACATACGTTACTGTTGGTGGCTCCTCGTTTCTTTCTACCTTCGGCTGTGTTCCTTTTTCGACTATACGTGGACTACCTTCTTCTACTTCTACTTGTGGATCGTTCGGAGTTACTATTCCCGTTTTTGGATCTAAATTATATGTAGTTGTTGTTGTCGTTACTTTGGAACGTCCAGCATCTACTTCTTTTTCTTGCCCTTCTGGTATATCGTTGTTTCCTCTATATATCGTTTTTGGCAATTCTTCATTTCTTTCTACTTTAGGTTGCGTTCCTTTTTCTACTACTCTATCCACCTTAGGAGTAGTTACTTCTCCGTTATCTCTTTGACCGTTTGTAACTCTATAAGTAATTTCCCCATCTTGTCCTGGTGTAACTTCATTTTCATATCCACTAGGTTGACTATCATTTCTAACATATATAGTATCAAAAGGTACAGGTTCTTTTTCTTCAGTAACATTTGATGTATACTCTAAATCAATATACCTAGTTCCAGAACCTGCTGCTCCTGAAAGTTTAGCTACACTTGTTGATTTTAAGCCTTTAAATGTATAATTTTCTATTTCTGGAGCTGTGTATGAATACTTGGTTTTCCATAATTCATTATCTAATACTGTAACTTCTCTCAAAAGATTTCCTGATTCATTATAATGACGAGCTATTATTGTTCCTCTAGTAGCATCTCCGTAGCCTCTATTGACAAATTCAACATTAAAAGTTGGTTGAGTTGCTCTTTTATCTGTTTTTCCATCTGATACACCTACAGTTAAATTACCTATACCTTTTTTTGTATCCAAATTAATATAATCGTACCAATTATCTTTTCTCTTAAATAATTTACTATAATCTTGATAAGTTAAAGTTAAGAATCTTGAAGCATCATTCTCGTTAACAATAAATTCGTTTTTATTTTTTATTTTAATAGTGTTTGAATCTATGCGTTCTACTGTCCAATCAATTTTATCTACTGTTGGTTTCATTTGTGGTCTAGCACTAACTATTGTTGTATCATCTGATTTATCATATGTTGTTGCCACTACATTTCTCTTGTAATCAGAAACTATTTTGTCTACAACAGAGTCTTGTGTTTCGTAAGCACTATTATCATCAACTCTAAGTGTTATTACGATCTCTTCTGCATTAAATCTTGCTCCTTCTCGTAGTGATGATGCGTCTATATTAATTAACCTATCATTAAAGAAGAATGCTGTTCCACCAAATCCTCCTTTTATTTCAGAAATAAAACCATCTTGTATATTTTCTCTTCCAAGCTGAGTATGGTACACATTAGGAATTGGAGAAACTGTTGAGTTAGATGCTGTGGCTCTTCCAAAATCAGATAAATATGCATTTAATTTTTGCTTATAAAGTTCACTACCATTATGCGATAACGTAGCATACAAACTACTATCTAATCTTTGTTTTTCTGAATTTAGATGTGATTCATATTCTTTTCTTATAGTTTCATTAGCATATACATTAGGAACTCTATTTCCTGATTCATCAATAGCCGGAACAATAGCTCTCGGCAAAGCAGTACTTGGCGTTTCATTTAAAGAGATATTTAAACGACGATTCTCATTATAATTGTTAATTCCTTCTGTAAAAGTTAAAACTAAATTACTCTTATGAACTCTTTCTAGTTGTTCTGTAATACTTTGTAAAGCATCGTCTTTTGTCATAGCAGAAAGACCACTTTGCTTATACTTATCATTAAAAGAATGTTTTAAGTTTTCATTTCTCTCATTTTCTACTGATAATGTTGCTACAACAGTATCACCAATAACTATACTTCTACTATTTACAGGAGGACCTTGAATATAATTTGTCATATCAAAAATAATCTTATCCCCACTAACTATATCTTTTCCATTATCAATAGATATATTTAAACTATAGTTATCCCCTGTATTTTCTACTGTAACATTATATCCATCTGACAAAACTGAAGGAGTAGCACTTCTAGTTTCTGGAACACTAAAAAATGCAGTTCTAGATTCATTAAGATTAGAATTAATATTTGTTTCAGTATTATTATCAAAATTCTCATCTTTAATATCATTTATAATAGGATTTAAACTACTATCATTACTATTATTAGATATTTCATTAGCACTAGCTATATTTCCTGATAATAACCACATGGCCCCTATTATACAAGATGATAATCCTATACCTTTAAATTTTCTAAAAGAAAAAAGCTGTTTTTTATTAAAATTCATAAAAACCTCCTAATAATTATTTACAAATGTAATTAATAAAAATATATTTTTTATTTATTATAACTTTAATTTTCTGATATTAATTTATTATAAATATTTAACTAATATAAT
>JACBYF010000039.1 GCA_013415235.1 Gemelliphila palaticanis
ATATTTTATATTAAATATTTTTAAAATAAAATAAGATTAGAGTTGGATATATAACTCTAATCTTATTTTATTTTATTTTATCTTATTTTATTTCGTAAAGCCAACCAAACGGATCCTCTACTTTACCTAATTGAATTCCGGTAAGTTGATTATAGATTTTAGTAGCAGCTTCACCGGTAATAAAGTCATTAATTACAATTTTCTTCTTGCCATCAAATAACTCCCCAACAGGAGAAATTACAGCAGCTGTACCAGTTCCAAATACTTCTTCTAATTTTCCATTATCTGCTGCTTCATACAATTCGTTGATAGATAGTTTTCTTTCTTCTACAATTTCACCATTATGTTTTAAAAGTTTAATTATAGAATCTCTTGTAATACCAGGTAAAATAGATCCATTTAGTTCAGGAGTTATATATTTTCCATCTATTTTAAAGAATATATTCATAGCTCCGACTTCTTCAACGTATTTTTGTTCAACTCCATCTAACCATAAAGTCTGAGCATATCCTAATTTTGCTGCTTTATTTTGTCCTATTAAAGATCCAGCATAATTACCTGCAGCTTTAGCATAACCTGTTCCTCCACGAACTGCTCTTACATATTCATCTTCGACAAAAATTTTGTTTGGTTGTAGCCCTCCTTTAAAGTATGCCCCAGAAGGAGAAAGAATTATTATAAACTTAACATTACTGCTAGCCTTTACTCCCAAATATTCATCACACCCAAACATAAAAGGTCTTATGTATAAAGAAGTACCTTCAGATGTAGGTATCCATTCTTTATCAACTTTAATTAATTCTGATAAAGCGGTTAAAGCAAAATCGACATCAACTTTAGGTAATGCTAACCTTTCTGCAGAATTGTTAAGCCTTTCGAAATTATCTCTAGGTCTAAATAATACTGGTTTTCCATTTGCAATATAAGCTTTCATACCTTCAAAAATACTTTGTCCGTAATGTAAAGCAGCTAATGATGGAGCCATAGCTATAGGAGCATATTCTTCTATTCTAGGATTATACCATCCTTTTTCTTCGTTCCAATCCATAATAAACATATGATCAGAAAAAATAGCTCCAAAACCTAGTTTATCATCTTCAGGTTTTTGTTTTGGATTTTTAGTAAGGTTAATTTTTATATCTTTAAGTTCTAAATTCATGTATAGTACCTCTCATTAATAATTTAATATTATTATAATACTAAGTTATCTGTATTTCAAGATTTTTTGGGTGATTTTTCAGAAAATTTATAAATTCAATATATATACATAACAAATATATTTACTAAAAATTTTATTTGGTAACTAATAAACTTTAATATACTAGAATTTAAGAAGAATTTATGATATTATTAAGTATTATAAATATTTTAGAGAGGAGGTTTATATATGAATTTTGAATACCCTTATAAATTTGAAGATGTTTTAAATATATGTAAACAATATTTACCAGATAAGCATTTATCCTTAATAAAAAAAGCATATTTATTTGCTGAAGAAGCCCATGAGGGACAGTTTAGAAAATCTGGTGAAAAATATATAATGCATCCAATACAAGTAGCGGGAATATTGGCAGAGTTGAAGCTAGATTATGCAACTATTTGTGCAGGTTTTTTACATGATGTAGTTGAGGATACAAAATATACTTTAGAAGATATTGCAGAAAATTTTAATGAAGATATTTCTGTAATAGTAGATGGTGTAACAAAGTTAGATAAAGTAAAGTACCACTCTAAAAAGGAATCACAAGCAGAAAACCATAGAAAGCTTTTTATTGCAATAGCTAGTGATTTAAGAGTTATATTTGTAAAACTTGCTGATAGATTACATAACATGAGAACTCTTAAACATATGAGAGAAGAAAAACAAAGAGAAATTTCTAGTGAAACCTTAGAAATTTATGCGCCACTAGCTCATAGATTAGGTATTAGTTCTATAAAATGGGAATTAGAAGATACATCTTTGAGATATCTTCACCCTGA
>JACBYF010000003.1 GCA_013415235.1 Gemelliphila palaticanis
ATATATATATATATATATATATTTATTTATTTAATTTTTCATAATTAGTCTTATACGTTATTATTGTATATGTTATTTTATAATAACAACACGTAATATTAATTATAATAATTTATTATATAAACGATAAAAAGTGGCTCCGTTACAATGAAAGAAACCACTTAAAATCTTAATAAAAAAATTTTTTCTTCTATATAATATACTAGTTTTTATACTTTCTTTTTATTGAAAATAAAATTAATAACGATAAACCTACAAAGCTAATTTTATTATCCGCATTTCCTCCTGTATTAGGCAATAGTTTCTTATTACTTAAAGATTTATTGACCTGTTTCTTATCAGATATTACTAATCCATAAGAACTAAAGTGATTAGTATCAAACGCGATCGTGTTTCCTAATACATTTGAATCTATAAGTATAAATTCTCCTGTTTCTTTATTTATATAGTAAATTTTTACATCTTTATTTGATAGATCTTCAGAAACTACTATTTTAACTGTTCTTTCTTTGTTTGTTTTAACGATATTTTTGTTATTAAAGTCTAATAATTCTAAATCAAATACTTTAATACGTGATGATGAATTATTAATTTTTGATAATAAAAAATCTTTATTTTCATCAGTTACATCATTGACTTTTAAATCATATTTTTTACTATCTTTTATTATTACCTTAATAGTAAAATCCCCTATTTCCTTAACTAATTCTTGGTTAATAATATTTTCTTTTGGTGTTGAATCAGTTTCTGGTTGTTTTTCCGGTGCTTTTGGTTCTTCTTTTGGCGTTGAATCAGCTTCCGGTTGGTTTTCCGGCGCTTTTGGTTGTTCTTTTGGTGTTGATTCAACTTCCGGTTGTTTTTCCGGTGTTTTTGGCTGTTCTTTTGGTTTAGAATCAGTTTCCGGTTGTTTTTCCGGTGTTTTTGGTTGTTCTTTTGGTGTTGATTCAACTTCCGGTTGGTTTTCCGGTGTTTTTGGTTGTTCTTTTGGTGTTGATTCAGTTTCCGGTTGGTTTTCCGGTGCTTTTGGTTCTTCTTTTGGTGTTGATTCTACCTCTGGTTGTTTTTCCGGTGCTTTTGGTTGTTCTTTTGGTGTTGAATCAGTTTCTGGTTGGTTTTCCGGCGCTTTTGGTTGTTCTTTTGGTGTTGATTCTACCTCCGGTTGTTTTTCTGGTGTTTTTGGTTGTTCTTTTGGTGTTGATTCTATCTCTGGTTGTTTTTTCGGTGATTTTGGTTGTTCTTTTGGCGTTGATTCAATTTCCGGTTGGTTTTCCGGTGCTTTTGGTTGTTCTTTTGGTGTTGAATCAGTTTCTGGTTGGTTTTCCGGCGCTTTTGGTTGTTCTTTTGGTGTTGAATCAGTTTCTGGTTGGTTTTCCGGCGCTTTTGGTTGTTCTTTTGGTGTTGATTCTGTTTTCGGTGCTTTTGGCTGTTCTTTTGGTGTTGATTCTACTTCTGTTTGGTTTTCCGGTGCTTTTGGTTGTTCTTTAGCTAATCCTAAAATTTTCTTAGCATCATCTGCTGTTACATTTTTACTTGATTTTAATTTTTCGTTTAAATTATCTAATTTTGGAATTATATCTTTAATATACTTGATTTGATTTGTAAATAAGTTTAAAACACTATCTAATTTTTCAGCACTTAATTCAAAAGTATTTATACCAAAGTTGTTATAATCTTTTGTCAATTTTTCTGCATAAGATTTGTTAGCACTCTCTATTTCTAATATTATTTTTTGTATTTCTTTTGCGTTGTTATTTTTCTCTAAATTTAATTTTATATCACTTATTATAGTTTCAGCTATACTTTCATAAACATAATTTTCATAAAATCTTATTATAGCATTATTATTAGTATTATTTTGTTTAAGATAATTTAAACCTATGAAGTTTGTTCCATCTCCAAAAATTCTTCCTTGTGTTTTATATAATTGGAACAAATCACTTCGTAACCTATTTAAAAGTGAGCTTTCTAAATCAAAACTAGAATCTAAACTTTCTGGTTTTGACATTAAATTATCTACTTCTTTAGTTATCGAAGGTAAATTTAATCTTAAACTAACGTTATTTATATCTTTTTTAGCTTTTTCTAATAAAGATTCTAATTCATTTTTATATTTTTTTGATGTGATTTTTTCTTTAAAGTTAGTTAGTATGTTTAGAATTTCTCTTTCTGCATTTTTTTTGTTTTCATCTGTTATCGAAATAGAACTACTAACCAATCCTCTTTTTCTTGATGCTTCTTCTTCAATAGTTTCTAAATATTTTAACTCGGTTGATTTTTCTAGTTTTAAAATTTTTGTTTTATAACTATCTTTTTCTGCTAATATTTCCCCTTCATGATTAGCTCTTTTTATCGCTTCAATAGCTTCTTCTTTTAAAGTCTCTAATTTAGGTAAATTTATAAAGTCTTTTATTAGTTTATCTTTTTGTTGTTTATACGCTTCTTCTATTTCTATTATAGCATTAGGTTTTACTTTTGGTTCCCCTATAAGTAAATCTAAAGTTGAAATTGCATCCCCATAACTTTTCACTTTAATGTCTAAAGAATCTAAGTCATTAGCTTCTTTTATAGCATTTTTTATATTTTTTTCTAATTTTAATTTTTTATCAACTGCATAAGAAGATTCTTCTAATGTTCTTAAGTAATCAATAGATTCAATTTCTTGCCATTTTAACTCTAATTTGGATAAAAGATCAGCCAAAAATATATCCTTTTGTTCATTTAGTTTTTCTTTATCCTCGCTACCTACAGATAAAGAATTTATTCTTTCATTGTAATTATTTTTTAAATCATCAACTTCATAATTAAATTCAGCTTTATTTATTTTATTTTCTGCTTCTAATTTTAGTGATTCTAGTCTGTTAGTCAAATATTCTGAAGATTGTAACTGTGTTTTTTTACTACTATAAATTGAATTTAGTTCTTCTATAGCTTTTATTTTTACAACAGGTTTTATATATGCTTCAAAATTAAAAACAGGTGTAGTAAGATAATTATAGTTAGTGTCTAACTCTGCACTATTAGATGCTTTTAATATTTCCTCTTTGATTTTAATTATTAGGGCTTCTTTCTTTTCTAATAGATTATTATATTCCTCTATAGTATATTTGTTTTGAGTTCTATTTTCTTCAACTTCTTTCCACTTTAATTCTAATACTTTTAACAATTCGGCTATTTTGTTACTTTTAGATTCTTCGAATTTTTTATCTTCTTCTGTCAGAACTTTTAATGAATTTATCTTTTCAACATATTCAATTCTAACGTTGTCAACATCAATATTTGCCTCTGCTGATTCTACTGCATGTAGCGCTGTTGCTTTTATTTCTTCCAACTCTTTAGATAATTCAGCACTGCTAGCAATCTCTACTTTTTTATTTTTATAAGCTGATTCTATTTGCTTTTTTGCTTCTGTTTTTTTCACTGGATATGCAGATCTATCACGAAAAATACTAATAGCTCCTATAAAGTTGTTTTTTTCTAAGTTTAAACTTGCATCATCTTTTGTAGAGTTTATTTTATTTTTTATTGCTTCTGTTAGTATGTTCTTATCACTAACTGCTTTTTCATATTCCTCAATAGTAAGACTGTGCGCATTTGCAAGTATGTTTTTCCACTCAACTTCTAATTTAGCCAATAATTCATTTATTACTTCTTGTCTTTTAGTTTGTTCTGCACTACCACTTATAATTGCACTTTCATTGGCACTAGCTATATTTACTGTATTAATATTAACAATATCTACTGTGTTTGCTGATAACATTATAGTAAAAGCTCCTAGTAATGCTGATGCAACTCCCACTTTAAATTTCCTTATAGAAAAACGTTCATGTTTATTAAATTCCACTTTTAATTCCTCCCAAAAAATTAACTTATGTGTTTAATTATTATTTATTTTAATTTTAATAACATTTGACTAATATACTCTAGCTATACTTTTTTAACATAAACAATTATACGTCTATAACAACTTTAATGTCAATACGTTAAATTAATGTTTTTAAATTGCGGTTTGTTTTCTGAAAATTCAACCGTTTTTCAGAATTATTTTGTATTAAAATATTCGTTTTTTAAAATAATGAAACCTAATCACTTTTAACTTTAGTAATAAAGTGTACAACTTTTATTTCTACAATAGTACAACAAAAAATATATCCTTAATAAATATATTTACTACGACTATATCTATAAAATCAAACATTATTATAACAATTTTTATAAAAAAAAATAATCCTAGATAAAATCAAATTATCTAAGATTATTTTTTATTATTTTATTTTGAATAGTTTGGAGCTTCTTTAGTAATTTGTACATCATGAGGATGAGATTCGATAAGCCCTGCACCTGTCATACGAACGAATTGAGCTTTTTCTCGTAAATCTTCTAGATTTTTAGAACCTGTATAACCCATACCTGCTCTAAGTCCTCCTATTAATTGATAAACTGTTTCACTTAATGCTCCCTTGTAAGGTGTTCTTCCTTCAATTCCTTCTGGAACTAGTTTTTTACCATCTTCTTGGAAGTATCTATCTTTAGAACCTTTTTCCATAGCAGCTAAAGACCCCATTCCTCGATATGCTTTGAATCTTCTTCCTTGGAATATTTCAAATTCTCCTGGAGATTCATCACATCCTGCAAGCATAGATCCTAACATTACTACATGTCCTCCTGCAGCAAGTGCTTTTACTATATCTCCAGAATATTTTATACCACCATCTGCAATAATTGTTTTTCCGTATTCTCTAGCTACAGTAGCACAATCATAAATAGCAGTTATTTGTGGAACTCCAACTCCTGCAACTACACGAGTTGTACAGATTGACCCTGGTCCAATACCAACTTTTACTACGTCTGCTCCTGCTTCAAATAGTGCTCTAGCTGCATCTCCAGTCGCAACGTTACCTGCTATTATATCTAAGTCTGAATAGTTAGTTCTAAGTGATTTTACTAAATCAATAACTCCTTTTGAGTGTCCGTGGGCAGTATCAACTACTATTGCATCAACTCCTGCTTTCACTAACGCTTCTACTCTGTCAAATGTATCACCTGTTATACCTACAGAAGCAGCAACTAGTAATCTTCCAAATCTATCTTTAGCTGAGTTTGGATATTTCGCTAATTTTTCTATATCTTTTATAGTTATAAGACCTGATAACTTACCTTCACTATCTATTAATGGTAATTTTTCTATTTTATGTTTACGCAGTATGTAACTAGCTTCATCTAAAGTAGTATTAGCTGGTGCTGTAATTAAATCTTCTTTTGTCATTACTTCTGATATTGGTGTATTAAAATCTGTTAAAAATCTTAAATCACGGTTAGTTAAAATACCTACTAACTCTTTGTCTTCTACGTTATTTACTATAGGAACTCCTGATATTCTATATCTTTGCATTAAGTCTTCTGCATCTTCTACTATATGTTCTGGGGTTAAGAAGAATGGGTCTGTTATTACTCCACTTTCTGAACGTTTAACTTTAAGTACTTCTTCTGCTTGAGCTTCTATTGACATATTTTTGTGAATTACCCCTAATCCACCTTCTCTTGCCATAGCTATTGCCATTTTGTGTTCAGTAACTGTATCCATAGCTGCTGATAATATTGGTATTGAAAGCTTTAAGCTATTTGTTAAGTTAACTTTTAAATCTACCTTTTTAGGTAATATTTCACTGTGTGCTGGTACTAAAAGTACATCATCAAAAGTAAGACCTTCTTTTTTAAATTTGTTTTCCCACATAATTATTATCTCCTATTATAATTCGTCATCTGCTTTATTGAATTTTACTTTTCCATCTTCTAAAGATGCTATCCTACATAAAGAACAAACCCTAATATTTTTTTCTTCTAATATTTTTCTTCCATCTTGAAAACTTTTCTCTATTAATATACCTACACCAGCTAAACTTGCACCTGCTTTATCTATAAGATCACTTAACCCTAAAACTGCTTGCCCATTCGCTAAGAAGTCGTCTATTATAAGTACTTTATCCTCTTTATTTAGAAAGTCTTTAGATACTATTATATTATTAGTAACATTTTTAGTATAACTATAAACTTGCGCTTCATAAAAAGAATCTCTTGTTAATGTTGATGGTACACTTTTTTTAGCAAAAACCATAGGCACATTAAACAGATTTGCTACTAAAATTGCCGGAGCAATTCCACTAGCTTCTATAGTTAATATTTTAGTAATATTATCATTTTTAAACTGTTCATAAAAAGTTTTTGCCATTTCTAACATAAGTTTTGGATCTATTTGATGATTTATAAAAGAATCTACTTTTAATACATTGTTAGAATAAACTTTTCCATCATTAACTACCATTTGCTCTAAAAGTTTCATATTTGAAGTTCCTCATTAGTTTAAGATTTTATTTTTATATATATTACCAAAATATTAGTTAAAAAACAATAGATATTATAGTTGTTTTTATTTTCTAATTTTTATTACAATTTTTCTATCAAATCTTTTATTTCTTGTTTAGAGAAGTTATATTTTTCATTACAGAAAGAACAAACTGTTTCTATATTTTCCTCGTTTGCCATATCTTCTAACTCTTCTTTTCCTAAAGTAACTAATGCGTCTGCATACTTTTCTTTAGAACAACTACATTTAAAACTAACTTCTTTACTGTCTAGTATTCTATAATCATCTTTAAATAATATTTTTGCTATATCTTCTAAACTATTCCCCTCATTTATCAAAGTAGATATTGGTTTTATGTTAGCTATTACTTGTTCTAATTTTGAAATACTTTCTTCACTAGCAAAAGGCAATACTTGTACAACAAATCCTCCTGCCGCAAGAATGCTATTATCTACATCTACTAAAACTCCTAATGAAACTGCTGATGGTACTTGTTCACTCATTGCAAAATAATATGTAAAGTCTTCTGCAATTTCTCCAGAAACTATAGGTGATGTTGTTGTATATTTTTCTGCCAGTCCAAAATCTTTTATAATAACTATTTCTCCAGAAGTACCAACAACTCCTCTTACGTCTAATTTGCCTTTATCGTTACTAGGTATATGTACTTGCATATTAGTAGCGTAAGCTCTGACTTCTCCATTTTCATTAGCTGTTGCTAATATTTGTCCTATTGGTCCATTACCTCTTACTCTAACGTCAACAGTATCATCACTTTTAAGCATAGCACCTAAAATTGCAGTTGCAGTAGCTGTTCTCCCAACTGCTGCCATTGCCGTAGGATAACCGTTATGGCGAAATCTAATTTCTTCAACTAAATCTGTTGTGTTTGTTATAAAAAATCTTATCTCATCATTATAAGCAAGACCTCTTATTAATGAATCTTTCATTATATGTTTACCTTTCTATTTATTAAGTTTATATATTTCTATTATACCTTTTAATGTTAATTCGCTATCTACTACATCTACTTCATCACTATATTTATTAAGTAATGATGCTAATCCTCCTGTAAGAACTACTTTAACATCTTCACGCCCTATATCTTTTTTCATTTGTTTGATAATATTTTCGAATTGACCTACAAAACCATATAAAAGACCTGCTTGAATCTGGCTAGTTGTGTCCATACCTAAAGATGTTTTTACATCATCTATCTCAACTCTAGGTAATTTGGCTGCTTTTTGGTACAAAGCTTCAGAACTTATATTAATACCCGGACAAATAACTCCTCCTAGATAATTCATACTTTCGTCTACATAGTCAAAAGTTGTTGCAGTTCCAAAATCAACTACAATCGCAGGAAGATAATTAGATACTTTAGCTCCAACTATATCCACTATTCTGTCTGCACCTAATTTACTAGTGTAAGGCTTTGGAACTTTTAGACCAGTATTAATATCAGCAGAAACTATTATAGGTTCTTTTCTAAAATATTTTTGACTTAATAATTTCAAAGAGAACATCATCGATGGAACAACGCTAGATATTACTACTCCTTTAAAATCTTCAAATTTAATATTTTTCTCTATAAAAAAGTTTCTTATAATAACATATAGCTCGTCTTCCGTCTTACTGCTATCAGTAGCAATTCTCCATGAGTTTTGAAGATTATAATTTTTATCAAATACTCCTAAAACTATATTAGTATTACCTACATCTAATGCAAATATCATATTTTTACTCCTATTTTAAATAATAATTATTATATATTAATTTTAAGTAAAAGTAAACCAATACTAATAATTAGTAATAAAATAAAAATACATATAATAATTGTTTAAACAATTATTATATGTATTTTTATAAATCATATCTTGCTCCCAATAAGTTAATGGCATTTGCTATTCTGTCTTTTGTAGGAGGTTCTATATCATCAAGTTCATATTCTAAACCTAATTCTTTATATTTATATTTAGCCATATCGTGATAAGGTAATACTTCTACTCTCTCTACACCATTAAGAGTGTCTATATATTCACGTAATTTTTTAAGGTAATAATCATCATCTGTCCATTTTGGAACAAGAACGTGTCTTATCCACATTTTTGCACCATTATCACTTAAAAAGTTAGCAAATTTAATTATATTTTTATTAGTTCTTTTTGTTAATTTAGTATGGATTTCATCATCTATATGTTTTAAGTCCATTAAAAATAAATCTGTTAAATCTATTAACTCTAATATTTTTTTATTCATACTAGGAGCATCTACATAAAAACCACCACATGTATCAACACAAGTATTTATACCTATTTTTTTTAATTCTCTAAATAGTTCTAGAACGAAGTCTAACTGCAGTAAAGATTCTCCTCCACTTACAGTAACTCCCCCACCATCACTAGATTCAAAAAACGGTCTATATCTTACTATTTGTTTAACTAGTTGCTCTACTGTATACTCTTTGGCATCTGGATTATGAAGTTTCCAAGTATCTGGATTATGGCAATATTTACAGCGTAGCATGCACCCTTGAAAGAATATTACATATCTTATTCCAGGACCATCCAAGTTCCCAAAAGACTCTACAGAATGTACAAAAGCTGTTAATTTTTGATCTTCAGTTTTAATCATAAGATCACTCCTCTCTTCAATATAATTATACTATGAATATAAGAAAATTAATAGCTAGTAATTAAAGTTTATCAATAAAATAAAGGAAGACTTAACAGCCTTCCTTTATTAATAGATTATAAACTTTTATTATCTAAATTGGTGCATTGTACGGCTTAATACGTCACGTTGTTGTTCTGGTGTTAAGCTGATTAAACGTACTGCGTATCCTGATACACGGATAGTGAAGTTTGGATATTCTTCTGGTGCTTCAATTACTTTAAGAAGTGTTTCTTTGTTAAATACGTTTGTATTTAAGTGGAATCCACCTTGTTTGAAGTATCCGTCCATCATAGCTACTAAGTTAGTTATTCTATCTTCATGGTTTTTACCTAATGAATCTGGAGTGAATGCAGCTGTTAAGCTTATTCCGTCACGGCTGTATTCGTATGGAAGTTTAGCTACTGAGTTTAAGCAAGCTAATGCTCCACTTTGGTCACGTCCGTTCATTGGGTTAGCTCCTGGTGAGAATGGCTCTCCAGCACGACGTCCGTCAGGAGTGTTACCAGTTTTCTTACCATAAACTACGTTTGAAGTAATTGTTAAGATAGAAGTTGTAGTTTCGTTAGCACGGTAAACTGGGTGTTTTTTAAGTTTAGTCATGAATTCTTTTAATAAATCGATTGCGATTTGGTCTACACGGTCATCATCGTTACCGAATGTTGGGAATTCTCCTTCAACTTTGTAGTCTACTGCTAATCCAGTTTCTTCGTCTACGATTGGAGTAACTTTAGCATATTTAATAGCTGATAAACTATCTACTGCTACTGAGAATCCTGCGATACCAGTTGCCATAAATCTTCTTACGTCTGTATCATGTAATGCCATTTCTAAACTTTCATAAGAATATTTATCGTGCATATAGTGAATAACGTTTAATGTGTTGATGTATAGTTTACATAACCATTCCATAAACACGTCAAATTTTTCACAAACTTCTTCATAGTTTAATACTCCACGAAGTGGTTCAGTTTTTGGTCCTACTTGAGCTCCTGAAATTTCATCACGTCCACCATTGATAGTGTATAGTAATGCTTTCGCTAAGTTAGCACGAGCTCCAAAGAATTGCATATCTTTACCAGTTGTCATACCAGACACACAGCAAGCGATTGATTTATCGCAAGTTTGTAAGAAGTCTGCTAATAATTCATCACTTTCATATTGGATAGCTGAGTGGTTGATTGAAGACTCTGCACAGTACTCTTTGAATCCTTTTGGTAATTTAGTTGACCAAAGAATTGTTAAGTTTGGCTCTGGAGAGTTACCCATGTTATCTAATGTGTGGATGAAACGGAAGTCAGTTTTTGTAACTAATGATTTTTCTGAATCTAACATTTCCCCTACGATTAAAGTAGCCCAGATTGGATCTCCTGAGAATAATTGGTTGTAGTCAGGAGTACGAGCGAATTTAACCATACGTAATTTAAGTACTAAGTTGTCGATTAATTCTTGAGCTTCTACTTCTGTTAATGATCCATCTTGTAAATCTCTTTCAATATAGATATCTAAGAATGTAGCAATGTTACCGATACTCATCGCAGCTCCGTTTTGTTGTTTGATTGCTGCTAGGTATCCGAAGTATAGCCATTGTACTGCTTCACGAGCGTTTGTAGCTGGTTCAGAAATATCAAATCCGTAGATTTTAGCCATTTCTTTTAATTCACCTAAAGCTCTGATTTGCTCATTAACTTCTTCACGGTCACGGATAACGTGTTCAGTCATAACTCCGTCTGCACCGATTTTAGCTAAATCTGCTTTTTTGAATTCTATTAATTTGTCTACCCCGTATAAAGCAACACGACGGTAGTCACCTATGATACGTCCACGTCCGTAAGCATCTGGTAATCCAGTGATAACACCTGATTTACGAACTGCTCTCATTTCTGGAGTGTATGCATCGAATACACCTTGGTTGTGAGTTTTACGGTAGTCAGTGAAGATTTTTACTACTTCTTCATCTACTTCATATCCATATGCTTTACAGCTTTGAACAGCCATGTTAATACCACCAAAAGTCATAAGAGCACGTTTTAATGGTTTGTCTGTTTGTAAACCTACAACTTTTTCACGATCTTTGTCTAAATATCCTACTCCGTGAGAAAGTATAGTTGATGGTACACTAGTATCCATATCTAATGTTCCACCTGCTAAGCGTTCTTGACGCATTAAATCGTTGAATTTTTCTACTAATATTTTAGTATCTTCTGTTGGTCCTACTAGGAAAGAAGAATCTCCACGATATTCTGTATAATTAGATTTAATGAAGTCTACTAAGTTTACTTCTGTTTCCCATAATCCACCAACAAATGCTTTTTTTGTTTGTGTTGTTGTTGACATATTAGTCACTCCTTATTAATTAATTTATTTTACATATTTAGTGTATAATAAAAAAAAACTCATTTCAATAACTTAAAAATATAATTTGTGAACTTTTTGTGAAATTATAATATAGTACACGATAATTTTTTAATTGTAAAAAAATAATTAAATCTTATTAAAACTCAAAGAAAACAGATTGTAAACCAAGATGAAAATATTGAAAATGTATAATATCAATTTTTAAATACTGTCTTGGTTTACTATAAATCTGTTATAATGGGCTGTTACAGTTTTATTGATAACTGTTATTATTTAGACTGGCAATGTGGACAAAAATGGGTAGCTCTTGTCTTAATAGTTATATTTTCTGTTTTGTGTCCCTTTGGACAAATCTTCTTCCCGTATATTTGTAGAAAATTTTGCATATTCCCTTCTCCACCATCACTATGTACAAAATCAGATATTGTAGATCCTCCTTGTTTAATACTAAACTCTAGTGTTTCCACTAAAGAATTGAATATTCTAGTCTTAGTTTCAACATCTAGTTCACTAGCTAGCAACTCTGGATGTATTTTTTCTTTATATAAAACTTCACAAGCATATATGTTTCCACAACCACAAAATACATTTCCTTCTAATAATAATCCTTTTATTTTTTGATCTCTATATTTTTTGGAATCTAGTTTTTCTAAAAAGTAATCTAAACTATTTTCTTCAAATGGTTCTGGTGCTAATCTTATAAATGGGTCAAACTTATCTTTATCTTCTACATATCTAAGTTCTCCAAATCTTCTAATATCACTATATACTAACTTCTCACCTGTATTTAACTCAAATATGACATGTTTGTGCTTAAAATAATTTTTATTTTGTATATCTTCTAGTTTTTCTACTACAAAATATGCACCAGTCATACCAAAGTGAGTTATCATATAACCTTTATCTAATTCAAAATAAACATATTTACCTCTGCGTTCAAGGTTTAATATTGTTTTTCCTATTATATTTTTTCTAAATTTTTCTAAGTCATCTTTTACTAATGCTAATTTTCCTAATTTGTGAGATTCTTCTACAATATTAGAAAATTTTATATCTATTATTTTTTTATTTAAAACATTAGGTTTTAATCCTATTTTTATATTTTCAACTTCTGGTAGTTCAGGCATTACAAATCCTCCTATTTATATTTTCTTTTATTATAACATAGTAAAATAAAAATAAGACTACTGTAGCATTAGATTTATGATGACCTCAAATGTTGGACAAACCAACTGGAGGGGTTCATAACATTTTATATGTTACACTAGCCTTATTTATATAGTATATTAATTGCGACATTCACATCCACAATCTTTTTTCTTATCGTGGCACCCACACCCACAATTTTCTTTGCATTTGCAGTTTCCTTCTTTGCAATTAC
Source organism: Gemelliphila palaticanis (assembly GCA_013415235.1). Lineage (GTDB taxonomy): Bacteria > Bacillota > Bacilli > Staphylococcales > Gemellaceae > Gemelliphila > Gemelliphila palaticanis. The sequence continues at coordinate 12,774 of JACBYF010000003.1, forward strand.
CACATTTGCAATTATCTAAAGCCTCTTTGCAGCCACAGTTACATTTTTCCATTTTAAACACCCCTTAGTATATTTAATATTGTTTTACGATTTAATTTTAAATCACTATAAATATAAAGTCAATACTAGCAACGTTTAAAGGAATTATTACGATTTAAAGTTAATTAAAACATTACTAAATCGTAATGATTATTATTTTATTCCATTATATTTTTTATATTTTTTTCTAAAATATTAGCTAATAAATTATGCTCTTTTTCTGTTAAGTGTATGCAATCAAAGCTATCAGTTTCTATATATTTATTCGTATTAATAACATAAACATCTGGATTTGATTCATAAGTAAATTTTTCTATTTTTCTATTAAAAGATAGACATTTGTCATAACTAGTTTTATCAAAATCTCCAAAAACTATTCCTCTATTTAATATGTCCTTATTAATGGTTGGTGGCGTTACAAAAAATATAAATGGTTCATAGCCAAGATTACTTACATAATATTCTTTTGTATAGTTAAATATTTTATTTATTTCTTCTATAATATTTTCTACAGTTTTATTTTCACTAATACTGAAGTCATTTGTTCCTAGCATAAATAGTACTAAATCTACTTTATTATGTTTTAATAGTATTTTTTCTAGTGTATGACTTAAAGAGAGATTTTTCCTACCTTTATCCATAGAATAAATATATCTACCATTAAGGCCTTCTTCTAATATTTCATATTTTTTGTTTAATATTTTTGTCCATCTTTGTTCTGTTCTTTTCCCATTTGGCAAATAACCCCAAGTATTGCTATCACCAATACATAAAACTCTCATAAAATTCTCCTATTAAAAAAAGAAGTTGAATATGTTTCTTTTTAAGAAAAATTGTATTCAACTTCTTTTAATTTAATTATTTGTTATTTTCGTTTAAGAATTCAACAGTTTTCTTGATTATTAATTCTGACTTAATATCAAAGTTTGATCCTAAGTTTTTCTTAACATCTTCTGCTGTCATTGAGTAAGCATCAGCTAAAGTGTTTATTTCTTTATTTACATCTTCTTCTGTTACTTCAATATTTTCTACTTTAGAAACTTCATCTAAAACAAATGATGTTTTAATTTTTCTTTCAGCATCATCACGCATTTCTGCTTTTAATTCATCTGATTTTTTACCAGTAAATTGTTCATATAATTCTACTGATAATCCTTGTCTTTCTAGGTTTGATTTGAAGTTTGAGTACATTCCTTCTACTTCTTGATCAACTAGTTTAGCTGGAACATTTATTTTTGCATTTTCTACTACTTTTGTTAAAACTGCATCAGAGTATGCTTTTTCTGCTAATTCTTCTTTTTCTTTTGTAATTTCTTCTTTTAATTTAGCTTTGTATTCTGCTACAGTAGAAGCTGATTCTTTAGTTAAGTCTTTTACGAATTCATCTGTTAATTCTGGTAATTGTTTTTCTTTTACATCATGAATTGTTACTTCAAATTTAGCATCTTTTCCTGCTAATTCTGATACTTGGTATTCTTCTGGGAATTTAACATTTACTTCTACGTCTGCAGGAGCAACCTTACCTACTAATTGGTCTTCAAAACCTGGAATGAATGAGTTAGACCCTAATTCTAATTCGTATCCTTTAGCTTCTCCTCCGTCAAACGCTACACCATCAACATATCCTTTAAAGTCGATTACTACGATATCTCCTTTAGCTGATTCTGTTTCTTTAATAGCCCATTCAGCTTGACGTGATAATATTTGTTCTATTCTTGTATCTACATCTGCGTCTGTTACTTCTACAGTTTCTTTTTCTACAGAAAGATTTTTGTACTCTCCTAATTCAACATTTGGACGTACTGTTACAGTAGCTTCAAATACTACTCCTTCTTCTTTGCTAATAGTTTTTACATCTATTTCTGGTAATGCTAATGGATTTAATTCTAATTCTTCAACTGCTTTTTGGTATGCAGGTGGTAATAAGTAATCTACTGCATCTTGGTAAAGTGATTCTTCTCCATACATTTTGTTGAATACTGCTTTTGGTAATTTACCTTTTCTAAATCCTGGTGCATTAACTCTTTTTACTACTTTTTTGAAAGCTGCATCTAGCGCTTTGTTAAATTCTTCTTTAGTTGAAGAAAATGAAATAACTATTTGTCCATCTTCTTTTCTTAAAATTTCTGCCATATTAATGGGTCCTCCGAATATTTTTCTTCAATATATATTTCAGTAAAACACTGAAAACTCTGGATTTATTATATATTATATATATTAAAAAGTCAATTACAATAACGTTTTTTATAAGAAAATAGAGCAATAATATCTATATAAACTAATTGATATAACGAATAATTTAATCTATAATTATAATGTATATTATATGAAAGGATTTGAATAATGAACTTTTTACTAGTTGTTTCACTTATTGGATTAGTAGTTTTTGGAACTATTTTAAATAATAGATTCCCTAAAATTCCTGCATCATTATTTCAAGTTTTATTAGGAGCGTTGTTCGCTATTGCGAGTTTTACTCCTAACTTTGAGTTTGATACAGGTATATTTATGACATTCATTATAGCGCCTTTACTTTTTAGTGATGGTTTTAAGCTATCGCGAAGTAAATTTTGGCTTTATAAAACTCCTATATTTTTAATGGCTATCCTTTTAGTTTTAGTCACTGTAATTTTTGTAGGATTAGTAATTAAAGTATTACTTCCTGCGATACCTTTATCTGCAGCATTTGCTTTGGCTGCTATACTATCTCCTACAGATGCTATTGCTGTAAAATCTATAACAAAAGGTATGAAACTTCCTAAAGGACTTATGGATATTTTAGAAGGTGAATCTTTACTTAATGATGCTGCCGGGCTAGTTTCGTTTAAAATAGCATTAGCAGCTGTTTTAACAGGTACATTTTCTTTATCTCAAGCATCTAAAGATTTTGTAATAGTGGCGATTGGTGGTGCTTTAGCTGGAGTAATTTTAGGTCTTATACTACTAAAAGCAAAAAGTATTTTTATTAGACTAGTAGGAAATGAATCTAGTGCTATTGTTATTTTTGTTTTTATTACACCGATAATAGTATATATAATTTCAGATACCTTTTTAAATGTTTCTGGTATAGTAGCTGTTATAGCAACAAGTATTCTTTTTAATTTAGAAAAAGATGTTCTACAGCAAAATAATATTAATAGTGAGTCTTCTTTATTAATAGAAAGTAATGAAACTACTATAGGATACACTTTAAATGGGTTTGTTTTTGTGTTTTTAGGTTATTTGTTACCTAGTATTTTTGTGAATATGTATGAGTATAAGGAATTAACTATAAGGTTAGCACTGTTTTATGTAGTTATTATTACTCTATCAATGATGGTGACTAGGTATTTCTTCGTATACTTTTTCTACAAAAAATTTCAAGTACATACCTTTGTATCTTTTCAAAAAATGGCAAGAGCTTTGTATGAAAGAAAATTAGATACTGGTGATTACTCAAAAAAACAATATTCTGCAATAGCTTCTCTTAGTGGTATTCATGGTACTATTACGTTAGCTACAGCTATACTTATCCCTGAATTTTTACCTAACGGTGATGTGTTCCCACTTAGAAATACAATTTTATTTATTGCAAGTTGTGTTGTAATTTTGAGTATGATAATAGGTTCTATATTTTTACCTATATGTGTAAAATCACCAAAAGTAGAATATCCTGAAGCTAATAAAATTAGAAATAAAGTTATCCACGAAACTTTAAAGGAAATTATTTCTAACCATAAGCCTTATATTCCAACTCTAAAAAATGATAATGCAGAAGATATAATGAGAAAAAAACAATTAGCTTATGCTATGGTAGTAAAAAAATTACAAGAACAAGAAATTTATTATAAAGAAGAAAAAGAAAGAACTTTAATTTTAAAAGATATAAAAAATATATTTAAAGAACTTCAAGTAGTAGAAAATAGCTATATTAATTCTTTAAGAACAGATGATAATATAAATGAATTTGTTATAAAAATTTTACAAATTAGAAAATTACGTAGAGATAAACTTATAACATATTCTTTAGTAAGTCACATTTTATTACAAGCAAAGTTAGCTAAAATAGAATCTTACTACAAGAAAATAATTACTAAAGCATTTATAAAAAATAAGAAAATTTCACTTAAAAATGCTAATTCTAAAGAAATTGATGAAGAAAAATCTAGAAAAATGCGTTCTGAAGTATCCCAAAAATTATTTAACAATTTCTTACCAACAGTAGAAAAGTTCACTCAAATATCTTATGATTTCCTCGATGAATCGAAAGGGAATTATCATCCAGAAGCAATAAATTTTGTACAAAATACTGTAAGAAATTTTGCCGATGTATTATTTGTTAGGTTTGTAAATGATCCTACTAGTTATAAGTATGAGTACGATGAGCTTAATATGGAGGTTATTCAGCTACAAAAGTATAGAATTATGACTATGAAAAAACTAAGACATATAAGTAAATCTGATGCTGATACAATTCTTAGAGATCTAAATTATTCAGAATCATTATTATTTGTAAATAGCGAATAAAATAAAAAACAGTTAGATTAAACTAATATTAATTAGTATCTAACTGTTTTTATGTTATTAATAGTAAATTTATCTTCTATTTAGCAACAATACAGCGAAAAGTATTATGGCTGATCCTAATATGTCATAAAAACTAAAATGTGTGCCTATTAATAGCATAGAGAATATAATAGCCGCTATAGGCTCGACACATGCTATTATACTTCCTCTAACAGCACCTATCAAAGTTACTCCTTGCAAATAAAGTGTAAATGATACTATCGTACCTATTATGACAACTCCCAACATACAAATTAAATCAACCAAGTTAAAGTTATTAGGTATGTAAAAACTTTTGGTTGCTATTTGAACTACTATTCCTGATAAAAATAAACCCCAACCTACTGTAAGCATAGAACCAAATTTTTTTATTAAATCTATAGATAAAACGTTGTATATAGTTAAACCTAGAGCAGAAAATAATCCCCAAAATAGACCTTCTTTAGATATTATTAATGAATCAAATTTCAGATGTGTAGATATTAAAATAATACCTAATAAAGAAAATACTATTGCTAAAAATTCATTTAATTTTGGTAATTTTCTTTTTATTATACAGTAATAAACCATAATCATTGTAGGTCCTAAATATTGTAAAACTGTTGCTGTTCCTGCATTAGTATATTTTATAGCTAAAAAATATGTTGCTTGACATATTACTAAACCTAAAAATGCAAAGTTTACCAGTTTAAAAATATCTTTTTTTGCTTTAAAAACATTAAAAACTTCTTTATTTTGTTTAAAATACAAAAATAATATCATAAATAATCCCGAGTAAAAAAGTCTATTGCTTATTACCCATAAAGAATCTATTTTTGATACATTTAACAGATATTCCCCGAGTACTCCTGAAATACCCCAACATATAGCTCCTAAAAAAGTAAGTATTACTCCTTTGGCATAGTTATTTATTTTCATAACATTCTAAATTTCTTCCTTATTTTTTTTAAATAAACGTAAGTTTTTTTCTACTAATAAATTGCTATTATTTATTATTGCATCATAATTATAGTGTTCATCAACCATTATGGTAGTAAACATAGTTATTATATTTTCAAAAGATACCATCATATTACCACATGTATAAAAATTAGCATCTAAATCGCTATTAATATAGCCAACAGGAGAATACCAAAATCCATATCCTAAATTTTCTTTTTCTTCTAAAAATAATTTTGTTTTCTCATAAGGATAGCCTTTTATTATATCCATAGGGTATAGTAGGCTAAGTATTTTTAATGATTTTATGTTATCATCACTACTTGTTTTGAAAACAGAATAAATATCTATATTTCTTCCAACTAACTTTTTATCTTTGTATGAATCAAAGTTTAATTTTGTGATTGATTTCATTTTTGATATATATTCTTGCTCTAAATCTATTTCGTTAAAATCTATATATTTTACACCATTAAATAAATTCTCTTTTTGAATGTATATGTATGAGTATATATCTTTATTTTCTTTAGTATAAGAAATTAACGGATTACTAGTTATAAATATACTCTTTCTTGATTCAAATGCAATGAAGTAAAGATTTTTATTCATAAAGTATTTTACTACTGCAGCTAAATACATATTCTTTTCTAATAACAACTGATTTTTTCTAGATAACGATATTCTTTTAAAGCCACCTTGGTTAATTTCTTCTAAAGATAATCTTATGTTTTCTTGCCAAACGTCAGGATATATTTCTCTAACTTTTTCGATTATAGGATCTTCTAGCTCTATTTGTGAAAAATCATCTAATTTTAAAAGAAATTCTGTTTTTTCTTTCCATACAGATATGAAATCTTGATTTTTTTTCAATTTAAAGAACAAAGTAAATTCTATAAATTCATCAAGAAAAACAGCTAAAATACTAGGAATAAAGAACATAGTATCACTAAAATCTATCCATTCTTGATATTTTTTATTTTGACCGTTAGATACTCCTCCGTATATTCCAAAATAGTTGTCAGAAAGTTTATCTATTTCTACATCTGTAGTTTGATTTACTAAACTTTGAAATTCTTCCAAAATACTTGTATTATCATAATTCGTTAAAAAATCGTTAGAATCTAGGTTCCATGTATATTCATGACCTATTCCTATCATAACGCCTTTTTTATTAGGTGTTTTTATAGCAAATCTTTCTCCTTTTAAATGGGAGAATATTGTTAAAAAATCATAAGGAGTTATACTAGACTTGATTTTAAATTTTACTACTATTTTGTCTCCTATAACTATTTCACTAAAATCATAATTAGTAATTCTTAAATAATCGTTAAAATTATTCATTTTCTTTATTACTTTCTCTCTCAATTTTTCTTAGCTTTTCAAGTTCTTCTCTTCTTTGTTTTTCTCTAATTAATTTATTAACTTCTTCTTCTGATTTATATCCTAATTCTTTATCAACAAATATAGTTATATTTTTATGTTTTTTTAGCACAGACAGAATGTTGTTGTTATCTTCATTGTCTTCAAATATTGTTTCAATATATTGTTTTTTATCTCTTCCTAGTGCTACTAAAAATATGTTTCTAGATTCTAATATATCATTAATTCCAATATTAATAATTTTTTTATTACTTATTAAATTTGGTTCTTTAGCTTTTAAATATGTTAAATCTTTTTCTAACAAGTCACTGATGTTTATATTTTCATTAAGCTCTGAACTATCTTTATAATTTATAATTGTCCCATCGCTATTTAAAGTTAATATTATAACATCAATGGTATTTTCTTTTAATACTTCTCTATAGTTTTCTAAATCTTCTTCTTGTAAAACTTGAGGATAAAAAATATTTTCATAATCAACTCCTAGAGGTTTATAGATATTTTTTCTCATTATTCTTTTTATACCTAATTCCTCTTCATTGTCTATATTAGCAAATTCTCTCTGACCTACAAATATTATATGGTTATATCTATATTTACCATTATTTTTTTCATCTATCATTCTTTTAGTAAATTGTGTATCCATTATCTTTTCAGGAAAAGATAATACTGCTCCATCCTCTATAAATCTTTCTAATTCATCATACATTTTGTTAAAAACTGCATTTTCACTATTACATACTATGTATTTCAAATTATTTTACCTCTTATTTTTTTATAATATTCATTACAGATTATATCATATAAAATAAGATAATTCATAATTATATTGTACTATTTATATAAAAAGGTAACTAAAGTATAATGAGAAATATAGCATATAATTGTAAAATAGTAATTTAGTATAATAATATTTTAAATAATAATTTTAATAAATTAATTAAAATAAATAATTAGCAATTAATTATAAACAACATTGTCTTAAAGATTATTTAAAGTGTTTTGTTTATACAATACCAAGATTTGTAAATGCTTAATATAGTAGAAAAAACATTAAAAAAGTGCTATAATGTATTCGATAAAACACTGAACATTTATAAAAATATTCTTATTATAAATGAAAAGAGGTATATATGGATTTATTAAATTATATTGGTGAAACAAGTTCTTATGACAAAAAAGTTATGTTAGAAGAAAAAAGACCAAAAAGCTGGCTAAAATCTGTCAGTGCTTTCGCTAACACCAGAGGAGGAAAAATTTTCTTCGGTATTGATGATAGTGACAAATTAATAGGTCTTAAAAATGCTAAAAAAGATTCAGAAACTATTAGTGAATTAATAAAAACAAAGTTAGATCCTATTCCTCATATAGATTTACAAATAATAAGGAATGATGAAAAAGACTTTATTGTTTTATCTATTTTTGAAGGAAATGAAACACCATACTATTTGATAGATGGTGGAAGTAGAACAGCTTATACAAGAATTGGTAATGAAAGTGTTATAGTTAGTAGTATACAAATTAAAAACCTTGTTTTAAAAGGAATTAATAAAACTTTTGATAATTTGCCTAGTTCAATTCCTAAAGAACGAGCATCTTTTTCAAAATTAAAAGCTGTGTATTATAAAGAGACGGGAAATGATTTAATGGATAGTGATTTTCTATCATTTGGACTTGTGGATAATAATGGCTACTTAACAAATGCAGGTGCATTACTTGCAGATGATAGATTAATTTACCAATCAAAAATATTTGCAACAAGATGGAATGGACGTAATAAAACAAATGGCAAGTTAGAAGCACTAGATGATGAAGAATTTGAAGGAAGTCTTTTATATCTTTTACAAAGTGGAGAGGATTTTATAAGAAAAAAATTCTAAAAAAATGTGGAAAAAATCTACCGAATCTAGATTAGAATACCCTGATTATCCTGAAAGGGCAATTCAAGAATCTTTGGTAAATGCTTTAATTCATAGAGACTATAATTACATAGGATCAGAAATTCATGTTGATATGTATGATGATAGGATTGAAATTTATTCTCCAGGTGGAATGCTTGACGGATCACTTGTGCAGGAGCAAGATCCTTACTATATCCCCTCTAAAAGAAGAAACCCTATTATAGCTGATATTTTTAATAGAATGAATCTAATGGAAAGACGCGGCAGTGGTTTTAAAAAAATATTGAGTAGTTATGAAAATCAAAATAAATATAGTGAGAATTTAAAACCGAAGTTTCTTTCAACTCAAAGTTCATTTATCATTATTTTAAAAAATTTAAACTACAATATTAGTGATAAAGTAGCGATAAACAGCGATAAAGTAGCGATAAACAGCGATAAACAGCGATAAAGTAGCGATAAACAGCGATAAAGTAGCGATAAACAGCGATAAAGTAGCGATAAACAGCGATAAAGTAGCGATAAACAGCAATAGTAATCAAGAACAACGTATTTTAGATTTTGCTAAAGAAAATAAATTATTTAAAACAAAAGATATAGAAAAATTACTAAATATAAAATCAGCTAGAGCGAGAGAAATACTCGCTAATATGGTTTCTAAAGGAAAACTCAAAGCTTTAGGAGCAAATAAAAATAGAGAGTATAAATTAAATTAATTGTATAATACTAAGTAAAAAGTGTCTGTAGAAAAATATTGTTACTTTAATGTTTTTCTACAGGCACTTTTTAGTTTGATTTCTAGTGTAATGTTATTATTACAAGAATTTCCAGAAAATAATTAATAATTAGATTTTCATAGTAGCAAAGTAATTATTATAAAAAATCAAGATACTATTAGTAATATTTTTATAATTGAATTAAATTTTAGTATATTTTATTAAATTAATAATAGGTTGTAATTTTATTATAAATATCTTCTTAAATACACCATATCAATTAACTGTACACCGCATTCGTATATTGGACGGTCATAATTATCAGTAAAAAAATTTGGTATAATGTGCGAGCGACTAAAACCACACTTCTCATAAAATGGAACTGTCATAGGGCTATCACCTGTTCCTACTTGTAATATATTGTATTCTTGTTTATATTTACCTACTATAAAATCAATTAAAGTTTTAGCATAACCTCTCCCCTGATATTCTGGAAGTGTAGCAATATTTTTAATTTCTAAAATACCATCTCCCTCATCAGTTACAATACATTCACTTTTAATTCCATTATCATCAAGAACATACATTTTTCCATTATTAAGATACTTATCTATCATACTTTCTTGCTCATCTGCAAGTAGCAACAAATCTAAATATTTCTTTTTATTTTCTTTAATTTCTCTAATAATCACCTAGTCCTCCAAAAAATAATTAACTATATTTTATATTTTTATAATAAATCTAGCTCCGCCGCTTCTTCTATTTTCTACTAATATTTCTCCATTATGTAATTCTACAATTTTTTTAGAAATAGATAGCCCTAAGCCTGATGAAGTATTTTCCGTATTTGTTCTAGATTTATCTATTTTATAAAATCTTAACCAAATATTTTTAAATTCTTCTTTGGGTATTCCATATCCATTATCTTCAAAAATAAGTTCTACTTTATTATCATATTTTTTTAATTTAATTATTATTTCATCTGTAGTGAATTTGATTGCATTTAAAAATATATTATCGAACAACCTTTGGAATAACTGTATATTTATATTAGCAAAAACTCCTACATCAATATTAGTTTTTAAAGCAATATTATTTGTTTCTAAAATTTTATCGTAATCTTTGATACTAGAAGTTATAAATTGTGTTAAATCTACTTCTTCTAATTCTAATTTCTCTAACTGCTCTATTCTTGATATTTCTAATATTTGATTTATCATGGTAGTCATTTTCTTAGATTGTCTTTCTATTACTTCAAATGATTGTTTAGATTCTTCCAACGTGTCTGCATATTTTCTAGCATATTCACTTTCTGCTAAAATTACTGAAACTGGCGTTCGTAGTTCGTGAGAAACATCGGAACTAAATTGCTTTTCTCTATTGTAGGAATTTTCTAAAGTAGTAAGCATATTATTTAAGACAGTTGCTAAATTGTGAATCTCATCTTTTCCTTTAGGCAATTCTATTCTTTTAGCTAAATCTCCACTACTCTCTATATCTCTTGCTGTTTGAGTAATTATTCTAACGGGTTTAAAGGCATTTTTAATTATTTTATAACCTCCATAAATAACGATAGTTATTAAAAATGGACTTATTACCAACAAAATTATCGGAAATATTTGTAAAGTTTTTTTAGTAGAAGATATATTTACAATACCCCTAACGTAACCTAATTCATTTGTACTATTATTAATTACCTTACTATCATAGTAATAGTACTGTGTTTCTCCCAATTTAACCTCACTAACTTTATTGTATGATTTTTCATCTATATTAATATCATTTGGTGTAAGTCCTGCTAAAAGTTCTCCGTTATTGTTGTAATAAGAAAAGTATATTCCGTCATCAAAGTTTTTAAATCTCTCTTTATTACTAGCTATTTTATTAACACTTTCTATTAAATCTCTTTTACTAACTCTATCAGAAAATTCATTAATACCAACAAATGAACCTGCTATAATTACAGCCAGTAAAAAAATTATAAAAGTAGAGTACCATATAGTTACTTTTATAGTAATAGGTATAAACCTAAATATGCTAAATATATAGTTTTTAATCTTCTTTAGCAACATAGCCTAACCCTCTTTTTGTGTGAATAATTGGTTTTGAAGAACCTAAATCTATTTTTTTTCTTATATTTTTGATTATAACGTCTATAATATTAGAAGCTCCGTCATAATCATAATCCCAAACACTATTTTGTATTTGTTCTCTGCTAACTATTTTATTTTTATTTTGTAATAAAAATTCTAACACCTCATACTCTTTACCAGTTAAATTAATTTCTACATTAGCTCTTGTCACTATTTTTTTAGAAATATCTATTTTTAAATCATCAAGTACTATTTCGTTACTAATATTTCCGTAACTTCTTCTAATTATTGCTCTAATTCTAGCTATTAATTCTTCTAATTCAAATGGTTTTACTAAATAATCATCTGCTCCATAATTTAGACCTGTTACTTTATCTTCTAACGCATCTTTAGCTGTAAGCATTAATACCGGAGTTGGTATATTTTTATTCCGTAGCCAGCGTAAAAACTCATAACCGTCCATTTGCGGCATCATAACATCTAAAATTATAACATCATAATTAGATAGATTAACAAAATCTATTGCTTCTTCTCCGTTATAACAATAATCTACACTAAAATTATTTTTCTTTAAATACCTTACTAAAATATTGTTTAAATCTTTTTCATCTTCTACTACTAATATTTTCAAATTATTTTCCCCTTTAATATACTACGATAAATTATAGCATATTTAGTATGAATATAAGATGAATAAATTTCTAAAGTTTAATTTCTGTCCCTATTCCTAATTGTTTTGCTTTTTCAAAAATTAATTGTGCAGTTACAACGTCTAATACTGCCGTACCTACTGTTTTAAATAATGTTATTTCTTCGTTGCTTTCTCGACCTACAGTAGTGCCTAATATTACATTTCCAAGTTCAACATTTTGCTCATCTATAGTTATTAAATTTTGTTTTATTGCAGATAGTATATCCCCAGCTTCTGCCATAACACCATCTGTAGTATCAAAAAATATTTTGTTCGCTCTAGCTATCGTTTCTACAGGCATTTCTAACATATCTTCTGTAAAAGCACCTACTCCATTTACGTGTGCGCCTTGTTTTACAAATTCATCTTTAAATGTAGGTACTTTTGAAGTGGTTACTGTCGTTATAATATCAGCATCTTTTACACATTCTTCTGCACTAATAGCTAATTCTATTTTAGTATCAAATGTACCTTCAATATCTTTTTGTAAATTAGTTACAAATTCTTGAGCCTTGTTATTATCTAAGCTAAAAACTTTTAATTTTTTTAATTTTCTAACTGTAAGCATTGCTATTGCTTGTTGATACGCCTGTCCACCTGTTCCTATTAAAGCTCCTGTTTGAGCATCTTTATTAGCTAAAATATCAGTTGCTGCACCTTGAACAGCCCCTGTTCTTAATTGTGTTAAATAAGTTCCATCTAATACTGCAGAAACTATACCCGTATTAGAATCTACTAAAATCATTGTAGCTGGTACAGCTGGTAAATTTTCTTTAATGTTATCTGGATAAACAGAAACTATTTTTATACCTGATGATTCAACATCAGATACGGTAGAAGCTGGCATATATAATATATTGCCATTACTTTTTTCTATTCTTATATTATTTCTAAGTGGAACAATAGCTTTATTATCTGTATATATAGCTAATGATTTTTTGGCAGCTTCTATTGCTTCTTCCATATTAAAACATTTTTTTATATCTTCTTTTGTTAAAATTATCATGATGATTCTCCCTGTAATTAGTTTATAATTATATTGTAGTACTATAAAAAAACGCTGTCAATAGCTGCAAAAAATAAGAGTAGAACTGTAATTTAAAATTACTGTTCTACTCTTATACATATAATTATTCAGTAGGGTTATACAAAACTTATTTATATTTTTTTAAATTCTTCTGCTACAAATTCAACAGTTGTTCCTATAATAATTTGAAGTGATTTTCCTCCAGGTTTTATTATGCCAACTGCTCCAGATTTTTTAATTGCTGCTTCATCTACAACATCAAAATCTTTAACTTCTAAACGTAATCTAGTTACACAGTTATCTATACTAGTAACATTATCTTTTCCTCCAACAGCTACCATTATTTCTTTAGCCATTTCAGAGTAATTAGAGTTTGTAGGTTTGATTAACAATTCACTTGAATCTATATCATCATCTTCTCTACCTGGTGTTTTTAGATTTAATTTTGTTATTAATAATCTAAATACTACATAGTAAACTACAAATACTATTAGTCCTATAACCAATAAGTATAATCCATTTTTAGCTCCAGGAGCTTTAAATGATAAGAACCAGTCTACAAAACCTGCTGAGAAGTTAAATCCTGCTCTAACTGGTAAGAATGCTAAAATAGTAATTATAATTCCTGTTAAAGCTGCATGTACTAAGTAAAGTACAGGTGCTAAGAACATAAATGTAAATTCTAATGGCTCAGTTACTCCAGTAAAGAATGAAGCTAAAGCTGCAGAGAATAAAATACCTGCTACTACTTTTTTCTTATTACTTTTAGCTGTGTGATACATAGCTAAAGCTGCTCCAGGTAGACCAAACATCATAACTGGGAAGAATCCTGTCATATATATACCAGTTATAGAAGTTCCGTTAATTTGTTGTTCTAATGGTTGTAAAGTTGGACCCCAGAATCTAGCAATATCACTAATTCCTGCAATATCAAACCAGAATACTGAGTTTAGAGCGTGGTGAAGCCCTATCGGTATTAATAATCTATTAAAGAATCCATAAATACCTGCACCAAATGCTTCTAAACTTATTATTGATTCCCCAAATGCTACAAGCCCTGCATAAATAGGTGGCCATAAGAACATTAACACAAATGCTACTAATGCAGAAGCAAAAGCAGTTACTATAGCTACAGATCTACGTCCACTAAAGAATGATAAGAAATCAGGTAATTTAGTGTCTTTAAATTTATTGTAACAAGCTGCTGCTATTAAACCACAAAGTATCCCTATAAATTGTGTTTCAATTTTTGAAAATGCTGGGTCTATTAAACTTTTCGCATCAAAAGCAGGTGCTAGTTTTGATATCATACCTGATAATGCTGCTAAACCTTCAGGATTAGTTGCTGCATCTAATGATTTATGAAGACTTTCTTTAACTTCTCCTGTAAGTACAGTAGCTACATCTACTTTTGTTTGCATTAATAAAGCTAGTTTAGCTGGTTTTAATATAGTTGTAATAGTAAGCCAAGAAACTAAACCTGCTAGCCCCGCTGCACCATTTTGATCTTTAGACATACCTACAGCTACCCCTATTGCAAAAAGGATCGCCATATTGTCTATTATTGCTCCACCAGCTGTTAATAAGAATGCTGCTAATTGACTGTTAGCTCCCCAACCAGATGGATCAATCCAATATCCTATACCCATCATAATAGCTGCTACTGGTAATACAGCTACTGGTAACATAAGAGATTTACCTAATCTTTGTAAATAACTCATCATAATAAATATCCCCCTTGATATATTTATAAATTTTATAAGTTAAATTTATAGTTGTATAACCCTTACATTTTTTATTATAACAGTATCAAACAAAAAATAAAACAATTTTTTCTTGAGAAAATAAAAAAATATATAGTTAAATTATAATACTATAATTTAATTATACTATTAAAAACACTATGAAACATAGATTAAAATAAAATAATATACAGTATAATTTTAAAAACAAATAAAATTATACTGTATATTATTAGTAAATATTAAATTAATTATTTAGGAGCCATTTATGTTCTTCAGCAAAAATCCTTTCTGTCCAAGGATTATTTTCTAGATGAGGTATCATCCACACATAAAACATTCTATAGCCTGGAGCTGTTGATTGTGGATGAACTAATCCTCCTGGTATATAAGAAACACTATTATTTTTTATTACCGCTGCATTGTCACCTATTACAGAAACTCCAAAACCACTAGGATGATCAAATTTATAGTAATAAACTTCTGGTTGTGGATGATGATGTGGTGGGTAACTATTCCACCTTCCTGTATAACTTAAAACTTCACCTAAAACCATATTCGAATAACTTGCTGTTGCATAGTCAAAAATTGTTCTTATTATTCGTTTTGAAGTACCATCAAATTCTTTTTCTCCTGCAATAATTTGGGTTACATTGTCAGGAGTGTAAAATACTGTATCAAAATCTTTATTATTTTCTTTTTGTTGAACAAGTATCTCTGTTTCTTTTAAGGCCTTGAAAATATATTTTTTATTTTTTGATGTGTGTAAGCAATATGGTTTTTCTTCAAAAACATCATTTCTTGATATATTTATTTCTTCATTATTATAATTAAATAATAATTCTCCTGTTAAAAGTAACAATGCACTTTCCTTAGAATCACTGTATAATTCAAATTCTTCACCTTCTTCTAACAAATATACATTAACATCCATTAACATATCTGCATGAAATGTATTATCACAAACTAAATTTTTCCCTTTTTTTATTTCTAAATTTTTAAACATATTTTTTCTCCGATTCAATTAAGATTTATAACAAAAGCTAGTTTTCACTAGCTTTTGTTATAAAATTATTAAGTGTTATACATGTATTAAAATTTGTCTGTACGATATTGAGCTGTTACTACTTTCTTATGTGTGTAGAAATCTACAGCATCTTTACCATTACAATGTAAAGTTCCATAGAATGAATCTTTCCATCCAGAGAATGGGAACCATGCTAGAGGAGCAGGTACACCTAAATTAATACCTAACATACCAGCATCAATGTTTTCTCTAAAATATCTTATAGCACTTGCATTATTTGTAAATAAGCATGAACCATTAGCAAATTTAGATTGGTTAGCTATATCTACAGCCTCTCTTAAACCTTTTACTCTAACTATAGAAACTACAGGCGCAAAAATTTCATCTTTCCATATTGTCATTTCAGGTGTAACATTATCAAATATTGTAGGTCCTACAAAGTATCCTTTAGATGGTATTCCTTCTCTACCATCTCTTATTAAAGTTGAACCTTCTTCTACACCTTTATTTATGTATCCAAATATTCTATCTTGAGCTCCTTTATCAATAACAGGACCTAAGAATACATCTTCTTCTAATGCATCTCCTATAGTTATCTTATCAGCTTCTTCTTTTAGTCGCTTAATAAATTCATCTGCTATACCCTCTTCTACTGCTAAAACTGAAGCTGCCATACATCTCTCTCCTGCTGACCCAAAAGCACCTCCAATAATTTTGGGCATCGCATCGTCTAAATCAGCATCGTTAAGTACTATTAAATGATTTTTAGCTCCTGTTAAAGCTTGTACTCTCTTAAGGTGTTTTGATCCTTCTTGATAAATATATTTACCTACAGGCTCACTTCCTACGAATGATATTGCTTTAATATTTTTACTCTCTATTATTCCATTTACTACATCATGAGCTCCGAATACTACATTAAGTACACCTTTAGGGAATCCTGCTTGTTCTACAAAATCAATAATTCTCTCAATTAATAATGGAGTTTTTTCAGAAGGTTTTAATACTACTGTATTTCCACAAGCTAGTGCCATAGGGAACATCCAGAAAGGAACCATCATAGGGAAGTTAAATGGTGTAATACATCCAACTACTCCAACTGGATATCTGTAGTTTGCTATCTCAACATCTGTTGCTACAGTAGCTAAAGAATCCCCCATATAAGCATGAACAACTCCTGCTGCGCTTTCTACATTTTCTATTCCTCGACCAACTTCTCCAAGAGCTTCTTTTATATTTTTTCCGTGCTCTAATGTTATTAATCTAGCTAACTCTTCTTTATTTTCTTCTAATATATTTTGAAGTTTAAATAACATTTTTGTTCTTTTTATAATTGGAACTTTACTCCAAGTTTTAAAAGTCTCTGCTGCTACTGCTGCTGCATTTTCTAATTCTTCTTTTGTAGATAAAGGTACTTTAGCAATAACTTCTTCTGTTGCTGGATTAGTTACTTCTAAAGTTTCTGTACTTTTACTTTCTACCCATTCACCATTTATATAATTTTTTAATATTTTAACCATATTATTTAATTCTCCTTTTATTATTTATTTAATATATTAGCTGATTTTATTGCTTGTTCTACATCTTCAAATAAAGGTAAGTTTTCTGATGAAGAATGACTTCCTATATTTATTGAAGCTGCTGCACTTGCATAATGTAAAGATTCTTCTAAAGTATATCCTCTAAGAAGACAAGTTATAAATGCTGAACCATGAGCATCTCCTCCACCGAAAGATTTAAGTACTTTTGCTGGATAAGAAGGTGCAGAAAATTCATTACCATATTTATCGAATGCTGATGATCCTTTTTTACCATGCTTAATTACTACAATCTCTGCAGATCCGTTATCTTTCATCCAATAATTAGCAATTTCTTTATCACTCAACTCTTTTTGATTAAGTATATGTCCAGTTAACTCTAGTTCTTCTCTAGAACCTATGATTATATCTGAATTCTGTGCTACTATACTGTAATATATACTAATCTCATCTAAATTTGCCCAACTATATTCTCTATAGTCTACATCAAATATAACCTTAACATCATGTTTTTTAGCTAACATAATAGTTTTTAATACCGCTTCTCTAGAAGGTGAACTAGAAAGAGAAGTTCCTGAAATCAATACTATTTTTGCTTGCTTTACATATTCTTCGTTAACATCTGATACATCTAATTGTAAATCTGATGCTGAATTTCTATACATTAATATGCTAGATTCAGTTTCTGACTTCATTTCTGTAAAAGTTAAACCTAATTTGTCTCTACCTGTAGAAATAGCAATATTACTAGTATCTACATTTTCTGATTTTAATTTATCTATAATAAAAGTACCAAACTGATCTCCAGAAACTTTACCTATAAATCCTACTTTATTTCCTAATCTAGAAAGTCCTATAGACAAATTAGCTGGAGAGCCTCCCAAATACATGTTAAATGATTTTACTTTATCCAGAGTTCTATTCATTTCATTAGGATTCAAATCTATAGTTGCTCTTCCTACGCATATAACGTCTATTGGTTTATTATTGTCTACATTTAAATATTTAATATTCATATTAAAATCTCCTATTTAATATTTTCTAGCTTTGTTTAATTGTTTTTCTTTTTCTTCGTAAGAGTTTAAAACTTTTTCTGAATTAGAAACACTTGAAACTCCTACATTCCACCAAGTATTATATCCTGACGTCATTGTTTTAGGTAAAACTTTTATATCTATAAGTGTAGATTTTGTAGACTTTCTACTTTCTTCTAAAGCGTATTTTAGTTCTTCTAATGTAGAAACTTTATATACATTAGCTCCATAACCAGAAGCTACTTTAGCATAATCTACGTTCATTATGTTATTGTTATAGTCTCTAAACTCACAGTAATAAGTATCACTTCCATTACTCATTTGAAGGTTATTTATACATCCAAATCCTGAATTATCTATTAAAACAACATTGATTTTATATCCATATTGTATAGATGTTAAAAGTTCTGAATGAAGCATGTTAAAACTACCATCTCCTACCATAGCATAAACTTCTCTACTTGGTTCTGCCATTTTTACACCTAGAGCTCCATTAATCTCATATCCCATACAAGAGTATCCATACTCCATATTATAAGAATTTAAACTGTAACTATTCCAAAGTTTTTGTACATCTCCAGGTATTGAACCAGCAGCTGCAACCATTACACCACTATCTCCTATTAGATCATTAAGTTGTGCTATTACACTACTTTGAGTTAATACTGTACTTAATGCATCTGCATATGCGTTAAATGTTTCTTGATCAAAATGACCATCTATTTCTGGTTTGAAACCATCTCTCTTAAATTCTATATTAGATAATCTTCTTCTTTCTACTTCCCATTTTTCTTTTACAACTTCAAGCTCTTCTCCATAAGAAGTACTGTAGTCTATTAATGTAGGTGTTAACATTTTTAAAAATTCTTTAATATCAGCTACTACAGATACACCTTCCATTTTATATGTTTGCATTCTACTTAAATTTACATTTAAGAATTTTGCATTAGAATCAAATTGTGTTTTAGAAGCCGTTGTGAAATCTGTATACCTAGTCCCTAAACCAATTATAAGATCAGCACTTTGAACTATTTCATTCGCAGCTGAAGTTCCTAATATACCATTTCCTCCTAAATAGTTTTTAAAGTTGTAAAGTATTGTTGATTTTCCTGCATGAGTTTCTACCAAAGGTATGTTGCATTGTAAAGATAACTTTTCTAATTCTTCTCTTGCCTCTGAATACTTAGCTCCTCCTCCAACAAGAATTACAGGTCTTTTAGAGTTTTTTATAACCTCACTAGCTGATTCTACTTCTCTTATAGTAGGTGCTTGTCTATCTATATAGTGTACTCTTTTTTTGAAAAATTCTTCAGGATAATCGTAACTTTCTCCCTCTACATCCTGAGCTATACATATTGTTACAGGTCCTGTTTTCTCCTGATTTGTAAGAATCTCAAATGCTTTTATTAAACTACTCATTATTTGTTCTGGTCTAGTTATTCTATCCCAAAATCTTGAAACAGGTCTTAAAGTATCATTAGTAGTTAATGTTAAATCAGATTCTTGCTCAAATTGTTGTAACACTGGATCTGGTTGTCTACTAGCAAAAGTTTCTCCTGGTAATAATAAAACTGGTATATTATTTGCTAAAGCTGTTGCTGCTGCTGTAACAAAGTTAGCTGCTCCAGGCCCTACAGAGCTTGTACAAGCATATATTTTTCTTCTTTTCATTTGTTTAGCATAAGCAACTGCTGCCAAAGCCATACCTTGCTCGTTTTTACCTTGATAAACTTTTAAATCATGTTCTTCATCTTGTAGTGCTTGACCAATCCCTAAAACATTACCATGACCAAAAATACTAAATATTCCATCTACAAATTTAGTTTCTACTCCATCGAAGCTAATATATTGATTATTTATAAATCTAATTAATGCTTGTGCTGTTGTTAATTTAATTGTACCCATAATAACTCCTACTCTATATATTTTTGTTAACTTTTGATAACAAAATTATCAACTTTTGATTATATAATATCATAAATTGACATTTTTGGCAACCTTTTCTTATTAGTTTTAATATAAAATATAACCATATAGATTAAGCACTCTATATGGTTAATAATTATCACATTCTATTAATTCTATATTTTTATTACATAGATAATTTTTTAAATTATCATCTGTCATTTTATTAGTTATTATCGTACTAAAATCAGAAAGTTCTGCATATGTTATAAAGCCTGGTTTATTAAATTTATTATTATCAATTAATAAATAATTTTTCAAACTTTTACTAACTACTTTGCTTTTAAGTTCATACTCCTCTACAGTTGCATTCATTACTCCACTTTCTTTTGATAAACTTGTAGCCGCCATAAAAGCTTTCTGTATATTTATTTTATCTAATATAGTATGGTTCCCTAGCTTGACAAATGAATTTATTCTTCTTCTATAACTATTACCACTAACTATAATATTCACATTAGGAAAAGATACAGCTTTATTAATGACAGATAAATTGTTTGTTATTATTGTCAAACTAATATTAGGATCTAAATAATCTAAAATCCAAACTGTTGTAGTTCCTGAATCTATATAAATCATATCTCCATCATCAATAAATTTAGCTGCAAACTTGGCTATACTTCTTTTTTCCTCAATATTGAGTATATTTCTATGCGCAATATCGACTAACATATTATTTTCATGAGTAGTTAAATCATTTTTTATTGATTCTACCCCTCCATAAACCTTTATTATTTCTCCTTTATCAAGGAGTGTCTTTACATACCTTCTTATTGTGTTCATTGACATATCAAATTTTTCTTCTAATTCTTTTAGCGGAACTTTTCCTTTTAAATGAATATAATTTTCTAATTCTTCTATTCTTCTTGATTTCATACTTACACCTACTTGAAACAAATTTTATTCAAAAAAAGTATAACATTTTTATTTTCTATTTTCAATATTCATTAACAAAATTTACTGTATTAAATTATAGAGAGATAAATATTATTAAATTAACAAATATTATCTCTCTATATTAAATAATATTATATTTCTACTATTTCATTTTTTTCTAAAGACTCTTTACATTTTAGTGAAACTTTTGTAGCTATTAATGCATCGTGAGCATTAACTTTAGTGTTTTTATCATTTATTATACAGTCAACAAATGATTTAATCTCTTCAACGAAAGCTTTATGGAATCTTTCTGGGAAACTAGCAGAGCATTCTCTTCTTACTCCTGTAGAGTCATAAACAGTTACCAAGTTTTTCTCAGGAACTGGAGCTATCCTAAGCCATCCTTTTGTCCCCATTATTTCAGTTTCTACCTGGTAACCATGAGGAGAATTTCTTCCAGCTACTAAATGAACCATTATGTTATTATCAAGAATTGCTTGAACAATACCCGTCTCTAATTCTCCTACTTCGTCTAATTCTGGCCTTGCAAAATTTGCTCCGAAAGCCCAAACTTTAGAAAATTCTTTATTTGTCAACCATCTTATTGCGTCTATATCATGAATAGACATATCATGATATATACCCCCACTATTACTATTTTTAGCAAATTTAACAAAAGTATCTAATCCGCTAGCAGGATCTATTCCATATGCTCTTATATATGTTACGTCTCCTATTAAACCATTTTCTATAACTGATTTAGCATATATATAATCTTCATCAAACCTTCTCATAAAACCTACTTGAAATTTGGTTTTATTTTTATTTTCTTCTATTACAGATAAAACTTCTTCGATTTCTTCTACACTTAATCCTAAAGGTTTTTCTGCAAAAGTATGAACTCCATTTTTTACTGCATATTCTACCATTTTAGGACGAACATCTGCTCCAGCAGCTATAACAACAAAATCTAAATTAGCATTATCTATCATGTCTTCAAATGAAGTATATAGTTCTTCAACAAATAAATTTTCTTTAGCTTTATCTAGCTCATTTTCAAATATACTACATGCAGCCACTAATTTAACTCCTGAAATATTAAAGGCTAAATTATTAGCATGTGTCATACCCATTCTTCCTAAACCTACAATACCTGCTCTTAGCATTAGTTGACACCCTTTCTTATTTGAAATTTTTGTAGAATTCTGGTTTTTCTATTAATTTTATACTTTCTGTTTCTCCTGTTTCTTGTGATTTTATACAAGCATCAGCTGTTACAGCAGCAGTATAACCATCCCAGCTAGAAGGACCAGCAAGCTCTCTTCCAGAGTTTAATCTATCTGCTATATCTTGGAATTCTACATCATAAGCTGCTATAAATCTTTCTTTCCAATCAGTAAGTATATCTGTACTTCTCTTAGCACCCTTACTTAACACTACACTAGGAACTGCAGGTAATTGAGCCATTCCTAATTCTCCTACAACATCACAATGTATATCATATCCATAAGCATTAACAAATACTTCTGTAACTATATTCACTCCTGATTCTGTTTCTAGTATAACTACCTGAGGATCTTGTAGTTTAGTTTCATATTCATTAGTAACAGAAGCTCGTTTAGGGAAATATACTTTAGCTGTTTTATATTCCTCTCCTAATAACCAATGTACTATCTCTATCTCATGTATAAATGTTTCTACTATAGCTTGAGAACTTACGTAATTTTTTGGTTGAGATAAATATGTATTATAGTGTCTACAATGTAACATTAATGGTTTTCCTATTTCTCCACTATCTATATACTCTTTTAATTTAATATATCCAGGATCATACCTTCTCATAAATCCTACTTGTAACATTCTCTTACCTGTTTTTTCTTCAGCTTTTAGTATTTCAAGACATTCTTCTTCAGTCATAGCAAGCGGCTTTTCTACAAACACGTATTTATTATTATTAAGTGCAGCTATAGATACTTCTGCGTGTAATTGGTTAATAGCTGTAACTACTACTAAATCTATATTATCACTAGCAACTAGTTCTTGATAAGAATTAAAACTTTCAGCATTAAGATTATATTTTTCTATTAAATCTTTTCCTCTATTTTCTACAATATCATAAACTCCCGTTACTTCCATTCCAGATATTCTATTTTGAATTCTATTTAAATGATCTTCTCCAATTTTACCTAAACCTACAATTCCTACTCTTATCATAATTCAATCTCCTAATTTATTTAAATTTTCTTAAACTTTGCATATAGTTAAATCCTTTAATTGCATATTCTAAAGGATTTGCTATTTTTGGATCTTGCTCTGCTTCTACAACTATCCAACCTTCATATCCCATATCAACTAAGTAGTCATATACTTCTTGATAGTTTATATGACCATCTCCCGGAACTGTAAATATTCCGTGTAAAAATGAATTTAAAAAGCTCATATTATTTTTTTCTGCTTCTTCTAGTTTATTAGGTCTTACATCTTTAAAATGAACATGCCCTATTCTATCTTTAAAGTTTTCTAATAAAGGCATATATTCTTTATCTGATACATATATGTGTCCTGTATCATATAGTAGATAAACTTTATTAGGATCTGTCAATTCCATAAGTTTTTTAGTTTCTTCAAAAGTCTGTATACCTGTTCCCATATGGTGATGGTAGCAAAGTTTTAAACCTCTTTCATTTGCTATTTCTCCTAATATATTAAGACCATCTGCTAATATTTTAAATTCTTCTTCACTATATATAGGTTTTTCTGTATATACACAAACATCAGTCATTCCTTGAATACTTTTAGTTTGCTCTGAATAAACTGCAACATCAGCTCCTACAGCCTTAAGAAAATCACAGTGCTTAGTAAATTCTTCTTTTGATTTTTCTAAACCATCTCTGATTAAGTATCCACTAAACCATTGAGCAGCTATCCTCATACCTCTTAATGCTAATTCTTTATTAAGTTCTTTAGGATCAGTAGGATAACAACCTCCTACTTCTGTTCCCTCATAACCTACCAATTTAGCATCACTTAAAATCTGTTTATAAGTATTTTCTTTTCCTATTTCTGGAATATCATCATTTCTCCAACCAATAGGTGCTATACCGTATTTAATTTTTGTTACTTCGTAAGCCATAATATTTTCTCCTTATATATATTTTAGATAATTTTTGGTTAACTTTTATAAATGTTTACAATAAAATTATATAATTTTGTTAAAGCGTTGTCAACTGTTTTTTTGAAAAATATCTCTTATTAAACAAAATGTCGTAAAACGCTTTGTACAAAGCGGTAAAACTGTTTCAATACAAAACTATATAAACTATAACAGATTATTTTTTTAAAAAAACATGAGAGGAAAACGTTGACAATTATCTTTTTTTATTATATTATACTTCTGAAGTTAATTAATTTTCGTGGTTGTTTTGATTATGTTTTTGTTAAATTATGATTATTTTGGCGCCTTACCAATAAAACATAACAAAATTAACCAAAAAATAATTTTAATTTAATATTTTTAGGAGGAATAAAATAATGGGATTATTTTCTATAATTTCTTTTTTAACTATAATTATTGGTGTCGCATTTTATGCTTATAAAAGAAGTAGATCTGTAGATACTTCTAGTGCAGATGGTTACTTCTTAGGTGGTAGAAGTTTAGGAGGATTTGCGATAGCCTCTACTATTATAATGACAAACTTATCGACTGAACAAATAGTAGGACAAAACGCTCAATCTTTTAGAGTTGGTATGGAAACTATGGCTTGGGAAGTTACAGCCGCTATTACCTGTGTTATTTTAGCACTTGTTTTCTTACCAAGATATTTTAAATACGGTATAAACACTGTTTCTGATTTTATAGAAGTTAGATATGATACTTTCACAAAACGTGTTGTTTCTTTATTATTCATATTTGCATATATAGCTTCATTTTTACCAGTTGTTTTATACTCTGGAGCTTTAGTATTCAATAAAATATTTAGAGTAGATCAAATATTAGGTGTATCTACTGGAGTTTCTATAGTTATAATTTCATTCTTCATAGGAGCAGTGGGTATAGCATACTTATTCCTTGGTGGAATGTCTCTAGGAGCTTACAGTGATACTATATACGGTGTTGGTCTTATAGTAGGTGGTTTATCTATTCCTGTTATCGGACTTGTAATGTTAGGTGATGGTAATTTATTTAATGGTTTAGACTACATAGTTAAAAATAGTCCAGAGAAATTAAACTCTATAGGTGCTATTGATTCACCAATAGTTCCTTGGCCTACATTATTCTTTGGAATGTTCTTTAACAACCTATTTTTCTGGTGTACTAACCAAATGATAGTTCAAAAAGCTTTAGCTGGTAAGAGCTTAAAAGAAGCTCAAAAAGGAGCTTTAACAGTTGGATTCTTTAAAATATTCGGTGCTTTATTCTTAGTATTCCCTGGTATTTTAGCATTCAATATGGTAGGAGATAAAATAACAAACCCTGATGATGCTTACCCTACACTAATAGTTCACATATTACCTGAATGGGCATTCGGTATATTTGGAGCAGTTATTTTTGGAGCTATTCTAAGCTCATTTGTAGGATCTTTAAGTAGTACTGCTACTTTATTTACACTTGATTTATATAAACCATTATTCGGTAAAAATAAAACTTCTCAAGAAGTTGCTAAAACAGGACGTAAAGTTACTATTATAATAGGAGTATTCGTTACTATACTAGCTCCAATGATAGCTTTATTCCCTCAAGGATTATACCAAGTAGTTCAAGAATTTAATGGGATTTACAACATGCCTCTTCTAGTTCTTATTTTAGCAGGATTCTTTGCTAAGAGAGTTTCTAGTCTAGGAGCTAAAGTTACTTTCTTAACTCATATTGTACTTTATGGATTATCTAAGTTTTTACTTGCAGATATTCACTTCTTATATGTATTAAGTGCTTTATTCTTCTTAGATTTATTCATACTGCTTGCATTTAGCAAATATGGTAAAACAGAAGAGTTTGATTTCGATCAATATAATAGTGGTTTAGATCTAAATCCTTGGAAATATCGTCATGTTGTTAGTATAATAGTAGTTGTTACTGTTGTTGCTACTTACCTACTATTCTCTCCATGGGGATTAGCACACGGTTAAAATTAACTTATTAGGAGGTTTAATAAAATGACTAAAATTGTTTTGGTATGTAATGCAGGTATATCTAATACTATATTGTTAAAACATATGCAAGAGGAAGTAGAAAACAAAGAAGGTAATTTTGAGATAACATCTAGCTCAATTAGTGAAGTTGATAGTAAAATTTTAAATGCAGATGTAGTTCTTCTTTCTCCTCAAGTAGCTTTTGAAAGAGAAAGTATTGCTAAGAAAGTTTCTGTTCCTGTTGAAGTTGTGTCTACTGAAGCTTATGCAAATCTTGATGCTCTAGCTATAGTAGAATATGCTATAAAATTAGCAAAAAAATAAAGTTATGGAAAATTTAAAAATTGTATCAATGAATATAATTGCTAATGTAGGTTCAGCTAGATCAAAATATATAGAAGCTATAAACGCTTCTAAATGTGAAAATTTTGAATTAGCAGAAAAATTATGTTTAGAAGCAGACGAAATTTTCCAAAAAGGACATAAAATACATTCTGAACTACTTTATAACATGGCAAATGGTGAAAATATAGATATTGACCTATTGCTACTACATGCAGAAGATCAGTTAATGGCTACAGAGATGTTTAGAACTCTATCTAGAGAATTTATAGACATATATAAAAGAATATAAAAAATAATATGGATACTAGAAAATTCTAGTATCCATATTATTTTTTAAAGTTTTTTAAACATATCTACATGCTCTATTCCTGCATCAAGATATATGTTGTTATTTTCTCTTATATACCCCAAACTTTGATAAAATTTTTCTGCATATAATTGGGCACTAAGAAAACTTGTAACATTACTTTCTGTTAATTCTTTAGCAATTTCTTCCATGCCTAAAACTAGTTTTTTACCTAAACCTGTTCCTCTATAGTTTTTCAAAACGGCTATTCTTCCTAGATGAATAGTAGATGTTCCTGCATCTAAAATTCTTCCTGTAGCTATCATTATGTCTTTGTAATAAAGCCCTACATGCACGGTAGAATTAACACTGTCTAATTCATCTATTTCTAGCTCAATAGGAACATTTTGTTCATTAACAAATACTTCCTCTCGTATTTTTAATGCTTGATTTTTTTCTTCTTCTGTTAATAAACGGATAACTTTATACATTTATTATTTTTTTATCCTTTCATACATAACTATTCCTGCAGCAACAGAAGCATTTAAACTTTGAGTTTTTCCTAACATAGGTAAATGGTATAAGAAATCACAAGAATTAGTTACTGTAGAACTCATTCCTTCTCCTTCATTTCCTATAACTATAACTAGTGGTACATCTTTTGCTATTTTTGAATAATCTTCTGAATTATCAGCTAATGTAGTACCTGCAACCCAAAATCCTTTTTCTTTAAGTTTTTTTATAGTATCAACAAGGTTACCAACTCTTATTACTGGCATATACTCTATTGCTCCTGCAGAAGATTTTACTACTGTTTGACTAACTACTGCTGATCTTCTTTTCGGTATTATTACAGCTTTAACTCCACTTGCTTCAGCACTTCTAATTATTGCCCCTAAATTGTGTGGATCTTCTATATGATCTAAAAGTAAGATTGTAGTTTTTTCGTTTATTTCTAAACCATTTAAAACTTCATCTAATTCATAATAACTATAAGGTGCAACAAATGCTATAACACCTTGATGTCTTTCTGATGTTAAATTGTCTAGTTTTCTTTTTGGTACTTCTTGACAAACTATTTTTTTCTCATTAGCGATATTAAATATTGTTTTTAATCTACCTTTTTCTATCCCTTCTTGGAATAGAATTTTGTTTATTTCTCTTCCTGAATTTATAGCCTCCAATATACTGTTACGACCTGCTATAACTTCTTTATCATTTTCTATTTCTTCTGTGTAGCTTTCTTGTTTTATGGCTTTTTTATTAAGTCTGTCATTTTTATAGTCTTTGCCACTTTTTTTATTTTTGTATTGTTGCCTCATAATATTCTATAATGTAACTAAACATTTCCTCCAGTCTGTCAAAATCTTTTTCTAAATATAGGTAGCCAAATACCGCTTCTAATCCTGTAGCTAGTTTATATTCCATAATACTCGCATTTTTAGCTTTTGAGTTATTTTTTTGATTTTTAGCTCTATTATAAATAGCTAATTCTTCTTGTGTTAACACATTTTCATCTAATATTTTTTGCATAAATATTGATTGTGCTTTTGCAGAAACTATGCTAGAAACTTTTTTGTGTAGATCATTTATTTTTCCTAAATGATTTTTCATAATATATTCTCTAGCCATAATATCGTATATGCTATCTCCTATATAAGCTAGTGCTAGAGCTTGCATTTGATTAGCACCTACTATGTTTTTTTGCGTTAGTTTAAAACTTAAATTCTTTTCCATCTAACTCCTTGTTTTGTATCTTCTAAAATAATTCCTTGTGCTTTTAAGTCATCTCTTATTTTGTCAGCTAATGCAAAATCACGATCTTTTCTTGCTTGTTCTCTTTGTTCTATAAGTTTATCTATTTCTTCATCGCTAGAATTGTTTGTATCTTCTAATTTTATTCCTAAAATAGCTATGTATGTTTCAAAGGCTGCATTTAGTAATTCTAGCGTCTCTTTGTTTACATTATCTTTTTCTGTATAAATATTTGTAATTTTTACGAGTTCATACCAAGCACTAAGGGCATTAGATGTATTGAAATCATCGTTCATTTGCTCTTCTAAATATGCTAAGTTTTTATTAACTTCGTCAACCACATCTTTATCTAAAACTTTTTCTGCTAGTTCTCCTTTAAGTCTAAAGTGTAAATTTTGGTAAGATGTTTGTATTTTAGCATAATTAATTTTTGCCAAATCTATAGTTTCTTGTGAGAAGTTAATTGGCGTTCTATAGTGTACACTTAACATAAATAGTCTAACTACCATTGGATCTATTTTTTCTCGGATATCTTTAACTAGTGTAAAGTTACCTAAAGATTTACTCATCTTCGTTCCGTCTATATTTATAAATCCATTGTGCATCCAATAATTACTAAATGTTTCGTGGTTATGGCATTCTGATTGTGCTATCTCATTTTCATGATGTGGAAATGTTAAGTCTTGCCCTCCTGCATGAATATCTATAGTTTTGCCTAGTGTTTCATTTGCCATAACTGAACATTCTATATGCCAACCAGGTCTACCTTCTCCAAATGGACTATCCCAAAAAACTTCTCCAATTTTTGCTTTTTTCCAAAGTGCAAAATCTAAAGGATCTTCTTTTTGTTCTCCTACTTCAATTCTAGCTCCACTAATTAAATCATCTATTGATTGTTTACTTAATTTCCCATAATCTTCTTTTTTTCTAGTTCTAAAATAAACATCACCATTACTTTCATAAGCATAGCCTTCATTAACTAATTTTTGAATAAACTCTATAATTTCTTTAATATATTCACTTACTCTAGGATTACTATCAGCTCTTTTACAACCTAGCGCATCATAATCTTCATAAAATGCTTTTATATATTTATCTGTTAATTCTTTTGTAGAAATTCCTTCTTCATTACTAGCTTTAATTATTTTATCGTCTACGTCTGTGAAGTTAGATACATAATTCACATCATAACCTGCATATTTAAAATATCTGCGAACAACATCAAAAGCAATTATCGGTCTAGCATTACCTATATGTATGTAGTTATATACTGTAGGCCCACAAACATACATTTTTACTTTGTTTTCTTCGAGTGGTTTAAATATTTCTTTTTGTTGTGTAAGTGTATTATAAATCTTTATCACGATAATTCTCCTTAAATAACAGTCTTATGATTTATTTTATCATAATTATAGTTAAAAGACACTATATATAGTTGATATATTTTGTTAATCCTTTATATAATAAACAATACTCATTTTATCATTAATTTTTTCTATTTCACCTGTTTTTTTATATCCTAGTTTTTCATATAAATAACAATTACCCTTTTCCTCATAAATTGTATCTAATTGCCAATTATCTGAACCATGTATTTTCTCTATTTCCTTAAATACTCTTTGGGCTATCCCTTGATTTCTAAATTTTTTTATAATAAATATAGGGGCTATTCTTTTCCTAGTTTCATCTTTATTATCTACTACACGAATAGCGCCAACAATTTCATCAAATTTATAGACATAATAAAAGTATGTATGTTTTTGCAATAATTTATTTTTAATTCTATCTATAGATTCATTACCTGGACTTGTATCGAAATCTTGATATTTATTTAATAAATCTTTAAAGGCTGCTATCTGCATTTCCCATAAATTTTCAGCTTCTGATATGTCTATTTGTAGAAGTTTTATTTGCATATAAGTCTCCTTTATGTAAAATATATTACTAATATTCATTATAAATTATATTAAATAAAAATCACAAATCTTAACATGTTAAGATGTAGTAACAAAATTTTTAATATGATATAATCAAAGCATATAAAAATATTAACTAAGGGAAAACATGGATACGGCTCTTGACAATTTGTTAATCTGAATATATAATTTAATTATAAGATTAGGTCAGGAAGCATATGGTGCTCTGGCCATTTTTAGCTGTATAATAAATACGGAGCATGGAGAAAAATGAAAAATATTTCTCCATGCTCCGTATTAATTTTACAATATATCATAAGTAAATTTTATTGAAGTTATATAAAAAATTACATCTTAATTTATAAAAGCCCTAACTTATTTATTATATCATAGTTTCACATGAAATATAAGTATTGTTTTTTTATTAAATATATGATAATTTCAAAATATATTTAATAAGGAGGATTTTTATTATGAAGTTAACAAAACGTAAAAATTTTAAATTATTACCTATATTTTTACTTCCTTTAATATTAAGTTATCCTGCTTTAGCTGATAACAATATTAAAAACGATAATAATATTATAGATATTACTAGTGATAATAAATATAGTAATGAGTTTAAAGATGCACAGGAAGCAACAATTTTAAAATATAGCAAAAAAATACATTATATCAGCTATAGTGACAGTATCCCAGAAACAAAGTATTATGCCGAATTTAACAGTAGATATCAAGATTGGTTCGGTGGAGAACTAAAACTTGTTAGTTCACGTTGGATTGAAAGCAAAGGATATTATGTTCTTTGGTATAGCGGAGCATTAAATCAAAATGATGTAGGAATTGATGCATATACAGAAGATATGCAAAAAGAACAACCTGCTGGTATAATAACTGGCGATAATTAGAAATTATAAAAAATCACAAATCTTAATATGTTATAGTTAAGATTTGTGATTTTTATTATTGTTCTTTTATTATTGGTCTTACATCATAAACTATGCTATTTTTAGGAACAGATTTTTTTACTACTACATTAGCAGCAATTTTTGTGTTATCTCCTATAGTAATATTACCGAGTAGTTTAGCTCCTGCTCCTATAAGAACGTTATTTCCTACTGTAGGATGTCTTTTTATTGGATCAAACTTTGTCCCTCCTAGAGTTACACCGTGAAATATGGTTACATCATCTCCTATTTCTGCCGTTTCCCCAATAACAACTCCCATTCCGTGATCAATAAATAGCCCTCTACCTATTTTTGCTCCAGGATGAATTTCTATTCCCGTTATTCTTCTAGCTCTTTTGGACATTAATCTAGATATTAAATAAAATTTCTTTTTATATAATTTATGTGCAAAGTAGTGATAATTAAGTGCTTTAATATGAGGGTATGCCAAAAATACCATTATTTTTGATTTAGCACTAGGATCTTCTTTAAGTACCCTATTTATATTATAATTAAGATTTTCAAAAAATTTCATATTTATTCTTCATCTATATATTTTACATCTTCAAATTCAAACATTGAAAAGTATTTATCTGCACCGTCTGGTAAAACTGTTACTATTGTTTTATCAGGATATTTCTCTGCAACTCTTTTAGCACCTAAAACAGCAGCTCCTGATGATATACCTACTCCTATACCAGTAGTTAACATAAAGTTTTTGGCTTCTTCAATTGCTTCTTCACTAGTTATTTTAAGTATTTCATCCATAAGGTCTTTATTAAAGTTATCAGGTACAAACCCAGTTCCTATACCTTGAATCCTATGAACTCCACCCACTCCTTCAGAAATAGCTGGAGATTCTGCCGGTTCTAATGCTACACCTAAAATGTTTGGATTTTTTTCTTTTAAATATTTAACTACTCCAGAGAATGTTCCTCCAGTACCTATACCGGCAACAAAAATATCTATATTAGGTACCTGTGTGAAGATTTCTTCTGCTGTAGTTTTATAGTGATAGTTTGGATTTGCTGGGTTATCAAATTGACTTAAAATAATAGAGTTATCATATTTTTCTGTTAATTCTTTTGCTTTCTCGATAGAACCTCTTATTCCTAACTCTTTAGGTGTTAAAATTAATTGGGCTCCGTAAGCCTTAATTAATGCTCTTCTTTCTACACTCATACTTTCTGGCATAACTAGTACTGCTTTATATCCTAAAATAGAAGATAATAGTGCTATAGCTATTCCTGTGTTTCCACTAGTAGGTTCTATTACTAGAGTATCTTTATTTAATTTACCTTGGCGTTTTGCTTCTTCTAGCATACCTAGTACCGCTCTATCTTTTACACTACCTCCAAGGTTGTACTTTTCTAACTTAACAAATATATTTGTTCCTTCTAATTGATAAATAGGTGTATTGCCTACAAATTTTAATGATGAATGATTCATAACTGCCTCCTAATCTTTAATTACTTTATTATAACAAAAAGTAAACGTTATATTAAAATAATATGTTTTATATTTTTAAATATATAGATGTATTGATTATATATAATAGCAATGATATACTTTTATTAAAATAATGTTATTTAATGTGGGGAGGAGATAATTATGGCAGAAATAAATTTACTAAACTGGACATTTATAAAAGAAGTTAGTGTACCAAGCGATGTACAGAACTTATTAATTGCAGGAGAAGTTGCTAAAGCTGCATATACAACAATAAGAGATGTAGCAATATTTACAAATAAAAGACTTATTGTAAAAGATGCTCAAGGTATAACTGGTAAAAAAGTTGAAATATATTCACTACCATATTCTTCTGTAAAAATGTGGTCAACAGAAAATGCAGGAACATTTGATTTCAATTCAGAAGTTGAATTGTGGACACAGGCAGGACATATAAAAATTAATTTGAAAAAGGGAATAGATATTAGAAAATTCGATAAGTTACTAGCAGAAGCAATATTATAATTATAAAAACTCGGTTGATTTAAATCAGCCGAGTTTTTAATAATTATATTTTTTTCACAAATTCAGATTTTAGTTTCATAGCACCAAAACCATCTATTTTACAGTCTATGTTATGGTCTCCATCTACTAATCTTATATTTTTTACTCTCGTTCCCATTTTTAAAACAGAAGAAGAACCTTTTACTTTTAAATCTTTTATTACAGTTACAGTATCCCCGTCTTGTAATATATTTCCATTAGAATCTCTATAAACTTTTTCTTCTTCTACATTGTTTTCCTCACCTGCTACCCACTCATGAGCACACATAGGGCAAACAAGCATAGACCCATCTTCATACGTATATTCTGAATTACATTCAGGACAGTTAGGTAATGTTGTCATAATCTCCTCCAAGTATTTTTTTATATTTTATCATAAATTACAACTTTTTTATAGTTTATAATAAAATTAATTAAAAAACTTCTTAGTTCTCTTTTCAACACCTAAATATCTAGCTAAATAGTCTTGATAATAAGAATTTTCATTACGTTC
This sequence comes from Gemelliphila palaticanis, assembly GCA_013415235.1. Lineage (GTDB taxonomy): Bacteria > Bacillota > Bacilli > Staphylococcales > Gemellaceae > Gemelliphila > Gemelliphila palaticanis. The sequence goes on from JACBYF010000003.1 coordinate 47,175, forward strand.
ATCAAAGTAAGCTGCTCCTGTTAAAGCTCTATCATAATGTTCTTCAATAAATGCAGATGTTGCTATAAAATATTTTAATAGTGTAAGTTCTTCTGTTCTTTCGTAAATTCTACTTTCAAATTCTTCTGCTAATTTTTTAGCATAATCTAAATCTCCTATTTTTACTGCTGATTCTATAAGACTCGGTATTACCCAAACTAAATTTTTATCCCTTCTAATTAAAGAAGTTGCTCTAGGTAAATATTTTTTTACATCTTCTACTTTACCTAACATATACATACTTTTTAATGCAGGACCGTATGTTATATGTGGAACTTCTGCACAAGACAAGCTTCCTTTTAATATAGGTTTTGCTAATTCTAGTGCTTTTTCGTATTCACCTATAAAAGTATAGTAATTTACTTCTTCTGTAACTTCACATGCTTCACAATCGCTCATATAATCATCTACATCAGAATTTTTCCACAAATTATAATTTTCTTTGGCAGATTCAATATCCCCCATTAACATATTTTGAAGCATTAATGTTTTATAATACATTCCTAATTCAAAATCCATTTTTCTGTAGTAATGATTCATCAGATCATTTGCTGCTAATATCATATCTTTTTCTAACCTTAAAACCTCTGGAAGATCTGGTAATATCCATTTAAAATACCAAAATAGATCAAACAAATTACTATGGTAATCATAAATTCCTTCTTCATCATCTTCTGGACAATTTTGGATATTTTTTACTGTATCATCCAGTAATAAAGATAAAGTTTGCATTCTCAAAATAGGCGAATATTTACGAATAGATTCATCTCCATCAATTACTGCTTTTCCTAAACTCATTAGCAATTCGTAATCATTATTATCAGAACATTCCTTCAGAGCATCTAATATATAATTTTCTCCATCAATTCTATCTTCAAATTCACTACTTTTTATCATTATATCTTTTATTTGACTTAAATATTTATTTACCATAAACATACAATCCTTTCTAGTAAGTATTTTCTTTTATTATAACATAAATTAATTAATAATAAACATATATTTTGAAAATATATTATTTAATGTAGTAAAATTAAGTAACAATATATAAGGAGAATAGCTATGAAAAAATATGATTTACTTGTAATAGGTTTTGGTAAAGCTGGTAAAACATTGGCTGTAAAATATGCATCATTAGGTAAAAAAGTTGCAGTTATAGAAGAAGATAATACTATGTATGGTGGAACTTGTATAAATATAGGCTGTATACCTACAAAAACCTTAATAGTAGCTGCTAATAATGGAGATTCTTACGAAGAAGCAAAAAACAAAAGAGATACCGTTGTAAACAAACTAAGATCTAAAAACTTTGATATGCTTAATAATAATCAAAATGTTGATTTATATAATGCTAGAGCAAAATTTAAAGCAAATAAAATTATAGAAATTTCTTCAAACAATGAAACTGTTGAACTTACTGCAGAAATTATAGTTATCAATACTGGAGCTAAAACTAATTTATTAAACATTAAAGGGTTAACTACTTCTAACAATGTCGTAAATAGTACAGAATTACAAAAATACGAAAAAGCTCCTAAACATTTAGGAATATTGGGAGCTGGTAATATAGGCCTTGAATTTGCTAGTCTATATTCTAAATTAGGTACTAAAGTTACTGTAATAGACCATTCGGATAAAATTTTGGCAAGAGAAGAAGAAGCCATTTCTAAACTAGCTTTAGAATATTTAGAAAATCAAGGCGTTGAGTTCAAATTTAACTCTACAACGGAAGAAATATTTAATAACGGAGATTCTGTTGTAGTTAAAACTAAAGAACATGGAGAATTAGAATTTGATGTTTTACTTCATGCTACAGGAAGAAAACCAAATACAGAAAATTTAGGATTAGAAAATACTAATATAAACCTAACAGAAAGAGGAGCTATTGAAGTAGATAAATTCTGTCAAACTTCTGTTGAAAATGTATTTGCAGTAGGAGATGTAAATGGCGGTCTGCAATTCACTTATACTTCTTTAGACGATTATAGAATTGTATTAAACTATTTACAAGGTAATAAAGACTATTCTTTAGAAGATAGAAAAAATGTTCCCTATACTGTATTTATAGAACCACCTCTATCTAGAGTAGGTTTAACAGAAAAAGAAGCTGCACAAAAAGGATTTAATATTGCTGTTAAAGAAATACCAGTTGCAAATATGCCTAGAGGTGTTGTAAACGGAGATACTAAAGGATTATTTAAAGCAGTAGTTGATAAAGATAGCAAATTAATTTTAGGTGCTACACTTTTCGGAAAAAATTCTGAAGAACTTATTAACATTATAAAAATGGCAATGGATAATAATATTACTTATACATATATAAGAGATCAAATATTTAACCATCCAAATATGGCCGAAAATCTTAACGATTTATTTAATATGTAATATAAAAAATATGTAGGGGCTTTGGAGCAGCCCTTACATTTTGGCTCCAAGTCAAATCCTGGGGATGGAATAAATTAATGATAATCTTATGCAGCAGAATTCTGCTGCATAAGATTATTTGGCTGTATAATAAATACGGGGCATGGAGAAAAAATAAAAAATAGTTCTCCATGCTCCGTATTAATTTTTTATATACAAAAAGACAAATATCCGATACAATATAAAGTGCAAAAAATAATATAACGAAAGGATATTTGCCATGAATAATTATAACACAGAAATAGAAATAATAAAAGGAGAAGACATAACAAAAAGCTTACTCCAAATAAAAGATAACAATATACAAGTAGAAAATGGTCATAGGATTGTTAAAATAAACAATCAGAAACACTTTATATTTAAAGGAATATTAACATATACTCCTGAAAAATGTGATTGTTGTGGATGTGATAATATCAACAATACAATAGTAAAAAATGGATTTAACGAATTAACTAAAGTTAACCTATTAAAAATATCAGGTATTCCAGCTATATTAGAATTAAAAAAACAAAGATTCAAGTGTAAATCTTGTAATAAAAAATTTGTAGCTACTACTCCATTCGTAAAAAAATATTGTAATATTTCTAGAAACGTAGTGTTATCAATAATGAGTTCTTTAGCTGATACTTTATCATTTAAACAAATAGCTAAGGCACACGATGTTTCTTATACTACTGTAATAAGATCTCTTTATGGATGTAAAACACAAGTAGATATAACTAATTTTAATACACTACCTGAGTATTTATGTTTTGATGAAATAAAGTCAACAAAAGATAGTAAAAATGGAATGAGTTTTATATTTTCTAATTCATTAACTCATGAGCTAATTGATATAGTAGACGGTAGAACTGAAAGTATATTAAATACATATTTCTCTAGATTTTCAAAAGAAGCAAGATTTAATGTAAAAGCTATTTGTATTGATATATATACACCATATATGAAGTTAATTAAACAAAAATTCCCTAATGCAGATATAGTTATAGATCGATTCCATTTAATTCAAAATATTAATAGAAAGTTAAATAGTGCTAGAGTTCAGTTAATGAATACTTATACTGGTATGAATTATACCTTATTTAAAAATAATTGGAAATTGATTTTAGAAGATGTAGATAATATTACTCATGATAAGTTTATATATAATAGAAGTTTTAAAAGTTATGTTACTAGACGAGATATTCTTGAATATTTATTGGAACTTGATTCAGTGTTTAAAGCTAGTTATGAGCGTGTTCATGATATACGATACGCTGTGAAGAATAGAAATGAACTTGAATTAATTAGGTTAATAGATGTCTCTACTAATGGTGTAGCTGATAGTGTTAAGGTAGCTATTAATACTATGAGAAAGCATAAAGATTATATGCTTAATAGTGTTAAATATGATATTTCTAATGGTTCTTTAGAAGGTATTAATAATAAAGTTAAGGTTCTTAAAAGAGTTTCTTATGGTTACAGTAGCTTTTATAATTTTAGATTACGTATTTTAGTTGTTTTTAGATTATTTGTCTCTGATCGTAAATTTATTGGAGATTTGGTTGATAAAAAAATAACTAAGCAGCAATTTGCCGCTTAGTTATTTATCTCATTTTCTCTCCATGCCCCGTATTTGACTTAGAGCCGTAAAAATAAGAGAGTATTAATTACAAAATACTCTCTTATTAATTTTAGAATTATCTTTGACCTTTGTCGTAAGGAATACCCAACGCTTCTGGTGCTGATGATTTTTTAGAAAACACTATAAGTGCTATTATAGTTGCTACGAATGGGAACATATTCCAGAATGACACAGGAACTGGTAAGTCTGGTGCAAGTATTGATACTTTTTCAGCAAACACTTTTGTTCCACCGAAGAATAGTGCTGCTAAAGTTACTGTAATTGGATTGTATTTACCGAATATAAGAGCTGCTAAAGCTAAATATCCAAATCCATATACAGTTATTGAAGCATTAAACCCTTGACTAAATGTTGTAGCTATTATACCACCTGCTAAGCCTGATAAACATCCTGATATTACAACACCAATATAGCGGTATTTAAATACGTTAAGACCTAAAGAATCACTTGCTTGTGGATTTTCACCAACAGATCTTAATCTTAAACCAAACGGACGTTTATATATTACATAATAAGTTAATCCAACTAAAACAATAGCTATTATAATTGTTGGGTATACAGTTAATTTTCCTACGATACTATATCTAGGGAAACCATTTTTTAATAATAACTCATAAGTTCCGTTATAGTGATTTACTAGGAATAAAGCTATAGCTGGCGTAATAAGGTTTATAGCTGTACCTGATATTACCTGATCAGCTTTTAGGTTTATACTTATAAATGCGTGTATTAATGACATCAATCCACCTGAAACAGCTGCTATTATTAAACAAATTATCAATTGTGCTATAGTAGGTTCTCCTGCAAAAAACTCTGTAGCAAATAGTGAAACTATAAACGCTCCAAATATTACAAATCCATCTAAAGCTATATTAACAACTCCACTTTTTTCTGAATAAAAACCACCTATTGCAGCTATTAATATTGGAGCTGTATATTGTAACATAGAATCTAGTAATGATAAAAATGTATCCATCTATTTGGCTCCTTTCGATTTTTTATTCTTACTAAATAAATTATTTAAAAATTTACTTTCAAACAATGCTTTTGCTGCAACAAACATTACAATAAGACCTATTAAAATATTTGCTATATCTTTAGGAATTCCTACGAATGCTAACAATGGCGTTAGTACTGATAAAAATCCAAATAGTAATGCTCCTAAAAATACTCCAAAAGCTACATTAGCTCCTATTAGAGCCACCGCTATCCCCATATATCCATAACCTTGGAACGTACTTCCTACAACGACTTGACCTACTGGTCCCAAGTTATATAAAGCTCCTCCTAGTCCTGCAAAAGCTCCAGATATAAACATAGATAAAACCATATTTCTATTAACTTTCATACCTACGAATTCAGATGCATGTTTGTTATAACCTACAGATCGTAACTCATAACCAAAAACAGTTTTTTCCATAACTATATAAAATACTATAAGTGCTACTATAGCTAAAATCAAATCTGTTCCTAAACGTCTATTAGCAAATATAGAATATATTAGATCATTTTGTAAATATCCTTGTCCGTTGGTATCTGCTATAACTTCTGATACTACATCGTTTGAACCTCTTATATATTTAGGCACGAAAAATTGTACAAAATAAAGTGCAGTGTAGTTTAACATAATAGTAGAAACTACTTCACTTATGTTAAATCTTGCTTTTAAATATCCAGCAATAGCTGCCCAAAGTCCTCCACCTATTATACCAGCAAGAACACTACAAACTAATATTAGGAAAAAACTAGATCCTTGCATCTTTATAGCAACAAACCCTGCAAGAAGTCCTCCCATAATAAACTGTCCTTCAGCACCGATATTAAATAGACCTGTTTTGAACGCAAATGCTACTGATAATCCCGTACAAATAAGAGGAATTGTAGATAATACTATTTCTGATATATTATCTTGTTCTGTTAAAACCATTCCCATTACATTTAAAACTTCTGATGGATCAGCACCAACACCTGCGATAATAATAGCTCCTACTAAGAAAGAAGCTAATATAGGTAAAATTGCATTAGTTAAAACTTTTTTAAACATATTGTCTCCTTTCTACTTCTTAACACCAGCCATTAATAGACCTAGTTGTTCTTTAGTTACATTTTCATCGTTATCTACTACATCAATAATATTTCCGTTATGAATTACTGCTATTCTATCTGATAAAGTAAGTATTTCATCTAAATCATAAGAAATTAATAAAACTCCATTACCTTTATCTCTATAGTCAATTAGCATTCTGTGAATACCGTTAATAGCACCAACATCAAGACCACGAGTAGGTTGAGTTGTTACAAGTAGACTTGGTTCTAACTCTAAAGCTCTACCTATAATTAATTTTTGCTGGTTACCACCACTCATACTTCTAGCTGCTATTTTTTCGTTACCAGCTTTTCTTACGTCATATTTTTCACAAAGTTCTTTAGCAAATTTAGCTATAGATGATTTATTTAAAAATCCATTTTTTGAAAACTTATTAGTATAGTAATTTTCAAGAATAGAGTTCTCCTCTATACTAAAATCAAGAACTAATCCATCTTTATGTCTATCTTCAGCTATTATTTCTAAACCTAACTCTTTACGTTTAGAAGTAGATAAAGAGTTGATATTTTGACCTTTAAAGAAAATATCCCCTTTTGTAGACTTAAGCAATGCGTTTAAAACTTCAACAAATTGCTGTTGTCCATTACCGTCTACTCCGGCAATCCCTAATATTTCTCTTTCACGAACATCTAAATTAAAATCATGTAACATGTCTTTTTTATCTATTGTGTCAGCATAAATACCTTTAACTTCTAATAATTTTTCTTTTCCTTCTCTAGATCGTTCGTAATTAATTATTTCTAGGTCTTTACCTATCATAAGACTTGCTAATTTTTCTTTAGTAGTTTCTGCTATTTCTACAGTACCAAAATATTCACCACGTCTAATTATACTGCATCTATCAGCAACAGCCATTATCTCATTTAATTTATGAGTTATTAATAGTATAGTTTTTCCTTCTTCTTTTAGGTTTTTTAATATTACTAAAAATTCTTCTATTTCTGCTGGTGTTAAAACAGCTGTAGGCTCATCAAATATTAAAATATCTGCACTTCTATAAAGCATTTTTAATATTTCTACACGTTGTTGCATCCCCACAGTTATATCACTAACTAAGGCTTTAGGATTAACTTCTAAACCATATTTAACAGATAAATCATGTATTTTTTTACATGCTTCTTCTATATCTATTTTTCCACCTTTAACTTCTTCCATACCTAAAATAATATTTTCTGCTACGGTAAAGTTTTTTATAAGTTTAAAGTGTTGATGAACCATTCCGATACCTAATTCATTAGCATGTTTTGGATCTTTAATATTAACTTCTTTTCCATTTAATTTTATAACACCTTCTTCTTGGTGGTACATTCCAAAAAGAACAGACATAAGAGTTGACTTACCTGCACCATTTTCTCCAAGAAGTGCGTGTACTTCGTTTTTCTTAACCTGAATCGTTATATCCTTATTTGCGTAGAAGTCACCAAACTTTTTTGTTATGTTTAGCATTTCTATTGCATACATATAATATACCTCTCTCAATTTATTTTGTTACACTAATATTATAATATATTTGTATGCGCTAATACAAATATTTTTTTCTAATATTTTAAATATTTTCAAGTATAATTTAGCTATTATAAGGTAATAAAAAAGCCTAGAAAAAACTCTAGGCTTTTCAAGAAATATTATAGATCACCTTTAATATTATCTTTATTTGGTAAAGTATCACCATCTTCTGCTACTTTAACTTCACCTGATTTTAATTTTTCAGCTGCTTCCATAACTTTTTTGTATGTTTCTTCTAATAAGTTAGGGTTTTTCTCAGGAATTCCAACTCCATTATCTTTTATAGATAACACTTGAGCGTTAGCTGCTCCACCTTTAAATGTTCCAGCTTTAATTCCATCAAGAGCTTTAGTAACAGCTACATCAATACGTTTAACAGCTGATGTTAAGATTACAGATTTTTCCACATCTTTTCCATCTTTATCTTTAGCTTTGAAAATTCCATCTTCATATTGATCTTTATCTACACCAACTATAAAGTGTTTGATTTCTCCACTTTCTTTAAGGTCATTAGTAGCTCTTTCTTGAGCTTCTTTGATAGCTCCACTTCCTGTTCCTCCAGCTGCTGCAAATATTACATCTGCTCCTGAATCATACATTGTAGCTGCTAATGTTTTACCTTTATTTGTATCATTAAATGTTCCACTATAGTTGTAGAATACTTCTATATCTGGATTAGCTGCTTTCGCACCTTGAACAAATCCTATCCCGAATTTAACTACTGGAGGTATTTTAGCTCCACCTATAAATCCAATTTTACCTGTTTTTGATTGTAAAGCTGCTGCATATCCAGCTAAATATCCTGCTTCATTTTCTTGGAAAGTAATAGACTCAACATTTGGCTCATCTACTACTGCGTCTAGAAGTATGAACTTTTTATCAGTATATTTTTTAGCTACTTCTGGTAAAGTTTTTTCAAAATAGAAACCAGCTATAGAAACTACGTCAGAAACTTTAGATGCTGTTTCTAAGTTTGGAACTATTTTATCTTGACTTTTAGTTTCGATTGGTTGTTGTGCTGTACCTCCATTTGCTTTTACCCAAGCTTCAACAGCCTCAACGTTACTTTGGTTAAAACTTTTATCTTTAGCTCCACCTTCATCAGTAACTACTCCTACTTTTAATCCAGCATCTTTGCTTGATGAAGTAGATGTTGATTTATCATCTGATTTTGATGAACATCCAACAAAAATTAATGCAGCTGATAATACTACTGCTATAAACGAGAATATTTTTTTCATATTCATAATATATAGTGTCTCCTTTGTTTTTGATTTTATATGAAAATAATATCACATTCCAAAACAAATATCAATATTTTTCTTTCATAATAACGACATATTTTTTGAAAAAGTTCGGTAATAACGCTAACATAACAAAAAATAAACTCCAAAATAAAATGAAAGCATTTTTTTTAGGAATTTTCAAGATCAAAAAATAGCAAAAAGATTATATACTACCTCTTTGCTATTTTAATTTTTATATTATTTATAGTTCACCTGAAATTTTAGCTTTTTGTTCTTCAGTTAATTTTGTATCTTCATCCACTACTACAATTTTTCCATCTTCTATATCTTTTATTATTACACTAAGCTTGCTTAAAACTTCTTCAGATAAATTAGGATTTTTTTCTGGTAATTTAAGACCTTTTTCTTTAACTCCAAACACTAATGTAGTGTTACCTTTAAACGTTCCTGCTTTTACTCTATCTAGTATATCTTTAACAGCAACATCAACACTCTTAATAGCTGAAGTTAAAATTACTGATTTCTCTACAGATTTTCCTTCTTTATCTTTAGCTGAGAATATTCCATCTTCGTATTGATCTTTATCAACACCCACTATCCAATGTTTAATTTCTCCACTTTCTTTAATATCATTTACAGCTCTTTCTTGTGCTTCTTTAATTGCTCCGTTCCCTGTATTACCTGCAGCTGTAAATATAACATCTATACCTATATCATACATAGTAGCAGCTAATGTTTTACCTTTGTTTATATCAGCAAAACTTCCACTATATTGATATGATATTTCTATATCAGGATTAGCTTTTTTAGCTCCTTGGATAAATCCTATTCCAAATCTTGCTACTGGTGGAATTTTTAATCCTCCAATAAACCCTATTTTCCCTGTTTTTGATTGTAAAGCTGCTGTATAACCTGCTAAATATCCTGCTTCTTGCTCTTTAAATGTAGCAGACATAACATTTTCACCTTCTACAACATCATCAATATATATATATTTAACATTTGGAAAATCTTTAGCTATAACAGGTAAATCTTTTAGAAAGTCATAACCAGCAACTGAAACTACATCTGATATACCTGAAACATTTTTCAAGTTTGCTGCTATATCTGCTGCTGTTTTGTTTTCTACAGGAGTATGAGCTTTAGCATTATTATCTTTCGCCCAAGCTTGTACCCCTTCTACGTTTGCTTGATTAAAACTTTTATCCTTTATACCTCCTTCTCCAACAACAACTCCTACTTTAAGTTCAGATGATGCATCTTTTGTTCCTTCTGATGATTTTTTATCAGATGAACATCCTGTTAATATTAGTACTATAGATAAAACTACAGCTAATATTGATGTTAATTTTTTCATTTTGTACCTCCGATTTTTAAATTTTATATATACAAATATAAAATATCATATTTATTTATTTTTTGCAAACGTTTAATTTAATATTTATTTGATACTTATTATTGTTTATTTTTGTATTTTTTTTTGATATAATTTAAAATGACAAGGTTTTATCCTTAATATTACAATTCAAAGGAGAAATACAATGACTTACTATAACAATATTGTAGAAACTGCTGACTTTATTAACAATTTCTACGGAGAAAAAATAGATTACGCTGTAGTTTTAGGTAGTGGAATAACTTTAGAATTAGAAGATCAAAAAGAACTTCACTATTCTGAAATACCTCTTTTCCCAGGAAATAAAAAAGATGGGCACGTTAAAGGTCATGCTAACAAACTTACTTTTGGAAGAATTTCAGGAAAAACTGTAATGATTCTTAACGGTAGACTTCATTATTACGAAGGACATAGCATGAAAGATGTAGCATTTATGACTTATGTAGTTAAATTTATGGGAATAAAAGGTTTATTTATAACTAACGCATGTGGTGCTATAAATACTAACTTCTCTGAGGGAGATATAGTATGTCTTGATGACTTCATATCATTAGTATCTGATAATCCACTTATAGGACCTAATGATGATCGCTTAGGACAAAGATTTGTTGATATGACTACTCCTTTCAACGAATATTTAGTAGAAAATTTAAACACTTCTGCAAAAGAAAAAAATATAACTTTACACAAAGGTACTTATGGATTCTTTATGGGACCTTACTTCGAAACTAGAGCAGAAATACAAGCATTTAAAACTATGGGATGCGATCTAGTAGGAATGTCTACTGTACCAGAGGTAATAGCTGCTAATCACGCTAGTCTACCTGTAGCTGTTCTTTCTTGTGTAACTAATATGGCTACAGGTATCCAAGAAAGAAAACACGATCATGAACATGTTTTAGAAACTGCTAAATTTATAAGTGCCAACCTTAAAACTTTATTAACTTCAACACTTGAAAAATTAAAATAGGAGATTTATATATGGAAAAAACTATTTTTGAAAAAATATTAGACAAAGAAATACCTAGCTATAAAATATACGAAGATGAGTATGTCTATGCATTTTTAGATGTTTTTCCTGTTACTAAAGGTCATACAATAGTAATACCAAAAAAACATTTTAGAAATATCCTAGATTGTGATACTGAAACTGCAGGAAAAATTGGATCTGTTTTACCAAAACTATCTAACATTATAAAAAATAGTTTTGGAGCTGACGGAATAAACATTTTCCAAAACAATGAAGAATTTGCAGGACAATCTGTTTTCCACCTGCATTTTCACATAGTACCAAGATATGAAAATAAAGATGAGAATTTTGACAATTTAGAAATAATATGTCCACCTCAAAAAGTTTCTCAAGAAGAATTTGAAGAAATCCAAAATACAATTTTAAAAAATATGTAAATAAAAAAATAAAAGAACTTACCTAAGATAATAGGGGTAAGTTCTTTTATTTTTTTAATATTAAAGATCATCTAATATATCTTTTGCTTTTCTTTTAGCTTTTTCAAAAAATCCTTCATCTTCTACAGATTCATTTTTTATTTTAGCTAATTCTTCATACAATTCTTTTTCACGCTTCGATAAATCTTTAGGTATTCTTATTATAGCTATTATGTAATGATCTCCCATTCCATATCCCATAACATTTTTAACACCTTTACCTGTAAGTTTAAATTTACGTCCGTGTTGTGTACCTGCTGGTACTGTAAGTTCAATTTCTCCAGTTAGGGTTCTAACATCTATTTTAGCACCTAGTGCTGCTTGTGCAGGTGAAAGTTCTAACTCTGTATATATATCGTCACCTTCTCTATGGAAGTATCTATCTTCTGAAACGATTACTTCTATAAATAAATCTCCTGCTGGTCCACCGTTAACTCCTGGACCTCCTTTACCTTGAAGTCGAACTCTTTGTCCAGTTTTTATTCCTGCTGGAATGTCTACTTCATATTCAACTTCTTTATTGTTATATCCTTTACCAAAACAATGAGCACACTTATCTTTTATTATCTTACCAGTTCCAGAACAAGTGCTACAAGTTCTTTGAGATTGAACTTGACCAAAAACTGTACTTTGAACATAAGTTTCTACTCCGCTTCCGTGACAAGTAGTACATGTAGAAACAGATGAAGAATCTTTTGCTCCACTTCCGTTACAAGTTTCACAAGTAACTTCTTTTCTAAGTTTTATAGTTTTCTTCGTACCGAATACAGAATCGTTAAAGCTAATATTTAGTCTTTGTAATAAATCTTCTCCTTGTCTAGGGGCATTAGGATTTCTTCTACGTCCTCCACCTCCAAAGAAGCTAGAGAAAATATCTCCTAAATCTTCAAAATCAGCTCCACTAAATCCGCCACCGAATCCTCCGAAGCCACCAAAACCTCCAGCTCCTCCTTGTTCAAAGGCTGCATGACCAAACTGATCATATTGAGCTTTCTTGTTATCATCACTTAATACTTCGTATGCTTCTGTTATTTCTTTAAATTTTTCATCAGCATCAGGAGCTTTATTTATATCTGGATGGTACTGTTTTGACAATTTTCTGTATGCTTTTTTTATTTCTTGAGAACTAGCTCCTTTACTAAGACCTAGAACTTCATAATAATCTCTTTTTGCCATTTTTACCTCTTATTTTAATTAGGAGTGGATACATTTATTTTATTACCCACTCCAATTTTTATTTTAATAATTTATTTTAGCTAGTTACAATTATTTTTCTTTGAATTCAGCATCTATAGTATCGTCATCATTTTTTGGAACATCTTGTCCAGGAGCTTGTTGTTGTCCTGCTTGTGCATTTGCTTGCTCATATAATTTCATTGTCATTTCTTGAACTGCTTTGTTTAACTCATCTTTAGCTGATTTCATAGCTTCTAAATCGTTATTTTTAATAGCTTCTTTTAATACATCATTTTTTTCTTTAATCGCATCTAAGAAACTTTGGTCTACTTTATCTTTTCCTTCTTCAATAGCTTTATCTGCTTGGAATGATAATTGATCTGCTTCGTTACGGATATCTGCTTCTTCTTTACGTTTAGCATCTGCTTCTGCATTAGCTTCTGCTTCTTTAACCATTCTATCTATATCAGCATCTGTTAATGATGAGCTAGACTCGATAGTAATTTTTTGTTGTTTTTGTGTTCCTAAATCTTTAGCTGTTACATTAACGATACCATTTTTGTCAATATCAAATGTAACTTCTATTTGAGGTACTCCTCTTGGTGCTGGTGGTATATCTGATAATTGGAATCTTCCTAGAGTTTTGTTATCAGTTGCCATCGGTCTTTCACCTTGTAGTACGTGAATATCTACTGCTGGTTGATTATCAGCTGCAGTTGAGAATACTTGTGATTTAGAAGTTGGTATTGTTGTATTTCTTGGTATTAATACTGTCATAACTGATCCCATTGTTTCAATACCTAATGATAATGGCGTAACATCTAGTAATACTACGTCTTTAACATCTCCAGTTATAACTCCACCTTGGATAGCTGCTCCCATAGCAACAACTTCGTCTGGGTTTACTCCTTTGTGAGGTTCTTTACCCATTTCTTTTTTAACAGCATCTTGAACAGCAGGTATACGAGTAGATCCTCCTACTAATATTACTTGGTCTATTTCTGATGGGTTAAGACCCGCATCTTTTAATGCTTGACGTGTTGGTATTAAAGTTCTTTCTACTAAACTGTGAGTTAACTCATCAAATTTAGCTCTTGAAAGTGTGTTTTCTAAGTGAACTGGTCCATTAGCTCCTGCTGAGATGAACGGTAATGATATTTGTGTAGAAGTTACTCCTGATAAATCTTTTTTAGCTTTTTCAGCAGCATCTTTTAGACGTTGCATTGCCATTTTATCTTGTGATAAATCAATTCCTTGTTCTTTTTTGAATTCTGCTACTAAGTAGTCGATTATAGCTTGGTCAAAGTCATCTCCACCTAATAGATTATCTCCAGATGTAGCTAAAACTTCAAATACTCCATCTCCTAATTCTAGTATAGATACGTCAAATGTTCCTCCACCTAAGTCGAATACTAATATTTTTTGGTCAACATCTGTTTTTTCTAAACCGTATGCTAACGCAGCTGCAGTAGGTTCGTTTATAATTCTTTCTACTTCAAGACCTGCTATTTTTCCTGCATCTTTTGTTGCTTGACGTTGAGCATCGTTAAAGTATGCTGGTACTGTAATTACAGCTTTTGTAACTTTTTCTCCTAAATAACTTTCTGCAGTTGCTTTTAAGTTTTGTAAAATCATTGCAGATATTTCTTGTGGAGAGTAGTTTTTACCATTAACCGCTTCTTTATAATCTGTTCCCATGTGACGTTTAATAGAGATTACAGTGTTAGGGTTTGTTATAGCTTGACGTTTTGCTACCTCACCAACTTGAATTTCTTCTCCTTTAAATGCTACTACAGATGGTGTAGTTCTATTACCTTCTGGATTAGGTATTACTTTAGCTTCTCCACCTTCTAATACAGATACACATGAGTTTGTTGTTCCTAAGTCTATTCCTATTATTTTTGACATATTTTTATTTCCTCCAAAATTTTCTTTTATTTTTCTTATTTAACTTAATTTATTATGAATTTACTTTAACCATAGCTGGTCTTATTACTCTATCTTTTAACTTATATCCTTTTTGGAAAGTATCCAAAACAATACCACTTTCTTTCTCAGAATCTTCTTCCTGCATTACTGCTTGGTGATAATTGGGGTCAAATGCTTCTCCTGTTGGTTCTATAACTTCAACACCTTCACTTTTTAGTGCGTGCTGCAGTCCTTCATAAACCATTTGCACACCTTTTAGTAAAGCAGTAGTTGCTTCTGTTTCTTCAGTAGACTGTAATGCTCTTTCTAAATTGTCTAAGCTAGGTAATATTTCTGAAACTATTTTTTGACTTTTATATTTATTATTAGTTTCTATTTCTTGATTTTTTCTCTTTTTAAAGTTTTCAAATTCTGCATAAAGTCTTAAATATTTATCTTCAGAAGATTTTACTTCTTCTTCTAACTTCAACACTTTAGCTTCTAACAATTGCTCAACAGTTTGTTCTTCTATTTCTTCTTCTGATTGTTCATCTAATTGATTTTGTTCTTCTAATTTTTCTTCTACTTCTTCGATAATTTCTTTTATATCTTTGTTTTCTTCAGTAGCCATTTAGACCTCCTATTTATTTCAAATTGTTATTTAAGTTATCTTTAACACAAGAAATTAATGTCATAACTTTCTTGTAATTCATTCGTTTAGGACCAAATACTGCTATTACACCTTCTCCTCTATCTGTAATATATTTACTAGATATTAATGACAAGTCTGTTAAATTACCTAGAGATAATTCTTGTCCTATTTTTATAGAAGTTTCTTTATCTTTAAAATCATTATCTATTAAATCAACAATTTTATCATTTTCTAAAAGTGAGACAACTTCTCTTAATTTATCTAAATCGTTTATATCAGGCTGTTTTAATAAGTTATACTTACCTCCTAATGCCACAGTTTTCTTTATTCTATTTTCTAGAAGTCTATTTAAAGCAACAACAATTAAATCATAGTTAGCTACTTTTTCTTTTAGATACTTTTCTAATTCTGTATGGATAATTAAATGCGCACTCGCCATATCAACATCATAAAAATATGTTTTAAGTAGCTTGTTTACTTCTATTATATCTTCTTCTGTAAAATCAACACTCATTTTATAATTTTGTTGATAAACTTCTCCAGAACTAGTAATAAGTATTACTAAAATACTTCTACTACTTAATAGTATAACTTCTATTTTATTAATTCTTTTATCTGTTTTTGTAGGTGCTAATATAACTGCCGTACAGTCAGTCAAATCAGAAAGTACGATTGCATTTTGTTCTAAAAATTGAATTTCATCAATATTATCCTTTTGCAAACTACTTAACTTTTCACTATCTGTATCACTAAGTTTATATTCAGTATTTATGAAATCTACATAATATCTATATCCCTTTTCAGAAGGTATTCTCCCCGACGACGTATGTGTCTTAGTTATAAAACCTTCTTTTTCTAGCTTGCTCATATCGTTTCGTATAGTAGCAGAGCTAAAGTTTATATTTTGAGATATTTGCTTTGAACCTACAGGTTGATTGTTATTAATAAAATTTTCAACTATAGATTGAAGAATAAGTACTTGCCTGTCTAATAGCATAGTAATCACCTTCTTTTTTTACAAATTAGCACTTTAATATATTGAGTGCTAATTCATATTTAATATATTATCACTTAGGTCAAAAAAAGTCAATACTTTTATTTTATTTTTTTTGATTTATTTTGACTATTAAAAACAATACTATTTATGTATAATAAGTTGCAATAAATTTATATTCTATGTATAATGTTTATAAAAATTATACATAAAGAGGTATTAAAATGAAAAAAAATATTTTTTTAAGTGCAGTTGTTGCTACCGCTATAACTTTAACAGGTTGTTCTTCTAACTCAAGAACAGAAAATTCTAATTCAGAACAAGCTAAAAAAGAAGAAAATAAAATTATTCTTGTTAATGAAAGTAAAAAAGGCGTAAAAGCTGAAATAACTTTCTACTACGATGGAGATATAGTTACAAGACAAGATGCTAAAAACATAATGACTTACAAAGATCTTAATATGACTAAAGATCAACTTAAAGCTATAATAGATCCTTTATCAGAAAAGTACAAAGCTACTAAAGGTGTTACTCAAAACGTTGAATTTGGAGAAACAGAAGCTGTTGAAACAGTAAGTGTAGACTATAGTACAGTTGATATAAAAGAACTAAGACAACTTACAGGATCTTCGTTTACTGGAGATGAAAATGCTACAGCTATAAGTTTAAAAACTTCAGTTGAAATGCTAAAACAACAAGGATTTACAGAAAAATAATTTAATTAAAAATAATATTTATAAACTATAGGATAAATTATAATTTAAAATTATATTTTATCCTCTTTTTATTGATTTATTAAAAATTTTAAATTAATATAGTATATAAATATCAAATATTAATAATTAACAAGGAGAAATAAAGTGATAAATAAAAAAAATATTATTATCGATCCACACGATACACTAAGAGCTCGTGCTGAAGAGGTAAAATCACCAATTTCAAACGAAGATAAAGAAATATTAAAAAAACTTTTAGAATATGTAATAATGTCTCAAGATGATGAACTGTGCGAAAAATACGATTTAAAACCAGGAATTGGTCTAGCTGCACCACAAATTAACGTTTCAAAAAGAATGATTGCAGTACACATTCCTGATGAAGAAAATCCAAAAAATACAGTTTCTTACGCATTATACAATCCGAAAATAATATCTCACTCTGCACAAAAATGTTATCTTGCTGGAGGAGAAGGATGTCTTTCTGTAGAAGAAGATATTAAAGGATATGTGCCTAGATATTCTAGAATCAAAGTTGTAGGATATAACGAAAATGATGAAAAAGTTACATTAAACCTTACTGATTTACCAGCAATTTGTTTCCAACATGAAATAGATCATTTAAACGGTATTTTATTCTATGATCACATTAACAAAGAAAATCCATTTGATGTTCCTGAAGATTACGAAAAACTATAAAATAATCTTGACAAACAAATATTATAATTGTAAAATAACTATTAATATAACTAAATAAAATATTTGATAATAGACATGTTTTAAATGTTGAAAATTTTAGAGAGAGTATGGCTGCTGAAAATACTTATTTTTGAATTTAAAATTCTACTATATAAAATATCAAATTCATTTGCTTTTATGTTAAAAAGTAGAGTGCCTAATGGCTAAATTTAGGGTGGAACCACGAATTACTCATCGTCCCTTGCGTTAAAATTTAACGCGAGGGACTTTTTTATATATTTTAGGAGGAATAAATTATGTTAGATATAAAATTAATAAGAGTACAACCGGATTTAGTAAGAGAAAAAATAGCTAAAAGAGGAGACGATATAACAGTCGTTGACAAAATATTAGAATTAGATAAAAATAGAAGAGAAATGCTAGTTAGAGTTGAAGATTTAAAAGCAATAAGAAACAAAACTAGTGAAGAAATAGCTATTCTTAAACGTAAAAAAGAAGATGCTAGTGCTGTAATAGCAGAAATGAAAAAACTTTCTGATGAGATTACAGGATTAGATATCGAAGTTAAAAAAATAGACGAAAAATTACACGATATAGTTTCTAGAATACCTAACCTTGTATCTGATGAAACACCTGTTGGTGATGACGAAAATGAAAATATCGAAGTTAGAAGAATTGGAGAAGTCAGATCATTTGATTTTGAACCTAAAGCTCACTGGGATTTAGTAGAAGAATTAGACATAGCTGACTTTGAAAGAGCAGCTAAAATAAGTGGAAGTAGATTTATGTTCTATAAAAATGCAGGAGCTTTATTAGAAAGAGCATTAATTAACTTTATGATAGATACACACGTAGTAGAACACGGTTATCAAGAAATGATGGTTCCTCAATTAGTTAACAAAACTGCACTATACGGAACTGGACAATTTCCTAAATTTTTAGAAGATGTTTATACTATAGAATCTGAAAATCTTACACTTATACCTACAGCAGAAGTACCACTTACTAACTACCATAACAACGAAATTTTAAACGAAAATGAAGTACCTAAAGCATTTACTGCATTTAGTATTTGCTTTAGATCTGAAGCTGGTAGTGCAGGACGTGATACTCGTGGATTAATAAGACTACACCAATTCGATAAAGTAGAAATGGTTAGATTCGCAAAACCAGAAGAATCTTATGAACAACTAGAACTTATGACTTCTCACGCAGAAAATATCCTTAAAAAATTACAATTGCCTTATAGAGTAATAACACTATGTACTGGAGATACTGGATTCTCAAGTGCAAAAACTTACGACTTAGAAGTTTGGTTACCAAGTTATAACGCATATAAAGAAATAAGTTCTTGTTCAAACTGTACAGACTTCCAAGCTAGACGTGCTAACATAAGATTTAGAAGAGAAGACACAGGAAAACTAGAATTCGTTCACACATTAAACGGATCTGGTTTAGCAGTAGGTCGTACTGTTGCTGCTATTATAGAAAACTACCAAAACGAAGACGGTTCTATAACAATACCAGAAGTATTACGCCCATATATGCGTAACATGACAAAAATAGAAAAAAACTAATAATTTAAAACTAAAACAAATAATTAATTTTTGAACTAAAATATAATTTTATATAGCATACCAGCACAAAATTTAGAATTTAACATCTAATTTTGTACTGGTATTTTTGATTTTAATAACCAACAATTAATATGTTGTAATTTTCAAAAAAAACTAAAATTTTCTGATATCACTTGAAAACGTTGTATTAATTGTTATAAAATATAAGTGTAAAGTATATTTATTAAGGGGGAATTATTATGAATAAAAAATTAATTTTAGCTGTTTCGACATTAGCTCTTTTGTCAGGTTGCTCTCAAGCTAAACAAAGCAACTTAACAAAAGAAAGCAACAATGTTAGCTCATCAATACCTATTCCTAAACAAATTTTGTATAAAGATGCCGAATTTAAAGACCATTTTTTCAGCTCGAAAAGTGTTGAATTTAAAATTTTAACAAACAAAATAATTAAACCCGGAAAACCTGGAAACGAAAATGGTTCTAAAGCAATAATTCAGTTTTGGTTTGAGGTGAAAAATAACTCAGAACATAAATTTACACCTACAGCTGAATGGTTACATATTTTTAAAGTAACTCAAGGTGACAATAATTTGATAGTTTATCCTACAACAAATAAAAATATAAAAAATGATGTTTTATATAACGGAGAAAAAGCTGTATACGGTCTTGCATTTGAACTAGAAGATGACAAAACTCCTGTAAAACTAACTGCTGAATTTGAAAACAAAATTGTCGGAGAAGAACTATTTGAATTAGAATAAAAAATAAAAATAGAGTAAAACTAATAACACTGTTTTACTCTATTTTTCACTTTATGCATTATATTTTAAAAGTGTAAATGTATTACCATCATAATCTATTTCGTTTAATGATGTGTTTACTATATAATCGTTATTTGGACGTAAATTTTTGCTTTCTAAAAATATTCTCGTACAAGCTCCGTGACAAACTACCAAAATAGTTTCATCTTTATGTTTTTCATATTTTTCTAATAAAAATTGCTCAACTCTACCTGCAACACTAGTGTCTAATTCAACTGTTGAAATATCATTTTCTGCCTGTCCTTTGTGCCATTCTTCAAAAGTAGCACCCTCGAATTTTCCATAAAACTTCTCTATAATTCTCTTATCTTTTTCTATAGATATATTTTCGTTATTAGAGTTGTCTAGCATATATCTACAAGTATCATAAGCTCTTTCCATAGGACTACTGTATGCTGCATCTATTTTATAACCTTCTAACTTTTTAGCGGCAGCAACAGCTTGAGTAATACCAGTCTCATTTAAAGGAATATCAGTATTTCCTTGAATTAACCTATTTTTGTTATAGTCTGTTTCTCCGTGTCTTACCATTAAAATTTTCATAAATACTACCTCCTATTCAAATATAAAGTCTTCATCTTCTAAAGGTTCTACATTCATACTAACTACGTAACTATCTCCTTTAACACTAAAGAAGTCGTGGTTTTTTGTAGATGTATTTATAGCATTTTCTATAATAGGATTCAACTCTTTATGATCAAAGTATCCAGGATATCCTAAGTTAGCTAAAGCTCTATTAGCATTGTATTCTACATAATCTTTAACTTGATCTACTAAACCTATTTGGGCATATAAATCTTCTGTATAAACTAACTCATTTTTGTATAAATCAAGCATAAGTTCATACATTTCTTTTTCTGCTCTAGCTTGTTCTTCTAAATCTAAAGTTTTAAAAACTTCTTGAGCATCAAATCCTGTAAAACTTCCGTGAATTGTTTCATCAAGAAGTATTTTTCTTATTATTTCTCCAGAAGTAGTTACTTTACCTTGCCCCGCTAAATAAAGAGGATAGAAGAACCCACTATAAAATAGATAACTTTCTAAAAATACAGATGCTACTCTTGCCATATACAAATCATAGTTACTAACTTCAGGTTTAAATAATTTTAAATAATAATCTTCTATTCTTTTTGCTTTATATTGTAACTCTTTATTTTCCAGTACCCATTCATCTAACAAATAATCTGTTTCTTTACTCGGTATTAAAGATGAGAAAATCGTAGAATAACTTTTAGCATGAATTTGTTCCATCATACCCATAAAGCTATATACAGCTTGTTTACGCATATCTTCTGTATGAATAGAAACTAGAGGCATTCCTATATCACCTTGCTGAGTATCTAAACCTGTTAATCCCGCTAATACTTTTTTGTAAGTATCTCTTTCTAAATCATTTAAATCTTCTGTCCAACTTTTTATATCTTTAGAAACTTTAAATTCTGTATCAACCCAAAATTGAGCTATATTTTGACGCCAATACATTAACGTCAAATCATCTTGTTTATTCCAATTGACTGCTTTCATTTTATCCTCTTTCTATACTATATAGCACAAGAAGTACATTCTTCTACTGATAATAATTTATTTCTTGTGTAATATAGTGATTTTAATCCTTTGTGGTGCGCATAAATATAGTATCTTGCTAATTCTCTAGTAGTTATATCAGAGTTTACATATAAAATTACAGATATACCTTGGTCAATATGTTCCTGAATTACTGCCATCAAGTCTATTAACTTCATTTGGTCGATAGTAAAAGCAGATTTATAATACCATTGATTTTTTGCATTCAGATAAGGCATTGGATAGAAAGTTTCAGCATTTCCATAAGCTCTTCTCTCTATTTTATCTACTATCGGTGTAACACTAGAAGTAGAGTTTTGCACATAAGAAATACTTTGTGTTGGTGCTATTGCCATTCTATAAGCATGATATAATCCGTGCTCTCTTACTTTATTTTTTAATCTATCCCAATCTTCTTTAGTCGGAATATGTATATCCTCAAATAATTCTTTAACTTTATCTGTTTGTGGTAAATAATCTTTCGTTACATATTTTTCAAAATATCTTCCGTTGTAGTAATCTGATTTTTCAAAGTCTTTAAACTTCTCACCTTTTTCTTTTGCTATTTGCATAGAACGTTCTATAGTATAGAAATTCATCATCATAAAAAATACATTAGCAAAATCTTTTGCTTCTTCACTCTCATAAGCTATTAAGTTTTTAGTTAAATAACCGTGTAAATTCATCGCTCCTAATCCTACAGAATGGAACTCATCATTAGCTTTAACTACACCTGGAGCATTTTTTATTCTAGTAGAATTACTTACAAACGTTAGCGAATCCATACCCGAATATACAGATTCTTTTATTTTCTTACTTTCCATAACATTTACTATATTTAACGAAGCTAAATTACAAGAAATATCACGCTTAATTATATCCTCTTCTCCATAATCTTTAATTACAGAAGTTTCTTGAAGCTGGAATATTTCTGTACACAAGTTACTCATCTTAACTTGACCGATATCTCTTAGGGCATGTTCTTTATTAGCATTATCTTTAAACATTAAATATGGATAACCAGATTGTAACTGCGTAGAGGCTATAAGATTTAGCATATCACGTGCACTATATGATCTTTTTACTATATTTTCATTATTTACAAAATCATCATAATATTCTTCAATATCAATATCATCTAAAACTAATCCATACTCTTCCCAGATTGAATGTGGTCCAAACATATAGAAGTCTTTATTTTGTTTTGCTAATTCAAAAAATAGTGATGGCACTATTAACCCTGTTGATATAGTTGGTAATCTTAATTCCTCATCAGCATTAACTTTTTTAGTATCTAAAAATTCTAAAACATCATAATGGAAAATATTTAAATAAACAGCTCCTGCTCCTGGTCTTTGACCTAGTTGATCAGCATAAGCAAAGCCTTGTTCTAATGATTTAGCAACAGGTATTACTCCTTTTGCTACACCTTTTATGCCCTTAATACTCTCTCCTCTAGCTCTTAGCTTAGAAAGATTTATTGCTACTCCTCCACCTATTTTTGATAATTGTTTGGCAGTAGAATCTATGTAGTTTATAGAGTTTAATGAATCGCCAACTTCTAATAAGAAGCAAGAAACTAATTCTCCACGACGACTACGACCCGCATTTAAAAACGTTGGTGTCGCAGGTTGTAATCTTTGCTCAAGCATAGATATTATTAATTCTTTAGCAAGATTAACATCACCATTAGCTAAGTACATACCTACTATAAAAACGTGTTGATTATAATTTTCTAAATATTGCTTTTTGTCGTTAGTTCTTAATGCATAATCTTTATAAAACTTACTTGCAGCCATGTAACTTTGAAATTCAAATTTATAATTATTAGCTAATTGCAAGCAGTCTAAAATTTCTTCTTCAATATAATCGTTAAAAATATTGTAATAAAAATTTTCTTCTACAAGGTATTTAAGTCTTTTTATTTCTGAACTAAACTTAACAGTTTTATCATCAACTTCCCTTAAAAATTCTTGTATAGCTTCTTTATCTTTATGCAACATAAAAAATCCTGTATCGTCTCTTTTAGTTACTTCATTGTTTAGTTCAATATGTCTATATGTTGTCATATTTTCCGCTCATCTCCTTATAGATTTCTTTAAATTTGTTAATATCATTAGTATTTCCTAGCAGCTCAAACTTCATAAGTATTGGTACATTGTAATCTCTATTAATAACATCTGCTGCTAAGCCAAAATTGTTTCCCCAGTTACGGTTACCACTAGCTACAACGCCTTTTGCGCGGTCACTAAATTTATCCAAAAACTTCCTAACCTTCAAAGGCACTTCTCCAAAACCTATAGTCGGCGTAACCAATATATAATCGAAGTCCACATTTTTAACATCATTCAAAAATAGAATATCATCTTGTGGTAATCTACAAAACTTTAAAAACTTCTCACAATTTCCTGTTAAAGAAAAATATACTATTTTCATTAGATGTCCCCCTTTTATATCCAAGCAATTAAATTATTTCCCGTTTATTTCCCGGAAATTTAAAAGCTTTTTTAATATTATATACTTTTATTTTTTATTTTTCAACTATTAATATTCCAATTTTATTTTATAACTATATTTGAATGAATAAAGCTGAAATTACAATATTAACAAACTATTTATATAAAAAAATTTTTTACAATAATTATTTCAAAAAAATTATAAAGACTCAAAAAACGTTTCTAAATACTGATTTAAAAGCATTCTATTTTATTTAAAAAATAATTTTATTTTCTTACTTTTAAAAAATTTTTTTATTATTATTTTATAAAAAAATAAACCCCTAAATATTAATAAAGTAATTATTTTATTAATCATTTAACAAAGAAATCATTAATGTCAATATTATAAAGAATAATTAATATCTTATTTCCTTAAAATATTAACCTAATTTCTCATATGCAAGTTTATCTATTATCTCTTTTTCATCTGGATATTTTTCTAACAATTCTTTTTTAGTAAACAATTCAAAATCTTCAAAACTAAAAGCAGGACTAACTACACAAGATACTATAGAAAAATCATCTTTGTTAGTACTTTCTACAGTTGATCCAAAAATAGCACCTTTTGGTACTGTATATTGAAGAACTTCCCCTTCTCCAAAACCTAAAGAAACTTTTTTATACTTACCCTCTTCTGTCAAAATATGAACAGTAAGAGAAGATCCTCCATGATAAAACCATATTTCATCAGATTTTAATCTATGAAAATGTGATGGATTACTAGCAGTTAATAAAAATAGAATACTAGAAGATAAATGTCTAACTCTACCATCTTCTAACGCAACTTTTTCATCTGTTAAATAAGTTTGTCTATAAAAACCACCCTCAACATGAGGCAGTAACTCTAATTTTTCTACATAATATTTATAATCTTCCATAATTTCATTATCCTCTTTTTTTAATATTAAAATAATTATAAAATATTTTAAATTAAAAAGATAGTTAATATAAATTAAATAACATAAATTTATTTTTTCTACTTTGAAAATGTGTTATAATTTAAACATGTGATTTTTATTATGAATTTATTGGAAAGGAGGATATATGTATAAAGATAATATAAAGCCCAAAAAGGGTGATGTGGTGAAAATTATAGCATATAAACACGATGGTTCCGTTCATCGTATATGGCATAAAAACACCGTATTAGAAGCTAATGATCAAGTAGTGATATTAGCAAACAACAAAACATCTGTAACAGAATTTGATTGTAGAACGTGGGTAACTAAAGAAATGGCTTTAGTATATTTTCACGCTGACTGCTGGTTTAATATAGTATGTATGTTTAGAGAAGATGGTATTCATTATTATTGTAACTTAAGTTCTCCTTTTGCATCTGACATTGACGGTATTAAGTATATTGACTATGACCTAGATATTAAAAAATATCCGGACGGAAAATATTTCTTACTAGATGAAGATGAGTACAACCAACATAAAAAATTATATAATTATGATGGAGACTTGGACAAAATAATTAGATACAACTTAGAAAAACTGCAAAGTTGGATTGAAGATAACAAAGGTCCATTTTCTAAAGAATTTACTAAAGTATGGATAGAAAATTACAACAATATTATAAAGTAGGTATTTATGTTAACAGGAAAATTTTCAATAGTATTTAGAGATGATGATTACACAAAAACTATAAAAAAAGAAATTAAAAGTTTTCTTATTAAATATGGATTAGAATATGACGAAAAAAATCCAGAATATGTTTTTGTAATAGGTGGTGATGGTACCGTCCTTCATGCCTTTAGAAAATATTTACACATAATTAATGAAGTAAAATTTTTATCTATTCACACCGGACATCTAGGATTTTATACAGACTATTTGGCAAAAGACTACAAGAAAATTTTTGAAGATATAGCAACCAAAACTCCAAAAATAGAGCAGTATCCTCTAGTAGCAGTAG
This sequence comes from Gemelliphila palaticanis, assembly GCA_013415235.1. Lineage (GTDB taxonomy): Bacteria > Bacillota > Bacilli > Staphylococcales > Gemellaceae > Gemelliphila > Gemelliphila palaticanis. The sequence continues at coordinate 73,489 of JACBYF010000003.1, forward strand.
AAGCATATTGTTCTAATGGTAAACTATTATCTAAAGATTATGCACTAAACGAAATAACACTAAACAATTCCGTAGGATCTACTTATATAGCAGACATACTAATAGACGGAGAACATTTTGAAAGTTTTAGAGGTGACGGAATTTGCATAAGTACTCCTACTGGCTCAACAGCCTACAATAAAAGTTTAGGTGGTGCTGTAATAAATCCTAATTTAGATGTATTTCAAGTTACCGAAATAGCTGCTCTAAACAACTTAGTATATAGAACGTTGGGTAATTCAATCGTATTATCAAAAAATGAATTACTAACTATAAGACCTAAAGAGCAAAAAAACAACCATAGATTAAATATAGACCAACTATATATAAATTATGAAAATCTAGCAAAAATAGAAGTTACACTTTCCAAAACTAAAAAAATATCATTTATGAGATATAACGAAGTAAGTTTTTGGAAAAGAGTAAAAAGATCTTTCATCGGAGAATAGTATGAAATTAAAATTTATCGTAAAAGAACAAATTCTTCTAAGAGAATTTTTAATAAAAAACGAAATTTCTAAAAAAACATTAACTCGTATAAAATTTGATAAAGATGGAAGTATTAAAGTAAACGGACAAAAACAAAATGTCCGTTTTTTACTTAATACATATGACTCGGTAGAAATAACATTACCGAGTGAACAATTTAGTGATAGCGTAAGATTTATAAATAAAAAAATAAATATACTTTATGAAGATGAGTATTTATTAGTAGTAGATAAACCTAAAAACCTACCGACAATACCATCAAGAAACAACGAAGATGACTCATTGTTAGAATACATAAACTATTATTTTAAAAATAACTACTACACTACCATTCCTCACATCGTTACTCGCTTGGATAAAAATACTAGCGGTATAGTATTCGTTGCCAAACATCGCCATGTCCACGCAATGTTTAACAACGTAAAATTTGAAAAATACTATTTAGCATTAGCACACGGTAAAACTCCCGATAATATAATTATAGAAGCCAATATAGCACGAGAAGAAAATAGTATCATAACTAGAAAAGTAGATGCATATGGAGATTATGCAAAAACAGAATTAACAACTATAAAATACATTCAAGATAAAAACTGTAGCCTTATCAAATTAAAACTCTTTACCGGTAGGACTCATCAGATAAGAGTTCATTGTAAACATATAGGTCATCCTTTATTAGGTGACGAACTTTACGGTGGCAATACCCTTTACATAAAAAGACAAGCTCTACACTGCAATAACATAATATTTCAGCATCCTATAACAAAAAAAGAAATAAATATAATAAGCGAATTACATAATGATATGAAAAACTTAATTAAATAAATTAAAAAACAGGCATTTTTTATGCTTGTTTTTTTATAATGTCTTGAAAAATATATTTTATTATGATATCATAATGATATCATAATAAAATATAAAGGAGTTTTCAATATGAATACAAATATAAATGTTCAAGAAAAAATAATAAATCCTATTAATGGATTTATATCACTATTTACTTCTCTTGCATTATTTACAGCAGCTGGAACTTTAATATACCTTAGTATAGAACAAAACAACAACTTGTTTAGAATAATAGCTGCCATAATTTTTATAGTAGGCGCTTTACTTTTAGCTGGTTTAAAAATATTAAAACCTAATGAAGCATTGGTACTAGTTATGTTTGGTAAATATTATGGCACAATTAAAAAACCAGGTTTCTATTTCGTAAACCCATTTGCTACATCAGCACTTAGCGCAAACTTACCTAGTAAAAGAAAAGTTTCTTTAAAAACTATGACTATAAATAAAGAAAAACAAAAAGTTAACGATCTACTAGGTAATCCTATACTAATAGGAGCTGTTGTTATATGGCGAGTAGTAAATCCTACAAAAGTTGTATTTTCTGTAGAAAATTACAAAGAATACTTAACTATACAATCAGAATCTACTATTAGAAACATAGCTAGACTTTATCCTTATGACCAATTTGAAGAAGATGAAAGTCTAGATAAAAACGAAAAAACATTACGTGGTAGCTCACAAGAAATAGCTGATAGAATGCGACAAGAATTACAAGAAAGAGTAGAAGATGCTGGACTATATGTAGAAGACGTTAGAATAACAGACCTTGCCTACTCTGAAGAAATAGCAGCAGCAATGCTTCAAAGACAACAAGCTGTAGCAATAATCTCTGCTAGAAAAAAAATAGTAGAAGGTGCTGTAGGTATGGTAAACACAGCTTTAGAACAACTTGATAGAGATAACATAGTAGTACTAGATGAAGAACGTAAAGCAGCAATGGTTAGTAATTTATTAGTAGTTTTATGTAGCAATAAAGATGCCAATCCAGTAATTAATAGTGGAAGCATATACTAATGAAAAATATTGACGAAAAAAAACTAGCTGAAAGGGAAGAAAAATTACTAGCTAAAATTAAAGAAATAGAAGATAAAGAAAAAGAACTTATAAAAAAACAAAAAGAATTAAAAGATAAAGAAAAAGCTAAAAAACAAGTTCTTTTAAGATTAGCACCATCTCTTTGGGAAGACCTAGCAAGATGGGCTGAAGAAGACTTGCGTTCAATAAATAGTCAAATAGAATTTCTATTAAGAGAAGCTGTTAAACAAAAATTCAAAAAGTAATTATATTAATTTTAAAGTATCTATGATATAATAAATAATTATACTAAAGAGGTGAAGAATAATGGGAAAAATATCTAAATTATTAGTTGCAGGATTAGGATTTTATGCTTACAAATACTATTCTAAAAGACCTGAAAAATTAGAGGAACATAAAGGATTACTTAAAGAAAAATTAAACAATTCTATAAAATATTCAAAAGATATAGTTGAAAACACTAAAGAAAATGGTGTTTCATCTTCTGCAGAAATTTTAAAAAATGATTTTGAAAAAGTAGTTAACAATAGTTACGATAAAGTACAAACTAAAGTTAACGAAACTGTAGAATTTGGAAAACAACTTTCTAGTGATGCACAAGAAGTAAAAGATAACGTTATAGAAGTTAAAGAACAAGGGATAGAACTTTCTGCAAATACAAATTCTGCTTCTAAAATAGTAAAAGAAGAATTATTGCCAAAAGTTGAAGAATACAAAGAAGAAGCTAAAAATATTATAGAGAACATAACAGATAAAGTTAAAGAAATAAAAGATACTATAAACACTGATAAAGTTTCTGAAAAAATATCTGACTTTAAAGAAAAAGTAGAAGAAACTGTTAGCAACACTAAAGAAACACTAAACAACATTACAAAAAAATCAGAAGATAAATAGTAATAATTCAAGGAGAAAATATGTATTTACTAAGCAGTACTCTGCCAAATACTGGAGAAGCTATTAAAAATTACGGACCTTATCTAGGTGGTCTTATAATAGTAGGAATTATCATCTTTTTAATATACAGAAAGAAAAAAGATGATAAATAAAATTTATAACTAATAAAAACATAAAGCACAAGATTTCAAAATAATGTTATCTTGTGCTTTATATGCGTCTATCAAAAGTTTTGTGTATAGTTTCAAATTAGTATAAAATTTAGGTGGGCTCTGTGAAATAAACTCTGTAAATTCCTTGAACTGCTAAAATGAAATAATTTATTTTAAACTTTTATAGTACTATTATCTACTCTATTGGTAATGAACTGATAATAGTACTATATCAATACATATTATTTTAGAATATTAATTATTATTCTACCTCTCTTACAGTTATAAAGTCTGTAGGCATATAATTTCCTTTTTTAGAATCTCCTCCTAAAGTAATCAAAACATAATCCCCTTTATTAGCTAGATTATTTACTTTAGAAAGTTTTGGAGCATTTAAAATCATACTTTCCATATCTAATAACTTACTTTCTATATCTGTGTAAACACCCCATGTAAGTGCCAATTTTCTAGCAGTAGAATTATCTGGAACAACAGCTAAAATAGTTGAGTTAGGTCGATACTTGGCTATAAATTTTGCAGTATTTCCTGTTTTTGTATATGTTACTATATTTTTGGCATTTGTTTTATCTATTAAATATTTAGTAGTCATACTCATTGCATGAGCTACTCCCATACCTTCTTTTTTATAATTTTTTATATCATTTTCTAACTCATAACTCTTGTCTATATACTGAACAATCCTATTAACAGTAGATAAAGCTTCTTCCGGATAGTAGCCAGTTGCAGTTTCTTCAATAAGCATAATAGCATCAACTCCGTCTATAGTAGCATTAGCAACATCTGAAACCTCTGCTCTAGTAGGTCTAGGATTATAAACCATAGATTGAAGCATTTGTGTAGTTAAAATAACTTCTTTTCCATAATAATTAGATTTTTTTATAACCTCTTTTTGAACTATAGGTAAATCTTCTAAAGGATAGTCCATACCAAGTTCATCCCTATTTATCATTATGCTATCTGCGTAATTTAATATTTCATCAATATTCTCAACAGCCTCTCTACTATCTATTTTAACAATTAGCTTTATTGAATTATCTCTTTTATATATGTAATCTTTTAATGTAGAAATTTCATTTACTCCATTTATAAATGGAGTAGCAATAAAATCAACCTCTTCTTTAACAGCATTATCTACATTGTTAAAATCAATTTTTATTAACTTGTATTTATTTTCAGCATATATATGATCTAGGTCATAAACTATAGCTATATTTTTTTTATACTGCTCTCTATATTTTTTTACGTTCTGTATTCTTTCTGAATTTTCTTCAATACTTCCAAAGTAATTATCAATTAAAATAGCATCTGCTAAATCAGAAGATATTATGTTTTCAATTTTATCATCAGTACTAGTACCCAATGTTGCTATAATCTTAACTTTTCTTTTCATTTTAATACCTCACTTTATTTATGCTTACGTTTTCATTTTATCATAAAAAAAGTATTTTTTCTATAAAAAATTGGAACTAAATGTTTAAATTTAGTTCCAATTATATATGCTTATTATTAAAATTTATAAATAATATAACTAATTACTTTTACCTGAGAATAAAGAAACTATTGAATCAAGAGCACCTTTTGCTTCTTTTTTTATTTCTTCTGATTTTTCTTCTGTTAATTCTTTCTTGTGTTCTAACTTTTCTTTTATAGCATCAGACAATTCTTTTATTTCTTCTTTGCTAAAATTATCTTCTTTCAAATCTATATTATCTTCTATATCATTTAGAATTTCTTGTAAATTAGACTCTATTTTTTTTGTTTCTTCAATTATATCATCTGAAGTTTTTTCTTCTTCATATTTTATTTCTTCTTCTAAATCAGACTCTAATTCTTTTGTTTCTTCAATTATATCATCTGAAGTTTTTTCTTCTTCATCTTTTATTTCTTCTTCTAAATTAGACTCTAATTCTTTTGTTTCTTCAATTATATCGTCTGAAGAATGTTCTACTTCATCTTTTATCTCTTCTAATTCATTATTTATTTCATTAGGATTAAATAATGATATTAATCCATCTAACTTATCTTTTGCGTCAATTTTAATAGCTTCTATATTTTCTGTAATTTCATTTTTTTTGTTAGCTATACTGTCTGAATTAATATTTTCTGAAATCTTATCTATATTGTCATTTAGCTTTTCTTTAAATAGATCTTTATGTTTTTTCATTTCCTTTGGATTTTTAAAATAATATGCTCCTAAACCTGCTCCTGCCACCGAAACTAACCCTAACAAAAATCTTCTAGTTATTTTACCCATAAAAATACCCTCTTTCTATATTATTTATATTGATTTTAACAAAATAATAACATTATGTAAATAAATAAGACAAATAGATAATATAAAATGCATTCAAATAAAATAAAAAAAAAGGGGGGGACCAGAAAGTCAAAAATATTCATCAAGGTTATTTTTAAACATTGATAATATTGACTTTATTACATAGAAAAATATTCTTAATAAATATTTTTCTATCTTTTTGGTCATTCCCCTGTTAATGTGTAAATATACTAGGATAACAGATATATAAATAAACTTATTATAGGTATATTGAATAAATCTATAAATAATGCTCCCACTGCAGGCATAACGAAGAATGCTATATTAGAATAAGCGTATTTTGAGCTAACACTTTGCATATTAGCAATTCCATTTGGAGTAGCCCCTAATGCAAAACCTGCATGACCTGCTGATAAGACAGCTGCATCATAATTTGAACCCATAATTTTAAATGTTATAAAGTATATATATAATGCTGCTAGTAAAACTTGTGCAAGCAATAGTATAATTAAATTACCTGCTATTCCTGCTAACTGCCAAAGTTTTAGAGTCATCATTGCCATACCTAAAAATAAATTCAAAGAAACATCTTCTAGTATTCTTATTTCTTCATAGTGTATATCTAGCTTAGAGCTAAAATCAGAAATATTTCTTATTATTACAGCTACTAACATAGGTCCTATATAATTAGGAAAATTAAACTGTTTATTTATAAACATAGATATATAACTACCTAAAAACATTGCTACTAATATCATAAATAGTGCTTTAGCGAAAAAATCTCCATTTAGATATTTTTTATCATTAGAAAATAATAATTCATCATTTTTTATATCATTATTCCCTACTAATTCTGGTTTAATTTCTAATCTTTTATTTTTTATTAACTTATCAGCTAATGGACCTCCTAAACTAGATCCTGCTATCAAACCAAAAGTGGCTGCTGCTATAGCTATAGTTTGTGCTCCACTAATACCCATTTCTTCAATCATAGGAGATATAGCTGCTGCTGTACCATGACCTCCTGTCATAGGAGTCGATCCCGTAAGCAATGCTAGTAAAGGATTTATTCCCAATAAGTTACCAACCAATAAAGCCACAATATTTTGTAATATTAAAAAAATCACTGCTACAGCTAGAAATAAACCTACTTTTTTCCCTCCTATTTTTAAAAGTTTAAAACTAGCATTAAAGCCTATACTAGTAAAAAACATTGTCATAAAAAAATTCTGTAAAGTATTATCAAAAATTATATTTATGAGACCTGTAGAATGGAAAAGTAAATTAACTATAGCAAATATAAATCCTCCAATTACAGGTGAAGGAATACAATATTTTTCAAAAAATTCAAATTTTAATCTTAAGTATCTACCTAATATTAAGACTATAACCGCTAATCCAACAGTTTGTATCATATCCATTTTTAAATCAATCATATAATTCTCCTTTCAATTAATGTGATATCAGTAAACGATAATTATACTTTATTGTTTTAAATTTTACAATAAATATGTAATTTTAAAAAAACTCTGTCAAATTATCTAACAAAAAAGAACTAAACGTAAAATAAATATTTTACGTTTAGTTCTTTGATTTAGTTATTAATTTTTACTTGTTTTCTATTCTTCTTTTCTTTATTGGATTAAAATATTTATTAAATGACATTTTAATACTATCTTTAGATACAATAAATAACATCAATACTACCATAGAAAAAATAATAGTAGAATAAATAGATTTAAAATCTAAATAGTGAATATACACTAACGAAGGCAATGTACTATAAAATCCAATAGTTAAACTTCTTGTTACAAAAGAAATTAGTAATATTCCTAAAATAATTATAAAAAATAAGTTAGGAGATAGTGCAGTTATAGCTCCTGCAAAAGTAGCAACACCTTTGCCTCCTTTAAATTTATTTAATATAGGCTTTATATGACCTAAAACAACTAAAAATATAGCTATAGATATAATAACATAACTAACATCCAACAATTTTAAAATAATTACTACTAAAAATCCTTTAAAGAAGTCTATTGTTAACACGAATAAAAATGCTTTAGAACCCAATAACCTACCCGCATTTCTAGCCCCTATATTACCTGAGCCACCAGTAGATAAATCAGAACCATATATAACTTTTAAAACTTTTCCCCCTAGTATATTTCCTATAAAATATGAGAATATACAAATTATTATATTTAATAACATAATTAATTACCTCCTTTTTTAAAATTGATTATAAACATATTAAAAAATTCGAATATTAGTAAAACTATACTTATTATAAAAGGAACTATATAATAAGAAAGTCTATATAAAAATATAGTAGCAGCAAGTACCTCTCCTTCAAAACCTAGAGATCCTAATCCTGCTAGTACAAGATAATCAAAAACTCCAACACCGCTAGGTATCATTGACAGTAATCCTGCTATAGCTGAAACTACTATTATTCCTATTATTCGTAATTCTTTACCATGAACAAGCTCTCCAGAAAAAATAAATAATATTAAAAGTATTAGAATAGCAGCATATATCCATTCTACAAAAGATATTATAGCTAATTTTATTGCCAAGTATCTATCACTTCTTATTTTAGGATTTCTCATATTAAAATATAAATATATCGGTAGAAATGCAGATATTAAAAATAATGAATAGTATAAAAACTTATTACCTGAATATAAATCTGCTCCAGGTAAAAAATCTAGTATCACAAAAATTGATAATAAACTTATTCCTGACAACATAGATATTAATATCATACCTATTGCTACTAATAATTTTCCATTATTTTTTGAATAAGGTTTATATAAATAATATCTTAATCCAGCTCCTATAAAACCTCCAAATCCCAAAATCATATTAAGGGAGTTGGTCATAAAACTTATTTTAAATATTTTTATTTTTTTTAAATTAGCATTCATAGTTATTGCTTTTAAAACAAAGAAATCGTAGAAAGAAAGTATAGACATTCCAACTACTCCTAAAATAATAATAACTGAAAACCAAACAGAACCTAAATTAACTATTAAATAAGTTATCTTATCAAAATCTAAATTGGAAATTTCCTTTTTTAAATGAGAAACTACTAAAAACATTATTACTATGGCAACTAAAAATTGAAGAATAGCTTTAATAATATTATAATTTTTAGTTTTATTATTATTTTCCATTTAATAATCCTTTTTAATTTTTTCTTAATTATAATAACATTTATTAATACTTTTTTCAACATTATTATAGTTTATTACTAAATTTATTTTATTAATTAAAAATCACAAACTCTCTATAAATAAGAGTTTGTGATTTTATTGATTATTTTTATATAAATTAATATTATTCTACTACATTAAAATATACTTTTTTAGAAAAATTCGTAGAGTTTAATACTGTTCTTATAGCATTAATTGTTACTCCCTTTTTCCCTATAACTCTACCACAGTCTTCTTTACTAACTGTTAATAAATAGTGATCACGACCATTTTTTATATATTTTTCTATTTTTATTTCTTCTTTATTTTCTACAATTTCACTTACTATATTATAGATTAATTCTTCCATAATTAACTCCTTATTTAACTACTATATTTACTAGTCTATTTGGTACAGCAATAACTTTTACAACTTGTTTTCTTTCGATAAGATTTTTTACATCATCATTTTCTAGTGCTATTTTTTCTAGTTCTTCTTTAGATAAATCTTTGGCTACATTTATTTTTGCTTTAACTTTTCCTAGTATTTGTACTACTATTTCTACACTATTAGTTACTAGCTTACTTTCATCATAAGTAGGCCACTGAACATAAGATATACCACCTTTATTTCCATATATTTCCCACATTTCTTCTGCAAGGTGTGGTGCAAATGGTGCTAGTAATTGAATAAATCCTAATGCATATTTTCTTGGTATATATTCAGCTTTATTACAATCATTTACGAATACCATAAGTTGTGATATAGCTGTATTAAATTGAAGATTTTCTATATCTTCACCCACTTTTTTAACAGTAAAGTTATAACTTACTTCTAATTCTTCATTGTCCTTATCTTGAACTTTTTCATTAACTTTTCCTGTTTCTTCATTTACCAATAGTCTATAAACTCTATCTAAAAATCTTCTAGATCCATCTAAACCGTTTGTACTCCAAGCTATAGAAGCATCTAATGGTCCCATAAACATCTCATAAACTCTAAGAGTATCTGCTCCATGTGATTTTACTATATCATCAGGATTTACTACATTGCCTTTTGATTTAGACATTTTTTCAGGTTTTCCATTTTTACTTTCAGATAATATCATTCCTTGATTAAATAATTTTTGGAACGGTTCTTTTGTTGGAACTAATCCTAAATCATAAAGTACTTTATGCCAGAATCTTGCATATAATAAATGTAATACTGCATGTTCTGCTCCACCAATGTATATATCAACTGGTAACCAGTATTTTAATTTTTCTGGATCTGCAAATTTTTCTGAATTATTAGGATCTATATAACGTAAATAATACCAACAAGATCCTGCCCATTGAGGCATTGTGTTAGTTTCTCGTTTTCCTTTTTTACCTGTTTCTGGACAAGTTACATTTACCCAATCAGTTAAGTTTGCTAATGGAGATTCTCCTGTACCTGATGGTTTAATGTTATCTGTTTCTGGTAGTAATAAAGGTAGTTCATTTTCAGGAACAGTTGTCATAGTACCATCTTCCCAATGAATTACCGGAATAGGTTCTCCCCAATAACGTTGACGTGAGAATAACCAGTCACGTAGTTTATAAGTAACTTTTTTCTCTCCTATACCTCTTTCGATAAGCTCTTTTGTTATTAAAGATCCTACTTCTCTATTTGGTAGCATTAAGAATTTTTTATGATAGTCTAATATTTTATCCATATCAAAATCTATATCTGTAGGTAATGCTCCGATATATCCATCTTCTGTGTAAGGAACATTTTTAGCATAAAATTCTTCTTCTAATTTTGAAGTTTTATTTGCTAACTTTGTCAATTCTTCATCAGAAAGTGAGTTTGTATATTCTTCATCAGCTTGTTTAGCATATAATTCTGCTAATTCTTTTGGAAATACCGTTAAAAGTATTGGTAAGTCAAATTTTGTAGCAAATTCAAAATCTCTTTCATCATGACCAGGAACAGCCATAACTGCACCTGTTCCATAACTTGCTAAAACATAGTCCCCTATCCAAACTGGCATTTGTGCCCCATTAATTGGGTTGGTAACATACGCTCCTGTAAACACTCCTGTTTTATCTTTGTTTAAATCTGTTCTTTCTAAGTCTGATTTTCTTTTAACTACTTCTAAGTATTTCTCAACTACTTCTTTTTGTTCAGGTGTTGTTATTTGTTCAACTAATTTATGTTCTGGAGCTAAAACAACATAAGTTGCTGCAAATAATGTATCTGGTCTTGTAGTGAAAACTGTTATTTCTTTATCTGTATTTTCTACTTTAAAAGTAATTTCTGCTCCTTCAGATTTACCTATCCAGTTTCTTTGCATTGCTTTTAGACTTTCAGGCCAATCTAATTCTTCTAAATCTTGTAGTAGTTTTTCTGCATAATCAGTGATTTTTAAAACCCATTGACGCATTGGACGACGCTCAACAGGATGCCCTCCACGTTCTGATACTCCATCTACTACTTCTTCGTTAGAAAGTACAGTTCCTAAAGCTGGACACCAGTTTACTGGAACTTCATCAACATAAGCTAATCCTTTATTGTAAAGTTGAATAAATATCCACTGAGTCCACTTATAATAATTAGGATCAGTAGTATCGACCTCTCTATCCCAGTCATAAGAAAATCCTAATTCTTTTATTTGTCGTCTAAAAGTCTCTATATTTTTTTGTGTAAATTCTCTTGGATCGTTTCCTGTATCTAAAGCATATTGCTCTGCAGGTAAGCCAAAAGCATCCCATCCCATAGGGTGAAGAACGTTATAATTGTTTGCTCTTTTGTACCTACTTAAAATATCTGTAGCCGTATATCCTTCTGGATGACCAACGTGTAGTCCTGCTCCTGATGGGTAAGGAAACATATCTAAAGCATAGAATTTATCTTTTGATGTATCTTCATCCATCTTAAAAGTTTTATTTTCTTCCCAATAATTTTGCCATTTTTTTTCTATTACTCTATGGTTAAACACTATATTAACACTCCATTCTCTAAATTTCTTTACTATTATATCAATTTTAATATTTTTTATCAATAATAGTATTAACTGTATAATAGTTGGTGTATTTTCTAACTTATCCTACAAAAATTAAATATTTTTTACAAACATCCCCGTAAAAATTCTTAAAATCTTTATTATTTATTAATTCTGCTTGTTCTTCGTCTACTACATAGCTTTTATCTGCTTCCATAACAGCCAGTAAACGTTCAAAAGTATCTACAAAGTGTTCTTCTACATCATTGATCATATAAGCTAAATTTTGAGATGCTAAAAAAGGTACAAATACTTCTTGAAACGCTCCTTTTTTCATTTTATAAATTAATTTCTTACCTTCGTAAGTAAATAAATCTTCTTGTCTTTCTACAAAATCTAAAGCTTTAGAATAATCTGTAAAAAATTGAACCGCTAGTGTATCTTTGTATTCTCTTATCAACGGTAAATTATATCCTTTTTCTACGCTTTGCTTATCTAAAACTACATAATGCTCAGGCATATTCCAAAATTCATTCGCTATATGATAAAATGCTATACGCCAATTATTTTCATTTTTTGATAATTTTTTAAATGCAGATATTTGCTCTACTAATTTTATATTACTCATCTTTTTCTCCTTCTAACTGTATAACTGTTGCTATTCTTTTTGTTGTTTGATTATCTTTTCTATATGAATAAAATTCATCATTGTTCCTTATAGTACAAAACCCCGTATTTTTTATATTACTTTCTTTTATACCACTTCTTAATAACAACTCTTTATTTATATTAAATAAATTTAAAAAGTATTTATTATTTTTATTCATATAGTAATCTTTAATTTTTAATTCTGAAAATTTTTCTATCAATTCTTTTGAAACTTCATAATTTTCTACCGTAATATGTGGACCTATTACTACTTCTATATCATCTTTAATAGAACCAAATTGGTTTGCAAATTTTTCTGCAACTTTACCTACTATATTATTAAAAGTGCCTTTCCAACCTGCATGTGCAAGACCTACTACCTTTTTTTTCTTATCAAAAAATATTAGAGGTACACAATCTGCTGTATATATCATAATAGGTGTATTAATCTTATTTGTTATTATAGCATCACTATCATTTATTTCGCAGTTATTATCATTAATAATTTTTATATCTGTTCCATGTACCTGATTAGTAGAATATAGTAAATTTACATTGAAATTTTTTTCAAATAAAACTTTCTTTATTTCAGAGTTATCTTTAGCATCAACTTCTCTATTAGATATAAAGTATTTTAAAACACCCTCTTTTTGTATATATCCATAATCTGATTTTTCCATAAATTATCCCCCAAAATTAACACTATAATTATTATAATATAGCATTTTTATAACCAAAAGTAAATTTTATTAATTATTCTGTTACAATAATATTTTTTAAAAGCCTTAATATACTTTAGAATATAATTATAATTTTGTATTATAACATAGCCTTTAGTAATCGCTTTTGGAAAACGCTTGACAATTATTTTAGTTTAATATATATTAATAATGTAAGTGCTACAATTTAAACGTTATAATATTTAACTGTACTGATATTTTTTATTTTATAACTTAAATTTTAGCAAAAATAAAAAATTTTATATAAAGGAGACTTACGTTATGATGGACGTATTATTAAGTGTTATTCCCATAGTAGTATTAGTATGGATGATGACTAAGAAAAAGAGTGTTCCTTCACACATAGCTTTACCTCTTACAGCATTGTTCGTTTACATAATACACATTGCATATTTTAAAACTGATTTTATTACTGTTAACGCGGGTATAATTACAGGTATTTTAGCTACCCTAACACCTATTACAGTAATTGCTGGAGCAGTTTTATTCAATAGATTTCAACAATTATCTGGTTGCCAAGATGTTATAAATAAATGGTTGACTTCTATAACACCAAACCCTATAGCTCAATTTATGATAATAGGTTTTGCTTTTGCATTTATGATTGAAGGAGCAAGTGGTTTCGGTACTCCTGCGGCTATCGCAGCACCAATTCTTATAGGATTAGGATATAAGCCTATAAAAGTTGTTATTGCAGTTTTAGCATTTAACTCTGTTCCGGTTTCATTTGGAGCAGTTGGGACGCCAACTTGGTTTGGATTTGGTTCTTTAGGATTAGAAGACAGTATGATTCTTGAGATTGGTATGAAAGCATCAATAGTTCATTTAACTGCTGGATTAGTAGTACCAGTTATGGCTCTTTGCTTCGTATTCAAATTTGAAGAAGTTAGAAAAAATTTAATATTCATATATATTTCTGTTGCTTCTTGTGCTGTTCCTATGGCACTACTAGCTACTCAAAACTATGAATTCCCTTCATTAATAGGTGGAGCTATTGGATTCTTAACTTCTGTTTTCGTTGCGAAAAAAGGTATCGGACTTTCTAAAGATACAGTTAATACAATGGCAAAATTATCTTCTACTAATGAAAAAGTATCAGGAAAAGATGTATTTATGGCATTACTACCTACTATGGTTTTAGTTTTAACTTTAGTAGTTACTCGTATCCAACAATTAGGAATTAAAGGTCTTCTTAGAACTTCAGAAACTCTTTTTGAAACAAATTTAGGTTTTGCAAAACTAAATATAAGTAAAGCGTTCAAAGTGTCTCTTTTAGAAGTATTTGGAACTAAAGAAAAAGAAGCATATGAATTATTATATGCACCAGCATTAATACCTTTCTTCTTTGTAGTATTCGTATTATTAGCATTCTATCCTGCTATGAAAGGTAACGTAGGTAGAATGATGACTGATGTATTAAAACAAATTAAACTTCCATTCTTCGCACTTTTAGGTGGAGTTATAATGGTTAAATTTATGTTAATAGGTGGAGATAAAGCTATGGTTAAAATTATCGGTTTAGCTTTAGCTGATGCTACAGGTCCTTATTGGACACTATTTGCTTCATATCTAGGATCAATTGGAGCATTCTTCTCTGGTTCTAACACTATCTCTAACCTAATATTCGGTGGAGTTCAACAATCTATAGCTGAATCTACTGGACTTTCAGTAGGTACAATATTAGCCCTTCAATCAGTAGGAGGTGCTATGGGTAATATGACTTGTATAAATAATATAATAGCTGCTTGTACAGTTTCTGGAATAACTAATCAAGAAGGATACATAATGAAACGTACTGCTATTCCGATGATTACATACGGAGTTATTGCAGCAATAGTTGCTTTAGTAATATTCCCTATTTTATTCTAATAATTATTAAAAAATAAAAGAACTGAAATTCTTCGTTAATGTGGAATTTCAGTTCTTTTATTATAAAATGCTAATTATTATTTCTATTGCTTGTATTGCTTCTATTTGTTCTACTATTTGCACTATTAGTAGAGTTATTATTTACCCTCGAATTATTATCTTCCATTAAATTTGAATTTTTTTCTGTGTTATTTTCAGTACTATTTTTACTATTTTCTTTTTCTTCTTTATTAGTTTTTTCTTTATCCTTTTCTTGTTCTTGCTCTTTTTGAAGTTTCTCTGCGGATTCTCTAGCTTGATTTTCTATAAATCGTTTCTCTTCATCAGTAAGAACTTTTAAACCTCCGTTAAAGGTACCAACTTGACTTGGAACATTAAATGGAGTTGGTGGATAAATTTTAGAAATAGACTGCATATTAATTCTATACAATGTTTGAGTTTTCCCTGTATCTTGCTGATTTAAAAACTTTGTAGGCCCATCTACTACGGAAAAACCTTGCCAAACAGATAAAGTATATTTACTATTATATCCTATTATCCAAGAATCTTTTGCTGCATTATCTATATCAAATCCATACTTATTAGCATCTGCTTCAGAAAATGTAGTTGTACCTGTTTTTACTCCTGTATCAACACCGGGTACTCCTGCTAAAGTTGCTGTCCCTCCTACTACATTTCTAAGCATTGAAGTCATTATATAAGCTGTAGAATCTTTTATAACTTGCTTTCTATCATTTTTGCTAAAACTAGTTAATTCATCACCTTGATTATCATAAACTTTTACAACTGTTTTTGGAGTTGCATAATATCCTCCATTAGCAAAAGGAGAATAAGCCGCAGCCATCTGCATAGGGCTATAACCGTCACCACTTCCTCCTATAGGCGTAGTTATTGAATCATCTGTTACATCTAGTCCAACATTATTAGCATACTTCTTAACATTATTAAAACCTACTTGTTGATAAGTTTTTATTGCAGGTATATTAAATGACATCATTAAAGCATAGTTCATTGTTACATTACCGTGATACTGTCTATCCCAGTTTTGAATGTGTGAACCTGGAATTTTTGTATCCTCTATAATATGATTAGTTGACCAACCTAAATATTCAACTGCCGGAGCATAAGCTAATATCGGTTTCATTGTAGAACCTGCTTGCAATTTAGATTGCGTAGCTATATTAAATCCTCCAAATTTAAAGTCTTTCCCTCCATATATAGCTGCAACTCCTCCTGTATCATTATTTATTACAGTCATAGCTACATCACTTGCCTGTTTGATTCCAGCTAAATTATTGTTAACACTCATAGAAATAGTATCTTGTATTTTTGTATCTAAATTAGTATAAACTTTTAATCCTAAATTAAGAACATCTCCATCATAGTCTTTAAATTCACTACTAGTTTTCAATTCTAAAGCAACTTGACTCATATATGCCGTATAGTTAGGACTAAATTCACTCGATAAAATAAATCGATTATTAGCTGTTCTAGGTTTTATTCCTATTAGAATATCTGTTTGTTGAGCTGCTATTGCCTCTTCTTCTGTTATTTTTCCGTGATACTGCATTAAATAAAGTACAATATCACGTCTTTTTTTTGCATTCTCTGGATGATCATAAGGATTGTAGCTATTAGGTTGCTGCGGCATACCCGCAAGAAGTGCCATTTGTGGTAATGTAAGTTCATTTAATTCCTTATCATAATAATAGTTAGCTGCTGTTTTTAATCCGTATACTCCATCAGAATAATATATTCTATTAATATACATATTAAAAATAGTATCTTTATCATAATTTTGCTCTAACTTATAAGCAAGATATGCTTCTTGAACTTTTCTTTTTATACTTTTGTTATCATCTAAAAATGTTCTCTTAATAAGTTGTTGTGATATTGTAGAACCACCTTGAGAACCAAAACCACTAGTTAAGTTCGATAGAACTGCTCCTGCTAAACGTCTATAGTCTACTGCTCCATGTTCAAAGAATCTATTATCTTCTGTTGCTAAAATAGCATCTTGCATTTGTTGAGGAATCTCTTCTTTAGTTGCATTATCTCCTATTTGATTACCTAGTTTGGCAACTTCTTTACCAGAAATATCGTAAACTATCGTTCTATGATTATTATCAAGTATATCAGAATCAAATTTAGGTGCTTGATATATCCAATAAACACAGAGTGAAAAAATAAAAATTATTGCTACACTTCCTATATAAAGGCCATACTTCAATAATTTTAACCATAAACTACTTTTGTTTATAGTTCCTTTAGGTTTACTTATTCTCTGATAGACATTATTATTTCTTCTAGGTTGTGTAGAAGGTATTCTATCTCTATTATTATTTGTTGATTGACCTCCTCTTACTCTTTGTTGCCTTGACATCATATCAATATTATTGTCTTTATTAATATTTGTATTAGCACGTCTATTAATATCTTCATTACTTCTAGAAACTCTATTCGAAATTCTCTGATTAATATTGCTTGAACGTCTAGATAAAGATCCTCCAGGATCTACAGATTGATCTCTCCTAGCTCTAGATCTTCTAGACATATTATCTTTATTATTATCTGTCATAGTATCCTTCCTTGAATATAATATGATTTTTTGTATAATATCATATATATTTTAAAGTAATTTATAAAAAAAAGCAATTTTTATCTTCTATTAACCTTTACAATTCAGCTAACAAACAATATAATATTATAAGATTAATATTAAGGTTTAAAATTATGAAAAGAGATATTAAACAAATAAAAATAAATAAAAATTATTATAATAAATATACAAATGAAGTAACCCAAATAAAAAATATCTATAAATTTCCTAATTGTGAATTTTTACATATAGGTTCTACTTCTATTGAAAATTCATTGGGTGAGGAAATAATTGATATTTTAGTTATTGTCGACAACCTACATGAAATTACAAATTTTGACGAGAAAAGATTAAACAATATTAAATATCATAGAGTAGCTCATAACAATAAAGGGCTTATATCATATTGTAAAATCGTGGATTTTAACTCTATGAATTATGATGTTAAGTTATTTATAGTTCAAAAAGATTCAAAAGTTTATAATGAATTTATAAAATTTAATAACTATCTTTTAGAAAATAATCTTATTTTTGAATATTATCAAAATTTTAAAAAAGATAATTTAGAATTAAAAAATAATCCTAAGGAATACTTCAAACAACAGAAAATATTTATAAATAAAATATTAAAAGAGGAAAAATAAATGGTAAACTATTCAGAACTAACTTCCTTATTAAATAATAGTGAAGTTAAATACGATGAACCTTTAAAAAAATATTCATACACTAAAACAGGTGGAAATAGTGATATATTAATATTAGTGAAATCAACTGAAGATTTAGTTAATATAGTTAATTTTGCAAATATTAATAATATTCCACTTACTATATTAGGTAATGGCTCTAATATACTAATATCAGATAAAGGTATAAGAGGTATTACTGTAATAACTAGTGAATTAAACAAAATAGAAATATTAGAAAATAATATTGTAAC
Organism: Gemelliphila palaticanis; assembly: GCA_013415235.1. Classification (GTDB taxonomy): domain Bacteria; phylum Bacillota; class Bacilli; order Staphylococcales; family Gemellaceae; genus Gemelliphila; species Gemelliphila palaticanis. Next base: position 92,193 of record JACBYF010000003.1, read on the forward strand.
TTGTGAAGCAGGTGCTACTTTAAAAGAACTTACAGACATTCTTATTGAAGAAGAATTAACAGGATTGGAGTTTGCTTGTGGTATACCAGGAAGTATAGGTGGAGCTATCTTTATGAATGCTGGTGCCTACGGCGGAGAAATGAAAGATGTAGTCTTAAAGGTTGAAACTATTGATAAATATGGGAATATAAAAATCTACAACAATGAACAAATGGAATTTTCATACAGACATTCTATTATTCAAGATAACAAAGAAATAGTTACTAAAATTTATTTTAAACTACAAAAAGGTATAAAAGAAAATATTATTGCAGAAGTTAATGATCTTAATAAAAAAAGAAGCGATAAACAGCCTCTAGAATATCCTTCTTGTGGATCTGTTTTCAAAAGACCAGAAGGACACTTTGCTGGCAAATTAATACAAGATGCTGGTTGCCAAGGTCTTACTGTAGGAGGGGCTCAAGTTTCTACTAAACATGCAGGTTTTATGGTAAACATAGATAATGCAAGTTGTGAAGATTATAAAAATTTAATAAAATTAGTCCAAGAAAAAGTATTTGAAAACAGTGGTGTTAAACTTGAACGTGAAGTAAAAATAATAGGTGAATAAAAGGAACGGATATCAAATCCGTTCCTGATTTTTTTATTTTAAGCTCCCTAATATATTATACAACTGCTTAATTTTTTCTTCCCAAGAGTGTTTTTTTACTTCATTAAATATATCACTAGGTAATTCTCTTTTATTTATTGTTCTTGAAATTTGTAGTTCTATTGCTTCTACTAATCTATTTACAAATGCAGGTTTTTCTTCTTCTACAGCTTTATCAGTATCATAAATTGTAGGCATCTGTACATACTCTATAACCTCAGAGTTATTTATTTTATCACCTAAAAATTCAATAAGCCCTTCTATATTAGTAGTTATCGCTCTAAGTCCGCTTCCTAACGCTTCTACTGCAATAAGTCCTAGACCTTCAAAATATGAAGGAAGTATAAATATATCTTTTGTTTTCATAACTTCTGCTAGTTCTAATTGACTAGAAACGTTATAAACTTTAAGTTGTTTATTTTTTAATAAATTATCTTCAAAATATTTTTTATTATCTTCTTTTATAGCACCTATCATATCTAAAGTAACATTGTCATATTTCTTACTAATTATTTCAAATGCTTTTATTAGTTCATAGATACCTTTTGATTCATCAAATTTACCTGCATAAATTAACTCAACTTTATCTTTTCTTTCATAATTATCTACTGGATAAAATACTTTTTCGTTGTATCCTGCACCTATATTTATAATATTTTCTGGGCTATAATTATACACTTTTACTATATCTTTAATTTGATTATCACTTAAAGATAAAATTTTATCAAGTCTTGATAAATTTGTAACATACTTATCTTTCATATCAATATGCTTTTCTGCCTGTCTAATATCCGTATTGTGACATATTGCTATTACTTTTTTATCATCAAATATTTCACAAACTATAGAGCTAAGAATCCATAAATGATGAGTTATTACTATATCAGGATTAAATTTATTTTTTGCTTCTATAAGTTTATTTCTAAAATTATACTCCCATGTTTTTATCATATCCTCTGTCATTTCAGAGTATATAGTATTATTATAAGGCATTACATCACTCATTCCTACTATTGGAAATGGAAGATTATCACTTTCAAAAACGACCTCATACTGATTATCTTTATCTAATATATTTATATCATAATCACTAGTAGTACCATATAAACAAGCTTGCGTTATATTATCAAAATTTTTTAAACCTTCTATTAAATTTGTAAAATATACTCCACTACCTGTCTTCATAGGTAATTGCGCTAAAACGTGTAAAACTTTCATATATAATTCTCCATAATTTTATATTTGAACAACCTGTTCTTTTATTCAGGATCTCAACCACATTCTAATGTAGGAAGTTCATCATTATTTTCTATAAAATCCTTTTTATTATATCCTGTAAAAGTGTATTTATTAACTATCATAGGCTCTACTAGATGAATGACACTATAACCTTTTTCTGCTAATTCTTTACTTACATTTAAACTTTTATCAAAATTGTCTCCATAAACAAAAATTGTTTTTTCTTTATCAAAAAATTGTTCTAACTCTGATAATTCGTTTTCTAATTTAAGTTCATTTTTATCAAGTTCTTCTCCAGAAACATTTAATAATGTTGCAGGTAGTATAGTTCTCAAATACTTCATCTCTGCCATTAAAACATTTTTGAAGTTATAGTTAGAATAGTTATACTGTTTTACTCCATCACCTATACTAATATTAGTAAATCCTCTTTCTCTTAATAGCTTTTCTGTATTTCTCGATGTTACATCTACCACACAATAAAGTATTATTTCTTTATCTTTATAACTATCTAAAATTTTACTATCGTTTTTAAACAATTTTATAGGTAAATTTATAGCATTAACTGCGTGACCACGTTCATATTCTTTTCGCCATCTCACATCTACTACTAACGCTTCTTCATAAGTTTTAGATTCTACTTCCTCACCAGATATTCTACCAGGCTTTCCTTTTTTTAATTTTATCCAAAATAAGTATAAAAATAATAAAACTATTAAAATTGTAATAATAAAGTATTTCATTTTATCCCTCCTTTATTTATCCAAATTTTTCTAAAAAAGCATCAGCTTCATCTTTAGTTATATGAATAATGAGCTTATCTTTTGGTTTTATTACTGTACTACCTTTTGGTATTATATTTTTTCCATTTCTCTCTATTGAAACGATAAACACATTATTCCCCCAATCAACGTCCATTATTTTTTTATTGACTAGTTTATTTTCTACATCAATGGTCATTTCGAGCTCTATTTCGGTCTCACCATCAAATTTTATTTTTTCTTTTTTCAATAAATTTTCTAATAGGTATTCGTAGACTGGTTTAGTTCCTAACATATTAGCTGTATAATAAGCAAATAAACAACATATTGCTAAAGGTAAAAAATAACTCAACTTCTGTGTCATTTCAAAAATTAATATTATAGAAGTTAAAGGACTTCTCACAACAGCTGTTAAATAGCCTGCCATAGCTATAATTATATATATAGTAATATTAGTAGAATTGTCTATAACATTACTAAATAATGCACCTAATATAGCTCCTTGAACCAATATAGGTAAAAATATCCCACCTGCTACTCCTGAAGTAAATGATATTAAAGAAAATAACATTTTTATCAAATAAAGTACTAATAAAAACAAAATACCATAACTAGTATAATTAAGTTTTTCTACTAAACTATGCCCACTACCTAAAACTATAGGAAATGATAAAAATAAAATAAATGAACAAAACATAGCTACTTGTGGTCTAAATAACATATTTAGATTTAATTTATTATAAAAACTAAAGCATATCTTCATTATAATATTATAAAATGTTCCAAATATACCTAAACAAACTCCTAATATAGCAACCCAAAAATAATTAGTAATTTCTAAATTTTTAATATCTGGAAATTGAAATATAGCATCAAATCCAAAAATATATTGGCTAATTATATCTGCTACCACTGCTGCACTAAAACAACTAACAATAAGTTTTTTAGAAACATTTTTATGTATTTCTTCTATAGAAAACATAACTCCAGCTATCGGAGCATTAAAAGCAACAGAAAGTCCTGCACTTGCTCCACAAGTAACCAAATAATTTTCTTTTATGCTATCTCTTCTTAACAGTTTAGATATTGCTTTTCCACTCATAGCTCCTAGTTGTATAGATGGACCTTCTCGACCTAATGATAAGCCTCCTAACGCAGCAAAGAAACCACCGAATATTTTATAAAATAAAACTTTAAATGGATTTGTGTTAATTCTTCCTGTAACTTCTGCTGCCACTTGTGGAATACCACTACCTGATGAATAAGGTTCTTTTTTTACCATAAAGGCAGAAAGAAAACCTACTACTATTAAAAACATAGCTAAATATAATATATAAAAACTACTTTGATAAATACCACTTTCAAAAAAATGAATAACACGTTCACTGTAAGTTATCATTATTCTATATATTATCCCTATTATTCCTGCTAAAATACCTACAAGTAGACCATCAAAAAGCAAAGAAGATTCTTCAAGCATACTTTTTGTACTAGTCTTAATAACTTTCAAAAATAACACCCTTTCATTCTATTATAATTATATTTTATAACTTTATTTAAAAAAATAAAAGAGTTTTCTGAAATAAAAAAGAGCTTAAATATAAAATATTTAAACTCTCTTTAGATTTTATTTCTGTATTTTTATTTCTTTTTCTGGTTTTTTATTCCAGCAATCTGCATTACTTATTTTTATAGGTAAATTACCGATATAAAATTGTGGTTCTAAGCCTTTTTTGTACTGGCTAACATAGTCTTTAAGAACTATATAAACTACGCCAGATAATCCTATTACAGCTATTAAGTTTAGAACTACCATGATTCCCATAGTAACATCTGCTGCTCCCCATACTATTTCTAAATCTGCAACACTTCCTAAATAAACAAAACCACAAACTAAAACTCTATAAATATTAACTGCCCATTTTTTAGGGATAAGATACTGAATATTAGTTTCTCCGTAATAATAGTTACCTATTACTGAGCTATAACCAAATAAAAATATTGCTATTATTAAAAATATAGATCCGATACTTCCTATTTGTGAAGTTAATGCTGCTTGAGTTAATTGAATTCCTTTTAACTTTCCATTACCAAATTCTAATCCTGGATATAGTAAAATTAAAAATGCAGTAGCTGTACATACTAAACAAGTATCAAAGTAAACACCTAATGTTTGAATAAATCCTTGTTTAGCTGGGTGAGTACTTTCTGCTGTAGCTGCAGCATTAGGTGTTGATCCTAAACCTGCCTCATTAGTAAACATACCTCTTTTTATTCCTAAAAGTATAGCTGTTCCCATTCCTATAACTCCACCACCTACTTGCTCTAATCCAAAAGCTGCATTGAATATTTGAGCTATAAGTCCTGGAACTTTGTCGTAATTTATAATCATTATAACTAAAACTATAAATAAATAAATTAGTGCCATTACTGGAACAAGCCATTGTGTTATTTTAACTATTTTTGTAACTCCACCAAAAATAACAAATACTGTTAATACTGCTAAAAGACCACCAACTATTTTTGAATCTACATCATATATATGAAGTGATTGAGCAATAGTATTAGCTTGAACAGAGTTAAATGCAAAACCGTAAGTTATAGAAATTACGAATGCGAATAAAACTCCCATCCATTTTTGACCTAATCCTTTTTCCATGTAATATGCAGGTCCACCTCTAAATAAGCCTTTTCTATCTTTTATTTTATAAACTTGGGCTAAAGTAGACTCTGCAAATGAAGAAGCTCCACCAAAAAATGCCATTACCCACATCCAAAAAACAGAACCAGGTCCTCCTAAAGCTATTGCTATTGCAACTCCTGCTATAGTTCCTGTTCCTACTCTTGAAGCGGCTGATATAGTAAATGCTTGGAACGCCGATACTCCTTTTTGCTCTCCATCTGCATTTTTAATAGGCTTTTCTTTTATCAGCCTAAACATTTCTTTTAAATATGTAAATTGAACAAATTTTGTACTAAATGTAAAATAAATACCTGTAACTATAATTAAAGCAATTAAAAAATAAGTCCACATAAAATCATTTACAACTGATAGCCAGTTAGAAAAATTTTCCATTTTTATTTTCCTCCTTAATTTTTCATATTAAAATTTTATCACTATTTTTCTAAATATATGAAACGATGTTAAATAATATAACGTAGAATATACAAAAATAATATTATAAACTTAAAAGTTAGAAAAATAAAATAAAAGGACTTAGCTGTATTAACTAAATCCTTTATTAATTTCTAATTTTCTATAATAATCTACTTTATTAAAATTTTATTTCTACTATCTAATTCTTTATTTATATATTCTTTGTCATAAATTGATGTATCTAGCTTTTCTAAAATTACTATTTCTCCATTTTTTACTTTATTCTTGAAGTTATATGTTAAAAACATAGTGAAAATAACTAAAATAAATTTTGTTAAGAAAACTAATATATCTGCATAAAAAACTCCTGTGTTTACATAATCATCTTTAATTAATGCCTCTACATTATAATTAAAATTGAATTGGTATAAATAGTAAATCATAGCTAAAATATTTGTAATGAAAGTTATGTAAAGTAAATTTAAAAATTTTTTACTGCTTATTATTGGTTTTAAAAATAAATATGTAACTATAATATAAAATAGAGTTTCTTGTACTATCTTTGTATTAGAATAAAGTTTTAAATAATCATTGTGTAATAAGTATAGAGTTATGTTTAAGTTTAAATCCATAATTAATTTTATTACTACAAAAGATATACTCGTAACTAAATAAATTATGTGCCATTTTATTTTATAAAATCTGTTATAATAATTGCTAAACACTGTATAGTAATTATAGTACGCTATAAATGCTTTCCAACCTTCTTCATTAAACACTTTTAAAACAAAGTATATAGGAAGGCAGCTAACTAAATATTCAATAATAATAATCATAAAACATTCCTCCTAAATTATTATACTATTTTTTTCTAATAAGACTTTTTTCTCTTAAATACAATAGTTTTTCTACTTCATAGTTTTCTAATTTTTCTAATTCTATTTTTTCCACTACCTCTGCTGTGTTATACCTAACTTTTCTATACATAATATATGAAACTACTATTATGTATATTGGCATTATTAAAGAACCTATTACGCTAAAAAAAATATTAGAATAAAGTGTAAATTCATCACCCACAGAGATTGGTGGCATAGTATTTATATTATTAAAAATATTTACAATCATACTGTTAAAAAATGATAGTATAAAAAGTATTACATATGCTAATTTTAATGAATGTTTGTACATAATCGGAAAATCTCTAACAAAAGATATAACTATAAACATTATAGAAGACACAAATACTAGAACAGCTCCTATTATAATAATTCCAAAATTGATAGAAAGCCCTCCTATTGTAAAAAGTAATATAGATATTAATAGTAGAACTATAGCAATTAAATATAGTTTACCCCAATTACTTTTATAAACTCTACCTTTATATTCTTTTAAATTTCTATAAGTTGAATATATAGGAATAAACGCTAAATAACTTTTTATATTTAAAGTTTTAAAAACAAAAAATGTAGATAAGCAAGATATAATATAAAAGAATATAAAAACTGGTAATATTATACTAACTAAAAACAAGTTTGATAGATTTGCTGCATCAAAGTTTAAAATATGTTCCATAAAAAACACCCCTTTTTATTTTATTATAGCATATTGATACAGCATTTTAAATATTTTATAGTCATTTTATAAATTATATAATTGTTATAAAATATATCTTTATATTTTAATTTATTAATCGAAAATAAGTTCCAAAAAAATAACAATAAATGTTATATATTATATAAAAATAAATATAATAAAAAATATTAACAATACACTAATAATTATAGAAATATATCCCATTTTCTTCGCTTTACTTTCATAATATTCTTTTTCTTCCGGTATTTTTCTTGTACTTTCATACAATTCATCTGTCATTCCAGATAAGAAATTATAGCTTTTTTTGTAAATTAATAAATAAGCAGTATAAAGAAACAACAACAATATCGATAACAATATTATTATATGTACAAAATTATTCCCTAACAAAATTCCAATTAGTATAGGTATAAAAACTATATTCAAAGGCTTATTTAAACTTTTTAATATTATTTTAACATAATAAAAAAGACTTATTTTTCATAAGTCTCTTCTCTTAGTTGTTGGGCTATCTTGGCAATTTTTCTTAATCTGTGATTTAAACCTGATTTTGATAATTTTCCATCTTCTATTAATTCTGCTATTTCTTTTAAAGGAGATTCAGGATTTTGTAATCTTACTTCTGCTACAACTCTAAGTTTATCATCTAAATTTTCAAGTCCTAATCTCTCCTGAATTATATTTATATCTTCTAACTGTTTTGCAGAAGCATTTATCGTCTTATTAATATTAGCTAAATCACAGTTTTGCATTCTATTTACAGAATTGTTTATATCTCTAACTATTCGCTCATCTTCAAATTGGAAAAGTGCTTGATATGCACCGACTATACTAATAAATTCTGCAATTTTTTCTGATTCTTTTATGTAAACTATAAAACCTTTTTTTCTTTCTAAACTACGAGCATTCAAATCATAGCTATTTAATAAATCATTTAATGCTTTATTATGTTCTGCATATTGCGAAAATATTTCGAGATGATATCTTGATGTTCTTGGGTTATTTACAGAACCTCCAGCTAAAAATGCTCCTCTTAAATAAGCTCTCTTTTTCTCTTCACTATCTATTAATTTTTCTTCTATATTAGCATTTAAAGTGTAATTATCATTTAGTATATATAAATCTGTAAGTATCTCTTTAACTCTATCATCTAAACGACATATATATACATTATTTTTCTTTAATTTTAATTTCTTTCTAACAGATATGTTTATATGTACATCATAAAAATGCTTAATAAGTGAAAATATTCTTCTGGCTATAGAAGCATTTTCTGTTTGCAAACTCATACTTAATTTACCGTTAGATATGGTTAATACACCAATCATTTTTATTAGAGCTGAAAGTTCAGACAAAAACTCTTCACTTTTATTTATTTCAATAAGTGTCAACTCTTTTTTCATATCAGAAGCGTAAGACACACAGGTTACTCCTTTCTATAAATTTTTATAACTATACTATTTTAACATTTTAAGTTTTAATTAACAAATATATTGTTGCACTATAAAATATAAAAGTTTCAACAATAAATTAAGACTGTTAAATTATATTTAAAATTTTAACAGTCTTAATAATATATTAATAAATATTTTAGGTGAAATATTTATTATTTTTTAAATTTATCTAAATCTATTTCATTTAGTTTTAAGTAATTTGTTTTATAGACTATTTTATGTCCTAACCAAAGAACTAAAATTAATAATATCGGTAAAGAATCATAAAATGCTTTTAATATTCCACCTGATTTTAAATCAGAGTATATTTGTAAAACTACTAACAGTATAAAACCTAAAAGCGCTATATAAGAGCCTATAATACCAAACTTAGCCTTATAAGGTAATACCGTAGATATGTCTTTATTTTGAGCTTTTATAGATTTTCTTAGTCTAATTTGTGAAAAAATAGCTATAATCCAAATACAAACTACCAATATACCTACTATAGATAATAAAGTATAATATCCTTTCGGACTATATTTTTCAAATAAGAAACTCACTATTACTACAAATGCACTAAAAATTACTGCATATTGTGGACTTGAACTAGTGCTAAGTTTAGAGAATATTTTTGGTGCATAACTTCTTGTACTCAATGAATATAATTGTCTACTTGCAAAATAAATACCCGAATTTCCTGCTGATAAAACCGAAGTACAAATTACTGCATTCATAACTGATGCTGCTAATAAATATCCTGCATTTTCAAAAACTATTGTAAATGGTGATGCTAAAATATTTGAAGTGTCTAATAATCTTGGATCATTAACAGAAATAACTGCTGATATAATAAACATTGTTGCTATATAAAATATTAATATTCTCCAAAAAACTTGATTTACTGCTTTTGGCATTGTTTTTTCCGGCTCATTAGATTCTCCTGCTGCTATTACAACAGATTCCGTTCCTCCAAATGAAAAAGCAGCCGTAGATAAAACTGCAAAGAAACCTAGGAATCCTTGAGCTCCTTCAACATTTGAATTATCAATAAATGTATTCATACCATAAGTTTTAGCCCCAATTATTCCAAATATTAAAGCTGTTCCTGCTAATAAAAAGAATATTACTACTAAAACTTTTATAATAGTTAGCCAATATTCTACTTCTCCAAAAATTTTTACACTAGATATGTTAACTATAAATAGTAATATTAGGAAAAATAAACATATAGATAGTGTAGAATAATTTTGGAAAAATTCCCAGAATTGTAGAACTTTTGCAAGTGTAATTATATCTATTCCTGTAACTAAAACCCACATGAACCAATAAAGCCAACCTACTGCAAAACCTAAAGAAGAATCTACAAATCTTTCTGAATAAGAACTTACCGATCCTGATACGGGATAAAAACTAGCCATTTCACCTAACGAAGACATTAAAAAATAAATAAAAACACCTATAAGCAAATAAGCTAGTATTGATTTGTATGAACCTGCTTGGGCTACTAAAACTCCACTCGCCATAAACAGACCAGTTCCTATTGCTCCACCTATTGCCATCATAGATATGTGTCTGGCTTTAAGATTTCTTTGCATTTTTGTCTTTGACATATAATCACATCCTTTTTAAATATTATAAGTTAAAATTATACTATAATATAGTTAAAAAATCAAACACTTTTTTGAATTTTCTAAACAAAACTGAAAATTGCGAAAATATAAGTTGTTAAACAAAAAAAATACTCACACCATTCATATAGATCAATTTTAAAAGTTAACCTAAATTATTATACAGTGTGAATATTTTTTATGATGCATATATATTAAAATTCTTCTTCTTCGTGATTTATACCTAATTTAGAAACTATTTCTTCGTCATCTCCAAACCCAAATAAATCATCCTCTTCTTTTTCATCTTCGTCTTCTTGCTCTACTAATTCATCTAATTCATCAGTAACATCTTCATTATCTTCTTCATCTTCATAAATATCAATATCTTCTTCGATATCAAATTTACTAATACTAGGCTCTACGAAGTTAAGAACATCCTCTACTGATAAACTATCTTTAAGAACCCAACTTCCATCTTCTATACATACAAATCTTCCATCTAAATTAAGATCTGTATAAAAATATGACATTTGATTAACAAATTCTTCTTCTGATAAGTTTAATTGAGGTTTTATATAATCTAAAAAATCATATATATTTAATTTTTTTATATTATTATCAACCATATATTTATAACATTGCTCTGTTATTGATGAGCTGTTTACATTTTTTAGTTCTGCCATTTCTTTTCTCCTAATTACATTTTTTCTGGTGCAGTTACACCGACTAGATTTAAAGCATTTTTTATAGTTATTTTTACTGCTGAAATTAATGCTAAATAACTTTCTGTTTGTTCTTTGTTTTCTGTTACTACTTTGTTATTTCCATAAAATTTATGGAACGTTGCAGCAAGATTTTGCATATAATTACATACTCTATGTGGTTCATAGTGTTTTGCTGCTTGTGACACTACTTCTGGGAAATATGCTAATGTTTTTAACACGTCAATAGAATACTCATCTGTCAGTAATTCTGCATTATATTTGTTAATATCGTAAGAACTTTCTTCTACTTGTCTTAATATTGAACATATTCTAGCGTGAGCATATTGTACATAATAAAGTGGATTGTCACTTGACTCTTCTTTTGCTACTGTAAAGTCAAAGTCTAGGTGTGTATCTGCACTACGCATAGCTAGGAAATATCTTGCTGCATCTACTCCTACTTCTTCTATTAAATCTCTTACAGTTATAGATTTACCCGTTCTTTTACTCATTTTTACTTCTTGACCATTTTCTAAAAGTCTTACTAATTGCATAATTAATACTTCTAGATTTTTTGGATCGTAACCAGTAGCTGCAACAGAGGCTTTAAGTCTTGGAACATATCCGTGATGGTCTGCTCCAAATAAATTAATAAGTTTTGAATATCCTCTATCAAATTTATCCTTATGATATGCTATATCTGGTGTAAAGTATGTATAACTTCCATCTGCTTTTATTAAGACTCTATCTTTATCATCACCAGTTCCTAATTCTGTAGTTTTTAACCATGTAGCTCCATCTAAATCATATATATGACCAGATTTCTTAAGTGCCTCTAATGTTTCTGTTATTTTTCCATTTGTGTATAAAGAAGTTTCACTATAAAAATTATCAAACTCTACTCTAAAATCTGTTAAATCTTTTTTCAATTTATCTAATTGATAATTTACAGAATAAGTTCTTAAAAATGAGTAATACTCTTCTTCTGTTTTTTCTAACAAGCTATTTCCATATTCTTCTGCTAGAACTTGTCCTAATTTTACTATATCTTTCCCGTTATATCCATCTTCTGGCATAGTAGCATCAATACCTAATGCTTGTTTATATCTTGCATCAGCTGACATAGTAAGATTATTTATTTGATTTCCTGCATCATTAACATAAAACTCTCTAGTTACATCATAACCAGATAATTTCATTATTCTAACTAATGAATCTGCTACAGCCCCATTTCTTGCGTGTCCCACATGCAAATCACCAGTAGGGTTAGCTGATACGTACTCTAAAAGAACTTTTTCTCCGTTTCCCGAATTGTTTTCTCCAAATTTGTCTTGTTTTTCAAATACAACTTTTATTATATCTCCTAAACTTGACTTGTTTACAAAGAAATTTATAAACCCTGGTCCTGCTATCTCTATTTTTTCAATATAATCTACTTTTTCTATATTTGATATTATTTCCTCGGCAATAACTCTAGGATTTTTTCTAAGAACTTTTGTTAGTTGCATTGCAACGTTACTTGAAAAATCTCCATTATCTGTATTTTTAGGAGTTTCTACATATATATCTATATTTTCATCTACTAATTTACTAGTAGAATTTTTTAATAATTCTATTATTTTATTTTTCATTAGTTTCTCCTTATTTTGTAGCTTTTTTTATAAGCAGTTTTAATTTGTTATACTGACTATCTATTTTTGAAAAATATATTTTATAATCTATTTCAAATTGAACAAAGTTATTTTTCTCTAATATTTCTATATTTTGTAGTTCAGTTTTTAAATGAACCACACCATAATTTGTTGAATAATTAGTAGTACTTATTTGTTTTTTTATAGCCATTGTTGTATTGTCTTTTACTATACTAACATTATCTTTATTTTTGTCAATAACTATTTTAAATTTTTTTTTATTTTTATCAATATAATTTATTATGTAACTTTCTTCTTGTTCTAAATACTCGCCTTGATATTTTTCTACTAATAATTTTTCTTTATCTACATAGGTAGTTATAGTGATTAATTGCATTATATTCCCATCTCTTCTAATTGTGTTTCTAATTCTATCCACTTATCATTAAGTTGTTCTAATTTTTCTGTTGCTGAAGATAATAAGCTATTATATTTTTGAGTTTCTTCTGGATTAGTATAAACTTCTTCTTTAGTTAATTCTAAATTTATATCGTTTATTTCTTCTTCAACTTTTTCTATATCTAAAACTACTGCATCACGTTCTCGTTCTAATTTTCTTATTAATTTTTTCTCTTCTTTACTTGCTTGGTAACTATTGTTTTCTTTTTTTACTTCTTTTTCTTCTGGAATATTATTTAAAGATTGTATTATTTTTTCTTGCTCTTTTTTCTCTAAATAATAATCAAAATTACCTAAATATATATTAAATTTATCTTCTTCAACATCTAAAACTTTTGTTGCTATTTTGTTAATAAAGTATCTATCGTGGCTAACAAATACTAAAGTTCCCTCATAGTTTTCTAAAGCCGCTTCTAGTACTTGCTTACTTGCTATATCTAAGTGGTTAGTCGGTTCGTCTAGTATAAGTAGATTATTTTTTTCTAACATCAGCTTAGCTAATTGTAGTCTAGCTTTTTCTCCACCAGAAAGATCCCTAACTATTTTTAACACATCTTCTCCTGTGAATAAAAATCTTCCTAATACCGTTCTAACATCTGCTTCTTTCATATTAGGATACTCATCCCAAAGTTCGTTTAAAATAGTTTTTACTGATTCAAATTCTGCCTGCTTTTGATCATAATATCCTAAAGAAACTTTACTACCATAAGATATATTACCTGCTATTGCATTTTGTTTTTTAGCTATAGTTTTTATTAATGTAGATTTTCCTATCCCGTTCTTTCCTACTATAGCTATTCTATCACCTTTATATACATCAAAGTTGTATGTACTTGCTATTTGATTATTATTATAACCTACTTTTAAATTTTCTATATGAAGTACATCTCTCCCACTTTGTTCCGATATTTTAAATTCTATATTAGCAGTCTTTTCATCCTTTTTAGGATTATCTATTCTTTCTATTTTATCAAGAATTTTTTGTCTACTTTTTGCCATTCCACTAGTAGATGCTCTAGCTATATTTTTTTGAACGAATTCTTCTAATTTTTTTATATCTTTCTGTTGACTTATATATTCTTTTAATTGTTTTTCGTAATCTTCTTCGTATTGTTTTAAAAATTTTGTATAGTTTCCTACATATTTTTTTACTTTACCAAACTCTACATTATATACAGTATTTACTATTTTGTCTAAAAAATATCTATCGTGACTTACTATTACTACTGCTCCGTTATAAGAGTTTAAGTAATTTTCTAACCAGGCAACATTTTGCATGTCTAAATGGTTAGTTGGCTCGTCTAATATTAGTACGTCCGGTTCACTAAGTAATAGTTTAGCCATAGATATTCTTGTTTTTTCTCCACCAGAAAAATTACTTATGCTTTTATTAAGATCGTCCTCTTTAAAATCTAAACCGAACAATACACTTTTTATTTTACTTTTATAGTGATAATCTTTATGCGTTATAACTCTATTTTGGAGTTTATCATATCTATCTAGTAACAAATTATCTTTTTCTATATTTTCAGTAGTTAATTGATTTGCTAAATACTCTAAGTCTTTTTCTAAATCTATTATTTCTGTAAAACAACTTAACATTTCTTCATAAATTGTTTTGTCTTCTCTTACTATAAATTGTTGTGATAGATAACCTATAGTAGCATTTTTAGCAACCATACGAACTCCATCATCATAGTTCTCAACACCTGCTATTATTTTAAGTAATGTAGATTTTCCTGCACCATTACGGCCGACAATAGCTATTTTATCTTTCTCATTGACTTCCAATTTTACATTAGAGAAAACTTCTGTTACTACAAAATATTTGCTTATATTATTTAATTGAATTAACATTTTGTTCCCCCTTAATTTATTAATTTAACTAATAAATTATATCAAAAAAAGTATAAAAATGGTAGTAGAATAAGTGCAAAATAAGTAATAAGGCATAGAATTTTCATTCTACACCTTACTTTTTATTATTTAGTTTAAAAAATTAAATCTGCTAGTTTTTTACCAATAACTATTCCTATTAAACATAAAACAAAACTCATTATTATATAGATCGTTCCAAAAGCATAATTTTTTTCTTCGAGTAAATTATATGCTTCTAATGAAAAAGTAGAAAATGTTGTAAATCCTCCACATACACCTGTTTTTAAAAATAAATTTACATTACTCGATAAACCTTTTTTACTAGATACACCTACTATAAAACCTATTAATACGGCTCCTAGTATATTAGTTATCAATGTTAAAAAAGGAAAAGTTGTTTTTATTGGTATCAAACTAATCGAATAACGAAATATCGAGCCAACTGCTCCTCCCAAAGCTACAATTAAAAAATTCATAAATTTCTCCTAAAATATAAATTTAATATATTATAGCATAAAATTCATCGTGATTCTGTTTAAATAAATAATAAAACCACATTCACTTATTTTAATTTTATGAAATACTTGACAATATATATACAGGCTATTGACAAATGCAGAAACTGCATGAGTCAACAGCCTGCAATCAATATATGATTTTGTATTTTCAGAGATTAAGTAAAAGGGTTTCAGTACACGTAAATAGACGTCAAAATATTGATTTTAAGCGATTTTTAATTTTTTGAAACTCGTTATATAGCACTACAAACCAATAAAAACTCTACCTTTTTTAGATAAATATATCAACTGGATATTGAAGTTAATCCCTGCTATCATTTCGATGGCAAGGCTTTGTAATATTTGGTAAACTAACTTCTTATCTATATTTTGGTGGATTTTAAGTTGACATCTACAAAGTTTAATGTTAGAATACATTAAAAAATATATTTGAATGAGGTGTTTTATGATTCAAAATGTTATTACTTCAATAATTCTGTATTCTGGGACAGCCGTAGACTTACTTATTATACTAATGTTATTTTTCGCCAAAAGAAAAAGAAGAAAAGACATAATTAACATCTATTTAGGACAATTTCTAGGCTCTGTTAGCCTAATATTGCTAAGTTTGATTTTTGCATTTGTCTTAAATTATATTCCTAATAAAGAGATTTTAGGTTTGCTCGGTTTGATTCCAATTTTCCTAGGCTTCAAAGTTTTGCTTTTAGGAGATTCTGATGGAGAAGCTATTGCCAAAGAAGGTTTGAGCAAAGATAATAAAAACCTGATTTTTCTAGTCGCTATGATTACTTTTGCAAGTTGTGGTGCTGACAATATTGGTGTCTTTGTCCCATATTTTACTACCTTAAATTTAGCAAATTTGATAGTGTCTTTACTTACCTTTCTAGTCATGATTTATCTATTGGTTTTTTCTGCCCAAAAATTGGCACAAGTCCCTTCTATTGGAGAAACCTTGGAAAAATATAGCAGATGGTTTATTGCCGTTGTTTATTTAGGATTGGGGATATATATCTTGATTGAAAACAACAGTTTTAACATGCTATGGACTGTGTTAAGCTAGGAGAAAATATTATGAAAAAAGATAGTATCTGCCAAGTGAATATTATAAATCAACAAAGTGTTACAACCGCAACGAACTACCTTGAAAAGGAAAAAGTCCAAAAATCACTTCGCATTTTATCGAAGTTTACCGATAATAAACAGATAAATATCATCTTTTATCTCCTTGTTGTTGAAGAACTATGTGTCTGCGATATAGCCTGTTTACTAAATCTCAGTATGGCATCTGCCTCCCACCATCTTCGTAAACTAGCCAATCAAAACATCTTGGATACTAGAAGAGATGGGAAAATTATATATTATTTTATAAAAGATGAGGAAATCAGAGATTTTTTTAATCAACTAGGATAACAACTATTTTTACTACTTTTCCATGATTATAGGGGGATTATCTATGAAATTTTTTGATGAAAATTACTCACAAGAAATACCTACTCGTATCAAAAATTTAAGAAAAAAACACAATATTACACAAAGCGAACTAGGCAATGCAGTTCAAGACAACGAAAGTTAGAAGCTGTGGATATTTATCTTGAAAAGATTGCTGAGCTAACGCAATAACTACTCTACCATTCACTCTACCATTTATTATGTAGCATTCTAAAAATGTTGTTGTACCAACGTTTCTAATAGCTAAAATAGAAATTATTTAACCTTTACAGATATTAAATATTGTAATTTAATAGATACAATAAAATAAAATTATAAATTTAAATTTTTATAAACTAATATATATACGATTAAAAAATATTACTTACAGATTATATAGTAGTAAAAAAAGTTAGAACACAAATTTTCTAACTTTTTTGACTTTATATTCTTATTCTCTATTTAACTTTTTTTATATTCCAAATATCTTTAGCATATTCTTCTACTGATCTATCTGCTGAGAATATTCCTGCGTTAGCTGTATTTACTAAACTCATTCTTCCCCATAATTCTTTATCTTCAAATGCTTTAGCTACATCTGATTGACGATCTACATAGCTATCAAAATCAGCTAAACACATATAAGTATCATTAGTAAGTAACATATCTGCTATAAAGCTAAAGTTTACTCCACCAATAGTTAATGTTCTAATGAAATCTAGAGTTTCTTTTACTCTTTTTGATTTGTTGTAATATTCCCAAGATTTGTAACCTTGTCTATTTAGTTCTTCTACTTCAGGAGTAGTTAAACCGAATATAAATATGTTATCATTTCCTACAGCGTCAAATATTTCAACATTCGCCCCATCCATAGTTCCTAAAGTTACTGCACCGTTTAGCATAAGTTTCATATTACCTGTTCCACTAGCCTCTTTTCCTGCTTGTGAAATTTGCTCACTAACATCTGCTGCTGGTATAATTTTTTCTGCTAATGAAACTTTGTAGTCTTCTAAAAATACTACTTTTATGTATTCTCTTACTTCTGGATCTTGCTCTATCATTTCTCCTAGAGAACAAATAAATTTAATAATATTTTTAGCTGTATGATATCCTGAAGATGCTTTTGCTGCAAATATAAATGTTCTTGGAGTAGGTTTTAAGTTGTTGTACTTAATTTCTTTGTATAAATAAGCTATATGTAAAGCATTTAGTAATTGACGTTTATACTCGTGTAATCTTTTTACTTGAACATCAAATATAGAGTTAGGATTCACTTCAATACCATTAACTTCTTTAATATACTGTGCTAACTGCTCTTTTTTAATTAATTTAATTTTGTTTAGTTCTGCAATAACTTTTTTATCATTAACAAAATTATTAAGTTCACTTATTTTTGATAAATCTTTTACAAAATCACCTTTTAGTATAGTTTCAAGGTACTCTGTTAATTCTGGATTAGCTTGTGCTATCCATCTTCTATGAGCAATACCATTAGTTACATTACCAAATTTACCTGGGTATAGCTCATTAAATGTTTTAAATGTACTATCAACAAGTATATCACTATGTAGTTTTGAAACTCCATTTACATTGAAACTTCCTATTATACATAGGTTAGCCATTCTAATCATTCCATCATATATTATAGCAGTTTCTGCTAATGTATAATCTTTTCCTTGGTCAATCACCCATTGGCAAAATCTCTTATTAATTTCTTCGATTATTGAATATATACGTGGTAATAATGGTTTAAATAAATCTACTGACCATTTTTCTAGCGCTTCTGCCATTATTGTATGGTTTGTATAAGCAAATGTTTTTGTAGAAATTTCCCATGCCCTTTCCCATGAATAATTGTAATCATCTATTAAAATTCTCATAAGTTCTGCTATAGCTAACGATGGATGTGTATCATTTATATGTAAACTTACATAATCTGATAAGTTTTCTAACGTTGCATGTTCTTTATAATGGTTTTTAAGTAATTGTTGTAGAGACGCACTGACGAAGAAGTATTGTTGTTTTATTCTTAACTCTTTACCTTGATTAGTTGCATCAGCAGGATAAAGAAGTTTTGATATAGATGAAGCTATTGCTGAACCTTCAGAAGATTTTGAGTACTCTCCTCTTTCAAATAACTTCATATCAAATCCTGTTTTTGCTTTAGCGTCCCATAGTCTAAGTGTGTTTACTGAGTCAGATTTGTAACCAGAAATCAATAAATCATAAGGTTCTGCCATTACTGAAGCGTAGTCTTTATGTTCAACAACTAATCTTCCATCTTCAAAACGTTCTTCTACTCTACCGTAGAATTTTACTTCTATTTCTTCATCGTTACGATAAACTAAACCATATTTTCCTAACTCTAACCAGTGATCTGGAAATTCTTGTTGCCACCCGTTGCTTATAACTTGTTTAAATATCCCATATTCATAAAGAATTGAAAATCCTGTTACTGGGTAATCACAAGCAGTTAAAGCATCTAAATAACAAGAAGCTAATCTTCCTAACCCTCCATTTCCTAATCCTGGGTCTGGCTCTATGTCATATAAATCATTTATATCTATATTATTTTTAGCTAAATATTTCTTTAAATCTTTTTCTATATTAAGATTAAATAAATTGTTTCTTAGAGTTTTACCTACCAAAAACTCCATAGACATATAGTATGCACGTTTTGCTTTTGATTTTGTTAATTGTTGTTCGTATTTATATTTTTTAGCTGATAATTCATCTCTAACTACGCTCATTACCGCTTCATAAACTTGGCGTTTACTTGCTTTTTTTATTTTTGTACCGAACCTATTAGTAAGATACTTTTCTATTTCTTGTTCAAATCTTTTACTCATCATCAATCTCCTTCAACTTCAAATTTTTATTAATTATATTATTTCTTTATACATTTGTATATATTTTTTAGCTGACAGTCCCCAACCTAAATCTTTAGTCATTGCTGATTTTATTATTTCTTTCCAGCTATCTTTATCACTATAATATGTATAAACAGATCTCTCAACTGCATTTAACATGTCGTAAGCATCAAAACTTTCAAAAGTAAATCCTGTTCCTTCTTTTGTAATAGGATTAAATGGTATTACTGTATCTCTAAGTCCACCTACTCTATGAACTATAGGTATAGTTCCGTACCTCATAGCTATAAGTTGTGATAAACCACAAGGCTCTGTTTTTGATGGCATTAAGAACATATCACATGACGCATATATTTTTGAAGATACTGCACTTGAGAACATTATAAGACTTCTTACCTTATCTGCACGTCTAGACTCTAATGATCTAAGTGCTTCTTCATAAGCATAATCTCCTGTTCCCAATATTACTAATTGTGCCCCTGTACTTATAATGCTATCTGCAACATGAAGAACTAAATCAATTCCTTTTTGATGAGTTAATCTAGTAACCATACCTATTAAAGGAATATCTTTATTTACTTCTAAATTTAATTCTTTTTGTAATGCTAGTTTATTTTCTATTTTTTTGCTAATTTTTTTAGAAGTATAATTTGTGTAGATATCATTATCTGTTTGCGGATTAAATTTATCTAAATCTATTCCATTTATTATTCCGTGTAACTTTCCTTGTTCTGTAGCTAATATGCTATCTAATCCATAAGAAAAATATGGAGTTAATATTTCTCTAGCATAACTTTCACTAACTGTATTTATTCTATCTGCTAATTGAATAGCACCTTTTAATAAATTAAGATTACCTTGATATATTAAAGCATCATAATATTTATTTTCTAAACCGAATAAACTTCCTAATATTAACGGATCAAATTTGCCCTGAAATTCTATATTATGAATTGATAATACACTTTTTGTGTTAGCAAAAAATTTGCTACCGCATGATTTAAAATAATCCAAGTATATTACTGATAATGCCGAATGCCAATCGTTAGCATTTATTATATCCGGTTGATAACATACAGCAGGTAATATTTCTAAAGCTGCTTTAGAAAAGAAAGCAAAACGCTCTGCATCATCTACTTCACCATATACACTACTTCTATTAAAATATTGTTCGTTGTCTATTAGATAGAATTTAACTCCGTCTATTTCTGTTTCGAATATCCCACAATAAGTATGACGCCATCCTAAATCAACAAATATATACTTAACATATTTTAAATTATATTTTTCTTTATCTATAGTAGAGTATAAAGGCAAGATTACTCTGGCCTCTACACCTTCTTTTTTTAATTCTTTAGGTAATGAACCTATTACATCACCTAATCCTCCTACTTTTACAAATGGTGCTGCCTCAGCAGCTATAAAACATACTTTCATTTTTATGTTCCTTCCAAACTAATATTATATAGTTATTTCTTTATTAACTATATATGGTGCTGTTTCTGTTCCAGAAACCTTAACACCTTCAGATGCTGTAGAATATCTATCCATTATAGTATATTCAATAACACTATCTTTTTTTATTACACATTTAGTCATTATTATACTATTTTTAACTACTGCACCTTCTTCTATTATTACATCTCTAGATATAACACTGTTTTCAACTGTTCCGTGTATTATACATCCATCTGCTAAAACAGAATTTGACACTTTTGAATTTTCTCCGTAGAAAGATGGTACACTATCTTTAACCCTTGTTAATATTTCTGTCCCAGATAGGAACAATTCTTCTCTTACATTATCATTTAATAAATCCATATTAAAACTATAATAATCATTTATATTATTTATTACTTTACTATAACCCTTAACTTCATAAGCATAGACATTAAGTTTATTGTAATTTTTTGAAATGTAATCTCTCATTAAATCTTCCCAACCTAATGTAAGACCTTTTTCTATTATTTCCTTATACTTATCTCTATGTAAAATATGAATTTTTAATTGTGTAGGCACTACTTCATCATGACCATTCATTCTGTATAGAGAGTCATAAACTCTTCCACGCTCGTCAAATATTATTTGTGAATCTTTTTCTGATGGTTGTCTGTAACTATATGCAACCGTTATATCAGCATTTGTTTCTATATGATATTTTAACATATCTCTAAAATCAACATTCGCAATAATATTTGAATCTGCAAGTATTACATATTCTTGTAGTACTTCGTTCAAGTAAAATAAAGAATTTCCTAGTGAATCAAATTTATTTATAGCAACTGTTTTTCCTAAATCGTTAACCATTGGCGTTATAATTTTAAGACCACTATTTTTTCTATTTAAATCCCAGTCTTTCCCCCAACCTAAATGATCAACTAGAGAATTATAATTTTGATTAACTAACATTCCTATGTTAGGTACTCCTGCCTTTACTAATGATGATAACATAAAATCAACAAGTCTATATCTTGAACCGATAGGTAATGCTGATAGTGTTCTTCTTCTTGTTAATCCTGATAAATCATCTCTTCTATAATTATCTGAAAATAAAATACTTAGTGCGTTCATAATTTTCCTCCTAAACAGCTGTGTCTTCTGTTATTACTTCATTTTTTGGTATAACTGTTATCATATCATTACCAAGTTGTATTTCTTTATGACCTACTGTTACACCTTCTTTAATAACTGCATTTTCTGCTATTATAGAATTATAAACTTTAGCACCTTTTTCTATTTTAGCTCCTTGCATTATTATACTTCCTATTACTTCTGCTCCTTCTTCTACTACTACTGCAGATGATAATATTGATTCATGTAAATACCCTCTAATAGTAGAACCATCCGAAACCATAGATTTACTAATTTTTGCTCCACTAGCTACAAATTGTGGCATTAATTGATTATGACGATAGTATATTCTCCATAAAGGATCATGTATATTAAAACTTGCATCATATTTAATTAAGTCCATGTTAGCTTCCCATAAACTTTCTATAGTTCCAACATCTTTCCAATATCCATTGAAAGGAAAGGCATAAATACTTTTACCTTCATTTAACATACTAGGTATTATATTTTTACCAAAATCATTCTCACTATTTTCATCTTGTTCATCTTTTATTAAATATTCTTTCAGCACTTTCCAATTGAATATATATATACCCATAGATGCTTTTGTAGATATTGGATGTTCTGGTTTTTCAACAAATTCTTCTACTCTTAAATCTGCATTAGTATTTAAAATACCAAATCTTTTAGCTTCTTCCATTGTTACAGATATATGAGCTATAGTTAAGTCAGCATTTTTTTCTTTATGAAACCTAAGCATTTCTGCATAGTTCATTTTATAAATATGATCTCCCGAAAGAACTAATACATACTCAGGATCATACTGCTCTAAATATTTAATATTTTGATATATCGCATTAGCAGTCCCCTTGTACCATTCTCCACTTTTACCAGCTGTATATGGCGGTAATATTGATAAACCTCCATTCATTCTGTCTAAATCCCAAGGTTGACCATTTCCCATGTATGAGTTAAGCTCAAGCGGCATAAACTGTGTAAGAACTCCTACTGTAGATATACCTGAATTTACACAGTTTGATAGTGGAAAATCTATAATTCTATATTTACCTCCAAATGGAACTGCCGGTTTTGCCATATCTTTAGTTAAAGCATGTAACCTAGTCCCTTGTCCTCCTGCTAGTAGCATTGCTACTATTTCTTTCTTTGTTGCCATAATCTTATTCCTTTCTATATATTATTAATATTTTTTAGTTATATACATAGTTGAAAATGGAGGTATGTTTACTTTTAGAGTATAATCAAACTCTCCCATTTTTTCTTTTGTAGTTCTTAAACTTCTATTTATTAATCCAGAACCACCAAATTTCTTAGCATCGGAATTAAGTAATACCTTATAACTTCCAAAACTATCTACACCTATTGGATAATTATTTAATGTTTGTGATGAAAAATTAGAAATTACTAATACATCTTTATCTGTAGTTGATTTTCTTGAAAAAGCAAAAACATTGTTATCTCTATCTTCTACAACATGCCATTTAAAACCTTCCCAAGAACGTTCATCCGACCAAAATACAGAATTTGATGCATAAATTTTGTTAAGCTCTTTAACAAATTTCTGATTATCTTTATGTTTTGGATAATCTAGTAAAAACCAATCTAATTCTCTACTTTCATCCCATTCGATAAACTGTGCAATTTCAATCCCCATAAATGTTAGTTTCTTACCAGGATGGGCATACATATAACCTAAAAATGCTTTTAAATTTGCAAATTTATCTTCGTAAGATAAAGGTGCTTTATCTAGAAGTGATTTTTTACCGTGAACTACTTCATCATGAGATATCGGTAAAACATAATTTTCAGAAAAAGCATACATCATAGAAAATGTCATTTTGTCATGGACTCCTTTTCTGAAAAATGGGTCTATTTCTAAATATTCTAAACTATCATTCATCCAGCCCATATTCCATTTAAAATCAAATCCTAGTCCTCCAACACTTGGATGTTCTGTAACTTTAGGATAACTAGTAGATTCTTCTGCTATCATAGATACACCAGGATATTCAACTTTTACATATTCATTTAAATCTTGTAAAAATTTTATAGCTTCTAAGTTCTCAAAACCACCATTTATATTTCTAGCAGATTCGTGTTCTTCTCTACAATAATTAAGATATATCATAGAAGATACTGCATCAACTCTAATTCCATCTATATGATACTTTTCTAACCAATAAGAAGCACTAGAGCCTAAAAACGAAATAACTTCGTTACGTCCAAAATCAAAAACTCTGGTTCCCCAACCTTTATGTTCTTGTTTTCTAGTATCAGAATATTCATAACAACAACCACCATCAAATTCATAAAGACCGTGTGCATCTTTTGTAAAATGTCCAGGTACCCAGTCCAATATTACACCTATATTATTTTGATGACACTTATCAACAAAATACATAAAATCATGTGGTGTTCCGTACCTAGAAGTAGGGGCAAAATATCCTGTTGCTTGGTAGCCCCAAGACTTGTCATAAGGATACTCTGTTATTGGAAGGAGTTCAACATGAGTATAATTCATACTTTTTACGTAAGATACTAACTCATCAGCTAACTGTCGATAACTTAAAAAATCTTCTCCATTTTTTTTCCAAGAGCCTAGCTGAACCTCATAAATATTCATAGGCTTGACATAAGGTACTTCTCTTTTCTTCATCCATTTTTCATCATTCCATTTATAACCTTCAATATTATAAACTTTAGATGCTGTTTTCGGTCTAGTTTCGTAATGATATGCATAAGGATCAGACTTTAATATTTCTTCTCCTGACTGCGTTACAATTAAATATTTGTAACTATCATACAAACTAACCCCGTAAACTTTACATTCGTATAGACCCGCATCATTTATAGGACTACACTTATATTTTTTCATATCCCAACTACAAAAATCACCTGTTACATATACTTCTTTGGCATTTGGTGCCCAAACTCTAAAAGTACAAAAATCTTCTTCTAAAAAAGAACCTAAATAGTCATAACTTTTAAAATTAACTCCATTATGAAAATAATAAGCTGCTAAATTTTCTTTTCTATTCTCCACCAAATCTCCTCCTTCAATTAATATTATATAGTTATATTTTACTATATTTTATAAAAAAATAACATTGTTTGATTGCAAAAAAATACACTTTTTTTATATAATATAATTATAATTGTGTATAAATATGAATGTTTGCAGAAAATGTATATATTTTCATGATGTTTTCGTTCGTATTTTCATTATATTGTATTTTTAGAGAGGATTTTGAAAAAATGAACAGTAGTATAATATTTAACCCTATTAATAATAAGTATCCTAAAGGATCTGTTTCAAACAATCAAAATATAACTTTTAATGTTTTAATAAAAAAAGATTTCTTTTTTAATAAGCTATCTTTAATCATTTTTGATGATTTTAATAACAAAATAAAAAATATAGAACTTAAAAAAAAATCATCAGAACAAAATGAATATAACATTTTTTCAGTAGAATTAGAGCCTCTAACTTCAGGTTTATACTTTTACTATTTTGAAGTAGAATTTAACGACTTTACTGCGTACATAAAAAATAACAAACTAAACGCTCATATAACTAAAGATTACGATGAGTTTCCTATGTGGCAACTATCTATCCACAATCACGACTTCAAAACTCCAAACTGGTTTAAAGGAACTATAATGTACCAAATTTTTCCAGATAGATTCAAAAAGAGCGATAATTTCAAGCAATTAGAAATTCCTAAAAATGAAAAAGATAGATTTATCCATGAAGAATGGACAGCAATACCTCACTCTTCTATAACTCACAAAAATTATCGTGCAAAAGATTTTTATAAGGGGAATTTAGAAGGTATAAGAGAAGAAAAAGCATATTTTAAAAACTTAAATATAGATAGCATATACTTTAATCCAATAGTAGAAAGCGCTGAAAACCATAGATACTCAACTGCCGACTATTTCAAAGTTGACCCATACTTCGCTACAAATGAAGAATTTGAAAAGTTCTGTGGCGAGTTTAAAAATGATGGTATAAAAATTATTTTAGACGGAGTATTTAGCCATACAGGATCTGATAGTATATATTTCAATAGAGATAACAACTATAATTCTTTAGGAGCTTACAATTCAAAAGACTCTAAATACTATCCTTGGTTTGATTTTATGAATTTTCCCAATGAATACAACTCTTGGTGGGGATTCGATAATCTACCTACAGTTAATAAAAACAACGAAGATTTTTTAAAATTTGTTACCGAAAAAGATAATGGTGTAGTAAACTATTGGCAAAAATTAGGTATAGCCGGTTGGCGACTAGATGTGGCAGATGAATTTCCTGATAAATTTTTAGACGAGATAAGAACTAGCGCTAAATCATTTGATGAAGAAGCTATAATAATAGGAGAAGTTTGGGAAGATGCTTCTAACAAGATGGCTTATGGGCAAAGAAGAAGATATTTCCAAGGGAAACAACTTGATAGTGTTATGAACTATCCTTGGAGAGAAGCTATAATAAATTTTGTAAAAAACAAAGATGCCAAAGAATTTGAATTCCAAATAAATAATCTTGTAGAAAACTATCCTAAAGAAGCGCTAAATAGTCTTATGAACTTACTATCTAGCCATGATATGCCAAGAATATTAACTGCATTAGCAGTCAATGATGCAAAAAATTATCCTGTAGAAAAACGCCTAGAATATGTTTTAACTAAAGAAAAATATAGCGAAGTAAAAGAACTATCTAAATTTGCTGCGTTTATTCAGTTCACTTTACCTGGCGTTCCTTCTATTTATTACGGTGATGAAATTGGTATGTATGGATTTACAGACCCTTACAATAGACTAGGTTTTGATAGAGATAATATTGATAATGATCTTTTAGAGTTTTATAAAAAACTAACAAAATTTAGAAATGACAACAAAAATAGTTTTAAAGATAACTTTGAATTTGTAAGTAGTAAAGACGGCTTAATAGCATATATAAGAAATAATATTTTATGTGTAGTTAATATTAGCAATGAGCCAAAAGTTATAGAAAATTATACAAATGGCGAAGTAATATTTGGTAATAATAAAGAAGCTGTATTCACCAAATACGGAGTTGTAATACCTAAAAATAGCTACATAGCGATAGAAGTTAAGTAAATCAAAAAAATAAAAAAGTTTAGTGTTCATAATTTATAAACACTAAACTTTTTTATTTTGTATTTTCTAGTCTTCTTTAAATTTACCTATATCTTTTATTGAGTGTTTGTAGAAGTATACTGTAGTTCCTACAGTAAGAACTGCTGCGATTATATAAGATATATTTAATGGTATATTAAATCCAATTTTTTCAGATAATATATATGTATATATTTGGTATAGCATAAATATACCTGGAATTAATGTAACTAAATAATTTTTCTTATTAACTATTAAGTATTTTGTAGATACAAATAACGCTATAACTGCTGTAGCTTGGTTAGCCCAGTTAAAGTAACGCCATAGTATTTCAAAATCCATTTTTGTTAAGATATAAGCTATAACAAATATTGGTAATGTTATAACTAATTTATGGAACATTTTTCTTTGTGGTAATTTTATGTATTCTGCGATAGTTAAACGTAACGCTCTGAATGCTGAGTTACCAGAAGTTATAGGTAAAACTATTACACCTAATATAGCAAGAGTTCCTAAAGTAGAACCTAACATAAGAATAGAAACTTTGTCTACTATTACTGAAGGTGTCCCTTGTTTAATTAATTCATATAAAGTTTGCCCTTCAAATAAAGCCATAGCTGCTGATGCCCAAATCATAGCTATAACACCCTCTGCAATCATCATTCCGTAGAAGATAAATCTACCTTGTTTTTCATTTTGAATTGTTCTTGAAATCATAGGTGATTGTGTAGCATGGAATCCAGAAAGTGCCCCACATGAAATAGTAAAAAATAATACAGGGAATATACTTACTGCATTTGGATGCATATTAGTTAAAGAACTGAAAGTTAATTCTTTTAATTGATAAGTACTGTTGTTATTATAAAGTAAACTTACCCCTATTGAGAAAGTACTTATAACCATTATAAATCCAAATATAGGGTATATCCAACCTATTATCTTATCAATTGGTAATATTGTAGATAATAAATAATAGAAGAATATACAACAAATAATAATTAATAAAGCCGTTGCTGATGTTTTATCTACTAAAGAATAAGTAGATAAAGTTTGTTGAATTAATTTAGCTGGTGATAAAACGAATACTACACCAACTAAAAGTAATAGTATGGCAGAAAAAGCATTAACTGCATGACGCATACCATTTCCAATATATTTACCTGCTAAAGTAGGTAAGAAAGCCCCCTTATTTCTTAAAGAAATCATCCCTATATAATAATCATGAACAGCTCCAGCAAATATACACCCTAGAACTATCCAAATAAATGCAACAGGTCCATATAACGCACCTAGTATCGGTCCAAATACCGGTCCAGTACCTGCTATATTTAATAATTGTATTATAGCGTTTTTAGGCTTATTCATAGGAACATAGTCACTACCATCTTGCATTGCATATGCAGGTGTTTTCTTATCCGGATTTATAGCGAAATTCTTCTCTACATAAGACCCGTAAATAAAGTATCCTATTATTAAACATAAAACACTTATAATAAATGTAATCATAATTACCTCCTAAAAATATAATTTATAATGTTAAGAATTAAAATTTAAAATTAGTTATTTAATTTATATATTAATCTCAATACACAAATATTAATTATATTAAAATACATTAAAATTGTCAATGGTAATTTTTTATTTTTATTTTAAAAGAGATAAAAACCTTGTTTTACCTGTATTTACAAACTACTTAATTATATTCTGATTATAAATTTTTATTCAGGCTATAAATCTAATAATACAGAGTTAAATAATTAATTATACATTTTTATTATTATTTTAGTTTACAATTAAATTTAGAAATATTATAATTGAGTAATAAAAAAAGAAGTTGAAAATAAAGCTAAACATTAATAAGATAAAATTTTAATACCTTATAATATCAACTTTCTAAGTTATAAAATCTAGTTAATAATGATTATATAACTTTTTAATCAACTTCTTTTTTTATATCTAATTTAATTGTGTTAATAATTCTGTAGTTAATATAGATGAATTTTGGGCAGCTATTTGTAAAAACTCATCAAAAGTTACTCTATTACCTTCTTCTGCTAAATCACTGACACTTCTACATACTATAAACTTGACTCCAAAGTTGTAGCATGTTTGCGCTATTGCCGCAGCTTCCATCTCTACAGCTTGCATTAAAGGAAACTTATTTAAAATCTCTAATTTTCTATTTTTATCAGAAATAAATGAATCAGATGTACCCACTAATCCATAATGAACATTATTAGGTAGATTTATCTTTCTTGATAAATCTACTAAATAGTTATCACTAGTATAAGTTGCTGGCATTTGAGGAACTTGACCAAATTCATAACCAAAATGAGTTGCATCAACATCAAAATAAGTTGTTTCTGTTGCTACTATCATATCTCCTACTGCCATTCCTTTTTTTAAAGCACCACAACTACCTATATTTATAACATAATCTACCTCATAATTATTAAGTAATATAGATGTTGCTATCGCTGCATTTACTTTACCTGGTTTAGATAACATAAGAACTATATTTTTATTTTCATACAATCCTTCATAAAACTCTACATGAGCTATTTTTTTTATTTGTAAGTTCTCTATTTTAGCTTTTATAATAGCTACTTCTTCTGGCATTGCTCCTATTAATGCTATCATAATTCACCTATTGAACTTTTACTATTTTTATTTCCATAGTATCTTCTGGTCCAGTTGGTAAAGATACTTTTACAACATCACCAATTTCTTTTCCTAAAAGAGCTTGAGCTACTGGTGATTCATTAGAAATTTTATATTCAAATGGATTTGCTTCTGCACTACCTACGATTTTATAAGTTTCTTCTTCTCCATCAGGCATTTCTATATAAGTTACAGTATGACCTAAACGTATAGTGTTACTTTTATCGTCTATTTTTATGATTTTAGCATAACGGATCATTTGTTCCATTTCTAAAATCTTTTGTTCGATAAATCCTTGCTCATCTTTTGCTGCATCATACTCAGAGTTCTCAGATAAATCCCCAAAACTACGTGCAATTTTAATTTTTTCTATTACTTCTGGTCTTTTTACTTTTTTATAATGTTCTAATTCTTCTACTAATTTATCATAACCTTCTTGGGTCATTTGATATTCTAATACTTCTTCTATTGCCATTTTATGCTCCTTAATTTGTATAATTTTCTAATAGGTATATTATATATTTTTTTTTATTATTTTTCTAGTATAGATTTTATTTTTGTTATAAGTATATCTACAGCTATATCGTTATAACCACCATCAGGTATTATTATATCTGCATATTGTTTAGTAGGCTGTATGTATTGTTCATGCATAGGTCTTACTGACGTTAAGTATTGGTTAATAACTGATTCTACACTTCTACCACGTTCATTCATATCTCTTAATAAACGGCGCAATATTCTTATATCACTAGGTGTATCAACAAATATTTTAATATCTAAAAAATCTCGTATAGTTTTTGAATAAAGACCAAATAATCCTTCTACAATTATTATATCTTTTGGTTCTTGAACTACAATTTCTTTACTTCTAGTATGATTAACGTAATCATATCTAGGCATTTCAACAGTTTTTCCTTCTATTAAGTCTAAAAGTTGGCTACATAATAATTCATTGTCAAAAGCATCTGGATGATCGTAGTTAGTTTTTATTCTCTCTTCCATTGTCATATGACTTTGATCTTTATAGTAATAATCTTGTTCTATTAGAACCACTTTTTCTTTTGTAAGTTCTTCTATTATCCTTTTTGTAACAGTAGTTTTTCCACTACCACTTCCACCTACAATTCCGATTACTTTTGGCCTTTTCATTACCTTGCACCAATTTCCTTTCTCATCATATTTTGTTTAAATACTTTACTGTCTATTTTTGTTCTAACTATTTGAAGAGGATGTCTTGCTGCATCAATAAGATCTCCATCTTCATCATATATTTCACCTATTATTTGTTCAAAACTATCTATTTCAGGTCCAAAAAATTCTACTTTATCTCCTGTTTTAAAGTGATTTCTTTGTTGAATAGTAGCTACTCCTGTCTCTTCATCATAATGTAAAACTTGACCTATAAAGTCAAAGTTTGTTTTCTTTCCACCTTGGTTACCAAACATTTGTTCTTTATATGTAGGTATATTGTAGAAAAATGAAGATGCAGTATCTCTATTAGCACACTTGTAAAGTTCTAATTTATACGCAGGAGTCATTTCAAAGTTATCTGGATCTGCACAATAATCATCTATTAATTTTCTATATACACTAGCTACTGTAGCAACATAATGAATAGATTTCATACGACCTTCTACTTTTAGAGAATCTATACCTAACTCTATAATTTCTGGAACACTTTCTATTAAAGTTAAATCTTTAGGGCTCATAGCATAAGGATCTGCTCCTTCATTATAAAGTGCTTTGTCCTCATCTTCTCCTTCTTCGTAAAGATCATAGTTCCAACGGCAAGATTGACAACACCCACCTCTGTTACTATCACGAGCAGTCATATAATTACTCAATGTACAACGTCCAGAGTAAGCTATACACATAGCTCCATGAACAAACATTTCTATTTCTACGTCTGTTTTTTCTCTTATTTCTTTGATTTCTTCATATCCTGTTTCTCTAGCTAAAACTACCCTATGTACTCCTTCACTTTCCCAATATTGTACTTCTTTGTAGTTTGAAATAGATTGCTGTGTACTTATATGTACCTCAACTTTAGGTGCAACTCTTTTACAAGTTTCAATTATATATGGGTCTGCTACTATTATACCACGAACTCCTGCATCTTGTAAGGCTATTAAAAATTCTTCTAATCCTCCAAAGTTTTCATTATGAGCTATAATATTAGCTGTAACATATATATCCGCACCATATCCTCGAGCAAAACCACAACCTTCTTTTATTTCTTCTATAGTAAAGTTATCTGCATTACTTCTAAGCCCAAATTCTTGTCCACCTAAAAATATTGCATCTGCTCCATAGTGAACTGCTATTTTTAATTTCTCCAAATTACCTGCAGGCATAAGTAATTCTGGTTTTTTTGTTATTACTCTTTTTCCATCTATTATTTCCGAAATTTTTTCTATTGCCATAAATTCAAAGTCACATTCAAGTATGACTTATCCTCCTTTTAATTTATTTCTTTAATATTTCCTTTATAAACACTAACCAACCTTTATTATTCCTATAAAAGTTAAATACATTGTTTCTTAAAATCTATTCATTTTATTTTTTAAGGACTTTTATTGCCTTTAGTTTCGACAGAAAAACCTCCATTTAGGAGCTTTTTCTGCATAAGAACAACTAACCAACTTTTATTATTCCTATAAGAGTTTACATATATTGTTTCTCCTGGAAAAACTTCCATCCAGGAACTTTTTCCAGATAAGAAACACTAACCAACCGTTATTATTCTAATAACGGTTAAGGTAAGTGTTTCTAATACATAGTTTTTTTCTGGAAGAATCCTAAGTCTACTTCTCGATATTTTGGTTTTATTGACTCTATATCGTTATAGAAGTCTTGTTTTTCTTCTTGATACGCTTCTTCATCTTCATAGTAAAGATCGATAGCATCTCTATATATTGTAGTTACTTCTGTTATATAATCCTCAGATTTTAGAACACCTTCAATTTTTAGAGCTTTAACTCCATAACTAATTAGCTTATCTAAGTATTCTATTGCACATATATCATTAGCACTCATTATATGGGTACCGTTAGAATCTTCAAAAATTGGATATCTTTCATTTCTATCTTGACTGTAAAGGAATAGTTTTTTAGATCCACTATATTTTTCAATATACTCTTCTTTATCGCTATATAAGAAATAGTTATCAACCAATTTTCTAACGGATTGGAACATACATAACATTCCTTGAACTTGAACTTCTATTTCGTAGTTAGACTTTTCTGCTATTTCTTCTATTTCTTCGATAGTTAATTCTTTAGATAAGCACGTTCTATAGGCTCCCCTATCTCCCCAATAATTACAAGAAAATGAGTTTGTCGCTAAAGTATGAGGATCCCATTGTAATTTGAAATTTAGCTTTTCTTCTCTTACTATAGTTATTATAGTAGGTTCCCCAAAAATAACAGCATCAGGATTTAATGTATCAACATATTTTAAATATTCTACTAAATCATCTAAGTGCTCATTATGAAATATTGCATTTACGCTAACATAAGCTTTTTTCCCTGCTTGATGTATTATCTCTATAGCTCTCTTTAAATCTTCTTTATTAAATTCTCCAGCTAAACGCAAGCCGTACTTTTCTTCTCCTATTATAAAACTATCAGCACCTACATTTATTAATTCATATATATGTTCTACACTTTTAGGAGTTACAACTAATTCTACTGTCATATTGTTCCTTTCTTATTTATCTAATATTTGTTCCTATTTTTTTCATTGAATACCAATTTATTTCTTCATAATAATGACGATTAAATTTGGTAAAATTTATATGCTCAATTTCTACTATATATTTTTTATCATCTATATATTCTACTCTTGGATCATTATATTCAAAAGCCCACATAAAAACTGATATACATAAAGAAAAAATCAATAAAAATGAATATAATAAACTCATCGTAACTTTCAACATAATACTTCTAATCTTTATTATAGAAGTTACTACGCCATAAACAGCTGGTAAAAAAACTAGCACTATAAATAAAACACCTTGGTATTGAGTCAACAAACCATTAAAATAAATATCTTCATCTGCCATAATTTCAAAAATAATTGGTATAGTTAAATAATAAAGATATATTATAACTAAAAAAATATATGTATAAAATAAAAATTGTTTCATTAATTATTACTTTCTCCTAGTAGTTATAGCTACACCATCTCCAAATGGCAAGATAACACTACTATAATTTGTGTTATTCATTAACCACTCATTATAGTTATTTATTTTTCTTGATAATTGTTTTAAATCTCTACTATGTTTTATTATACTAGGATCTGAAACCATTCCTTTAAACAAAACGTTGTCTGTTATTATAAGTACATCTTCTGCAAAATAAGGCTCATAAAGTTCAAAAAATTTTCTACTTTGACTTTTCGCCCCATCTATAAAAATAACATCGTACGGAGCGTTATTCACCACATCAGTTGTTAGTTCTAGTGCATCGGCATGAATTAGCGTTATTTTGTCTGTTAAACCTCTTTCTTTAACATTTTTAACAGCTAAATTATACATTGTACTATCTCTTTCTATAGTAGTAACTTTACATCCTACATACTCAGCTATATTCATAGAACTGTAGGCTATAGCCGTACCTATTTCTAATACATTTTTAGCTTTTTTTATTTTTAATAATTGTACCAAATAAGATATTCCTATTTTATCTATAATTGGAACTCTATTTTCTTCGGCAAAAATTTCTAAATTTTTATAAAATTCATCACTTTCAGGTAATAAATTAGTTACATACAAACTATCTTTAGAATCTATAGCTACCATAAATCCTCCAAAACATAATTTTACATCATATTATAATAACATATATATACTAAAAAATACAGTAATCAAGAAGTATTACTACTCATAATAAAAAAGTACCAAAAAGTTATCAATAACTTTTTGGTGCATTTTTATTAATTATCTACTCTAACACTAAGTACATCTCCTGTTTTTGCATTGACAAATAAATCATAATCTAAAGAATTGGCTTCTAATTCTATTTTATAAATATAATTTTGCTCTATGTTAGTTGATGGTGTAGATTGATTATTTGAATCTACATTTGAATTGCTACTTGATAATTGATCTTGTTCATTTTGATTTTCTAAATTGTTATTTTTCTTTATATCATTAGTTGTATTTTGATTATTTTCTTGTAAAAAATCTAGTCCATTTCTTTGTTTATACCATTTGTTGTTTTTATGATAAAATTCTTTATCATAAAATCCACTAACTAAATAAATTTCTTCAAAATATATATTTTTTAAATCTACACCTATAGTTTGACTTACAATATTTTTTATTTCTTCTTCAGATTTTAAATCTATTTTTTCTTTTACAGCTTGATTTTTTAAAATTGTACTTTGAGCCTCTTTAGCTTTTAACTCTTGTTTATTTTCATAGTATTTATAAGCTAATGCTGCTCCTCCTCCAATTATACCCATTGATATAACTAAAGCTAATGATATTTTAATTATTTTCTTTATATTAATTCCTAATAATAATTTTTTTGTACTTTCTTTTAAATTGTTCATTTTTTAATTCTCCTTGTTCTTGTTATAAATAAAGTATATAACTGGAAAATGAATATAAGATGAATATAAAATAAATTTCGAATTGAAATCATTTTCATTTTTAAATATATTGATATATAATTATAATATATTTAAAATTAGGAGGATTTAAAATGAAATTATATTATGCACCAGGTACTTGTGCTTTAGCTTGTTGGATAGCTTTAGAATGGACAAAAGCAGAGTATGAAGTAGAGAAAGTTGATTATAAATCAGAAGAATACAAAAAAATAAACCCTCTTGCTTCTGTTCCAGCAATAGAAATAGGATTAGATCGTCCTATGACTCAAGCAGGAGCAATATTACAATATATAGCTGAAAAATATCCAGAAGCTAACTTAGGTAGCGAAGGAACATTAGAAGAAAAATTAGAATTTAACGAAACTATGGCATTCCTTACAGGAGATTTCCACCCTGCTTTCTGGCCAGTGTTTGCTCCTTTTAGATATACTACATCAGAAGATGAAAAAGATTTAGAAAAAGCAAAAGAAGCGGCTTATGCTCGTGTAGATCGAGTTATGACTCACCTTGATAAATTAATCGGAGATACTAACCACGTTTATAAAAACAAAAAAACTGTAGCAGACCCTTATGCTTATGTTATGGCTCGTTGGTCTACATTCACTCCAAAATCATGGAAAGAATATCCAAATCTAGCTAGATTTATGGAGTCTATGAAAAACGATCCTTCTGTAGCTAAAGTTTTAGAAGAATCTAGAAAATAATTTAAACAAAAAATACTAATAAAAATTTATACATTTTTATTAGTATTTTTTCTATGTAAATTTTTTTATTATAATCAATATTTAATTTTAGGATAAAATATTGTTCCTTCCTTTTTCACTTCTCCTTTTGTTATCGCACTAACGATGTTACTAGCTTTTTCTAATTCTAGTAGGTCACCATTTTTCTTTTCTATAAGTATGTTTTGCCCAGAAAATGGCGTATAAGCACTTTTTTCTATATTTTCTACTCTTAAATAATAGTTGGTATCTAGATTATTTTCTTGTAATAGTTTTGATATTTCTAAAAATTTTTCTTCTGTGTAATCAACATATTCAAATAGTTCCCTATTCAAAAATCTTCTAGCTAAATCTTTTGCTATTTCATCATCTTTTTCTTGGATTACATTGCAATAATATTGAATTGTGCTTTCATCCAATCTAAAGTATTCATCTTCTGTAACTTCTTCTTTTGATAAGAAGGGTACTATTGCCGGTAAATCAAGAAAATATTTTTTATCTTCTATGTATATGTCTTTTAATCTTTTGAATAATTGAATAAATAAAGCCTCATAACTTCTTGCTACAGGATGGAAATATACTTGCCAATACATTTGGTACCTAGCCATTATGTAGTCTTCAACGCTATGAATACCTGTTTCTTTTGTTACTATATATTTTTTACCGTCGTTGTGCTCACGGACTCTAAGTGTTCTAAGTATTCTTTCTATATCAAACTGACCGTAACTAGTTGCTGAAAAGTAGGAATCTCTAAGCAGGTAATCCATTCTATCTGCATCTAGTTGTGCCGATACTATTTGGTTTAATATGTCATTTTTATGTTTGTGCTGAATAATATCTACTACATCAGAAGCTAGTTTTTGAGAAAATTTATTAAGAACTTTATTTATTTCTGTATTACCCAAAATAATTTTTGCAGTATAGTCTTCATGGCTATGTCTAGTTATTTCTTCAAATGCGTGAGAAAATGGTCCATGCCCGATATCGTGCAGTAAACCTGCTAACATAACTGCTATTTTGTCGTATTCGCTAACTTCATACTGTAGGGATTTTACTTCGTTAACCATTCTTCTAACTATTTCGTAAACTCCTAATGAGTGTGTAAATCTTGAATGTTCTGCACTAGGATAAACTTGAAAATCTCCACCAAGCTGGCGTATTCTTCGTAGTCTTTGAAATTCTTTACTTCCTATTGCATCCCATATAATTTTATATTCTATGTTTATGTAGCCGTGTATTGGATCTCTTATTACTTTTCTTTCTTCTAATTTTTTAAACTCCATAATAACCTCCGATATAAGTAGTTATACTTTTATTATACCTTGTTATTAAAGTGTTTTCAATATTGACTTGTAGGTGATTTTGTTGTATTTTTTTAGATTTTTTCAATATTATTACTTGCAGAAATTTTCTTATAAATTTATTACTTAAAATATGTTTATTTTTCTAATAATCAATAACAAAATACTAACTTAAACAAAAAATTCCTTAATCTGTATTCACAAATTAAAGAATTTTATTTAACTTATTATTTGTATTGATTTTGTTTTATTAACGTTTATAATATAATTTCTATCATAAAGAAGTTTGTTATTATTTTTAATAACACTAAAGATGGTGGCTACTACACTTATTAGTAGGTAGTGCTTAGACCCTAAGTACTAAAATCTATGAAAGGAGTAGCATTAATGACGGCGTTTGAAACTATCCAAACTATTTTGCAATTTGGTATTTTTACCGTTGCACTTATAGGGTTAGTTGTAAACCTGTTTAAAAACAATAAAAAATAACCGTCTTTAGTCTTTGGCAGGATTATAACGGTTAATTTTTAACAATATAATTTGAGCCACCGTCTTTAAAACGGCTCTCTATTTATTTTTATTTTATCATTGATTTTTCTTTTTTGCAAATATTAATATTATAAAATATTTTAATAATACTAAAAAAAATTATTCAAAAAACTAATTATAAAACTCCCTCTTTACTATTTTTTTTAATAAAGAGGGAAAATTTTAGCTCATAAAAATAATTTATTTACATATATAATTATATAACTTTTTACAATCTTCCTTTTAGTTTCATGTTATGCACAACTTTTTTTATAGAGTAAACGTAAGCCGCTTCCCTAAATGATATTTTAAAGTTTTCTTTTTCTGCCCATATTTCTTTGAAAGATTTATCCATTATGAAATCTTGTTTGTTTACAACTTCTTCTTCGGTCCAATAGAATCCTTGTAAGTTTTGTACCCATTCAAAGTAAGAAACTGTTACTCCACCACTATTAGCAAGTATGTCAGGAATTACTAATATTCCTTTTTCTTCTAACACCTTATCTCCTGCTAACGTAACAGGTCCATTCGCTCCTTCTGATATTATTTTTGCTTTTATTAGATTTGCTTCTTTTTCATCTATAGAGTTTTCTAACGCACAAGGACAAAGTACTTCTACATCTAACGCCCAAAACTCTTCTAAAGACAGTCTTTTTGTATTTGGCAAAGTATGAAACCTAATTTTATTGTTTTTACATTCTTGTAGTTCTTCATAGCTTAAACCACTTTCTCTATAAACTGCATATTGAACTCCGTCATCATCACGCTCTGTTACTGCTACGACAGGTATCCCATACTCTATTAATGTTTTTACTGCATAACTTCCTACATTTCCAAAACCTTGTACGGCTGCTTTAGAATCACTTTCTTTTATTCCTAATTTTTCTAATGCTAATCTTGCACTATAGGCTACACCGTGCCCTGTTGCTGCTGTTCTTCCAAGTGAGCCTCCTAATTCTATTGGCTTACCTGTGAATGTTCCGATACCGTGTTCTCCAGATAATATATTGTACTCATCTATCATCCAAGACATTATTTTTCCGTTTGTATTTACGTCGGGTGCTGGAATGTCTTGCTTTTCTCCTATATATTTATATATCCCTCTAACAAAACCTCTAGATAAGTTTTCTAGCTCTGTTTGTGAAAGTTCGGCAGGATCTACTATAACTCCACCTTTACCTCCTCCATAAGGTAGGTTGGCTACTGCACATTTAAAAGTCATCCATATAGATAATGCTTTTACTTCATCACGACTAACTAAAGGATGAAATCTTAATCCACCTTTTGTTGGACCAATAGCATCGTTATGTTGCGAACGAAAAGCTGTAAAGTATTTTACTTTCCCATTATCCATTTTAACCGGTATATTTAACTCAAAAAATCTTTGTGGCTCTTTTAAAGAATCGTAAACTTCTTCTTCATAACCTAAAATGTTACATGCTTTTTTTATTTGTTCTCTTGCATTAGTTAATGGATTGTTGTTCATTTTTTTCTCCTTTTATAAACTCATTTCGTATATTTTAGCTGCATCTTCTTTTGTTAAAGGTTGCATATTTCCTATTTGTCTTGCTATCGAGTTAACTATTGTCGGTATATCCTCTTTATTTATATTTCTTTCACTTAGTTTAGTTGGTGCTCCAATTTGTTGCCAAAATTGTTGTAGTTTATTTATTCCTTCAAGAGCTATTTCTTCATCTGTTTTGTTTGAAGTTTCTACATCAAATACATTTATAGCAAATTTTTTAAATTTAGCTACATGATTTGGCATTACAAATTTCATCCAATTAGGCATTACCATCGCTAAGCCTTCTGCATGAGCTATATCAAATACTGCACTAACTGCATGCTCAAGACCGTGACTTGCCCAATCTCCATTGAATCCCCATCTTAATTGTCCGTTTAATGCTATTGTTCCTGCCATCATTATTATTGATCTAGCTTCATAATCTTTAGGATTTTCTAAACATTTTGGTCCATAAATCATTATTTGTTTTAGGACACCTTCCATCATAGCGTCATGCAAATCACTATTTTCAACTTCGTTAAAGTACTGTTCACAAATGTGACTCATCATATCTACAATACCGTTTACTGTCTGATTTCTAGGTAGTGTAAATGTTAATGTAGGATCTAATATAGAAAATTGTGGATAAACTAGCGGACTACCCCAACCTAATTTTTGTTTAGTTTCTAAATTTGTTATTACACTTCCTGCATTCATTTCTGAAGCTGTAGCTGATAATGTCAAAACTGTTCCGAATGGTGTCGCTTCTTTAGGAACATGTTTTCCTATTACTATATCCCAAGCATCTCCGTCATATTTTGAAGCTGCTGATATTAGTTTTGTACAATCTATTACAGATCCTCCACCTACTGCCAAAATAAAGTCTATATTTTTTTCTTTTACTAGATTTGCCCCTTTTTGAGCAGTCGTTACTCTAGGATTAGGCTCTACACCTTCTAACTCATATACATTAAAATATTCTAATTCTTCTAAAATACTACAATAAAGACCTGTTTT
Source organism: Gemelliphila palaticanis (assembly GCA_013415235.1). GTDB lineage: Bacteria > Bacillota > Bacilli > Staphylococcales > Gemellaceae > Gemelliphila > Gemelliphila palaticanis. Next base: position 133,158 of record JACBYF010000003.1, read on the forward strand.
TTTTATACTTCCTCCACCATATACTAAAAGTACATTTTTCCCATAGGGCTTTATTTGTTCAAATAGTTTTGTAATTTGGTTTTTACCAAAAATTATTTTAGTTGGATTTTTGTACATAAAGTTTTGCATAAATACCTCCAAAGTTTTATTTTATTTTATTCTTTATTATATTATAAATTAAATTGAAGTTTTTTTAAATCAAATTATTATATTATTTTTAATTTATATGCTATACTTACCCAATAATTTTAGGAGGATTTGAAAATGGATTTTAAAAATTTAGCGAGCGGTTTATTAAATAAAGCAGAAGAAGCTGTAGGAGAAAATGTATCTGAATTAGTAGAACAAGCAAAAGAAAAAGCTTCTTCAGTTGTTTCTAGTGAGCAAGTTGACGAAGTTGTTAACAATGTTAAAGATAAAGTTTCTGATACAATAGGTTCTTTATTTAACAAATAATTTCTCGGGAAATTATTTTAGACATAGTAATAAATATATTTTTTTCTAAACATATCCTCAGTAGATTAGCTGATATTTATCTTGCCAAACTATAAAATAAGTGAATATGTTTTTTATTTTGAATTAATAAAAAACACCTTTGCTAAATGAATTAGTAAGGTGCTTTATTTTAAAATATACAGTTTTAGTTTAAATGTTATTAACTTTCTTTTTTTCTCTTCTTTATTAGAATTAGCCTTTTTTTAGAAGAATAATCCATAAGGAATACCTAATAATACTATTATTAAAGCTAAAGTTGGTAAAAAAGTTCTCAATAAAAATTTTCCATTTTTTCACTAATTAAAATAAATATATTTTGTATCTAACTTTTATATCCTAATAAATACCATTATTTATTTTAAACTGTATACTTCTATACCATAATGTTTAAATATGATATTATTCTCGTTCGATATTTAGATTTTATTTCTGATAAGAATTTGAATAGTTCGTTATAACCTTCTGGAAATTTTAGCTTATTGGCTGTTAGTCTGTTAGCCTCTACTACTAAACTATCTTCAAATGTATTTACTATATATCTTATGTCTTCTTTTGGTTTTAGTTTGTTTATCTCGCTACCTGCGTATATCAAACTTTCCAAAAATTCTTCTGATAGATTTTCTCTATCGCTATAAACCTTACTCAGCAAGTCTAAAAACTGATTTTTTTCTACCTCTATTTGTTGTTTCATAAAATCCTCTCCTAATTAACAGTCATTTTAATAACAATTTTAAAATGTTCCCATATAGCCCATTGAGGTATTTATAAATTTTGTTCTTTTTTCTGCTAAAAATTTGAACAATTCGTTATAGCCTTCTGGGAACTTTAGTTTATTTGCCGTTAGTCTATTAGCTTCAAATGCCAAATCATTAGAAAACTTAGCAGCAATAAATTTTATAGTATCGCCTTCTTTTAATTTATCCACCAATGATGCTACATGTACTATTGTAGCTTTAAATTCTTCTGACAAGTTTTCTTTGTCATTATAAATTTTGCTAAGCAACTCTAAAAATTGTTTTTTCTCGTCTATTAAATTCTTTTTAAACATACCTTTATCCCCCTAATAATAATTATTTATAAGTCTTGTAATACTTTTTATAAATTAAACTCTCAATACAAACTTAAACAATTCGTTGTATCCAATAGGAAATTTTATTTTATTTGCTGTTAGTCTATTAGCTTCTAATGCTAGGTGTTTTCGAAACCTGTACGCTATAGCATCTATGTCTTCATCAGGTTTTAATTTATTGATGGATTCTCCAACTACTAGTATAGTTTCTATAAAATCTTCTGATAGATTTTCTCTATTGCTGTAAACAACACTAAGTAAGTCTAAAAAATACTTTTTTTTCGCTTCTATATTAACGTGAAACATGTACTAACACCTCCGACAAAGAAAAAATGTAATCCCTTTTATTATATTTTATATTATTTTCAAAATAAATTCAATTATTTTCTGAAAACTATCAACAAAATTAAAACCACCCTAATATAATTCTTATTAGAGTGGTTGAAGATTATTATAGTTCTAATTTTTGTAGTATTTCTTTTTTATATTTTACTTTTTGGATATCAAAGTCTTGTTCTTTATTAACATCGATTTTTATTTCAGCCACTATTTCTCCCGGCTTATTTTTTAGTAGATATATTCTATCACTTAAAGTTATTGCTTCATCTATATCGTGCGTAATTAATAGTGTCGTAAGATTTAATTTTTTACTCATGCTTAGATACCATTTGTGAAGTTGCATTTTTGTTAGTGCATCTAATGCACTAAAGGCCTCATCTAATAAAAATAGTTCTTGATTAAACATTGAGGTTCTTATTAGCGATACTCTTTGACGCATTCCTCCACTAAGTTCTGTTGGATATTTGTCTTTATAATCTATTAAGCCAAATTCCTGTAGTTTTTGCTCAGCAATTGTTTTTGCTTCTTCTTTTTTTATTCCTCTTATTATTAGAGGCAGTATTATGTTATTCATTACTGTCTTATGTTCTAATAATAAGTCTTTTTGGAGCATATAACTAACTTTTCCTTTAGTATCTAAACTATCGTTTATAGATATTGTTCCTGTTTGTATCGATATAATACCGGCTATAAGGTTAAATAGTGTTGATTTTCCTACGCCACTAGTTCCTATTATAGCTACTGTTTCACCTTTATTAACTGTGATATTAATATCTTTCAAGACTGGATTATCGTTGTATGAATAGCTTATGTTTTGTATTCTTAGTAATGTCATTATTTTATATATTCGTTAGTGAATCCTGCATTTTCTTTTAATGGAACTTCTGTTATTTTGTTGTCATTTACCCATTTATAAAATTTATTCCAACGTACAGGATCAATTTCTCCCCATTTATCTTTGTTTGTAGCGTATTGTTTAGCTAAATATTTTTGAGATTCTACTACAAAATCACGTTTTTCTTTTAACTCCGGCGCATATTTGATTAAAATATCTGCTGATTCTTCTGGATTATCTATAGCGTATTGGTATCCTTTTTTAATAGCTTGCAGTACTTTTTTAGCTTCTTCTTTGTTTTCTTTAAGGTAAGTATTATTTGCTATTATTACTGGTGAATAATAGTTTAATTCTTCTGCAAAGTCTTTTAGATAGAAGAAGTTTGTATCTAATCCCATATTTTTTGCCATTATTCCGTCCCAAGCGTAAAATATCCAAGCAGCTTCAAATAATTTGTTTTCTATTGAAGTTACAGAGTTACTATCTGTATTAGGTACTAATTCAACTTTAGAGAAGTCTCCGTTTTGTTTTTCAACTATATTTTTTATCATAGCAAGTTCTATAGGATCATTCCAAGTTCCATATTTTTTCCCTACTAAATCTTTAGGCTCTTTTATTTCAGCTGATTTTGTTGAAATAACTCCTGAAGTATTATTTTCTATTATAGCTGCTACTGCACTAATCTCTGCTCCTTTTGCTATTTTGTTAGCCATACTATCTTGGAAGTAAATTGCAAATGGTGCTTTGTTATTAATTACTAAATCAGATGAACTATCTTCAGGTGGTAATTTTATGTCTAAATCTATTCCTACTTCTGCTAAGTATCCTTTTTCTTTAGCTACATAAAGACCTGTGTGGTTAGTATTTGGTGTCCAGTCTAAAATTAAATCAACTTTTTTTAGATCTTTAGCCATTTCTTTTTTATCTTCTGATTTTGTTCCACAAGCAGTTACAACAAACGCTAATATAACTGCCATTACACTATATATTATTCTTTTCATTTTTTTCTCCTATATATTTCCATTTTATAATTCTTTTCTCGCTAATTTTTACTAAATACATACTAAATAAACTTATAAATGATACGAGTATAATTATTGCGAACATAGTATCATATTGAAACAGTTTTTTAGTTCTTATCATGTAAACCCCTAGTCCTTCAAATCCTCCTAGCCATTCTGATACTACTGCAGCTATAAAGGCATAAGAGACACTAACTCTAAGACCAGCATAAAAATAGCTTAAGCTTGCTGGAATTTTAACATGCCACAATATTTGTAATTTAGAGGCATTCATAAGTTCTAATAAAGTTATTGTGTCTTTATCAGTATTTTTAAAACCATCTAAAATACTTACGACTATTGGAAATGTAGTAGTTAATACTATTAAGACTATTTTCGGAGTCATACCATATCCTAGCCATAGTACCAAAATAGGTGCTAATGCTATTGTTGGTATAGTTTGTGTTATTACTAATAAAGGATATATAGCTTTATTTAAAAACTTGAAACTATCCATAATTATAGCTAAAATACTTGCTATTAAAATTCCTAATGCTAAACCAATGAGTGCTTCTATTATTGTTATTTTACTGTGAAAAACAAGAGAGTTAAAATCTCTAATAAAAGCATTTACTATTTGCAAAGGAGTTGGCATAACAAATTTTGGTAGTAAGTTTAAATTGCCTGCTAACTGCCAAACTATTACTATAAATACCAGCGTTATTGCACTAGTATATTTACTAATTAAATTTGCTAATTTTTTCATCTATAGTCATTATTCTCCCATAGTTTATTTTTACGTTAGCAAATATGTTACTATGATCTTCTCCAGCTATTAAAATAGCTTGTTTTAGAGTAGTCATCAGTTCTTCATACTCCCCTTCTATTACCGTTTCAAAAGGGGATACTGTTACATTACTATGTCTAGATTTTATATAAGCTATTACTTTATCGATAATATCTATTCTTTCTTTTTCTCCCAATGGTAAAATTTGTATTGCAATACTACAATTAAGCAAAATAAAAAACCTCCTGTTATATTTATAGGAAGGCCTGTTAAATTCATTATTAGTCTACTATTCCTACGCTGGCATTACCCAGATCAGGTTCGGTCGAAACAAATAAGTTTCCTCTCAGACTGTTCACAGACTCCCGTATAAAAATAATATAACATAAAAATAATATTTAAACAATAAATTTGTTTTGCGTTTTCATTATTTATACTCCTAAAGTTTATTGTTACAATATCAACAATAAATAGAAAAAAAATCATTATTTTGCTATAATATATTTAAAGTTTTAGAGAGGAGTTTAATTTTGAAAAAAAGATATCTAATAATAGATGGTTACAATTTGTTGTTCAAAATGAAAGAATACAATAAAATAAAAAGCTCTTCTTTTGCTATAGAACGTGATATTTTAATTGATATATTAAAAGAATATGTTTCTGGAAATGAATTTGATAAAACTTATTGTGTTTTTGACGCATACTACAACAGAAACAAAGAATATATAAAAGAAGACCATCCAATATACATAGTTTATACAAAAACAGATACTACTGCTGACCAGTGGATAGAATCGAAGACTAGAGAATTATATATGGAACATTTCTCTGACGTTATAGTAGTTAGTGATGATAGAAATGAAAGAGATAGTGCTCTCGGATACGGAGCAATACTTAGAGATTGCCACCGGTTTATTAAAGACTTGTATGATAGAAAAATACAAGTAAAAAAAGAGGCAAAAGCTCATAATAACAATAGACTTATTAATAGAAATATTAGAATGACCGAAGAAACTAGAAAAAAATTAGAGTCGTTTCTACTAGAGGGAAAAAGTTTGAAATAATGAAAGGCGTGATAATACATGCAATTTGTTAAAGGTTTATTATATTTAAAATATCCTATATTATATTTAGTAAGTTTTTTACTATTTGACTATTTAGATTGGCTAAATAGAGATAATAAATTATTAAAATTTATTTGTGAGGCTATCCTAGTTACTTTACTTATTTTTTCTGCTAAAGATTTAAAAACACTACTTAGTAAAATAGGAATAAATGAAAATAAATATAAAATAATAAAAAATGTTATATATATTATTATAGGGAGTTTTACAATATTTGCTCTAATTATGGTTCTGTCAAAAGATTATAATATAAATCAATATATAGTATATGGATTTATTGCAGTAGTAGCATTTAAAATTTTTATAAGTATAAAAGAAATAATAAATTATATTTTAAAAGGAGAAATTAATATGAATTTACAATTAAACGAAACAAAAGACCAACTATTTTGGAATAAAGATGGCGAGTTAATCGCCTATGTTAACTTCCCAAAACTTTCTGATGATTTACATATAATAACAAAAGTTTTCGTTGATGAATCTCTTAGAGGACAAGGAGTAGCAGGAAAACTTATGGAAGAAATAGTTAAATATGCAAAAGAAAATTCTATAAAATTAGAAGCATCATGCCCTTATGCTGTATCTTGGTTTGAAAAAAATAAATAAAATTATTAATAAAAATAGATACAAGATTTATTTCTATCTTGTATCTATTTTTTATTACCATTTTTTAGGATTAAAACTGAATCCTTCTCCCATAATATCGTGTACGTTATTTATTGTTACAAATGCCTTTGGATCTATAGAATATATAATTTCTTTTAAATCTTTAATTTCTTTAAGAGAAACAACGCAATAACCTATATTCATATCTTTTTTAGAGTATGTACCTTCACCTTTTATAAATGTCATACCTCTAACCATTTTTTCGCTAATTTCTTTAGATATAAGATCTATTTCCGGAGATATTATCATTACAGCTTTTCCAGGTAGTCCTCCCTCTAATACATAATCTATTACTTTAGTTAATACATAAATGTATATTAGTGTGTATAGTATCGCTGGAAAACTTTTTACTACAAATAATGTTGCTAAAATTATAATAGCGTCCATTACTTGAATAGACCTACCAATAGATATTTTATACATTCTATTAAATATTATTGCTAGTATATCTACTCCACCTGTACTACCACCAAATAAAAATACGACGGCTAATCCTGTACCTCCTAACAACCCTCCAAATAGAGCTGCTAAAAATCTATCTCCACCTAATTCTATAACTATGTGATAATGTTCAAAAAATCCTATCCATAAAGTTAACATTCCTATTCCATAAAGTGTATAGAGCATCGTTTTTTTATCTAAAAATTTATAACCTAAAAGTAGTAGTGGTATATTAACTAGTAAGTTGGCATAAGATGTAGGCATATTAGTTATATAATGTATAAGAAGTGCTATACCTGTCCCCCCACCTTCTGCCATTTTGCTAGGAACTATTAAATGAGTAAAGGCAAAAGCATACAAAGCACAGCCTAATGAAATCATTATAAGTTGTTTTAATAATTCTGCTAAACTTTTTTTCTCGTTGTTTCTTGATATAGGTACCATCAGCTATTCCTTTCTTTCAAATTATATTTTAACTACTATATTATATCAATTAAAACCTTGTAAAACAACAATATTACTACTACAAATAAAATTTCTTTAGACATTATTGACATTTTATAATATAATATTAATAATGTATAATAAAGGAGTGATTTTATGAATAAAGAATGGATTCCAAATTCACTAACTATGGCTAATGGATTCTTTGGATTTGTTTCTATTATTATGGCTGCAAGTGGTAATTTTCTTTATGCTGCAATATTTATAATACTATCTATGATAGCTGATAGATATGACGGTATTGTTGCAAGAAAACTAAATATAGTATCAGAAATAGGAAAAGAATTAGATTCTATATGCGACGTTATTAGTTTTGGTGTTGCTCCTGCTTTTTTAATATTTTCAAAAATAAATTCAACAACAGAATCTTTTATGGTATCTATTATAATAGGTTTGATATGTAGTGTATATGTTTGTTGTGGAGCTTTCAGATTAGCTAGATTTAATGTAAAAACTTTATCTAATGGATACTATCAAGGGGTTCCTATAACTACTTGTGGAGCTCTAGTAGCAGTATTATCTATGTTTAAAGAAATTCCAAATATAGCATTAATTATTTTAATTGCTATGTTCTCTTACTTAATGGTAAGCAATATAAAAATTAAAAAAATCTAATATAAAAAGGGAGAATTACTCGTTATAATTTATAAAACAGCAAGTAATCTCCCTTATTACTTTTATTTTAAATATTTTTATTATATAATTTTATATGATTTGCTTTAATAATTTAATGTAAATAAAAAAGGAGCAATATAATGATTTTTACTGAAATAACTTTAGAAGAATTAAAAAAACATCAAGAAAATAGCGAAAACAGATATTTATTCCCACAAAGTAACATATATAAATTTTTAGCTAACAGTAACAATGTAAAAACTAAAATTTTAGGTATTAAAGACGGGGAAAACATAGTAGCTTACTCTATTTTCAATATATTTAAGTATAAAAAATTCTTCTCAAAATTAGTTAGTTATTACGGACCAATTATGGATTATAATAATAAAGAAATAGTAAACTTTTATTTTAAAGAATTAAAAAATTACTTCAAAAAAGACTTAAAAGTTCTATCAGTTGTAGTAAATCCATTTTTTAATCAATTTATATTTGAAGATATAAATAAAAAAGAAGAAGTTGAATTAGCTAAAGACATAAATAGCATAATTTCTAATATAGGGTTCAAACCTCTAAATAAAGATTATTTTGATGATAATTCTCTTGCATCACATTGTGTTTATTCAAAAGATCTTACAAATATTACTAAAGATAATTTATTAAAAAATATTTCTAGTAAAGCAAGATCGTCTATAAATAAGACTAAAACAGATGGTGTATTAATTAGAGATTTGGATTTAAACATTAAAGAAGATTTTGAAATATTTGATAATCTGAATAAAATAACTAGTGATAGACTTGAGGTTTCTTTACAATCTGCTAATTATTTTTTAAACTTACAAAAATATCTAGGAGATAAAATTCACATTAAATTGTCTTATATAGATTTTAATAAATTCATTAATGAAAACAATAGTAAAATTGACAAATTAAAATCAGAAAAAAATACATTAGTGAATAGTTTGGAAGACCCTAATACTAATCAAAAAAGAACTCAGAATAAAATTTTTGAAATAGAAAAAAATATTGTGAGTATAGAAAAGAAAATAGAAAAACTGAACAATAGTAATAAAGATAATGATATTGTTAACTTATCTTGTGCTGTATTTATAGAATCAGGAGAAGATTTAATATACTTTCTAGGAATGACTAATAAAGAACTAAACGCATTTGAAGGACCTTACGCTATACAACACTTTATGATGAATTATGCTCTAGATAACGAGTTTAAGTATTATAATTTTTATGCTACATCGAACAATTTTTCTAAAGATGCTGTCGATTATAGTATATTACAATTCAAAAGATCGTTTAATGGAAATATTGAGTGGTTTATGGATAACTACGAACTTAAAAATTGCCTAGGCAAATTTATTAAATAAAATATATTAGGAGATTATTTATGATTTTTACAGAAATAACTTTAGAAGAATTAAAAAATCATCAAGAAAAAAATAGCCATAGATACTTTTTCCAACAGAGTCACGAGTATAAAAGTCTATCAGATTCAAACAATTTAAAATCAGTAATTCTAGGTGTAAAAATTGATAATGAAATAGTAGCTTACGGTATATTTATTTATTTTAAATACAAAAAGTTCTTTTACAAAGTTACTGCTCAATACGGACCTATAATGGATTACAACAACGAAGAATTGTCTAATTTTTATTTTAAAAATGTCAAAGATTATTTCGCCAAAGATATTAGAGTTCTTGCGGTTAGGGTGAATCCATTTATTAACGAAAAATTATTTGAAGATGTTAAAGAAATTGGAGAAAACAGTATTTCTGGAAATGTTCATAGAAAATTAAAAGTTTTAGGTTTCAATAATATGAACGAAGATTTATTTACTAATCCTACATTAGCATCAAGATGTGTATTTTCTAAAGAACTTACTAATATAAATAAAAGTAACTTATTAAAAAATGTTTCTCAAATAGCGAGATATACTATTAATAAAACTATTAAAGAAGGAGTTATCGTAAGAGAAATAGATATTTTTAATGAAGATGACGCTAAAATATTCGATTCTATAAATAGAGATACAGAAAAAAGAATTAATTTTGAAATAAGAGATAATAATTATTTTAAATCTGTTAAGAGTATTTTAGGTGATAAGTTTAAATTAATGCTATCTTACATTGATTGTGATTTATTTATTAATAATACAAATGATACTATTGATAAATTAGTAGCAGAAAAAGTAGATCTTGCTAATAAGTTAAATGAAGGAAAAGTAAATCAAAAGAAAACTATTAACAAGTTAAAAGAGCTTGAAGAAAATATTACTATTTGGAAAAATAAAATTGATAAAATAGAAAAATTAAAAGAGGAAGAAGGAAATATTATCAATCTTTCTTGTGCAAGTTTTGTAGAGTCAGGAGAAGATTTAATATACTTCACAAGTGGTGCTTATCAAAAATTCAATAGATTTGAAGGCCCTTATGCAATAACTTACTATATGATGAATTATGCTTTAGATAAAGGATTCAAATATTATAACTTCTTCGGTACTTCAAGTGATCTATCAGAAAATTCTACAGACTATAAAGTACTGCAATTTAAACGTAACTTTAATGGAAATGTAGAATGGTTTATGGATAATTATGAAATAAGAAATAGAATTGGTAAATTCTGGAAAGTATAATTTTTATAAGAAACTAATAAAGAGGTTGACTTAATCAGTCAATCTCTTTATTTGTATATAGAGTTTTAATTATCATCTTTATAATGCAACTTAATTTTTAATACCATAAATAATTGTAATGTTAATAAGTATATTATATAAAAAATATAAAATATACCTAATGCCAAATATAATTTCATTATTTTGAAAAAAAAGTAGTTTATAATACAAATTATTAAAAAAATTATAGTAAAAATTATAAAGTTAATTTTATATTTTTTTAACCACTCTTTATATTTACTTTCAAATTCTTCTTTAGTAATTTTAAATTCTTTATCTTCCAAAAAAGCACCTCTAGATTATTTATCGTTAAAATTATTATAACAAAAAAATAAATTACTCTCAATGTTACTTTTTTATTAAAATTACGCTATTTACGTAACATTTTTTACTATTTTTTGTTATAATATTTGAAGATAGTTTATTATGGAGGTATTATGTTCTACACAAAAGAATATATTTTTGATAAATTAAAAGAAAAATTAAATAATATAAATATTTCTAATAAGGAACAAAAAGGTAAAACAATTTGCGTTGTTGACTACAAAGGTCATAAACTAAATATAGATATCGACACTTTTATTACTAGACTTGATGATACTCAATCTGAAAAAAGCGATAAAAAAGTAGCAGAACTTATTTTTTATATTGAAAATAATTTATTAGCTCAAAATAAATTTTCGTTAGACAAAATTTCGAAAGAAGATTTTTTGAAAAATGTTTTTCCGGTAGTACGTGCTACTACATTTGCTAAAAATTCAAAAGAAAGTTTAATTAGCAAAGAACATACAAACGAAACTAAAATTTTCTATTCGTTAGATTTAGGAAACAGTTATCGCCTAATTAGTGAAGATATTTTATCTTACTATGATGTTAGTAAAGAAGAATTAGATAATTTGGCTCAAAATAATTTGAAAAATTTACCGCTAAAATACAATACCGACATAGTAGCTGATAATATATTTTATTTTATAAATACCAAAGATGGTTATGACGGCTCGAGAATACTAAACGATGAAGTTTTAAAATACTTTTATAATAAAATAGGAAATGATTTTTATTTAGGTATTCCGAACCAAGATTCTTTAGTAATAGCTGACATAAAAAATAAAAAAGGGTTAGAAATTTTACAAAAGATAATGGTACACTTCTTTACCGATGGTCTTGTACCTATAACTACTATAACTTTCAAATACGATAATCAAAAACTAGAAAGTTTATTTATATTTGTTGAATAAGGAGAAAAAGATGTTATTTTTTTACAATAAAAAAATGTTAAATGAAACACTATTAATTACAATTAAAGACTCACAAGATGTAACTTATGAAGATAAGAAAAATATTACACTTATTAGAGATAAAGAAAATAACCTAGTAGGTCTAAATATATTTAATGTAGAAAACTTAAATCTTTCTGGAGAAGGTTCTATTGAATTAGATGATAAACAAAAAGAATTATTACTAGCTAGACTTGAGAAAAATGGAATAAAAATTGATTTAGATGGTAATAACGATAGTTACTTCGTAGTAGGAGAAGTATTAACAAAAGAAAAACATCCAGATGCTGATAAACTTTCAGTAACTACTGTAAAAATATCAGAAGAAGAAACCCTACAAATAGTTTGTGGAGCTAGCAATGTTGAGGCTGGACAAAAAGTAGTTGTAGCAACTATCGGAGCTATGATGCCTAGTGGTTTACTTATTAGAAAATCAAAATTAAGAGGCGTTGAATCTAACGGTATGTTATGTTCAAAAAGAGAATTAGGTTTACCTTATGATGAAGAAGTTAAAGGTATTTTAGTACTTGATTCTACTACACCTGTTGGAACTAAGTTAAAAGATTTAAATTTAGGATAAGGAGTTAAAGATTATGAAGTGGAAAAATATATTTTCTGATAAAAAAGATGATGAAAATATTGAAATAGAATATTATTCTAAAGATAAAAGAGAACAAAATTCTGATTCTAAACTTACTAAAATAAAAAATTGGTTTACTGCAAACGACAGCTACACAGAAGATGATCTTGAATTTGAAGATGAACTTTACTCTGATGATGTTGTTGAAAATTATAACAATAGTAAAAAGGATTATAAAGATAATAAAAATAACTATAAAAATTCTAAAAATGATGAAGATTTCGATATAGCAGAATACGACTTTGAAGACTTGGAAATAGAATATACAGACGAATTAAAATCAAATAATACAGTTGATAAAAATGCAGATTCTAAAATGGCTAAATTCAAAAACTTATTCACTTCAAAAAATAAATACGAAGAAGAGTTAGATTTTTATGAAGAAGATAAATATGATATAGAAGATGACACACATAGCTCTAAATCTTCTAAATTCAAAAATCTGTTCACTTCAAAAAATAAATACGAAGAAGAGTTAGATTTTGATGAGGAATATGAATACGACATAGAAGACGATACACATACTTCTAAATCTTCTAAATTCAAAAACTTATTCACTTCAAAAAATAAACACGAAGAAGAGTTAGATTTTGATAAAGAAGATGAAGAAACAATATCAAAAAATACTAGTTTTAGTAAAAAACAAGATAAAGAAAATAATAATGGAAGTTTCTTAGATAAGATAAAAAATATTTTTAAAACAGAAGAATTTGAATCCTACGAAGAAAAAGAAAATAAAGTTTATTCTGAGGATGAAGATGATAAACCCGAAGACTATAAAACATACTTAGAAAAACAAAAAAATAAAGAAAAAAATGTTGCTAAAGAAAATTTAGAAATTCATGAAGAAAATTTTGAAGAACTAGATATAGAAGTCTATGATGAGGATTATTCTGACTTTGAAGAAGAAAAAGAAAGTAAACTATCTATATTTAAAAATTTAAAAGAGAAATTTGTTAGTAAAAACAATTCAAAAATAGACAATTCAGAGATTGATGAATTAGATCTAGATAGTTCGAATGAAGATGAAGTAGAAACTCTTGAACTTTACAATATAGAAAACACAGAAAAACTTGAAGAAAAAACTATTGAACAAGAGCTAGAAATAATAGAAGAAAATTCGCTAGAAGATGAAGAAAAAGAAAATAAAAACATTATGAAAACTCTTCACTCACTAGGGATTGATGCCAATGAAATTAAAGATGTTGATGTATTTGAAGAGCGTGAGAATAAGCGAACTCACCCTACTCTAGCCTCAATGAAAGTAAAAAGAATACTACAAGAACAAAACATTGATAACTTGAGCGCTAAATTAGTTTTTGAAGATAGTAAAGAAAAATTCTCCAAAGAAGTTATTGATAAAGAAGATGATACAATAGAATATGAAGAAATCACTTACGATAATCATAATTCTAAAAATAAAGAGCAAAGATATAATTTAGATAACGATTTTAACAACATTGAACGAAAAGCTGACAAAATATCAGTTAGTGAAAATTATATTCATAAAAAAGACGACACAAAACTAGATAATGCTATTAATGAAATAAAAGAAACTAAAGAACAATCTAAAAAGGATAATAAAAATTACGATATAGTTTTCAATGATAATGACACCGAAATAGAACGTAGGGAAAAAATTAAATATACTTCTGTAGATGATGTTCTTAAAGATAACGAAGAATTTTTAGAAGATGATATCGACCGTGTTGCAAAAAAATTAATAGTACCTAGAGAAAAAGAACTAGAATCTGATTCTGAAGAACTTAAAAACTTTAGAGAAGATATACTTAATTCAGACAATAAAAAATATTCAAATGTTGAATTAGATCCTAAAAAACAAACAAATCTTGATAAATTAATTATAGATAGCAAAATTTTAGATAAAGAAAATGATAACTCTTCTAAAGAAATTGAGAAGTTAGAAGAAAATCTTGAAAAAATTATCGATGATAATAACATAAAAACGTATGAAAATACAATTCAAAAAGAAGATAATTTATCTCACAAAAAAACATCACTTGATGGATATAGCGACTATCATTTAGACCTAGAAGAAATTGAAGAGTTAGCTATTCAAAATAAAATTGAAAGCAAATCAGAAAATACAAATATAGACTCTTTAAACAAATCATTTGGCAAAAAAGCAACTATAAATAATGACATTGATAGATTTAAAGAAGAAAAAATGTATACTCCTCCTTTAAAAAACATAAACAAAGATTTAGAGGTTAAAAAAGAGTATAATAATGACTACAAAAAAGAAAAAATAGAATATACAGAAAAACTTTATACTAATGAAGTTGGAGATTATTTTGTAGATGACAATAGCCCTCTTACTTTTGGAGAATATAAAACTCAAGATAGAGGATATAGGCCTGTAAGTAAAGAAATTATAGAAAATAACCAGAAAAAATTAGATGCAATATTTGAAAAATACTCACATACATCTATTAATAAAAAAATTTCAAACACTTCTCCAATAGAGCACAAAATAACAACTCCGGTAAGAAATGTAGGAAAATTCAAACCATCTGTAGTCTACTCTTCTGTATATGGAGCCAAAAATAATAGTAGTTCAAAAGAAGAAAATAAAAAGTCGAAAGAAAAAATAGCAACTAAATCAAAAGCTAATTCAAAAAATTTATTTAAAGAAATAGCTTCGCAAGATGAAGCTGTATGGAACATAGAAATAAATAGTAGAGTTCCAAAAAACAAAAAATCAGCTAAAAAATAAAAATAATAGGGACTAACCCCAAAGTCAAAATGTTAATAAAGTAAATTTTTAAAACTTAGTAATATTGACTTTATTGCATAGAAAATTTTAAATAAAAATTTTCTAGCTTTTGGTGGGTTAGCCCTATTATTTTTAAAATAAATCTAAAATTACGTTCTAGAAGTTAACGTACAAGCCGTTCCATTCAAATCAGACAATTCAAATATTAAACTTTGGTTAGGAAGCACTAATACAGGTACACCTACTAACCCCCACAATTTTCTATCTTCGAATTCTGGGCGTGTATCTCGTAATTGTAAAAATCTTTTTAGATTTTGCATAGATTCTGTAATGTTTACTTCTTCATATTCTATACCTTGATTTTTTAATTCTTCTACAAATGGTGCTGTGTCTGGGCATTTATCACTGAAAAATAATGTATATCCTTCCATAATTTCCTCCTTATAATCTGACTTATTTTGACTATAATTATAAAAAATTTTCTCTATTACGTCAATAAAAATGATTTAAAATATTTCTACGAGCATTTTTTCTATATATTCAAATTCATCTTTATAATAATTTAAAAATGCAGTTCTTATTAATGCTTTATAAACTAAAATATCTTTTGGAGAGTTTAGTTCAGGTACTATATTGCTTATAGTATCTGCTAAAACTTCATACATATCATTGTAAGAAATTTCTAATTTTTTATTTTTTCTAAATACTATTCCTAGCCACATAAGTAAATCTTTAGATTTTTCATAAGAAATATTAAAATCTAAACATATTAAGCTATATGAATTTTCTGAAAATAATGTATCGTCTATTTTCCCATTAATTTCTCTCACAGACCATTTTAAAAGTTCTATTTGACTTTGCAAAACCTCTAAATCAATTTTTGGATAATGTGCTAAATCAGTTTCTTCGATATAAGTACTTTTCTCATAACCAAATTCTTCTCGTATTTTTTTTATTAATTCTTCTTTTAATTCTTCATAATATTTCATAAAATCACCTCTACATAAATTATAACATTAAAAATTTATAAACTATAAGAAAAAATGACTTTACTACAAAATAAAAATAGCTAAATTCAAAATTGTATTTATTGAATTTAACTATTTTATATTTTAAAACTATATGAATATTAATCTTTATTTCTAATATTTTTTATTATCTTTCTTATTATAAATATAATAAGCCCCCACAAAAATATAGTAGCAAAATATATAGAATATTTTATTAACGTTATTGAACTATTTTTTTCAATTTCCGGTTCATTCTTTTCTGATTTTTCTTCACTTATATCTCTTTTCGCATTAACTATAAGCCTATATGGAGCATTTGGCGAAATTGGATCGCAAGTAAGCAATGTTAAAATATCCTCTCCAGTTTTTGGTTTCAACTTTTCCCATTCATAAGGTGTTATAATTTCCTTATCCGTAACTGTATAGCTAAGTTTTTTTCCAAATATTGTCGTTAAATATATTTTATCTCCATCTTCCAAGAAGTTTAAATTTAAAAACATTACATCTTGATACCATCCCCTATGTCCTGCTATTACACTTCTTGTAGTTTCTCCTCCCACAGGAAGATTAGTACCATCTACGTGAGCCAATCCTTTACTAAGGTTTTCCTCGGTAGAATCTAATAAAATAGGTTTGGCTAAATCTATCTTAGGTATTTGCAAATATCCAAAAGTCATATCTTTTTCGTTCAAACCAAAATTATAGTTACTCTTATAATCACTATATGCAAAAGGATCAATAATTCCCCTATAATTAGTATCTATTTTATTGTTATATTCTTTAGTTGCCTTTTCTAAATTTTCTAGTTTATCTGTTGGTAAACTACTTTTTGTATAATTTTTATAATTATAATCACTTTTTATCTCATTATAAGATATGCTAGTTAGAGAATATAGAGGCAAAAGAATACCGACTATCATCACTACATAACCCGTTAATTTTCTTTTTTTATTGTTGCTTATTTTTTCCATTTTTTAATTTCCTTCTAAATAACATTAAAAATACACTTAAAATAAATATTACTATTAACATTAAGTATATGTTTTTAAAACTACTATCCTCATAGTTAATACTATTTTCACTATACGGTATTCTATAACCCCTTACTAGCAATCTATGAGAATTAATTAAATATGGATCACAAGTAAGCAATGTTGCATAGTCCTTACCTTCTACTACTAACACAGGATCAAAGTTTGTTGGCTTAACAACTTGTATTTTATCTACTTTATAAGCTAAAGTTCCAAAAATATTATGAATAAGAAATACATCTCCTTCTTTTAATTTATCTATATTTCTAAACATAACCGCAGAAGATAAACCTCTGTGAGCTGTAAGAACGGTATGACTACTTTCTCCTCCGATAGGTAATGACGATCCCTCCAGGTGCCCTGAACCTTTTTCTAGTACTTCGTCCGAAGTTCCTGCATATATAGGAATATCCAAACTCAATTTTGGAATTTCGACATGACCTATCATCTCTTTAACTTCCAACATCCTAGCATATTCTGCTATACCTTTTTCTTCATTGTCTGTATAAGGGTCTGCTAATTTTAATGGATTTAAAGTACTATTATAAGCCTTTGCTAATTCTAACTTTCTATCTAGCTCTTCTCTTTTTATTTTATTTGCTTCTTCAGAAAAATTTACTATTATTTTATTAGATTCTATATCATAATAATATTGAGAAATAAATGGATAACTAAAAATTAATATTCCAAATAAAAATAACAATACGTATGGATATACTTTTTTATTTTTTTTATTTGTTCTCTTTAATCTATTTACTCTCTTTGTTCTCATCTTTTTTCTTCTTTCTTCTCTTTAATATGTATAAAGATATTATAATAGATATAACAAAAGATAGCCAGTAGAATAGATAAGTTAAGAAAATGTTGTTATAACTGTTTTTATGAGATTTATGTTCTTCTGGATCGTAAGGTATTCTCTCGCCACGAACTATTAGTCTGTGAGTATTTACCATATACGGAGTACAAGTTAGTAGTGTTGCATAATCTTTATCTTTAGAAACCATTAAATCATCAAATTCCATAGGTTCTATTACTTTTATTTGATCTACTTTATATGCTAAAACTTCTCTAAAATTGTGAATATAGAATATATCACCTTCTTTGATTTTATCCAAATCAGTAAACAATTTCTTAGAAGGAAGTCCAGTATGTGCAGTTATAACAGTATGAGTATCTTTTCCTCCTATTGGTAAAGATGTTCCTTCTAAATGCCCTGCACCTTTTTGTAATATTTCTTCTGAAGTTCCTGCATAAATTGGTATATCTTGGCTTATATTAGGTACTTCAACGTGTCCTATGTACTCCTTTATCTCAAGCATCTGGGCATAGGCTGCTCTTCCTGCTTCCTTTTTTTTGTCGTCATACGGATCGTCATCAATATTATTTATCAAAGACTTATTATAGGCTAATGCTAAATCAAAACGCCTATCTGATTCTTCTTTAGACATTTTGGATTTTTCTTCATCAAAATAATTTACCACATTATTAGATTCTACTCTATAATATAAATCTGATATTTGGGGATACATTAAAATTAAAAAACCTAAAATAAAAATTAATATAAATATCAGATTACTTTTTTTCTTCTTCTTTTTCATATAATTAATATTTCCTTATTGAATAAAATAATAGGGAGACTTAAAGCCTCCCTATTATTTTATACTAATTTTCTTCTTTTGTCATTCTATAACCCAAACTAAATATTATTATTCCTCCAAAAAGTAGCACTACAAACAGCACGTCCCCCGTATTAGGAATTAAAATATCCGGTGGTGGATTAAAAGGATCATTTTTTATTATTTTCTCTTCTTCGTTTATTGATAACTCTGTTACCTCAAACTTAATTGGTTCTTTTAAAGGTGTGTATCCAGATGGAGCATCTACTTCCCACAAATAATATACTCCATAATCTAGATTTTCCACTTTAAACATACCGTCTTCAGCAGATGATACTATATAAACTTTATTATCTTGTAATACAGGTTCATAAATTCCATTTTTTTGTTTAGTTACTTTAAACTTGGCATTTTTCAACGGATCATTTGTTTGGCTAGACACTTTTTTGAATTTATACCCACCTTTTGGTTCTTCACCTGGATTAGTTGTCGTTTTTATATATATATCCTCATTTTTATTCGGTATATCTAGAATAAATGGAACTGAATATATTCCTTTTTTAGTACCGTAGTCTTTTTCACGAACATAGTACTTACCATCAGAAAGAGAGTCTAATACTATTTTTCCTTCCTTATCTGTTGTATACTTAGCAACTTCTTTTCCGAATTTTTCTTCTAGTTCTTTATCGGTTAATTTATCAAGTTCTTTTACAATTTTAGTATTAGTTTCTTCGCTATCTTTTACTCGCCATATAAGAATTTCTAAATCAGATCGTCCCTTTAATTCGTCCTTAGTAGGCTCCAAAAAGTGAAGCGTAACAGCCTTGTATTCAGTTGCATTAGCTGAACTACTGAACTTAATTAAAGGTAAAAGAAGTATAAAAGCTATTACTACTATATTTAATTTTTTTAATAATTTTAGCATGCTTTTTCTCCTTTACTTAATTTGTAATAATTTATTATTCTTCTGACTTTCTTCTTCTCATTGCTATAACTGATGAAGCCATTACTAAAGCCCCAACTACTGTGAAGATTACAGTACCAATTCCCCCTGTTTGTGGGATTGTTACCTTTTTATTCTTAACTTGTTGAGCATCTTTTTTAGTTTCTGCATCCGCTAGGTTATATTTGATTTGTCCTTCTTTATCTGCTGAATAAGTTCCAGCTCCAACTTCAAATTCAATTTCTTCTGTTAACTTAGCAAATCCTGTAGGTGCTTTTTGCTCTTTAAGTTTGTAAGTTCCTTTAGCTAAACCTGTAATTTCAAAACGTCCTTCGCTATCTGAAGTTAGTACTAAAGCATCAGATTCTTCAGTAGTCCAATGGTAGTTTGTTCTTATAGATTTGAATGCTAAATCTCTTTCTTGTTTAGCTGTTTCTATTTGAGCCTTAACTTGTTTTCCACGCTCACCTTTTTGCTCTTCTGCTGATAATGCGTTATACTCTTCAATTTTAGCCGCATAAGCTTCTTCTTTAGTAGTATAGTTATTTATATCTGCTGTTTTTTCTGCTGTTGGTACTACTGATAAGTATTTACCTTCTGCATTTTTAACTAAGAATTCTGCACCTACTAATCTTTCAGTGCCTTTTTCGTCAGTTTTTACGAATTTTTTACCGTAAGTTACTACTTTAGGTTCTGTCGGTTTTAATGGCTGAGGGTTATCAGTTTTAACGTTGTCTACAGTTAATACTCCATCAGCAAGAGCCTCATAGTGAGGTGCAAATCCTGAAGTTGGAGTTTCCTCAACTACTTTATATTCTGTATCAGCATCTAATCCAGTCCATTTATGAGTTGAATTAGCTGCGTTTAAAGTAACAGTAGCCTGTTGCGCGTCTGTGAAAGTAACTACTTTTCCTGTTTGAGCGTTGTAAAGAGTTACATTTACAGACCAATCTTGTGGTTCATTATTTCCTGACCAAGATTTTCTAACTTCTATACTGTTATCTTTTGGATTTGGCTTGTTAGGTGTTGGTGTGTTTGGTTTTGGAGTATTATCATTTGTTGGATTATTTCCGTAGTGGAAAGTTACGTCGTTTGACTCTGGTATTTCTACTATTGCAGCACTGTTTAATGTTGCGCTATAAGTTATTTTAATAGTTTGTTCAGCATCTTTTTTATTGATTTTTGCTAATCCTGCTTCTGTTAAAGCTAAATCAAATCCTTTTCCTTCTGGAGTTGTAGCTGTTACAACATAGTCTGTTGTAGCTGTTAAAGTTACATCTCCTAATGTAACTACTACATCATTGTTAAATGTTAAACCTTCAGTCATTCTATCTGACCAAGAAGCTGTTTTGTACTCATTTCCTGCTGGAATTTTTGTAACAACTTCGTAAGGTACTTTAGTTCCTACATCTAAAGGTTTTGGTGTTGCTTTATCTGCTCTTGGGCTATCTGGGTTAGCTGCTCCACCAAAGTCGTTAGTGAAATCTTTATCAACTTTAGGTACTACAGTTGTATTTTTTGGATAAACGTGTAAAGCGTCTTGTCCTGTACCAAAATTATTACCAGTACCATCTGCTTTTGCCATTGGTAATACTAATCCAAAAGGTACTGCTTTAGCTTGAGCTAAAGTGTGACCTTCTAAACCAGCATTTCCAGTTATGTTTGAACCTTTGTTTTCTACAAACCAGTAATTTCCGTTTGCTAAATTAGAAACTGTAACACCTTCATTTGTAGTTGGATCTGTAACTGTTCCTTCTTGATCAGATAAATGTGCTTTAACTTTTTCTACAGTATCAAAATCGTTAGGACTATCAACCATAGATTTATATTTAGTATCATTATCAACTTTCCAGTATGTGAAAGTTACTCCTGCTAATTCTTGACTACCTTCTCCAAAGTAAGAAGTTAAATCTGCTATTTTGCTACCATCATATTTACCATTAACTCCTGGATATTTACCATCAGTGTCAGGTTCCTTTGGCCATCCGTCTAAGCTAGATAGCTTCATTTTATGGATTACTACATCTGTTCCTGGTTCTGGATCAAGGGTTTGAGCTTTTACAAAAACAGAAGATAAGTTACTTAGTATTAATCCAAATACAAAAACAAATGCAATTATACTTTTAAGCATTCTATTGTTTCTCATTTTTTTCTCCTTTATAATTTTAATTTAATTTGGTTTTTATTCATATCTAAAGTACCTATAAATAGGCACTTTAGATTTTGCAACTGAATCGTTAGTTAGTTTTATCCTTGTCTTTTTCTTCTATATATCATCGCTGATGACACACTTGCTATTAAAAGACCGAATATTGTTGTTAAAATTGTTCCAAAACCACCCGTAGCTGGATATTCATTTTCTTTTGGCTCGTTTTTAATTAAAACAACATTTGTACTTAATTCTTTATTTTCTATTACGAATTTATCATCTTTATTATCTACTTCTATATTGCCATCAGTATTTATTTTAAATCTATACTTTTTGTCATTTAAAACATGCGTAGATAATGTTTGTGTTTCTTTAATTATATAATATTTGTTAATTACTAAATTATCAAATTCAACAACACCTTTATTAGCCGTTGTTTTTTCTTCTCCTATTGGAGTATTACCATCTGCTTCAAACAATTGGAATTTAACTCCGTCAAGTGGTGTATTTCCTAGTGTAGAAACTTTCTTTATTTTAACTTTAGGATTTTTCTCATTTTTTAGAACTAATCTTAATCTTTGAGCACCTGAATCTTGTGTTATATTTGATACAATTCCTTGTTTGTTAGTATTATTTTGAACAGTCATTTCTCCTGCTTGATTAACACTAATTTCAAATGGTTTAAATTTAGCGTATCCATCTGGAACAGACTCTTCTTCTACTATATATGTACCTTCTCGTAGAACTAGTCCTGGTACCTCAGTAGCATGTGTTTGCCATGAAATCCATTTTTCATCTATAGCGCTAGGTATTATAGCAGACATATTGCGTTCATGCCAAGTCACATAATCAAATAATGGCTTCGGTGTAGCATCATCTTTAGATTTTATTTTTAATCTAACTCCTGCTAGTTTTGTTATTCCATCTTCTCCTACTTTTTCAATTGTTATTTGTGGTCTCTTAAAGTTTCTTATAATTATATTAGGTCTTCCCGATGTATTTGCACTAGGCCATTCTACAGTATTAGGTTTTATTTCTAAATCAGAACCTGGATTTGCTTTTACTCCAGTAGAATCTACTAGTATTTCAAATGGTTTAATAGGCTCATGTGTATTTGGAGCAGATTCCTCAGTTAATACATATACACCTTCTTGAACTCTAAGACCTGGAGAACGATCGTTTTTGTGCGTCCATCTTATAACTTTACGAGTTTGTCCATCTATTTGTTCTGTACCTTCTGAACCGTCCATATTATTTCTATGCCAATTCAGATTATCAAAGGCAGGATCTGGAGTATTTCTATCTTTAGGTGCTAGCTTAAATCTTACACCATTTAATAAACTATTTGTATTGTCATTTAATTTTCTAATACTAAAATCTACTACTTTTGGATTTTTTACTTGTAATGTTATTAGTCCGTTGTTATCATAACCGACTTTAATATCTTGCTTATCTAATCCGTCTGTTCCAACAGAGATATTTTGATTATCTACTTTAAGAACTCCTTGTTCTGTTATTTCTACTTTAATATTTCTATTTAAACCTACATATCCAGACGGAGGACTTATTTCTCTTATGTAATAGATACCTGCTGGGAACCCTTCTCCATTAGGATTGAATGTGTGTTCTCCGTTTCTGAAAGAAGAATTTTGTTCTCCACCTATATTTACTACATTATTTGTACCTTCACTATCTGCACTCTTAATAGCAAATCTTGTTTCCGAAGTAGTTATTTTATCTCCATTTGTATCTATTTTAACTATTTTAATTGGATATTTTTTCTTTTTATTTTTAACTTTTATTTCTATTAATTCTGAATCTGTTTGACTCTTACTAATAGTAGCCATATTATCATCAGTAGTTAGAGTGTCATCATTTTCATTCTCATAACCTAATATTCTTACATCACCGGCTTCAGTAATTTCTATTTTTACTAATTTATCTAATAATTTATATGTCTCTGGAGCTCTTTCTTCTTTAATATAGTAAACTCCAGGAGAATACTTAGAACCATTTCTTTGGAATATTAGTTCTCCATTTGTTAAGTTCGCAGATTCTCCCAATATAGGATGTTTTTGAGAATCTAATATTAAAATTCTTGCTGAAGTGTTACTATTTCCAGTTAATAGCTGGTTTTCATTATCATACGCAACTTTTTTAATTTTAAATTTATAGTTTACTCTAGTATTAACTACTGTTACTTCTGGAGATTTTTTATTTGTAATTACTGTACTTTCTGAACCATTTGTATAAGAAACTTCGTAGTAATCTAATCTATTTTCTCCAGTTCCTACATTTGTTTCCTCAACAGAATATTCTAATTTGGCTCCATTATGAACTCTAGGTAAGTTATCAAATGTTGCTGTCCAAGAATTTTGAGCATTCAATATTTTTGTTTCTGGAATTTGTCTTCCTATGTCTCTAACATTTATTACTCTATCTCCAACTTTTGCAATAAGTTTTACTGTTACTGGAAGTTTATCTCTTTCTTCTGTTGATACCCAGTTTTTAGTAGCTCTTATACTTGTCGTAGTATAAGAAGTAGTTATATTTACATTGTGACTAAGTGAAGTATTTCCATTTAATGTTGTCGGTACATTTCTTGATGATAAAATATCACTATTTTGGATTTCTTCAACTTTATAGTCAATATTTCTTCCATTTGCATCAAATTTAGGTACTGTTCTAAATGTACCTCTAGAACGAGAAGGTGCTAAAACTATTCTCTGTACTTCTTGATTTCCTTTTTTAAGAACAGCAGTCGCCTCTACCTTATCACTTGCTAAAATATTATTATCCCAAGATTTACTTACATTAATAGTAAGACCTGGTATATTAGCTTTAGGTATTGGGAAATTACCCGTAGTTCCATAAACGTTTTCTGACATATTTGCAGACGCGTTTATATTTTCTAAAACATTGTAGTTTATGTTGTTACTAGATAGATTTGAATTTACATAGTAAGAGAATCTTACTGTATTATTTGCTGGTATATTAACTGTTCCAGTAATAGTTCCTGCATTGTGTGCTATTCCGTTAGCATTTTCTAATCTATCAAATACTACATTACTACTTAATCTAATATTAGGAGTTACAGTTCTTGCTTTGTCAAAGTTTTCGTTTATTTTAGTAGCAATTCCAGGTAATATGCTCTCATATGCTGCATGTATATTTGCATCTCTAGCATACATAATTGCTCTTGGATTTCTATTCATTTGTCTTTCAGGAACTAATTGAGCAAATGCTTTAGTATATCCTTTTATTCTTCCATCATCAAAAGTACCTTCATCTACTCCAAGTGTAGGAAGTAAGTCTCTAAAATTAGCTTGATCATTACCTCCTTGACCTCTAACAGTTCTATAAATAAACTCAGATGTAGCCATAACCGAAACTTTTAAATTATCTTGAAGATTATTTATAATTCCTTCAATACCTGCAAAATCAGTATTTTCAACTTGATTAGATATTGTTCTACCAGTTAAAGCAACAACTGTTTTATTCTTGGCATTACTATTTTGCATAATTTGCTGTGCTTTTTCAAAGGCTGCTTTTAGACCATTTCTGTTACTTTCGTCTCCACCGTTCATGTGAGTGAAGTTAGCTAATGCTTGGTCTTTTGTTTGACGTTCTACATAAGTAGTAGCAACACTATTTGCACCTATAATAGTAACTTTAGCATTCGGAATATTAAGGTTTGCTAATAAGTTGTTTTTTACATATCCTATTGCAGAAGCATCATCACGATATTTATAACGTCTTGTAACATCTCTATCTGAACTATTAGTATCCTCTACTATTACAACAATTTCTGCATTATCTCGTTTATCAACTATTTCAACATCAACTTTGTACTTACCTGGAGCTGATGCTTGAGATATAGTTTGTTTTAATGTGAAATCTCTAAGATCAGTAGCATTAACGTTTTGTGTTAAAGGCAAGTTTCCACTGCGTGCCATTCTAAACATCGAATTGAAATTATCTCCTAATTCTACACTTCTAAAGGCACTTCTGACTTGTGGATTTTCTGTTATAATAGTTTTTCCATTAGTTTTTACTTCTATTTTCCAAGTTCTTGTAGTTTTAGTATAGTTTTGAGGAGCTTCTAGTTCTTCTAATCTATAGAAACCAGGATTTAAACCACTATAAATTACTCGTCCTTTATTATCAGAAGTTTTTTCTATAGCTTGTTCCCCTTGTTTTACTCTACCTTGTTCATCAGTAGGTATTAAACTAAACCTTGCTCCTGGAAGCATAGATGCTGGACTATCGCTTCCTGTTTTGTTTATAACAAATCTACCTCTTTGATCTTCTTTTCGGTTTCTTACTCGAAGTTCAATAGTATCATTTTTTGTTAAATCAATACCAAATGCTGCTACAAAGTTTGCTTGGTTATCTCCTAAATAAACTCTTCCATCTCCATCAATGTTTATTTCAATATCTTCTTCAATTCTAATATATTCATCTGGTGCTTCTACTTCTCTTAAGTAATATTTACCTGATGCAAAAGTACCTGTTAATAAAAATTCTCCATCTACTAATTCTGCATCTTGAAGTTTTTGTTTAGACGAATCTAAAAATTCAAATCTAGAAGTTAAGTTTATTTTTTCATTTGTAGTGTCATCTATTTTAAATAATTTTACTTTAAAACTTGGAACACTATTTTTTATAACGAAGTTATCACCGTCTTTATCTACATTTGTTCCGTTAGCAGTTACAACGAAATCAACTTTTTTAGTTTGTTGGTTTACTGTTCCTACTACTTTATATTCTTTATTATCTGCTCTATATCCGTGTGGA
Source organism: Gemelliphila palaticanis (assembly GCA_013415235.1). Taxonomy (GTDB): domain Bacteria; phylum Bacillota; class Bacilli; order Staphylococcales; family Gemellaceae; genus Gemelliphila; species Gemelliphila palaticanis. The sequence goes on from JACBYF010000003.1 coordinate 159,917, forward strand.
GCAGTATCTTCTATTAGAGTATAAGTTCCTGCTGGTAGGTTATCAAATGATAATATACCATTAGAAGTTGTTACTTGACTTCCTACAATTTGTTTACTCTTATCTTCATTCCATAGTGAGAAGCTTGCTCCTGATAAGGTTTGACTCTTATCTGCATTTGTTTTCTTAATAGAGAAGCCACCTTTTAAGTAAATATTTGTTATATTATTATCGTTGTATTCAACTAAATAGTTATTAGGAGTTGATACTTCTCTTACAGTATAATTTATTCTTTGTCCTCTATCATTTACTTTAGGTAAGTTTAAAAATTGGTATGCCCAACCATTTTCTGCACTTATCGTTGCTTTAGATGAAGCTCCATTTTTTGCTACATAAGGCTGTCCATCAGCATAAAGTTGAACTTCAATACTACTTGGTCTAACTGTTTCATTATCGCCAACCCAATTTTTCTTACCTTTCACTTTTACTTCTGGATCACAATGTTCTCTAGAAGCACCAGTCATATCTGCAAATTGAGAATTAAATGCTGTAATACGATTAACCAAAGCCTGACTACCACCAAAATATTTATTAATTTGATCTTGTGTACGAACTTTATTAGATTGACCTGTATTTTTTAGTGAATGAAGTCTAAATGGAATAGCAGCATTTGGATTAGGATTATTAACATAATGGTCAAAATTATCCACAATACCAAGATTCCATTCAACTGTTTGACCCTTGTGTTCTTGATTTGATGTAAAGAACAATTTTCCACCTACATAAACCAATCCTTCAATTGATTTATCAAAGTTAAAAGTTTGCCCATCTCTCCAGTTGTTAGCAGCACCAGGATTTTCAAGCTGCCCTATTGCAATAGGTCTATCATAACTGCCTGAAGCAACATCATTAGTATTACCTCTATATTTCAATAACCAAAATTTGTAGTTACTTCTCTGAGGAGCTGATAATGTTCCTTCAAAAAATTGATTTTCATGACCTGAGTAAACTATATCTCCGTTATTTAATTGGATAATATCTCCATCTACTACAGGCGCATTTGATTGATTTGCTAAAGCATGTCTTGCATATACAGTTTTAGCAGCTCTAACAGTTCCACCTTCTCCAACTGATGCTGAAATAATATCGCTTATTCTATAAAAATATAAATTATTTCCTTGTAATGTTCTACCAATTAAATATTTGCCGTCAATTGTAGTTTCTAGAGTATTTACTTTTCTAAAGTTAGGCTGAATAAATTCTCCATCAACTCTTTCTTGTTTTGCATCTTCAAAAAGCTCTGCTAATTTTACAGTTTTTGTTACTGTTCCTGTTGGTCCTTTATAAACATCTATTACAGATAAATATCCATCCTTATTTACACCATAAAGATTTCCATTTATTCTATCGTAGGCAACACCGTGACCAAAAGAAGGATCATATCTTCCATCTTGTGGGAAACTTAATGTTTTCTTTAAAACATCTCCATTTTCTGTCATATAAACATTGTTAGCCGTAGAATAAAATATTAATCCTTTGCTAGGATTTACATAACAAACTCCGGTAAGAGATCCTTCATAACTAGTAAATGTCCACTCATTATAAGTCGGATTGTCTAACTCTGTATACCAATCGTTAATTGAATCTATTTTTACTGTATAGTTTATAGGTTGATGTTTATCATCATATTTAGGTAAATCTCTAAAGTATTTTTTAACATTACCATCTCTAGAATTAACTGTTATCTCTTTATTAGGAACTAACTCTCCATTAGCATAAAGTTTAATTTTTGTTGAAATATTAGAACCGGGTTTATCGCCCCAAACTTTATTTACCGTAACAGTTGTTTTTTCTGTTGATGGATCTTTCAAATTATTTTGAACATTTATCTCTACCGGCCTAGACATTTCAAACTCAATCGGTTCTCCAATTATGTTGTGTCTATTATCACTTGATAGTTGAATTAATTTATATTTTCCACCTTCGGTAAATGGTACATTAAATGTTTGTACACCATTGTTTATTGTAAATTCTCTACTTGTACCATCTGGATGAATAAGTCTAAATTTACCTCCAGATATTTTAACACCAAAATCCCCTGTTTCTGTATTATTAATAGTCAGTATTCCTTTTGGTGAAGGTGGTATATAGAGTGTTTGGGTTTGTGTATTTCCTACTTGATTAATTTTTATATTTTCTACAAAAACATGTGCTCTATGATATTCATAAGGTACTTCTAAAATTTCTGCTTTATATGTTCTAAGGAACGAAACATTTTTTACTTTTAAAGTACCATTTTCATCTGTAACTCCTATTTGAACATTACCTAAGTCGTCAGTAATTTTTAGTTTTACATTAGGTATTCTTTTTCCCTTTGTTCCACCTTGTTTATAATCTTCTTCAGTGTGAAGTGTAAGTATACCGAAACTTCCTTTATCGTAAGGCATATTTCCTATAGTTACATCCGCAAATTCTGGATACTTTGCTCCAGCCGGTGCTGGAATATAAACAGTAGTATCATCAGGTTTAGGTATGTAGCCATCAACTTCTCCAATTTGAGTAATTGTATAAGTTTCTCCTTCTTCTAAACCATTAAGATAAGCGTAACCGTCAGGTCCACTCGTTATAGTAGTATTAACTAATCTACTCTTAACAGCAAATTTTGCATTTGGTATAACTTCCGCAGTATTTTTGGAGTTAACTACTTTTAATCTAAGTGTAGTTACTCCGTTGGAGGTAATACCATTACTCCCAACTCTGTTATTTTCCATAACAAACATTGTCTTTACATCACCGTATACAGTTCTTGAAAGTTCTCCAGTCTCTTTAACAAAACCTGGTGCTGTAGTTTCTTGGGTAATAACATACACATCTTCTGGTAGATTAATTTCAAAATAACCGCTACTATTAGTTGTTGCAGTCCATGATTTAGATCTATCACTTTTTTTGTATATTTTAAATCTTGCATTCGGTATAGTATTTCTGGTACCTTGTTCTCTTAGAACAAGCTTAAAGGTTCCATCTGCGGAATAAGAAACTTTAGCATCAGAAAAAATACTTACTAGCAAAATCATCATCACCATGAAAACAGACATTATTTTTTTCAGGGTTTTTTTATGATTTTTCAAAGCAAGCCCTCCTATATTGATATTTAATTTATAAAGTAATTTTACATTTTTTATTTGCTTTATTAATTAAATTATATAGTATATATCATAAAATTTCAATAAAAATATTGCTAATAAGTTTAAAAATTAATCTCCATTATTCGATATATATATATAT